>CADCVF010000016.1 GCA_902806095.1 uncultured Rubrobacteraceae bacterium
CTTTGGAGGAGGCGTTGGTAGAGGTCCTGAAGACCGAGCCGGGTGGGCTGCTCTCTGAGTTGGCCGAAGGGCCGCACCGCAGCCAGAAGGCACGCCAGTGGCAGGCGGACCTGCTGAGAGAACGCCTCGAGCAACATCTGCCCCAAGGGGTAGCAGGATAGGAGGCCTTGGGCCACAGCGAGAGCCGGCCGTGTCTTCGTGAAGACAGGGCGGATAGGAACGAAGGATACAACAACCCGGCGCTCCCCCTCCTAAAGTCGGCGCCGGGTCGTCTACCAACCGAGCGGGTTTCCCAAAAACGGGAGCCCGGTTTCGGAGGCCAATGATCTCACGAGAGGCGCCAGGCGCAATACATACTTTGGGCCATTTAGCTCCTCGCTTGGCAAAGGGTGCCAAGCGAACTTCTTAGAACTCCGTAAAGGCGAAGTTCGCAGAATACCTATTCCACGCACTCCGGTGACTAAGGCTGGGCAGTCTAAGGGGGCCCGTGGGATAACATGTGTACGGTATGCGGGACGTGGGGTCGCAGCAACAAGGTGGAGGGAGGCAACGTGCCTGAGGTCGCGAACCTAGGGATCGTGCGACCACCCGTCGTCTACCTGAGCGCTATCGCTCTGGGCCTGTTGTTGCATCTCGCTTGGCCCTTGCGGCTCGCACCGACCGCCGTTGGCGTGCCCCTTGGGGCTATCGCGGTGCTCGTCGCCGTCGCCCTGTTCCTCTACGCGGTTCGCACGCTTCGAAGTGCCGACACGCCCGTTCCGGGCAACCGCCCCACCACCACGATCGTGCGCACGGGACCCTTCCGATTCAGTCGCAACCCCATATATCTGTCCTTCTCGCTGCTGCTGCTCGGCGTCGCCTTCTTGGTGAACAGTTGGTGGCTACTGGCAACCCTCGCGTTGGCGGTGGCGCTGATGTCGTTCGTGGTCATCCCGGGAGAGGAGCGCTACCTGGAGAGACGCTTCCCGTCTGAGTATTTGCCCTACAAGGCTTCCGTGCGCCGCTGGCTGTAGGCGCTCGAGTTCGCAGAACTCCGTTAGTGCGAAGTTCGCAAAACCTTCCTTCTTAGGCTGTCCGAAAGGGTGCTGGTGGCCTACGGAACGTAGGCCTTGGTAGCGTAGCACCGCAAGACCGGGCCCCTATGCTTCGGGCAAACCGCGCCCGCGCAGATACCTTCCGAACTGTTCGGGTGTGCGCACGCCGTGCTCCAGTACCGCCTCATAGATATCCATCCCGCTCACCCGATCGGGGTAGTAAGACCTGCGGTGCCACACGTCCTTGATCCACAGGATCGCCAGCCTCGTCTCGGGGGTGAGCCGCCTTCGCATCTCCTCCGCGTGCGCCAGCGGGCCAGGCGGCGACTCCGGTGCCCACAGCGAGACGTCTATCTTCCACTCCTCGCCCGCCTCCGTCTCGTGGCGCGCCACGAAGTAGTAGCGTCCGTGGCCCCGCAGCTCGGGCGGGGCGAGTCGCCCTGTCTCGTTGCGGTACTCCACCCTCGTGGTGCGCGGGTGGGCCGCCAGCGGCGCCATCGTCTCCCAAGCCCGTTCGGGACTCAGCCATCCGCAGGAGGCGCCGAGGTCGAGGTCCCGCCACACCATCAGCCCGGACACCGAGCTGCCCAGCCGCTCGAAGCGTCCGGCTCCTCCCACCATCGTCGGCAGGTCGAGCTGCTCCACGAGCCGGTTTGCCTCGGCCTGCAGGATTTCCTGCTGCTCGAGCAGCCGAGCGGCGTATGTCGCCTCCGGGTGCTCACTATCCATTAGAGTCATCCTCTTGCGCTTTTCACTCGCTGAGTATTCTCCCATGGGAAGGGGCCTCCGGCGCGAAGTTCGAAGAAAATAGCCCTACCCAGAGAGCGAACTTCCGAGAATTTCCCTTCCACGCCCTTGGGTGAATAAGGGCAAGAGGAAGGGCCGGTGTATCCTTGTGGGGTGTCTCGCGGTCCCGTCTTCGGAGGGCAAGGAGGTTAGTAGGGTGGAAGACAAAAAACGCACGCAACTCACCTTGTGGGAGGCGGCCGAGTATCTCGAGCTCACTCCTGAGGACGTCCAAGAGATGGTCGAAGGCGGGGAGCTCAAGGCCGACAAGTTCGCCGGTGCGATCCACATCCCTCGCGAAGAGGTAGAGCGCATCGAGCGCGAGAGCGCCCCGTAAGAGAGGGACCTCGGCCGAGCGGAGAATGATCCGGCGCCGGGATGTTCTCACGCCGGCACGACTTAGAACTCCATAAAAGCGGAACTCCAACTTCGGAGAATTAACCTTCCACGCACTAGGGTGAATAGAGGAGCGGGAGGCCCCCGCTGTAGACGCCTACGAACGCAGCGGCCACCACGAGGCCGACGGCCACCGAGAGCGCGACGAGCGGCGGGCATCGGAGGCGTCCCACCGCGATCGCGCACAGCAGGGCGACCCCGACGGCGATCTGGCCCCACCAGTAAGGCGGGTAGGTGGTGTGGGCGATGTAGGCGAGCCCGTAGACGCCCTCGCCGACCAGCACGCCGCCCATCCCGCCCGCTCCGAGCGCGGCCAGGGTCCTGCGACCCGACCTCACCCAATGAGCGCCGAGGCCCAGGCAGGGGCCGACGAACACGGCGGCGAGGCCCCAGAAGATGATCAAAGTCGACCCCGACGGGTAGCCCCGCAGGCCAGCGCCGAGGACGTACCCGGCGAGCAGCGCGAGGAGTGCCAGCGCGCCGCACACCGCCGCGACGCGCTGGCCGGTGGCAAAGAGCGCGAGCAGGAACGCGGCCAGGGCCCACGACCCGCTGGAATTGGCTAGGGAGCCCACCTCCTGGGGGAGCCACTTCTGCCCGTAGGCGGTGAGGACGCCGAGCGCCAGGCCGAGCAAACCGACCGTCGCCGTCAGCGCGACCGGACGAAGCTGCACGGTAGGTCCTTGCGATCTTTGGCTGTTTTGACCTCTTCCATGAATGCGTCCGGCTCGTCCATCTGTCCCTCATTAGCGTCGTGCGTGGTCCATGGGCAGCTTACCAGCGCCGCCAGCGGTGGTCAGTTGTGCTCCATTCTCCAAGGGTCGAGGGCCGGGGCTATGCAGGATGCTGGATGCGAACTTCCGAGAACTCTGGATAGGCGAAGTTCGCAGAATTCCTCTTCTACGCACTCCAGTGAACTAAGGGGGTGTGCTCGCCCTTATGCTCGCGGAGCCACAAAACTTTGGAAACGGCGCGCTCGCCGCCACGGGCCCCTCCGATTACGGGTTCGAACCCACAGAGCTAGGAGACTAGGAGCTCCGTAGCCTTCTCTGTAGAGCATGGCCTGTACCAATAGTATCCCTGGGCAATGTCGCAACCCATCGATCGCAATGCATCCAGCTCTCCGGCGGTCTCCACGCCCTCGACCACCACATCGAGGCCCAGCGCGTGCGCGAAGCCTATAGTCGCCGAGACTAACGCCCGGTTCTGGGGGTCTCCGTCCATCCCCTCTACCATCGACCGGTCCAACTTGAGGATGTCCACAGGCAAGCTCTTGAGGGTGGTGATCGAGGAGTAGCCGGTCCCGAAGTCGTCCATCGCGAGCGTCAATCCGAGGCCTTTTAGCGCCCGCAGGATGCCCCTGGCGTCCGGTCCTTTCTCCATCATCACGCTCTCGGTGATTTCCAGAACCACATCCCGCGGCTCCGTTCCGGTCTCGGAGAGGATTGCCGCAACTTCCTCGACGAGTTCAGGGTAGCGAAATTGGCGGGCGGAGAGGTTCACGGACATCCTCAGTGGCGCCTCGTGAGGTATTTGCTCGCGGAAGATGCGCACCTGGCGGCAGGCCTCCGCAAGCACCCACTGTCCCAAGGCAATGATCATCCCGGTCTCCTCGGCCAGAGAGATGAACTCGGAAGGGGCCAGCAGCCCGCGCTCCGGGTGCTCCCACCTCACCAGGGCCTCGAAGCCTACCGTCTCGCCCGTGCTCATCATAATCTGGGGCTGGTAGTAAACTCGGAGCTCCCCGCGCTCTATCGCCCTTCTGAGGTCCTCCTCAAGCCCCAGGCGCTCGAGCGAGTGGTTCATCCCAAAGGAGAAGATCTCGTGGCGGTTCTTGCCCTGGCGCTTGCTCCGGTACATGGCTATATCCGCCCTTCTCATAAGCTCCTCGGCGTAGTACTCGCCGGTCTCGCCGGGGGCAGCCACCACGACTCCGATGCTGGTGGTCACGACCGCCCCATGGCCGTCAACCTGGAAGGGGGCACTCAGATCCTGTTTGATCCTCGCCGCGACGCCGGCAGCTTGGACGACGTCTTCGAGGCCTTCGAGCAGCATGGCGAACTCGTCCCCCCCGAAGCGAGCGAACGTGTCGCCGAGGCGCAACCGGCTCGCTACGCGCTCGGCCACCCCCACCAGGAGTTGGTCGCCTACGGCGTGGCCCAGAGAGTCGTTGAAGCGCTTGAAGTCATCCAGGTCCATGTATAGCAACGCGAGCCCGCACGCCTCGCCCCGCTCGGCCTGTCGCTTGGCCCGAGAGAGGCCTTGTCCCAGACGGTCCAGAAAGAGCGCCCGGTTGGGCAGGCCGGTCAGGGAGTCGTGGAAAGCTTGATGGGCGAGCTCATCCTCGAGCGCCTTACGATCGGTGAAGTCCTCGAACACGAGCCCTACCTGCAGCAGAGTCCCGGTCTCGTCCCTGACGGGATAGATGAACGCCTGCAGCCAACGCGCCCTCGTCTCGGGTGTCGCCTCGCAGAACAAAATTGGCGTGGTCACCGCAGCGTTTTGCCTACACTCTTCAATGTAAGGGGCAAGCCCCATGGCGCGCAGCCGCTCATTCTCGAAGACGCTCGAGCTCTCCGGGAACCCATATTCTCCCCGGGACCACAGAGCGTTCCAGGCGGCATTTACCAGCAGGTAGCGACCGTCGGGATCGAGAATGGCGGTGGCTAGCGGAGACTGCTCTATGGTTGTGCGCAAGTGCAGCTCGGTGGAAGATCCTCGTTTTTCTATCCCCATGTCGCCCTTCTTTAGCGAGGCCCGGAAGAAAGGTGTCAGCCTCCCCTGTGCCGTAATTGTAGACGGCATGGCCCGAAAGGTGTGGAAGAAGCGGTTGAACTTCGGAGAATTATTCTTCCACGAACTCCGGTGAATAAGCGTAGCACCACCCTTAGAGGCTCTTACTAGGGACGGATCGGCTAAACTGGCCGTTCACGAAAGGGGGACACCTTGGATCACCGCCCGCCTTCCATAAAGGTAGATAAGCCCTGGGGCCGCTTCGAACAGTACACGCACAACCTCCCCTGCACGGTCAAGATCATCACCGTCGCCCCTGGCGGCAAGCTCTCCAGCCAGTACCATCACCACCGCGACGAGCTCTGGGTCGTGCTGGACGAGGGAGTTCGGGTCCAACTGGACGAAGATGTCCTCCAGCCCGAGGTCGGCGAGGAACTTTTCATCCCGCGAGGGACGGTACACAGGCTCTTTACGGCGGGCGAGGAGGAGGTCAGGATACTGGAGATCTCCTTCGGCGAGTTCGACGAGGAGGACATCGTAAGGCTCGAGGACGTCTACGGGCGCCTCGCCCAGTAGTAGTGTATGAGGGTTACGGTGCGGGAGAAGGGCCTGGCGTAGATCTCCTGCGGGCTTAGGGGAAGTTCAGCCGCGAAGCCCGCCCCCGGTCCAAAACTGCCCGCGTTCCAGGTGGGGCACCTGGGGCCGAACTTCGGAGAACTGCGTAAAGACGAAGGTCGCAGAATTCATATTCCACGCACTCGGGTGCATAGAGGCAAGAAGCAAGCGGGCTAGCGCGGCGGGCGCGTTCTTGCCTTTCGCAGCGGGGACTAGGTTAGCTGCGCGCTGTGTTAGAGGACGTTGGCCGTCGTTAGCGAAAACCAGCTCACACGTTACGGGTCTTGACGGCTCATATTGACACGCTTAGAATATCTACAGTTCACTCTTGCGCCTTGAAGAAGATTGGCGCGTTTCTCTTTCCTTCTTACATCGGGGCTTCTTGCTTCCATGAGCCATACCCATCATTTCGTATAACTGAGGAGGTGTCCTACTCTGGCGGCCGAAAGTAGCGACAATGCACGCGCACGACTTATAAAGACCCGCCGCGGGACATGGATAGATGAAAGCCTGCTACCCGCCGCACGTCGGGAGTGCCTAAAGATCCTTCGAATAGCATCCCAAGCTGTAGGTGAGGGTATGGCGAAGAGAGTTCGCAATGTTGGGCAGCCTGTGGAGGAAGATTCATCACTAAGCGATCTGTTCGCTCCTAAAGGATACCGTGCCCGCGTTTCCGACGAACTGGAATCACTGCATGCGGAGTTCCTCAAGTACAGACTACCTGAAGAAGTGAGAGCGTCGGAAGTTGCCTACGAAGCAATACAAGGCGTGAGAACATGTGGCTTCTGCGCTCGGGATCTGTCCCCGAAGGAGCCTGCGTACCTCGGCGCGAAAATCTACGTCGGCATGTGGCCCCTCTCTTGGGACTACGGCAGGAAGCCGCAGATTGGCAAGCCTCTCTACGAAGACACGGTGCTATGCAGTTCGTGCGCGCCGGAGTGGTTATCACCGGAGAGAGACGACGTAGTAATGCAGCTCTGCGCGCACTGCGAACGCCCGATGGTATCGCCTCTGGATCTTTTCGCGCTTCGACGCACGTTCTGTTCTGATCGCTGCAAAGAGGCATATCGAGAGGAGCTACGCGAGGAGAAGAAAGCTGAAGAACGCAAGAAGGTCTGCGAGGTCTGCGGCGAGGAGTTCACCGCATCCCGTCGGGACGCCAAGACTTGCTCCGACAGGTGCAAGCAGAAAGCTTACCGACAACGGACGAAGGAGGTGAAACAGACAAGGTAGATCAATTTATCAGTCGAGTAATGATGCCCCGGCATGTCCGGGGTTTTTTCATGCCCACGGAGCGATCCTCGCTCCTCACCAAATTGTCTGTAAACCACAGATCTAGAGAGGTGGTGCGTCGTGTCCGAAGACGACGAGAAGATAGCCATTACGCCCGCATGGCTTAACTATAAGCAAAGTGAAACTTACTCGGGTCTGTCCAGGACAACTCTCTGGCAGCTCATAAACGCCCGGAAAATCAAGGCGGCACGCATCGGCCGGGCGGTTCGCATTGAGAAGACGTCACTTCAGAGGTTCATGGAGCAGAGCACCGAAGACCTGGGAGTTCTGTGAAGGTGAAGCCAGTAGAGTTGGTTGTGAAAAGGGCCGAAGGCGTTCGGCGAGTTAAATCCGGCTGGATGCTCTCCTGCCCGCTTCCGGGACATGGCAGGGGTTTTGGGGATAGGAAGCCGAGCGTGAGCCTCACCGAGGGCGACGATAGCCGTGCGCTCGTAAACTGCCAGGCCGGGTGCCAGACGGAGGATATCGTCGCCGAGTGGGGCCTAAACATGAGCGATCTGTTCGAGAACCGTAACGTCCACAGGGGAGGGGGGTCTTGTACCTCCCGACAAACAACGTCAACCGATCAACCGGCCACGCTGGAGAACTACGCCGCATACGTCGGGCTCCCTGTTGCGTTCCTAAAGAGCCTCGAGCGGCACAGCGCCGGCGCCCGACTCTACGAGGCCATCCCGTGAGCGCCGTGGATAGGGTCCTCGAGCACGTCGAGGGCGTCCAGGAGAAGGGCAACGGCTTCTGGGCTCTCTGCCCCGCCCACGACGACCACAACCCCAGCTTACACATCCAGCAAAGCGACGACGGCAGCGCCCTCATCATCTGCCGCGCCGGGTGCGACCAGGGTGACGTCGTCGATGCGCTCGAGAGACGCGGCTTGAAACGGAGCGACCTGTTCGCAAGTAAACAGGTCGCGAGCGTGGTTCCCTTCGACGGACGCTCTAATGCGTCCAGAAGCCCTTCTAAAGGGCGCGAACGACTCGTAAAGAACTATCACATCAAAGACGAAGCCGGGCGGCTGTGCGGCATTCACGAGCGCTGGGAGGACCCCGAGACGCCGGACGCAAAGAGCTTCAAGTGGAAGCTGCCGAACGGTCGATACAGCCAGGGCGACATAAGCCCTGCCGCCATGCCCCTGTTCGGCTCCGAACTCCTCGCGGACTGGCCAAAAAATTACCGGGTCGTACTTTGCGAAGGGGAGACGCCGGCCGCCGCCCTACGGTCCCGCAACATTAGGGCCGTGGGGACCGTGTGCGGTGCAAAGTTGATACCCGACGCGCCAGCCCTTGAAGTCTTGCGAGGGCGTCCTGTGGTCGTGTGGGGAGACGGAGACCCCCTGGGCCAGAAACACGCAGAACGCCTCGTGCGCGCCCTGCGGGGCGTGGCCGCGTCGGTCCAACTCTACGAGTGGACCGACCCACCGGAGGGCGTGAAGGGGGCCGATGCCGCCGACCACCCCGCCGTCCGGAGCGGCGACCGCGAGGAGATCAAGGCCCTCGTGAGACAACTCCGGGATGCCCCAGAGGCCAACGTCGACCAGGACCAGGTGCCCGCGTTACGGGACCGGGTGTTGCTCGGCAAGATAATGCGCGAGGGCGTCGAGCCGCCGGAGGAGTTGGTGCAGGACGTACTTCTTGCGGGCAAGGTTCACTCCCTGTATAGCGCGGCGAGCACGGGAAAGACGTTTTTGATGTTGTGGCTCGTCCTGCGCGTCCTCGAGCAAGGTTTGAGGGTCCTGATATTCGACCGGGAGAACGGACACCGTATCATGGCGGAGCGCCTGGAAGCCCTAGGGGCAGACCCCGAAAAGGTAGACGAGCTGCTCTACTACTCCTTCTACCCAGAGCTCCCCACGACGGAAGAGGGGCTTCTGGACTACGAGAACACCCTGGATGAGGTGAAACCGGCCCTCGTGGTGTTCGACTCCCTTATCGGCTTTCTGGCCGCCAACGGCCTGGACGAGAACTCTTCCAACGACGTCTCCACTTGGGCAACTCACTACGCGCACCCGGCGCGCAGCCGGGGCACCACGGTTTTACTCCTGGACCATGTTCCGAAAGAGGGCGTCAGCTCGCGGGGCTCGAGCCGGAAGCGCGACGAGGTCGACGTGATGTGGGCGCTCCGCAACCCACTACCCTTCGACCGGGACACGGTTGGGCGTATCGTCATCCACCGCGAGAAGGACCGCGAGGGATGGCTGCCCGACAACATCGGGTTCTCCGTGGGCGGGGGCGAAGATGGTTTGGTGTTCGCCCGTTCATTGGGAACCATCGAGGCCAAGGGGGACGACGGCCTAACGAAGTCCGCCCGAATCACCCTTGAGGCCCTCGGATCACTCGAAAAGAAGGGTGCCACGACCGCCGAATGGGAGAAGGCGGCCTCTGGCATGGGTGTTTCGCGGACCTCGTTCTACCGTGCCAAACGCAGCGAAGGCGTGAAAAGCCGGATTTTCCTGCAAAACGGGCGTTATTACCTCAAAGGTGCCACAGGTGCCAAACAAGTGCCACGGGACCACATGGCACCGGGGGCGACACCGGCCAGGAGGAAGGGTTCTTCGACCTCGAATCGTGGGAGGAAACCTTTTGAAGTCGCAAACGACGCCGCAGATTCTCCGGTGTCTGCCCCTCGGCCAGTACACCGCTCGCGTGGAGAAGGGCGAGCTGGGGATACGAGGGCCGCAGCCGCTCACCGGTCCGCTGCCCGCAAGCATTAGGGCGCAGCGTGGCGAGCTGATGGACTTCCTGAACGAGTGGGCTGGCGGGGTATGGCCACCGGCGCCGGGGTCCGGGCTCCGGGAGGTAGAGCGTATCTTAGGACACGGCCTCGCCGCAGCGCTGGATGCCGTCGAGGCGGAGTTGGAGGGGGCGGCGTGAATCTCTATTTACCACGGTCCTCACCAATCTCAGCAAAGAAAGCCAGGACAGTGACAGCGGACGCACGATGTAGCAAAATGCGGGGGCGAACATGTGTCTGCGGTAGGAGGTGAGCAATCAGAGTTGATTAGCAGATTAGACACCTTGACCACCAAAAAAAGGAAAGCATGACAGAACTAGCAATACCGGAACGCAAACAGCCGTACCGCAAATTCACCCCCGAGCAGATGGTAAGAGCCTTGGAGGAATCTAAAGGGTTGATAGCACCAGCGGCTAGGGCACTAGGCTGCTCCCGGGCCACCGTCAGAAGTTACATAGACGAATACAGCGCTGTTGCGCAAGCTAAGCTCGACCAGGAAGAAGCGGTAAAGGATATGGCTGAGAATGCCCTATACGCCGCTATCCTGCGCGGTGAAGCCTGGGCGATATGTTTCTATCTCAAATGCAGGGCCAAGGATCGCGGGTATGTGGAGCGGGCAGAGCTAACAGGTGCACAAGGTGCTCCCGTCAAGATCAAACTCGCATATGAGAGTAGTGGCGCTGGCAGCGTCCCAGGCAGCGGGGTCTCTCCTCCAGTGTGAGGCCTCCTCGGCGGGGGGGGGCCTAAAAAGCCGAGGGTCTGGAAAAGGCGCCACGGCCACCCAGATGTTTTACACAAATCCCATCTCTTCACCTGAAAAGTAGGCAATATCCTTAATGCTCCAAACCCAGACACGGAGGGCGATTGCATGAGGGTTGCGGTATTGCATGGAGCTTCTGGTCCAAGGCGGGCAGGTCAGGTATTCTTCTCGGTGAGGGTTAAAGGTCTTCGAGGGGAGCTTCACGATGCCGAACGCCGGTCAGAATGCGTTGCTGGAAAGTCTCAAGTCTTTTGCAGACACCTTAAACGCTTGGTGTGATTTATTGGCGAAGATTTGAGAGGAAGGTGTCCATTCGCTAGAGTCGGCTTGCTGCCCGATCCCGAAGGGAAAGGAACCGACTCCTCATGCTCGACTTAAGGACACCTTCCTCTCCACACTTTACGTTATGGTGGACGACTTCTGCCAGTCCCTTTCGCCAACGAAGAAACCAGGTCCGCAAGCTTCCCTCTGTGCGAGCGAGGTCATCACCCTGGCCATCTTCGCTCGGTGGGGCCGTTTCTCTAGCGAGCGGGACTTCTACCGCTATGCAACGGCCCGTCTGTGCAACGCTTTTCCCACCCTGCCAGATCGCTCGCAGTTCAACCGCTTGGTGCGCTCCCACGAGGAACTCATCGAGCGTTTCATCGTGCATCTGCTGTCTGTGTTGGAGGCGCAAGGACCTCCCCCTTAGGAGGCTTTGGATAGCTCGGCGATGCCTACCCGAGACTGCAAGCGCCGAGGGCATGGCTGGATGGCCGGGCAGGCCGACATCGGTTGGAGTAATAGCCTGGGATGGTACGAGGGCTTTAGCTTGTTGACCGCCGTCGACTCTAGCGGGGTCATAACGGGCTTCTGCTTCGCAGCCGCTTCCACAGCCGACCAGAAAATGGCGGAAACCTTCTTCGCCCTCAGAGCCCGAGCGGACCGAAGGCTCATCAGCGTGGGCACGGCTGCTAGCGGCCCCTACATAACCGACAAGGGTTTCGATGGCGCCGAGAACCACCTCAGGTGGCTCGAAAGCTACGGGGCGCACGTCATCCATCCGCCCAAGCGCAACTCCCGCAAGCGAAGCTGGTCCAAACGCTTGAGGCGATGGATGGCGGGCATCCGCCAGATAGTGGAGAGCGTCTACGACAAGCTCTTCAACACCTTCGGCCTCTGGGGAGAGCGGCCCCATGAGCTTGAGGGTTTGCGGGCTCGACTGGCGGCGAGGGTGGCTCTGCACAACTTCTGCATCTGGCTCAATGATCAGCTCGGTCGTCCTCGTTTGGCCTTCGCCGACCTGTTGGGATGGTGACCTCACAATTCACACCAAGCGTTTAAGCTCGACGAGTACCTAGATCGGTGGCTGGCCGACAGCGTGGCCGATACGGTTAGGCCAACTACCTTCGAGCGGTACGAGCAGATTGTCCGGGTCCACATACGCCCGGCCCTGGGTAACCTCAAGCTCAAGAACGTGACGCCCACCCATGTGCGCGGCCTTTACCGCGAGAAGCTACAGGTTGGGCTCTCGTCCCGCACGGTACAGTACGTTCACGTCACCCTCCACAAGGTTCTGAAGCAAGCCGTAGCCGACGGCCTCATTCCACGCAACGCCACCGAAGCGGTCAGGCCACCACAGGTCAGGAAGGAAGAGATACGGCCTTTGACGGCAGAGCAGGTGAAGACGTTGTTCGACGCCGTGCAAGGCGACAGGCTCGAATCACTCTACATCCTTGCCGTCCACACCGGACTGCGGCAGGGCGAGTTGCTCGGCTTCAAATGGGGAGATGTTGACCTTGAGGCCGGGACGTTGCAGGTGCGGCGCACGCTGACGACGGCAAAGGGCGGCCCAATGCTCTCCTCCCCTAAGACCAAAGGTAGCCGTCGCACCGTAAAGCTCTCCCAGACGGCCCTGGAAGCCCTCAGAAGCCATCTGGAGCGCCAGTTAACGGAGATAGACCGGGCGGGCGATCTCTGGCACGAGAACGGCCTCATATTCGCTACTGAGTGGGGAGAGTTCTTGAACCGTCACTACCTGACCACGCACCGTTTCAAGCCCCTGCTCAAGCGGGCGGACCTACCGCAGATTCGCTTCCACGACCTCCGGCACACGTGCGCCACGCTGTTGCTCTTGAAGAACGTCAACCCGAAGATAGTGTCCGAGATGCTCGGACACTCAAGCATAGCCATCACCCTGGACACATACTCGCACGTGTTGCCCAACATGCAGAACGAGGCCGCTGCGGCAATGGAGGACGCCCTAACCTAGAGGTCAGTGGTGTCAAGATGGTGTCAGGAGTGCCTGGCTGAGTCACACCGGGCACTTCCTCACACAACGTTAATTTCCTTGCTTTGCAGCGGATTTACACAGTAGGGGCGGTGGGACTCGAACCCACACTCCTTCTCAGGACCCGGATTTTAAGTCCGGTGCGTCTGCCGATTCCGCCACGCCCCCTGGGTTCGGTCGCGAGTATAGCAGCTAGTCATCCTTGACTTCCGCGGTGCAGCAGCGGCGTTTCGGGTAGGGGTTCCCGAGACGCCCGAGAGCCCATTCGGCTACAGGGTTGGGAAGGGCGAGCGCGATATGCAAGGCCGTGAAAGCGTGGAGGCACTTGACGCTGCCGCTGGCCTCGTCGCGGACGCCTGCGACGCGTGTCCCGTACCGAAAGCAGTGGGCGCTGTGGATCTCCTCGACTACCGACTCGCCGACTGCATCTCGCGCCTCTCGGACACCGCCGGTCGACTCGACGCGCGAGATGGCGGCGACCAGGCTCGGGCAGGTGATCCAGAAGCTCGTCGGCATCTCGCGCATCCGCTCGTTCTCGATAACACTCGGCAGGCCGAAGGGACAGCGGGCCGCGACACGGAACGGACGCGGCCTGCGACCGAGCTGCTTGGCGACGGCGTCGTAGTCTTTGGAGGTATAAGGCATCGTGTCAGGTTACAAGCATCAGTCCTTCGGCTGACGGCGCTCGAACGGCGGGGCGAAGCCCGGATTCGGCCGGCGTTTTCGCTGGACGATCGTTCCTCACATACCTTCCTGACGGCTGATGCCTGTAACCTGAAACCTATTCCTTCGGAATGATATACACTTTTTCGCCGGACCTGACCATCCCGTAGCGTTCGCGGGCGGCCCGCTCGATACCTGCGGGGGTTTTCAGCTCCTCTATAAGGCGCGCGTTCGCGGTATTTTGCGTTCGCGCCTTCTGCAGTCTCTGTTCGAGGGTGGGTATCTCGGCCCGGTCATGCAGTATGTCCTGGAGTGGTGGGACGTAGGAGGCGAGGAGGAGGCCAAGGAAGGCCGCGTAGATCACGACCACAAGCGGCCTCAATCTCCTTGGTACGCTCACCTCGGTCTCACCATGCTCCTTCTACACGTCCTCGCCCACCGTGGATACTTCGACGACGTTCGTCGAGCCTGGCACGGACCCTGCGGTCCCGCCCGTAAGGATAACCTCGTCGCCGTCCTCGAGGTGTCCGGCTTCCATGGCGGCATCGATAGCCACCTTGAAGCGGTCCTCCAGGGAGCCTGCCTGTTCCCCGTGAATAGGGACAACACCCCACACCAGCGCGAGCATCCTGACCGTGTGCTCGATGGGGCTTATGGCCAGGATCTTGTTGGGCGGCCTGAAGCGGGCGACCCTTATGCAGGAGAGCCCCGTCTGGGTGGACGTCAGGATGGCTTCGGCCTCCAGGTCTTCTGCGAGCTCGCATGCCGCGTGGGTAACGGCGTCGTAGCGGTCGCCTCGCCCCCAGGAGGCCGAGGCCGGGATGTCCCGCCCGTAGTTGATAGCCCCTTCCGCGGCCCGACAGATCCGCTCCATCTCCTGCACGCTCTGCATCGGGTAGCGTCCGACGGCCGTCTCCCCAGAGAGCATTACGGCGTCGGCCCGATCGAAGATGGCGTTGGCGACGTCAGAGACCTCGGCGCGCGTCGGACGGGGGTTCCTGATCATGGAGTCGAGCATCTGGGTGGCCACGATGACCGGCTTGCCGAGGCGCCTGCAACGCGCCACCATACGCTTCTGCTCTATAGGCACCCTCTCGGCGGAGAGCTCGACAGCGAGGTCCCCGCGCGCGACCATGATGCCGTCCGAGGCGCCTATGATGTCCTCGATGTTGTCTATGGCCTCATGCTTCTCTATCTTGGAGATAACGGGCACGTTGCCGCCGAACTCCTTTATCCTTTCTTTGACCTCCCTGACCTCGTCCGCCGTTCTCACAAAGGACATCGCCACCCAGTCGGGGTGGAGCTCCTCCATCCCGAAACGCAGATCCTCGATGTCCTTGGGCGTGAGGCCCCTTATTGAGAGGGTAGAGTCAGGGAAGTTGAGTCCCTTGTGGGATGAGACGGGTCCGCCTTCGAGGACCTCGCAGATGACCTCGCCGTTCTCGACGCTCTCGACCCGCAACCCGATGAGGCCGTCGTCTATGAGCAGACGATGGCCAGGGCGTACGTCGCCAGCCAGGTTCTCGTAAGAGGTCGAGAGCCGGCTCGCGTCCCCCGTAAAGTCTCCGGGGGCGAGCACGAGCCGGTTGCCCTCCACGAGCTCCGTCCCGCCCTCGACGTCGCCGGTTCGGATCTTGGGCCCCTGAACATCCTGCAAAATCGCGACGTTGCGTCCGAGCTCCCTGGCGGCATCGCGTACGATGCCGGCGTTCTTCAGGTGCATGCTGTGCTCGCCGTGGGAGAAGTTGAACCTCGTAACGTCAACCCCGGCACGGACGAGCGACCCTATGGACTCATCCGAGGAGGTGGCAGGACCCAGCGTCGCGACTATCTTCGTCCTGCGCAACGTCAGCCCCCACTCCCCGGCTTCACCCTCGGGTTGAAAGCCGCCAGGCCAGGATAGAAGGCAGAACGTCCGAGGGCCTCCTCTATACGCAGCAGCTGGTTGTACTTCGCGACGCGCTCGCCACGGGCGGGCGCGCCGGTCTTGATCTGGCCCGCGTTCACGGCCACGGCGAGGTCGGAGATCGTCGCATCCTCGGTCTCCCCGCTGCGGTGGCTGATCATCGTCGTGTAACCAGACTTGTGCGCGAGCTCGATCGTCTCGAACGTCTCCGTAAGCGTGCCGATCTGATTGACCTTTATGAGAATAGAGTTTCCGACGCCATCGTCGATACCGCGCGCCAATATCTTGGGGTTCGTAACGAAGAGGTCGTCGCCGACGAGCTGGACCCTGTCTCCCAACGTCTCCGTGATCATGGCCCACCCGTCCCAGTCGTCCTCGGCGAGGCCGTCCTCGATGCTCAGTATGGGATACTCGTCGCACAGCCCCACGTAGTAGCCCACCATCTCCTCCCTGGAGAGCTTCTTACCCTCGCCGGCAAGATCGTACTCGCCGCCCTCGTAGAACTCGGAGGCGGCAGGGTCGAGCGCGAAGGCTATCTGGTCCCCCAGGGAGTATCCGCTCCTCTCGACGGCCTCCGAGATGAGCCCGAGCGCCGCGCCGTTGCTCTCGAGGTCGGGCGCGAAGCCGCCCTCGTCGCCGATGCCTCCGGAGAGACCCCGCTCGGCAAGGAGTTTCTTGAGCACGTGGTAGACCTCAGCGACTGAGCGGAGCGCCTCGGCGTAGGTGTCGAAACCTACGGGCACGATCATAAACTCCTGAAAGTCCACGTTGTTGGCCGCGTGGGCGCCGCCGTTCATGATGTTGGCGCAAGGGACCGGAAGAGTGTAAGCACCAGCCCCTCCAAGGTAACGATACAGCGGGAGCGCAGAGGCTTCCGCGGCGGCCTTCGCCGCCGCTAGCGAGACGCCGAGGATCGCGTTGGCCCCGAGACGGCCCTTGTTGTCGGTGCCGTCGGCCTCGATCATGGCAAGGTCTAAGGTCCTCTGGTCGGCGGCGGAGAGCCCGAGGACCACCTGTGCCAGCTCGGTGTCCACGTTCTCGGCGGCGTCCAGCACGCCCTTGCCGCCGTAGCGTTCCCTCTCCCCGTCACGCAGTTCGACGGCCTCGTTCTGGCCGGTCGAGGCCCCCGAGGGGACCGAAGCCCGGCCGACGAAACCGCTCACCGTGGCCAGTTCCACCTCGACCGTCGGATTTCCCCTGGAGTCCAGGATCTCACGCCCGTGGACAGCGACGATCTCCGTCATTATCCTCCCTTTGTCAGCATTTCAGCACGCGCCCTATCGGGCGCTTGTCAGCACTTCAGCTTGTCAGCCTCCTACCACTCTCCCCTTTTCTGGAGCCTCCCAATCTCCTGGCTGACATGCTGACGAGCCGCCCCAGGCGGCGGGCTGAAGTGCTGACAAGCTCTATACTAACTCTACGGCTACGTGTGGCGCCACTGTTCCTACCCCTGATCTGGTGGCTCGTAACCCTTGAGATACTTGACGTTGCGCTTCTTCCTCTGCTCCTGTACCCACTTGCTGAACTCCTCGGTCTGCTTCTCGGTAGTGAGCTGGGACCTTATCTGCGCCTCGACCTCCCGAAGAGGGCGGGTCTGCTCGGGCTTTATGTCCGTAACCTGGAGAATGTGGTAACCGAATTCCGTCTGGATGGGGCCGACGATCTCGTCCTGCTCAGCCCCGAAGGCCGCCTCCTCGAACTCGGGTACGGTCTCACCCTTGCCGAGACAACCCAGGTCCCCGCCCTTCGCGGCGCTGCCGGGATCCTGGGAGTCCTCCCTGGCCAGCTTCGCGAAGTCCCCGCCGTCCTCCAACTGTTGCTTTACCTCCTCAGCCTTCTGCTCCTGATCCTTGTTGAAGAGAATATGCCTGACGCAGCGCTGCTCGGGAGTCGTGAACTGGGCCTCTTTGTTCTTCTCGTAGAAGTTCTGGATCTCTTCGTCGGAAGGCTCTGCGTTACCTGCCACCCTCTCCTGTACCTTCTGGACGGGAAGGTTCTCACGGATGTCCTCGCGGAGTTGGTCCTCCGTGATGTTGTTCTGCTTCAAGGCCTGCTCGTAGGCCTCCTGGTCGCTCAAGTCCTGACCCGAAGAGCGGGCCTGCTCGCCGACCTGCTCTTTGATCTTCGTGATCTCCTGGTCGACCTCTTTGTCCGAGACCGTTATGTTGTGCTCCTGGGCGTAGGCCTTGGCTATCTCGATGTCGACGAGTTGGGGCATGATCTGCTGCATAGCAGCCTGGTATTGCGGATCATCTTTGGACATACTGCTATCCAAACCGCTCTGAGCGGCGAACTCATCCAGCTCCCCCTGCGTGACGGCACCGCCCTCGAAGGTCACGATTTTCTTGGCCTGGGAGTCGACATTGGCGACCGGCTCGGCCGCATCGCAACCCACCAGGACGAGTATGGCGACTCCTACCAGCACAGAGACGTACAACATCCTGTTTTCGAAAAGCTTGCTCAAGACGACGGAGAACCTCGCTGTTTGAATTCCAGAGACCGCCCGGGATTATAGCACGCAGGACGGTCGGTTCGGCCTTCAGGCTGCTCGCACCAGGGCCCGAAGCGACTCTTCCGCAAGAGTGAGTGGATCCAGCCCAGGGGCGCGGACCGATGTCCTGCCCGTCCTCGTGGTGACGGTTCCCCCCGTGGCCTTCCTTATGAGGGCGGGGCCGGCGGAACCCGCCGTGGCGCCGGTGACGGTGAGGTTCCCGGAACGGAGGGTCACCGAGGTGGCCCCGGCCTCCCGCGCGAGGAGCTTGACCCGCGAGAGGCCAAGCAGGTTCCTGGCCGGCTCGGGGAGCGCCCCAAAGCGGTCGACGAGCTCTTCGGCAAGGTCTTCCACCTCGGCGAGCGAGCCGAGCCCCGAGGCCCTGCGGTAGAGGTCTACGCGTTCGATCTCGTCCATGACGTAGCCAGGCGGCAGATAAGCATCGAGCGTAAGCTCGACGATAACGGGGCGCTCCTCGCGCCGCTCCTGCGGCTCGCCCCTCGCGGCCGCGACGGCTTCTTCCAAGAGTGTCAGGTACATCTCGAAGCCGACGGCCGCTATGTGGCCCGACTGCTCGGCGCCGAGCAGGTTGCCGGCGCCCCGGATCTCCAGATCCCTCATGGCGATGGCGAACCCACTCCCCAGTTCGGTAAAGTCCATCAGGGCTTCGAGCCGTTTCTGCGATTCGACGGTCGCCCCGAGAGGGGCGAAGAGGTAAGCGTAGGCCTGCTCCGTGGAGCGTCCGATCCTACCCCGTAGCTGGTAAAGCTGGGCCAGCCCCATGGCATCCGAACGGTCGACGATCAGGGTGTTCGCCGTGGCCACATCCAGCCCGCTCTCGACGATCGTGGTCGTTACCAATACATCGGCCTGCCCGTCGAGGAAGTGCCGCATTACTCCCTCCAGGGCCCGCTCAGGCATCTGCCCGTGCGCGGTGACGAAGCGCACGCCGGGAAGAAGGTCGCGCAGCCTCTCGGCGACCTCGTCTATGCTCTCGACGCGGTTGTGGACGAAGAAGGTCTGTCCGCCGCGGGCGACCTCCCGCTCGATCGCATGCTTGACGAGATCCTCGTCGTAAGGCCCGACGTGCGTGAGGATGCTGCGGCGTCCCGCCGGGGGCGTCTCGATCACGCTTATGTCGCGCAATGAGGCGAGCCCCATCTGCATGGTGCGTGGTATCGGGGTCGCCGTCAGCGTGAGGACGTCCACCGAGGTCTTGTACTCCTTGATTCGCTCTTTGTGCCTGACGCCGAAGCGCTGCTCCTCGTCCACGACGACGAGCCCGAGATCCCTGGGCCTGACCTCGGACCCTAGCAGCGCGTGCGTCCCTACGAGCACGTCCACCTCCCCGGCCTCGAAGTCGGCGAGTATCCTGCGCCGGTCCGCAGGCAATGTAAAGCGCGAGAGGCTCTCGACCCTGACGGCGTAGGAGCCAAGCCTCTCTTTGAACGTCCGCTCGTGTTGCTGTACGAGGATGGTCGTCGGGGCTAGCATCATGGTCTGTTTGCCCGCGAGCGCCGACTTGAAGGCTGCCCGCACGGACACCTCCGTCTTGCCGAAGCCAACGTCCCCACAGACCAGACGGTCCATCGGGTGCGGCCTCTGCATGTCCGACTTGACGGCGGAGATAGCGGCTTCCTGATCCGGGGTCTCCTGGTAGGGGAAGCCCTCCTCGAGCTCCTTCTCCCACTCCCCATCCTCGGGGAAGGCGAAGCCGGGGGCCGAGGCCCTCGCCGCGTGCAGCCGCAAGAGTTCGCCGGCGAGCGCCTTTACCCTTTTACGGACCCTGTCCGTAACCTGAGCCCACGTGGCGCCACCGAGCTTGTCGAGGCGCGCGCCGTCGCCGCCCACGTACTTGTGCAACAGCTCCATCTGCTCGTAGGGCACGAAGAGCGTGTCGCCCCCGCGGTAGCTCACCTGCATGTAGTCGCGGGTAGAGCCGAGGACCTCCTGGGCCACGAGCCCCTCGAAGCGCCCGATACCCTGCATGGCGTGCACGACGAGGTCCCCTACCTTCAGGTCCGCGAAGGAGGCGAGCGACCTGCCGCCAGTACCTCGCCTCGCCTCGCGCCTGCGGCCGAGGAGCGAGTCCCTCCGGAAGACCGCAACCCCGCCTTCGGGATAGGTGAACCCCTCCTCGACCTCGCCTGGCAAAGCGTAGAGTCCTGGCGGCAGGCCGGCGTCGACCCGTCCGGTCTCGCGCATGGTGCGGTGGATCTCCCCGAACGCGTACACCGTCCGTCTCGCCTCCCCACGTGAGGAGCACGCGACGAAGACGGCGAGCCCTTCCTCGACGAGCGTGTCGAGCCTGCGGGCAGCCTCCCTCAGCGTGTCGGCGAACGCCGTGACCGGCGGTGCTGAGACGGACTCTCCTTCTTCACCGAGGGAGAACTCGACGTCGGGATCAGGCATCCCCATGTCGTAGAGCTCATGGACGAGCCCGTCTACTTCTCCCGAAACGTCTTCCTGCGGCTCCTCCCGCCAGACCTCGATATCTTCTGGCAGCATCGTGCGCGGGGAGACGGGGTCGAGGTCCAACAACAAACGGTCGAGGCCGGGAACACGCACGCCGCGGCGGGCCTCCTCCGGCAGTTCCTCGTCTGTTGCGGCAAGGCCGGCGAGGTCGCCTTCGCGGGCGGCGTAGACCATTACAGCTTCTAGCTCGCGTACGACGCGCTGGGTGGCCAGAGAGACGGCGCGGACGCTCTCTATCTCATCCCCCCACCACTCCACCCGTACGGGCGAGCGGCGGGTGCTGGGAAACACGTCCGCGATCCCACCGCGAACCGCGAACTCTCCCGGGCGGGAGACCCTGTCGACCCGCTCGTAGCCGAGGACGACCAGCCGCTCCAGCGTCGCGTCGAGCTCTATCTCCGTCCCTGCGGCCAACTCCATCGGTTCGTAGAGCGGTGTCCGCTCCATAAGGGCAAGCGGTCCGGCCACGACGAGGCGCGCCGAACGCAGTGAACCGAGCGCCCTCTGCCGTCGCCCGATCCTGCTCACAGCAGGGTCGAAGACGTCGCCGTAAGGGGCGCCGCGGGAGGGCAAGTGAACGACGGGGCCTTCGGTGAAAACTTCAGCTTCGCGGGCGTAACGCTCGGCCGCCTCCTCGCTCGCGGCGAGCAGGAGCGCTGGACGCTCTCCGCGCGCAGCCAGGTAGGCCCTGACCCTGCGCGGGGCCCTGAGGGATCTCGACTTCGTCCTCTCGCTCACCGCTAGATTCTACCGCCTGAGAGAGGATCTCAATCCAGGAGATCTGCCACGAGCAAACACCTCTGGGATAATCGCTACAGTCACGACAATGACCCTGGAGGCGCCGTAGATGTCTATTCTCGAAGTGCTCAATGATCGCGGTATCGGAACCCTGCCCGGTCTCATCGGTGTGACGATACTCGAGGCGAAGGAAGGTAGGATCTCGAGCCGCCTCGATCTGCGTGAGGAGCTCATGGCCCCGAACGGTTACCTGCACGCCGCAACGGTTGTCGCCCTTGCGGATACCTCGTGTGGCTACGGAACGTTCGTGAACCTACCCGAAGGCGCAGAGAGCTTCACGACCATAGAGCTGAAGAGCAACTTCGTCGGAACCAAACGCGATGGTGCGATCGGCTGCGAAGCGAAGCTCGTCCACGGTGGCCGCACGACGCAGGTGTGGGACGCGGCCGTTTCCGACGAGGAGGGCGGCAAGCCCATAGCCCTCTTCCGGTGCACGCAGATGATCCTGTACCCGCGCTAGAGCAGGTTGCAAAGAGGTCAAGATCTCTTTGCAAGCATTTCAGCATGTCAGCTGCGCCGCCTTGTCAGCACGCTCCGGCTTCGCCTCCGCTTGTCAGCTTTTCAGCACTTCAGCCTTGTTTCACTCAAAGGTGATGCTTGACGCCTGTAGCCGCAGTTTGCAGGATGCCAAGCCTCTCTGCGAACCGCCTTGGAGAAACGCTGATGCCTGAAACCTGTTGCCCTGGTATGTAGAAGGTCAATTTTTTCGCACACCACCTCGATTGCCCGTTGACTTGCCCTTCGGAGTAGCGATCCCCGTTATGAGTACGACGCTTGTTAGGATGATCCCGAGCCCGGCCAGCGTGCCTGGCCCGAAGGGCTCGTCGAGGAGCAGGACGCCGAACAACAGCCCGAAGACGGGCACGAGTAGCGTGACGGTGACCGTGCTCGTCGGCCCGACGTTCTCGATGAGACGGAAGTAGATCAGGTAAGCCACCGAAGTCGAAAACAAAGCCAGCCCGAGCATGGAGAAGGCGACCACGAACGATGGCGCTTCTTCGGGAATACTAACGACGGCGAGAGGCAAGAGGAGCGCTACCGCCCCACACAACTGCCCGATTGCCATCCCTAGCGGCGGAATGCCCGAAAACGAGTGCTTCGCGTAGGTGGCTCCCAGCGCGTAAGAGAGCGAAGCGAGTAGCATCGCCGCTACCGCCAACAGGACAGACCCGGTCAAGGGGAGTGGGTCCCAGCCCACAAGCACACTTACCCCGACGATTCCAAGAACTATCCCGATGGCCTTCCTGGCCGTCAGCACGTCTCCCATCCACAACGTGGCCACGATCGCCGTGAACATTACGGTGGTCGAGTTCAGGATGGCAGCGAGAGAGGCCGTCAGATGGATCTCAGCGGCGGAGATCAGGGAGAAAGGCACGGCCGCGTTCAAGAACCCGAGGACAAGGAAAGACCTCCAACGGTCCCGAATCTTCGGTACTCGGGCGGCGGCCAGCGCGTAGAGAAACAGTGCCGCAGCGGCGAGACCAACCCGCAACTCAACGAGCAAGAAAGGACCCAACGCAGGAACGGCGACGCGGATAAACAGAAAAGAACCACCCCACAGCGCGCCGAGCAGGATGAGACCCGCGAAATCTCTCGGTCTCATCGAACGCTCTCTTCAGATAAGAAGAACGTCGTGTTGCCCTCTCTCCACTTCCGACAAACTAGCTGCCCGCTGCGGCGAGTACGTTGCGCTCGTGCTCGAGCAAACGCTCCTTGAGGTGGAGCCCACCGTTGAACCCGCCGAGCGTGCCGTCCGCGGCGATAACGCGGTGGCAAGGTACGACCACGGGCAAGACGTTGGAGGCGTTGGCCCTGCCGACGGCCCTCGCCGCACCTGGCCGCCCGAGGTTGTCAGCGATCTCCCCGTAGGACCTCGTCTCGCCAAAGGGGATACGCGTCAACTCCATCCAAACGGTCTTCTGCCACTCCGAGCCGACGAACGCGAGGGGCGCGTCGAAGGTCTTGCGCCGTCCGTTCACATATTCGGACAACTCTTTTCGCACGCCGGCGGTCCTGGCTTCGTCAGCTTCCACGGCGTAACCTTCGTCCTGCAGTTCCTCTTCCATGACGGGCCCGTAGTCGCTCTTGAGGAAGTGCAGCCGCATCAGAGCCCCATCTTCGTTTACCGCGAACGCGAGCGGGCCGGCGGGAGAGTCTATCTCGTCTACGTAAGCCTTCACGCTACCACCTCTCTTTTCTTGGTCTGATCCTTCTCGTCCCCGAGGCTGGCCCACAACTGCTGCGTAGCATAGGCGCGCCAGGGTCTCCACCGTTCTGCGAGAGCGGCTACGCTCCGCCGGTCGTCCGAGTTGCCGAGCCTGGAGACGGCCTGCCTGACCCCGAGGTCAGTCGGAAGAAACGCGTCGGGGTCGCCGAGCGCCCGCATCGCAACGTAAGAAGCGGTCCACGGTCCGATCCCACGCAGCCCCAGCAACTGCCGTTCGACCTCCTCACGCTCCGAGCCGGGGTCGAGCACGATACCACCTCCAGCAAGGGCACGAGCGAGTGTGCGCAAGGTCTCGCGCCGCGCCCCTGGAACGCCGAGGCCGTCGAGGGCCGCCTCGGCCACGGCGTGCGGCCCTGGGAAGAGGTGGGTGGGTTCGTCGCGTTCAGCGGCGAGCGTCTCGGAGAGTGGTTCTCCAAGGCGGGCGACGAGCCGGCCAGCCAAGGTGCGTGCTCCGGCCACGGAGACCTGTTGGCCAAGCACCGCGCGGAAGGCGAGCTCGGTGCCGTCTACACTCCCCGGTACGCGCCGGCCCGGGGAGCGGCGAACGAGCGTACCGAGGAGTGGGTCGGCCCCAAGCACGTCGGCGACGGCGACAGGGTCGGCGTCGAGGTCGAGGAGCCGGCGGCAACGCTGCACCGCGGTACCGAGGTCCCTCAGGTTCTCGAGCCTGAGCTCGCAATGGATGTGGTCACCGCCGTCGGAGAGGGCCACCATCCCACTGCCGTGCGGCAGGCGCAGCGCCCGCCGGTAAGTCTTCCCATCGAAAATCTCTACGCCGGCTACGGCACGCGTGCCGAGAAAGTGCAACATACCGTTCGCGTCGAACGGTGTCCTGAATGGTAGTCGGAGTGCGATCCCCGCCCGTACCGTCTCGTCGCGCTGTCCCCGAATGCGACGCAGCTCTCTCGGGGTTACGGCGAAGACCTCGCGGATGGTGTCGTTGAACTGGCGTATGCTCGTGAACCCGGCGGCGAACGCTACGTCGGTGATGGGCAAGTCAGTAGTCTCTATGAGCAGCCTGGCGGTGTGGGCGCGCCGCGCGCGGGCGAGCGCGAGCGGACCGGCGCCGACCTCGGCCGAGAGCAGCCGGTGCAGGTGGCGCTCCGTGTAACAGAGCCGCCGCGCGAGGCCACTGACACCGTCCCTGTCGACGACGCCATCAGCGATAAGCCGCATCGCCCGCGCTACGACGTCGGCCCTCGTGTCCCATTCCGGCGAGCCAGGCACGGCGTCGGGCCTGCACCGCTTGCAGGCGCGGAAACCGGCGTACTGTGCGGCAGCAGAGGTCGGAAAAAAGCGGACGTTGGAGCGTTTCGGAGTAATGGCAGGACAACTTGGCCGGCAGTAGATACCCGTAGAGGTAACAGCGACGTAAAACCAACCGTCGAAGCGGACGTCGCGGCCACGTACGGCACGATAGCGATGTTCGAAGTCTTTCAACACGGCCCTATTGTCGCACCCGACAGACGAGATTACTGGCGGAAATCGGACATCAGCATCGCTGGTGCCGGACCTCGCGTAGAGTCTGGTGTGTGGATCAGCTGCGCGTGGCGGCCGCGCTCTCACGTGTCGGTGCTGGTCCGATGTCGCATCGCGTGGTGCATAATTAGGTAGTATCGGTGAGGAGATAGGAGGAGAAAGCACGATGGGTGGTGTGCTCACCGACCTCGTACGGTGGGTTATCGACGTAGTCCAATCGCTCGGGTACGTCGGCATATTCGTTCTGATATTGGCTGGTAGCTTGTACCTGCCGGTCCCGACGGAACTGACGTTGCCGCTGTTCGGGTTCCTGATCGGCCACGGACGCCTTTCGTTCATCCCTGTAGTGGTCACGGCGACGGCGGCGAGGGTGTGTGCTGCGCTCGTCTTGTACGCCGTCGGATACAGGCTCGGGGAGGCGCGCTTGCGGCGTGTGGTCAAGCGCTTCGAACGCTCGAAGCTCCTTTTCGTGTCCGACTTCGACAGGGCGAGTAGAGTATTCGAGCGTCACGGGGGAAAGGCGATCCTGGTCGGACACTTGATCCCCGGCGTCGGCGCCCTGGTCTCTGTGCCAGCCGGCCTCAAGCGCATGCCTCTTCGCTGGCGGTTCCTCGGCTACACGATTCTCGGATGCAGCATCTGGAACAGCAGTTTGATCGGCCTTGGGTGGGCTCTCGGAGGCCGGTGGAGGATAGTAGAAGTCTTCACGTCTTTCGTCGGGTTTGCGGTCCTGACCGTCCTCATCGTGGCAATCCTGTGGCTCTTCTGGCGCAGGCGAAAGGCACAAAGGTAGACCGACGGGCGGATGGTCTGTATGCGGGCGTGATTGCGAGGTCATAGCAGGTTTGCCTCCAGGGCCCGCAGCACGAGTACGGTCCCTACCCCTGTCGCCATCGCCGCCGGCAGGCTACCGGTCCTCAAGGCTACTATCACGACGGCGAGCGCGGCGAACATTTCGGCTGGCCCACCCGTCAGGACGGTGGGGGCGACGAGTGAGACGAGGATCGCACCCGGTATCTGATCGAGCCACGCTCCGGCCCGCTCGGAGAGGTCGAACCGGCTCGCCAGCCACAGTCCGCCGGCGCGGGTGGCGTAGGTCGCGAGCGCCATCAGGACTATCGCGAACAGGGTGATAGGACTAAGACCCACGCCGTACCACCCCTGCGAAGCTCCCCGCCAGGCCACCAAGCAGGATGTACCACTGTCCAGGCAGCCAGGCGTGCGCCGCCACGGCGACCACGGCCGCTACTGTCCAGGGGAGGATGTTGGATCTCCCGTTCCACATCCCCGCGATGAGAGCAAGAAACACGGCGGTAAACGCGAAGTCGAGGCCCCACCGCGCCGGGTCTTCGACCGCGCCGCCAAGGGCGCCCCCGACGAACGTGGACCCGGTCCAGGCGAGGAACATCAACAACCCGCCGCCGATGAGGAACGCGGCGTCGCGACGCCCCTTCGCGAACTCGCCCATGGTGAGCGCCCAGTTCTCATCAGCCATGAAAAACACCGACCCGTACGCCTTCAGACGCGGCAACTTCGAGAACACGGGCCCGAGGGCCGCGCCCATCAACACGTGCCTCAAACCGACGACGAGCGTAGTGAGGGCGATGGTGGCCACAGGCAGCGGCGAAGCCCACAGCCCGAGCACCACGAACTGGGCCGCCCCCGAAAACACGAGGGCGCTCATCAAGGCGGCCTCAGCGGTGCCGAGGCCGGCCTGTCCAGCCAGCGTCCCGAACACGAGGCCGATCCCACAACCACTGATCGCAATCGGCACACACTTCCTCGCCCCGGCGAACGCCCCAGCCAGGGTGAACGTGACCCGATCCTCCGTCCCCGAAGTAGTCTTCTCAGGCACGACGCCCTAACTACGGAACGCCCGGTAGTGTGGAATGGAGAGCGCGCCGAACATCACTAACAGTCGCTGCCAGCCACCAGCCCCAGAGCCACGTGTCACGTCGAGGCGCGAGCCACGGCCCCTCCGGCGGTATCCGGCCAGGCCAGGGTAATCCGCCTGCGACACCGAAGCGATGACCTCACGGGCGCCGGTCTCACGCGCCAGGTCGCCAGCGCCACGGTACAACGCGAGCGCCATCCGCTCCTCGCCAGCCCACGGATCCACGACGAGTAGCCCAAGTAGAAGCCGCTTGGACTCCATCCGGTAACGTACGGCGCCAAGCACCTTTCCATTCTTCTGCGCGACGATGAACCTCTCTTCGAAGGCAACCCATCGCGGTAAACTATTCAGTTCCAGAAGATCGGCGACCGCGGGCTCGTCCTCGGCGAGCCCCCAGGTCACCTCCACACCGTCCAACTCCCTCGTCACATCGCGCCTGGCCTCCCTGACGCTTCGACGAGCCTTCCGCAGAGCACGAGCGATCCTGCGCTCCCGCGCCTCACGCAACAGATCTTCCCGCCGTTCCCTCGCTAGCTCCAGATCGAACGGATAACTCATCGCTTTCCTCCATTCTCGCCGGTTGCGTTATAATTGTCACGCTGACTTGGGACAATTATAAATGGCTTGGTGTCATAGGACAATAGGTTAATTTATGGATTTACGGATAAATTCGAAGAGTCACGTACCTGTCCACGTACAGTTGGAGGGGCAGATCAAGCACCTCATCCTGACGGGCGGCTTCGAGGTCGGGAGTCGGTTGCCGAGCATAAGGGCGATGGCCGGGTTTTTGAGGGTGAATCGCAACACGGTGGCGCGGGTATTCTCGGACCTGGAGCGGGAGGGGTACGTGGAGAGTCGGCGCGGAAGTGGCGTCTACGTGGTCGAGCCTCCTCCAGTCGAGGCTGAGGATTTGAAGCGCCAAGAGGTCTTGGAGCGGGTCCTGGATCTCGCCTCGGCCCAGGACGTGCCCGTGGAGGATCTTGCGTACGCGCTGCTGGCGCGGGCCGGCGCGAAGCCGCAGGAGAAGACGCCGATCCTCTTCATCGAGTGCACGCGGGCGGAGCTGGATCAGTTCTCCGGAGAGCTCGAGGAACAGCTCCCCGTTGAGGTCGAGAGGGTCTTGATAGAGGACCTGGCCGACCTGGTTTCTGGCACTGAGACCCTGCCGTGGCGGCTTGCGGTGACGACCTTCTTCCACATCCACGAGGTGCAGGAGGTTGTAGAACCACACGGGATAGAGGCGGTCGCCCTACTAGCCGAGGCGACGCTGGAGAGCCCGCAAAGGTTGATGGAGCTTCCGTCAGCGACCCCGGTCGGGGTCGTGGGATGGGGGCGCACGTGCATGGAGAACCTCTCGCGCTCCATCGAGGGCGCCGGCCTCGACCACCTCGACTTCGTCCAGGTCTACGTCGATCAGGGCCCCGAAGAAGTCCTGGCCGCACTGAGGGGAGTCAACGCCGCGGTGTGCGCGAGCGTAACAGCAAAAAGACTCAGCGAACTCGGTGTTCCTGAGGATCTGGAGATCATAGAAGAAGATCGCATCCTGGATCAGGGCGGCATCGAGATGCTCGGACGCATGCTCCGCCAATTGCCCCGAATCGCGCAGGGAACAGAATAGACACCTGTCTCCAAGCCGACTGGTAACACCTCAAAACAATTCGCAGAGGGTCGACCCTCTGCGAATCATGCCATCAGCTGTCAGCATTCAGCTCTTTGTTCTTGCCGAGAAGCTGACTAGCTGAAATGCTGACGGGCGTTGGCGTGGGCTGCATCCTTGATGAAAGCGGCCTGGCCGGGGATCTGCGTGTCGTAGTTGGAGCGGAGTCGCTCGTCGCTTACGTACATCTCCGTCAGGCCGCGGTGGATCTCATAGCTGCACTCGTAGAACCACCGGCTGATGTGTTGGCGGTGAGCCTCCGCGGCCGCCATTGCCTCCTCGCTGTCGGGTGCCAGGCCAGCCTTGAAGGCCGCGGCCAGGCGGGTGCGTATCTCTTCCTCCTCGGCCTTGAGTCGCTGCCAGTCTTCCTTGTTGTAGCTCGAGACTCGTCGCTGAGACTCCTTGTATACTTCGGTGTCACCCCAGCGCTGCTCGGCCTCCTCGGCGTAATCCTCGGGGCGGAACTCACCGAATACCTCGAGGCGCTCCTCCGGTGTCAGTGGTATATCCATGGTCCTTGCCTCCATTTCGTAGTCGATGGCGTCGACCATCGCGCCCAGGCGATCTATCCTCCCGGTCAGCAGCCTGCGTTGGCGGCGCAAATGCCCGAGGGCGTCGGTTTGTGGGTCGTCGACGATGGTCGAGATCTCATCCAGGGTGAACCCGAGCTCCCTGTAGAACAGAATGCGCTGCAGCCGCTCCAGATCCGAGTCCTCGTAGATCCTGTAGCCGGCCGCACTACGCCCCCCTGGCGAGAGCAAGCCGATCTCGTCGTAGTGGTGCAACGTCCGGATCGTCACACCAGAGAGTTCAGCCACCTTGCCGATTGTGTAGCCCGCTGTCTCTATTTCGCTCACGGTTCA
Source organism: uncultured Rubrobacteraceae bacterium (assembly GCA_902806095.1). GTDB lineage: Bacteria > Actinomycetota > Rubrobacteria > Rubrobacterales > Rubrobacteraceae > Rubrobacter_D. The sequence continues at coordinate 29,067 of CADCVF010000016.1, forward strand.
CCTCCTGTGCAAAGAGAAGTCTAAAGCCTCACGCTACGTGAGGGTCAAGAGATTTTCTGGAGATTTCTCGAGCTTGCGGGCCGACGCCTACTACTGGATTCCCCCTTTCGCGGAAATGACACATGAGGGACCCCTGTGCGCCCGTCCGCAGTCCGAACGCGGTCCCCTTCGAACGGACCCGGTATCAGCCCTCAGCAAACAAAAAGCTGAAATGCTGACCAGCTGAAGTGCTGACCAGAGCGGGGTTTGGAAGGGCAACCCTTCCAAACCCCGCTCTCAAGCGCGTACGTTGAAGCGGTTCATCGCAGCCTCGGTACCATGCTCGACGATAAACTCGACCGCGTCGGCGGCCTTGGGGATGGCGTCTTTAACGACCGAGTCCATCCGGGAGAGCACGTAGTCCGTGACGCTCATACCTACGGGCGGACGCCCGATACCGATACGCACCCGGATGAAATCGTTGCCCAGTCTCCCTATGATGGAACGCAGGCCGTTGTGCCCGCCAGCACCGCCTCCGACCTTGACGCGGACCGTACCAGCCTCGAGGTCGAGGTCATCGTGAACGACGATAAGGTCTTCGGGCCTGTAGTCTGAGACGGCGGAGCCCGTGTTGTTCATGAAGGTCGTAGGCTTGAGGAGTGTGGTGGCGTCGAACCCTAAAGAGACGGGGGCTGCTTCGGCCTTCTTCCTCTTGCGCCAGGAGCCATCGTGGCGCTTCGCGAGCTCGTCGGCGACCAGGTAGCCGGCGTTGTGGCGGGTGCGTTCGTAGGAGCGTCCAGGGTTACCGAGGCCGACGACGAAGGGGGACCGATCCAGTGGTCCCCCTTCGTCTCGTTCGCCTGGCCTGTAGAAGGAGCGGACCAGTCTAAGCCTGGAAATTCTGTCCCGCCGGGCCCTCCTCGGGAGCATCTTCCTCAGACCCCTCTTCACCCTCGGCAGCCTCCTCACCTTCGGCAGCCGCTGCGGCGGCCTCTTCCTCTTCCGTCGGCTCCTCGACGATGCCGGCGGCCTCCATCTCCTCCTCCGTGATCTCGGTCGGCGCCGTGATCGTGGCCGCAACCTCTTCGGGCTCGGAGAGCAGCGTCACGCCCTCGGGGAGCGTGAGGTCGCCGAGGTTCAGGTTCTCGTTCATGCCGAGGCTCGAGACGTCGAGGGTGATCTCCTGCGGGATGTCGCCGGGGAGGGACTCGACCTGGATCTCGTAGGCGACCTGTTGCAGCACGCCACCTTCCTCGACGCCGGGCGCCTCGCCGATGATGGCGAGCGGGACCGTGACCTCGATACGCTCGCGCATGTTCACCGGCGCGAAGTCGACGTGGACCAGGATTCCTGAGACAGGGTCGCGCTGCGCGTCAACGACGCGGGCCGTCGAGGTATCTCCGTCAAAGTCTATGTTGTAGAGGGCGTTGTCCCCGAAGTGATGGAGGGTGTAGTCCACGATCCTCGTCGGGACCGCGAGCGCCGTGCTACCGCCGGCCTCGTTGCCCTCGCCGTACAGGACAGCAGGGGTCATCCCCGAGGCCCTGAGGCGTCGGGCCGCGTTCTTACCCCTCTCCTCGCGCTCCTGCGCTTGTAGATCCACGTTGTCTGCCACGTCTCGCTCCTAACGGTCTAGAAGAGTTGGTTCTCGCCCATGAAGACCTCGCTCACCGACTCGTCCGTAAAGACGTTCTTGATGGTGCTCGCGAGGATCGGTGCGATATTGAGTGTTTGTATCTTAGACCGCGGCTCATCCTCCTTCAAGGGCAGCGTGTTCGTAACGACGACCTCCTTGAGGGGGGAGTCTTCGATCTTCCTGTAGGCGTCCCCCGAGAACTCGCCGTGGGTGGCTGCGGCGCTGACCTCGAGGGCACCTTCGTCCACGAGGCGCTTCGCGGCATTGACCAGAGTCCCGCCCGTAGCGATTACGTCGTCGATCATGACGACCCGCTTGCCATCTACGTTCCCGATGACGTGCGTCACCTCGGAATGTCCAGACCTGTCGCGCATCTTGTTCACTATGGCCCACGGGAGCCTGAGGTGTCCGGCGAGCTGCTTGGCGACCTTGACCTCGCCCGTGTCTGGGGCGACCACAACGGCGTCCTCGGCATCCTGGAAGCCCTGGCCCACGAAATAGTCGACGAACGTGTGCATCGCCGTCAGGTGATCCACGGGGAAAGTGAAGTAGCCCTCGATCTGGCCGGAGTGGAGATCCATCGTCATCACCCGCTCCGCCCCTGCGGCCTGGATCATGTTCGCAACGAGGCGCGCGGTTATGGGCTCGCGCGGTTTGGTCTTGCGATCCTGGCGCGAGTAGGCGTACCAGGGGATGACGGCCACTATCCTCTTGGCAGAGGCCCTTTTTGCGGCGTCTATCATGATGAGGAGCTGCATAAGGTTCTCGTTGACGGGGTCGCACAACGACTGGACGATGAACATGTCAGCTCCCCTGACACTCTCCAGATACCTGGCGTAGAGCTCGCCGTTGGGGAACTCCATCAACTCGACCCTGCTCAGCTCCAGGTCGAGCCGTTCGGCGATACGCTCGGATAGCTCGGGATATCCCTGGCCGCTGACTATCATCAGCCGCTTCTCCGTGGTCTGCGTCAGATAGCCGTTCTGCATCATCGTCGCGCTAGCCCTCCGTCTCGTTCTTGGCCAACCCATCCCGCCCCGCCCGCTTCCTACGCCGCTGGGGAGACTCCCGTATGGCACGCGCCGGGGCCCCCACGGCTAGTTTGCCCGCCGGCACGTCTTTGTTAACCACCGACCCGGCCCCCGTGTAGGCGTCCTCGCCGACCGTTACAGGCGCGATGAGGTTCGTGTTCACCCCTGTAAAGACGCCGTCTTTCACCATGGTACGGTACTTCTTCTCGCCGTCGTAGTTCGCCGTTATGGTCCCGGCCCCGAGGTTGGCGCTGGCCCCGATCTCCGCGTCCCCCACGTACGAGAGGTGAGGGACCTTGCTCCCCGCCCCTACCCGCGAGTTCTTGATCTCGCAGTAGGCCCCGATCTTGGCCCCTGGTTCGAGCACCGTACCTGGCCTCAGAAACGAGTAGGGACCGACGCTCACCCTATCGGAGATCTCGGCCCCACGTCCGACCGAGTGTTCGACGAGGGCGCCGTTACCGACAAGCGTGTCCTGGAGGTCGGTGGAGGGCCCTATCACGCAGTCCGTACCGATCCTCGTCTCCCCTCGCAACAGGCTTCCAGGCAGGATCACAGTGTCGCGCCCGATCTCGACCGTAGCCTCTATGTGCGTCGAAGCCGGGTCCCTGACCGTTACCCCGTCCCTCATGTGGGCGTCAAGGATGCGGCGCCTGAGGATATCCTCGGCCCGCGCGAGCTGGGCTCGGTCGTTGACGAGGTTCGCCTCCTCGGGGTTCTTGAGCTTGTAGGTGACAGCCCTGCTGCGACGCCCGATCGTCTCGAGCACGTCCGTCAGGTACAGCTCACCGCTCTTGTTCTCCGAGGTGAGGCCCCCGATCGCACCCCTTATCTCAGATAACCTGAAAGCGTAGAGACCGAGGTTGACGAGCCTGACCTGGCGCTCGGACTCGATCGCGTCCCTCTCCTCGACGATCCTGACCACCCCTGCATCCTCTACCACCCTCCCGAGGCCGCTCGGGTCTTCCAGCTCGGCCACGAGAACCGTAGCCCCGACGCCGGCAGAGTTGTGCCGCTCGACCAGTTCCCCGAGGGTCCTGTCAGAGATAAGGGGCCCGTCACCGTTGACCACCAGAAGGATGCCTTCATCTTCTCCTTCGAGGGCGGCCAGGGCGACGCGCACGGCGTCCCCGGTCCCGCGCTGCTCCTCCTGCAAAACGGGCTTCGCATCCTCGGGCAGCACAGCCTCGACGAGCTCGGCCTGATGTCCTACAACGACGAGAAGCCCTTCGGGGACGAGCGGCCTCGTGGCGTCGATCACGTAGTTGACCATCGGGACACCGCACAGGGTGTGAAGGACCTTCGCCCGGTTCGACTTCATCCTGGTGCCCTTGCCGGCCGCCAGGATCACGGCGAAGATCGGCGAACTCTCAGACATGTACCCGCACCACTCCTATCGTTCGTCTGGCCAGCGGCCACGTGCTCCTTGGCTGGGGCGGCAGGATTCGAACCTGCGATCCCGGGACCAAAACCCGGTGCCTTGCCACTTGGCCACGCCCCAGTACAGGCTCGTATCGATTATACCGGAGCGCCTTTTCGCCGTCAGGTCAAGGGTGGACCTCGAAACGCCGGGTGCTGTGACCAAGTCAGGACCGAACTCCTGCACGTATAATAGCTTCGAATAGACGGTCCCGTACGGAGTCAGGGGCAATGGAGCGCAACGAGCTGCTGAAGAGGATCTCTATAGATCCCAACGTCTGCTTCGGCAAACCCTGCATCAGGGGACATCGGATTTGGGTGTCCCTGATCCTGGACCTGCTCGCGTCGGGTATGAGGGTGGAACAGATACTCGAACAGTATCCACAACTGTCCCGCGAGGACATCCTGGCCTGCCTAGCCTACGGGGCCGAGATGAGCCGTGAAAGATTTGTGGAGGTTCCGCTCGAGCGTCCCGCTTGAGGTGAGATCGAAGCGTCCGGCTCAGACAATCCTCACCCCGCAAGGGACCGGCTCGTAGATGCCGATGAAAGGAACATCGACCGTATCTTGCGCACCCCTGGCGGTCTCTTCATCGTCGAAGATTCCGTAGACTGCCGTTCCGCTCCCGCTCATCGAAGCCGCGAGCGCCCCTGATGTTACAAGCGCCTGCTCCAATGTCGTTATCTCAGAAACCAGATCTCTAGTCACTGGTGCCAGGTCGTTGCCGACAGCCGAGGCGAGTGCCTTGACGTTTCCCGAACGCAACGCCGAGACGACGGGCTCGACAGAGCGTGTGCTCTGCGTCTCCGCCCTGTCGTAAGCGCGGTAGATACTGGCAGTATCCGCGCTCCTGAGTGGCTTGGCGACGACGAGGCGATGGGCCGGTGCCGCAGGAAGCGGCGTCAGAATCTCCCCGATACCTTCGCCAAGGGCCGTCCCCCCCGAGATACAGAAAGGCACGTCGGCCCCTATCGCCCCCCCGGCCTCACGCAGCTCATCGACCCGCAGCCCGACACCGAAGATCTCGTTCAGTCCGACGAGAACCGCCGCAGCATCGGCCGAGCCGCCACCGAGACCGGCCCCGGCAGGAATACCCTTGCGCAGAAAAACCTCTACCGGAAGCTCAACGCCGGTCAGCCTCTGCAGCAGTCTCCAGGCTAGGTAGACCGTATTCTGCTCGGGCGGCCCGAGTTCCGCCTCCTCCGGCTCGAAAGACAGCCTGAAACCTCCGGCAGCGCGTCGCAGCTCCACCTCATCGGCGAGCGAGATGCTCTGCATAACGGTCCTGACCTGATGGTACCCGTCCTCGCGAAGCCCGAGAACGTCGAGCGCGTAGTTGATCTTCGCATGTGCCCTGAGCCTGATCTCCGGCATCACAGCGCCCAGGATAGTGCCACGTACAGGGCTGCGAAGTCTTCCGGGGCCAGCTCTTCCGCCCTCACGTTCGGCCCGTACCCAAGGGACTCGAGGACTTGCGGAGCCCCCACGCGGGCCGGCTCGGGCAGGTTGTTGATGAGCCTTTTGCGGCGGCTACGGAACGCGCCGAGCACGACGCGCTTTATCTGTTGGTAGTCATCCGGCGGTACTCTGCGCTCCATCTCGACGACCGCGGAGTGCACCCTTGGTGGCGGGTCGAATACCGTCGGCGGGACCTTGTGCAAGATCCTGACGCGCGCCAGGAGTTGCGCGAGCACGGCGTATGCCCCGTAGTCCTTGGAACCGCGCTCCGCCGCCATCCTGCGCGCCACCTCGAGCTGCACCATGAACCGCAACGTCCGCAGAGTCTCGACTTCCTCGAGTAGCTTGAGGATGAGCGGCGAGGCGATGTTGTACGGAAGGTTGGCGGCGAGCCTGTTCGGCGCGGGGTAGAGGCCAGAGTAATCGAAGCGGAGGGCGTCGCCCTCGTGAATACGTACGTTGTCCCTGTCGCCAACGGCCTCGCGCAGGCCGGGGAGCACGTCGGGATCCAACTCCACAGCGTGTACCAGGCCGGCCCTCTCGGCGAGGAAAGCCGTCAGGAATCCCCGTCCTGGGCCGACCTCCAGGACCATGTCATCCTCCGTTACACCCGAGGCCACTATCCTGGCGGTGTTCGGGTCCTTCAAGAAATGCTGGCCGAAGCGCTTTTTCGGCTGCCCCGGTTCGGACAACGAAACCTACACCTCCAACGGCAGGCCGAAGAGGTTGCGGGCGTTACGGGTGGTTAGGGTGGCCAGTTCCTCATCCTCCATCCCGAGCCTCTCGGCGACGAAGCCGGCCGTGTGGACGACGTTTTCGGGCACGTTCTTCCTGCCGCGCACGGGCTGGGGGCTCAAGTAAGGGGCGTCAGTCTCCACGAGGATACGTTCCTCGTCTATCAGGCGGAGCACCCTGGCCGTCTCGCTGCTGTTGTACGTGACGTTGCCTGCGAGCCCGACGTAATAGCCGCGCTCCGTCACCTCCCTGACCTCGCGGTCGCCGCCTTCGAAGCAGTGGAGGACTATGGGGACCCTTGCGCTCCCGAGGTAGGCCATAGTGTCGGCGAAGGCCTCGCGAGAGTGGATCACGAGCGGCAGACGCGTATCGTTGGCAAGCGAGATCACATCCTCGAACAGCGCGCGCTGCACCTCCCCCGACCACTCCGAACGGTGGTAGTCGAGCCCGACCTCACCGAGGGCGACTATACCCGGTGACTCCGAGAGCTCGGCCAAAGCTTCGAGGTCAGCCGCGGTGTAGGTACCGGCGTTGTGCGGATGTATCCCGGCCGTCGAGTAGACGTTGGGCAACACCGCCGCAAGCTCGGCCCCCCTCTGCGAATCCTCGACATCGGTCCCGACGTTCACCACGGCAACGACCCCCGCCTCAGCGGCGCTTTTTACCGCTCTCTCCGGCGAGACCTCCAGCCGCAGAAGGTGCGTGTGCGAGTCCACGAGCATAGCGCCCCTCTTCCCCAGAGTCATCAGCGAAGGGCATTATAAAGGCATCAGGCATCAGGTGTGATGATGACATCTATCCTGATGTAGAGAACCTCCCTCGACCTTTTACAAGTCGCTCGTAGATCTCACCTCGACGATGTCCCGACTCGCGGGCCGCCCTCGCGGCGGCCCGCGAAGGACTTTCTCCTTCTGCCACGTAGTCTCGTGCCAGCCGGACTACGTCGTCGATGCTCTCCTCCGCCTTCTTCATTCCGCCGCGGACTACGAGCACGATCTCACCTCTTACCCTATCCGAGAAGTGCCTGGCGGCCTCCTCTGCCGTCCCCCTGAAGACCTCCTCGTGGAGCTTGGTGAGCTCCCTGCATACGGCGACCGGGGTATCGGCAGGAAGGTCCCCGAGGGTCTTCCCGAGCCTGTGCGGGGACTCGAAGAGGACGAACGTAGACGGTTCGGTTGCGACGCGCTCCAAAAGTTGCGTGCGCCCCTTTCCCTTGCGGGGTGGGAAGCCGGTAAAGACAACCGTGTCTGCGGGCAGCCCCGAGGCAACGAGGGCCGTGGTAAGGGCCGAGGGGCCAGGGAGGGCTTCTACCTCGACGCCTGCCTCGAGGCAGGCGCGCACGAGCCTGCAGCCAGGGTCGGAGACGAGCGGGGTACCGGCGTCGGTGACGAGGCCTACGCGCTGCGTCTTCGCCCTTTCGGCGAGTTCGGGGGCGAGGCGTTCCTCGTTGTGTTCGTGGTAGGCGATGAGGTCACGCTTTATCTCGTAGTGGGCGAGCAATCGTCCCGTGCGCCTGGTGTCCTCGCAGGCAACGAGGTCGGCCTCGCGCAAGTAGCGGAGGGAGCGAAGGGTGATGTCCTCCAGGTTACCTATCGGTGTTGGGATCACGCTGAGGGGCATCACTCAGCCACCGAGCAGATACTCCCTGGAGGATGCGTCCCTGGCGAGCGCTGCGGCGCCGAGGACGCCGGACTTGGGTCCGAGGGTGGCGACCTTGACGTCGGCCAGGTCGCGTGAAGGGGGCCTGGCGCGGAGGATGACCTCCTTGCGGGCCGCCTCGAGTACGAGCTCCTCAGCCTCCATGACGCCTCCGCCGACGGCGACCACCTCGGGGTTGAAGATGTTTATGAACCCGGCGAGACCGACGCCGAGCCACCTCCCCGCCTCGTCGAGTACCGAGAGCGCCACCTCGTCCCCTTCGCGGGCGAGCTCCGTGACGTCCTCGCCGAGTATCTGGCGCCTGGCGGCCAGGCGTCCGAGCGCCGAATCAGGGTGTTCGACCGCGAGCTCGCGGGCGCGGCGTCCTATGGCTGTGCCTGAGGCCAGGGCTTCCAGGCAGCCGTGGTTGCCGCAGGCGCATCGGGGTCCTGTGGCCTGGATCGTTACGTGCCCGAGTTCTCCACCCGAGCCCTGCGCACCTCGCATCAGGATGCCGTGCGTGATGACGCCGCCCCCGATCCCCGTTCCGAGCGTGACGAAAACCAGGTGGTCGGCCTCGCTGCCGACCCCGAACCGGAACTCACCCCACGCCGCGGCGTTGCCGTCATTCTCTACAGTAAGGGGCATCCCGATCTTCGGTTCGAGCTCGTCCTTCAAGGGGATGCCCTCGACCGCGCGCAGGTTCGGGGAGTAGACGACCTTGTTCTCCTGGGCCAGAACCAGGCCTGGCACGGCGAGGCATACACCTCCGACCTCGGGGGCGTCTCCAACCTCAGTGATCGCCCGTGCGATGGTCTCGACCAGGGTCCCTGGGGAGTGTGGCGTGGGGTAGCGGACCTCGTCCAGGATCTTGCCTTCGGGGGTGACGACCCCGGCGGCGATCTTGGTCCCCCCGACGTCGACGCCGACGGCGTTCACTGCCCCGCCTTCCAGTCCAATATCTCGAGCTCGGCTTGCCCGGAGTATTTGCTGCGGGTGACAGTGTAGGCGGCGTCGAATGGCCCCGAGGGCGCCTCCTCTGGCTCGCCGGGCATCTTGGCCTTGATACCGCCTCCGAGATCGAGGAGGTTCATACCCTCCCAGATCTTGCGCGAGCCGGCGATCCTCAAGTTCTCCGTAATGAAGATCGGACGGTAGTTCCCGCTACCGAAAGGGGCTAGCTTCTCGTGCCAATCGAGCAGACCGTTGGAGACGCTCCCGAGAGGTATCTCGGCGTCGACCTCTATGGCAGGGACGAAGATCTCCGGTTTCTCGATGCTCTGGGCCCTGACGGCCTCGTTGAGGCCGGCCACAAAAGCGTCGAGGTTGCCGGGTTTCACGGAGAGGCCAGCGGCCCTGCGGTGGCCGCCCCACTCCCCCATCAGGTGGCGAACCGCGTAGAGGGCGCCGTAGAGGTCGACTTCGGTGTCGCCGGCGCGGGCCGAGCCGCCGTAGGAGTCGTCGGCCCTGCGGGCCAGTATCGCCGCCGGCCTTCCCGTCGCGCCTGCGACGCGGCCTGCGATCAAACCCGCTATCCCTCCCGTCTCCTCCGTAACTACGACCTTGAAATCCTGTTCGGGATCCACCTCCGCCATCGCCCGCTCGACGGCGTACCTGGTCCGCCGCTGGCGCTCGGCGTTGAGCTGGTTCAGTAGGGAGGCTATCCTGAAAGCCTCCCTGCGGTCATCCGTCAGAAGCAGGTCGAGAGCGGGCCGCGGGTTCTTTATCCTGCCGATGGAGTTGATTCGCGGCCCCAGCCTCCACCCGAGGTCGTCCTCGTCGAGATCCCCCCTCACCCCGGCTACCTTGACCAGGGCCTCGATGCCAGGACGCGCCCCCCCGGCAGCGAGGCCCCTGTTTATGTGCTTGAGCCCCATGCGGGCGAGCGCCCTGTTGTCCCCGACGAGCGGTGCGATGTCAACGACGGTGCCGACCGAGACGAGGTCGAGAAGCCGTCCCAGGCGCTTCCTGCCCTCGGCATCGCCGAGCCCGCGGACGACGGCCCACGCGAACTTCCAGGCCACCCCAACCCCGGCAAGGGGGTCCTCGGGGTCCCAGAGCTTGGGGTCGAGCACGGCGACTGCCGTATCTGGCGGGTCCTCTGGGGGGATATGATGGTCGGTTACGATCACCTCCATCCCAAGCTCGTTCGCCAGCGCCACCTCGCTCCTGTTGGAGATGCCGCAGTCGGCGGTGATGAGGAGATCCACCCCCTCGGCGAAGAGGTCTCGTACGTAAGGTTCGAGGAGACTGTAACCGGTCTGTCGGGTCGGAAGGCCGACGGTGATGTTGTCCGTATAGTGTGAGAGCGCGAGGAACAGGACTGCGGCCGAGGTGATGCCGTCGGTGTCGTAGTCGCCAAAGACCCCTATCCTCTCTCCACTCTCGATGGCCTTCGCAACCCTCGCTGCCGCCACGTTCCATTGGTCTTCATCAGGCATCCCGATGGCGGCGAGGGAGGGAGAGAGGAAGTCCGACGCCGCCCCCGGCGCGACGCCGCGGTTGGCCAGTACGCGGGCACACAGGAGGTCTACATCAGCCTCCCGCGCAAGCTCAGAGACCATATCCGCATCCGGCTCGAGGAGCCGCCACCGCGCCAATAGAATCCTCCTTACGCCGACAACCCCAAGTAAGGGTGTCGTCATTATACAAAGCGGACCTTAATCTCATACCGGGCTGACGCCCGAAATCCGATGCCTCCCAAGACGGTCCCGAGAGAGGCTGCGCCTCCCGCCAACTGCGGCCACAGACTCTAGTCATCAGGTCTCAACGAAAACAAGCTGACATGCTGAAGTGCTCTAGACCAGCGGACTCAGGCTCGCGAGGGTGCGCTCGACGAGCTTGGCGGGGAGCGGACGGCGTTCCCATTCTTGGAGTGTCAACTCCTCGGCGTTGGTCTTGTCCACATCGAACATCCTCTCCATCTGGGCCGCGAGGGCACGGCTGTAGACCTCGATGTTCAGCTCGTAGTTGCCGAGCATGCTAAGGCGGTCGATGTTCGCGCTGCCGATAGTCGACCAGACGCCGTCTACAGTGGCGGTCTTGGAGTGGATCATGATGTGCCTGTACAGGAAGATCCTGACGCCTGCTTCGAGGAGCTCATGGAAGTGGCGCCGCGCGAGCCAGTCCGCGGTGACGTGGTTCGACTGCTCGGGGACGAGGACCTGTACGTCGACCCCGCGCCTCCTCGCGTCTATCAGGTGCGCTTTCAACGCCCGGTCGGGGACGAAGTAAGCGTGGGTCAGATAGACGTGGGAGTTTGCACGGTCTATCGCCTCTATGTACATCTCCCTGATAGGGAAAATCCTCATGTAAGGGTCGTTCCGCCGCACCCTTACGGCCGGATTCCAATCACGCTCTTTGTTGGGGGTTATCCCTGGCAGGTCACCCGTGCGGTGGGCGTTCCAGAAGTCGACGAAGGCGTTGTCCACCTCCCTGGCAGCGGCGCCGCGCACCCTGACGTGCGTGTCGCGCCAACCTGCTTCGTACAGGGACCCGATGTTGTAGCCGCCGAGGAAGGCGACCTTGCCGTCGATGCTCATCACGTGGCGGTGAAACCGGAAGATGTTCCTCGGGTTCAGTATCTTCGTCGGCCCTGACAGAGGACGGAAGTGGAGGCGGTGGATCTTCTCCGGGAACCTCTTGAACGAGGGCGACACTAACAAGTTGGCCAGCCCGTCGAAGACGACGTAGACATCGACGCCCTCACGAGCCTTCCTGGCAAGGGCCTCCACAAAGCGGCGCCCGACCTCATCACCCTTCCAGATAAACGTCCCGACGAAGATCTCGCCCTCAGCGGCCTCAATCTCCTCGAGCATCGCCTCGTAGAGGTCGACCCCGTAAGCGTAGATCTTCAGCCGGTCCTCGCCCGACTCCATCCCTATCTCGGGCTGATCCTCCCACGGGAACCCCTCCCGCGGACCCCGACGCCGCTTGCGGAACTCGGCCAACGCGACGAGCACACCGACGATAACCGCCTGCAAGGTCGTCAGGGCGAGGAAGACCCTCAGCCCAACCCGGCGCAAAGTAGAGAGCCCGGCCCGCGCCTCCGAGAGTATTCGCCGCACGAAAGAGAACATAGGACCGATTATATAGAGCGTCTCGCGGAAAGCGCGCTATCTCAGCAAGAGGTGTCCGCGATCAGTAAGTACAACAGGCCTGATGCCTATTTTCGGCGCAGGCGCGAGACGAAGCTCTTTCCCTCCTTGAGGGCGCGGGCCCTGATCTGCTCCATCTCCTTCTCGCCGACCTTCTGGCCGCCGCGTTCGAAGTAGAGGATGCCTGACCGTCCCATCGCCACGGTGCCAGCGTAGGCGATTACCGCCGAAGCGGCCCATCCTCCCACGGGCACGAGCTTCACGGCCTGGCGGCTTAAGGCCCTCAGGCCGAAACCGGCGGCCAGTACCCCGAGGAGCTCGCGCACCCTTTCCATCGACAGTTCCTCCCCGTAAGCGGCTGCTATGTTGAGCACCATCCGCGCCTGGTTCGCCGTCATCACCGGCATGTCGGCTCCAGGGATGGGGAGAGCCCCGATCACGGCGTTCTGGCGGGCGTTGTTGCGTATGATCTCCTCGCAAACAGCCCGCCTGAGCGGGGGATATCCCTTCGCGAGCGCGACCAGATAGTCCTCGTCCAGCGCCAGCACGATGCGTGGCGCCAGATCTTCGAGCAGGGCGTCCCCATCCTTCGGAGAGAGGGATATCCTACCGGGATCCTCGACGGCCTTCCCCGAGATGTTAGCCTCGCCCTTCGAGACCGAGAGGATCACCTCGGCCCCGCGCACGCCCCTTTGCGCCCCTAGCAGGGATGCGATCTCGGCGGCCCGTGGCGAGTCGCCGGTGACGGCGAGCGTAGCCTGCTCCCTCGCCGCGTTGCGGGTCTCGCGGAATACTTTGTACAGATTTCTCAGGCCCATCATAGCGTATCCTCCTTGCGGTTCTGGCTGCGCGACTCTGCCTGCGCATGCGGGATCAAATTGATTATTGTCCCTTTTAAGATATATTACGTGAAGGCTACAGGAGGGTTTCAACCTGAAGTTCCCGGAGTAGATTTTGCAGCCTCAACGTGACCTGCGGGACATAGAGGAGATACAGGAGCTCTTCGAGGCCGGTCAGGAGACCGGCACGCTGGAGTCGAGTGAGGTACTCGACCTCCTGCAAGAGGTGGACCTCTCGACCGACGAGATCCAACAGGTCTACGGGCTCCTCCGCGAGCACGGCGTCGAAGTGGTCGACGCCGGATTCCTCGCCGAGACGATGGGCGAGGACGAGGACACCCAGCTCGTCAAAGAGGTATTGGAGGGCGACCTGAAGAGCCGCTACACGGGGGACGCAGTCCAGATGTACCTGGACGAGATAGGCAAGACCCCCCTTCTCACGAAGGCCCAGGAGACCTACCTCGCGCGGCGCATAGAGCGCGGCGACAGGCGGGCCAAGGCCCACCTAACTAAAGCCAACCTCAGGCTCGTCGTCTCCATAGCCAAGAAGTACGCGGGAAGAGGTGTCTCACTGCTCGACCTCATTCAGGAGGGCAACATCGGGCTAATGCGGGCCGTCGAGAAGTTCGACTACCGCAAGGGCTTCAAGTTCTCGACGTACGCGACGTGGTGGATCCGTCAGGCCGTCACCAGGGCGATAGCCGACAAGGGACGTACGATCCGTGTCCCCGTCCACATGGTCGAGAAGATCAACAAGTACTACAGGGTCCAGCGCGGCCTCGGCGCCAAGCTCAACCGCGACCCCACGGACGAGGAGGTCGCCTCTATCATGGAGGTCGACGCGGAGGAGATCGTGCGCATCAGACGCGTCTCGAGGCGTTCGATCTCCCTCGAGACCCCCGTCGGGGAGGACCACTCCTCGGAGCTTGGGGACTTTATCGCGGATGAGGAGTCGGAGAGCCCCCACGACCTGGCCAAATCTTCCCTCCTCAAGGCCCGCATGCGAGAGGCCCTTGGCAGCCTCCCAGAACGCGAGCGCATGGTCCTCGAGTACCGCTTCGGCCTCACCGGCGGCCAGCCCAAGACCTTGGAAGAGGTCGGGGAGCGCTTCGACGTCACCCGCGAGCGTATCCGTCAGATACAGCTCACGGCCCTGGCCAAGATAAAGAGCAGTCCGCACGCCGCAGGACTGCGCGATCTGTTGGAATAAAGCAATTCAGCAAGCCGCCTGGCTTCGCCAGGCGGCTTGCTGAATTGCTTTATTCGTCCTCTTCGTCCGAGTCGCGGCGTGCGGCCGACCTGGTAATTACAGCCAAGAGCACGATGCCGATTATAACGATGGGAACGAGTAAGAGCAGGGCTACTATGGCGATACTCATGGGATACCCCCACGTCGCGTACGAAAGCCGCCGGGTTTTATTCCTCCCGACGGCCCCTATACTACCCCACTAATAGGATAAGCGGGATGTGGAAGGCCAATTTTTCCACATCCCGCTAGTCAGCATTTCAGCGGCTTGGTGTCTGGGCCTCCGACCCGCCGAGCTCTCCGCGCTCGACGATCCTGGCGAAGTTCTGCAGGTCCTCTTTGAGGATCCGCTCCGGACTGGAGAGGATGTTTGCGACGGCTTCACCGACGGCCCCACCCGGCGGGTCGGCGTAGTTCATTGTCACGTCGACCTGCGTACGCCCTGGCGTAGTCTCTTCGAAGCGAACCTCGCCACTGGTCATGACCTCGCCGTCGACCGTGTTCCAGCCTATGCCGCGGTTGGGGTCCATCTCGGTCGTCTTCGCGTCGAACTCTACGCTCTTGCCGAGAGGGCCCTTGATCCGCCAGTGACTGGTGTCCCGGGCGGACATCCTGACCTCTTCGACGTTGGACATAAAGTTCGGGAAGTTCTCGAAGTTGGACCAGTAACGGAAGATGTCATCGGCCGGGGCTTCCACCTCGATACTATCGTGTACTCGCTGCGCCACAGTCTTCCTTTCTTTTGGCTACAAGACTCATCTTGCCTGTGAGTATGCCTGGTCCAAAGCCGTTTTTATGTGAACCTCGCTACTGACCCTGTAGATTTTCGTAGGCCTTGCGCAGTTGGGCGTCGTTCTCGAGAATCTCCTCCCGGGAGAACCCGCGGGCATCCTCGGGCGTGAGCGGTTCTGTCCCCTCTGCGAGCGGCACTCTCGTGTCTGGTGTGATCCCTGTGTCGCGGATAAAGTCGCCGTCCGGGGTAAGCCACTCGGCGACGCCGAGCAGAATAGATGAGCCATCCCTGAGGACGAACTCCGAGAGCACGGTGCCGGTGCCGAACGTGGTCTCCCCGATAACAGGCGCGCGGCCGTTGTCCCGCAAGGCTCCGGCCAGTATCTCGGCGCTCGAGGCCGAACCCTCGTTGACCAGTACGGCGAGCGGCGCGTTCGTCGATTCCGGGTCGCCCTCGACCGTGATCTCTTCGCGCTCGCCTGAAGCGTCCTTGCGGATGTAGACGACGCTCTCAGGCTCGAGGAAGTATCCTGCCATCCCCACCGCCTGGTCGAGCCTGCCGCCTGGATTGTTCCTGAGGTCGAGGATGAAGCGCCTGGCCCCCGCCGCCTTCGCCGCCTCGAAAGCGTTCTGGAGCTCCTGAACGCTGTCGTCGGAGAACGATGAGAGGTGCACTAGGGCAACGTGCGTGCCTGGGATCAAGGCCCACGAAGCCGCAGGCGAACTTATCTCTGCGCGCTGGAGGTCGTAGGTACGCCTCTCGCCGTCGTGACGGACGGTCAATTCGACACTGGTCCCCTCCGGTCCCTTGACCTTCTCCACGACCTCCGAGACATCGTCGCCCATGACGCTCTTCCCGTCTACGGCCAAGAGCACGTCGTCGGAACTGACACCGGCCTCCTCGGCCGGAGAGCCGTCTATCGGGGCGGCGACCACGACCTCACCGCTCTTCTCCTCGAGCTGGACCCCGATCCCCACGTACGTTCCTGAGAGGCTCTGGTCGTTCTGTTCGCGCTCCTCGGGGGTAAGGAAGCGCGTATGCCCGTCATCCCCAAGCGTCTCGAGCATCCCTTCTATGGCCCCGTATGTCTCCTTCTTGGGATCTATATTTCTCTGGTCTACGTAGTTGTTTCTGACGGTGTCGAGCGCCTCGGCGTACAGCGCGAGGCTCTTCCGGTCCGCTTCGTCCAGCGTAGCGAGGCTCTGCGAACGTCCGACCATGTAAGCCCCGAACGCGGTCGCAAGCAGCATCACGACCAGGATAAGAATCCGCGCCACGGAATTCCGCAACTCACGTCGGGTCTGGGTAGTCTTCCACACGCTGCAATTGTATCTTAGCTGGTCAGCATGTCAGCACGCGCCCTGTCGGGCGCTTGTCAGCATTTTTCAGCTTTCCATACGCGAGACCTGGCTGACAAGCGAAGGCCGAAGGGCATAGCATGCTGAAGTGCTGACTGGCTGACACGCTGACCAGCTAGTCGGCCCTGTACGGAGTGCTTGTTTCGGGTTCTTCAATACGCTGGCCTTCGAGTACCGGGAAGAAGCAGGCGGCCCTGTGGCCTTCTTTCTCCTGCGGGTCGAGGCCAGGCTCGTGCTCGGTGCAGTAGTCCTGGGCGCGCGGGCAGCGGGTGTGGAAGTGGCACCCGCTTGGAGGATTCGCGGGGGAAGGCACGTCTCCTGTAAGGACCACGCGCTGGCGTTCACGTTCCTTTTGCGGGTCGGGGACGGGGATAGCGGAGAGTAGCGAGGCGGTGTAGGGGTGGCGTGGTCCGCCGTATAAGGTCGCCCTGTCGGCGATCTCGACGATCTTGCCGAGGTACATTACGGCGACCCTGTCCGAGATGTGCTTGACCACGGATAGGTCGTGGGCAATGAAGACGTAGGTGAGGTCGAACTCCTTCTGGAGATCCTCCAGCAGGTTGATGACCTGCGCCTGGATCGAGACGTCCAGCGCCGAGACGGGCTCGTCGCAGATGATCAGGCGCGGGTTGAGCGCTATGGCCCTTGCCACCCCGATCCTCTGTCGCTGACCGCCCGAGAACTCGTGCGGGTAGCGGTTGTAGTGCTCGGGGTTTAGGCCGACCACCTCGAGAAGCTCCTGCACCCGCCGCTTGCGCTCGCCGCCGGAGCTGCCGCCGACGTCGTGGGTCTTCAACGGCTCCGAGACGATGTTGCCCACCGTCATGCGGGGGTTCAGGCTCGCATAGGGGTCCTGGAAGACGATCTGCATGTTCCTCCGCACGTCGAGCATCCGCTTGCGGTCGTA
>CADCVF010000017.1 GCA_902806095.1 uncultured Rubrobacteraceae bacterium
GAGTTTGTGTCTGTCTACATAGAGGGTATGAGAGGGAAGCAAATCTTAACTAGCAGGGGATAGGGGACTCGAAGGTGATATCTACGGATACAGAATCGCGGCAGACGACCGAGTCGCAGGAAACGAACGAGGCGACATCGCAGGGGGCCAACGAGGAGGCGATGTCACAGGAGATCGAACCCAACCTTCCGGTCCGAAAGAACGACCCTCGTACCTCTGTTCAGAAGAACGAGGAGTACCGGTTCGCGAACAACATACCCTCCGACAGGACAATACCGGAGCAAGCATACGCGGACTACGTGCTGGAGTATGACCAAGACAGTGCCGCCATGAACGGCAAGATCCCCGACGTGCTGCTCGACGTGCCGGTCATTAAGGTCGATAGGATCGACTTCGAACTCAACGATCTGCGGGCGAAGGTCAACCTCTTCGCGAAGGTGCTCGACCTGGTAGAGCTGTCGGTCGGAGTCGATGCATATCTCGGTAGGGTCAAGTTGGTCATAGAGGGCGTGGAGGCGCAGGCCCTCCTGAAGGTCAGGCTCGACAACGTAACCGCCATCATCGACCGGGTCCTCACCACTATAGACCGCAACCCCCAGATCATAGAGAAACTTGTCGAAGGTGTAAGCTCGGCCGTCGCGGACGTTGGGGAAGGCGCGGGCTCGGCCCTGGAGGACGTAGGCGAAGGCGCGGGCCAGTTGGTGGGCGAAGGGCTCAACTCGGCTGTAGAGGACATTGGAGAAGGCGCCGGCGATCTAGTAGGCGAGGGACTTAACTCGGCGGTGGAAGATATCGGCGAGGGCGCGGGATCTGCGGTCGAAGATATTGGAGAAGGCGCCGGAGATTTAGTGGGCGAGGGGCTCAACTCGGCGGTGGAAGACATCGGCGAGGGCGCGGGCTCTGCGGTCGAGGACGTTGGTGAGGGTGCCGGATCGGCCGTCGAAGACGTTGGTGCCGGTGCAGGTTCGGCGGTGGAAGATGTTGGCGAAGGTGCTGGCTCGGCGGTGGAGGACATCGGCGAGGGCGCAGGCTCTGCGGTCGAGGACGTTGGCGAGGGTGCCGGATCGGCCGTCGAAGACGTCGGCGAAGGCGCGGGCGAGGCCGTCGAGAGTACCGGCGAGGCCGTCGAGAGCGTTGGTGAAGGCGCGGGTTCGGCGGTCGAGGACGTTGGCGAAGGTGCTGGATCCGCAGTCGAAGACGTCGGCGAGGGAGCAGGCGAGGCTGTCGAGAGCACGGGCGAGGCCGTCGAAGATGTCGGCGAAGGCGCGGGCGAGGCCGTCGAGAGTACTGGCGAAGCTGTTGAAGACGTTGGCGAGGGAGCAGGGGAAGCCGTCGAGAGCACGGGCGAAGCAGTCGAGGACGTTGGCGAAGGTACGGGCGAAGCAGTCGAGAGTACGGGGGAGGCTGCCGAAGATGTAGGTTCAGGCGCGGGCGAGGCCGTCGAGAGCACAGGGGAGGCTGCCGAAGATGTAGGTTCAGGTGCGGGAAAGGCCGCGGTCGAGGTCGGCCAGGGTGCGGGTCAAGCCACTCAGGAAGCCGGGCAAGGAGCCGGCCAAGCAGCGAGCGAAGTTGGTCAAGGAGCCGGTCAAGCTACTCAGGAAGTCGGGCAGGGCACGGGTCAAGCTGCTGAACAGGTCGGCGAAGGTGCAGGCCAAGCTGTTGAAGAGACGGGACAAAGCACGGGCCAGGACATCCAAGAGGCCGGTCAAAGTGCCGGCCAGACCATCCAGGAAGCGGGGCAAGATGCCGGTCAAGCGGTTCAGGAGACCGGTCAGCAAGCGGGACAAGCCGTTCAGCAGGCCGGTGAGGATGCCGGTCAAGCCGCCCAAGAGACCGATCAGAGTGCCGGTCAAGCGGCACAGCAAGCCGGTCAGGACGCTGGACAGGCTGCGAATCAAGCCGGACAGAGCATCGACGGGGCCGGGGACACGGCTGAAGATCTGTCTCGGCCCGGCGAGGTGCTTGATGAGACCGTCAACGACGCGGGCCAGAGCGTGCAGCGCACCGTGGACGAGTCCGGGTATATCGTTGAAACCACCATGAACGAAAATGGTGAGGTGGTGGACGAGGATGTGGTCGGCAACCTCGCCGACTTACCGGTGGAAGAGGAAGACGTAGACGATCATGGGCGGATCGTGACCCGGGTGAGCGATGAGTCCGGAAACGTTTACGAGCAGGTGCTTGACGAAGAGGGGAGCCTAGTCGGTGCGAGAGCCGTTTGAGGGGAGCAAAGCGCACGGTTTCGAGGGAAACCTACTGTATGAAAGGCCGCAGCA
>CADCVF010000018.1 GCA_902806095.1 uncultured Rubrobacteraceae bacterium
ACACCCCGGACGACAAACCCGTCGACGAACGCATAGAAGAATGGGTCGAAGCCAACGAGGGACCCGCCGAGCGCACCCTGCAGGTCCTCACCGACATAAACTCCAGCGGCACCTTCGACCTCTCCACCCTATCGGTCGCACTGCGGGAGATCCGAAACCTCATAACGACCCCCGAAGTTCCACAAGAGGAAGTGGAGGCTGCCCGATAAGCGGAAAAAAAGGCGTCGGGTATGAGGTTCAGGGCTTCTTTGCTAGCGACTCCCTGTGGGCTGCGGCGCGCTCGACGTACACGTTGGCACCACGGGCTATGTCAGCGGCCTGTTCGTCGCTCACGTCGCCGACGCGTTTGGCGGGGATGCCGACTATGAGGCTTCGGGGCGGGAACTCGCGGCCTTCGGGGACGACGGCGCCGGCGGCGACGATTGAGCCCTCGCCGATCTTCGCGCCGTTTAGGATGGTACACCCCATCCCTACGAGACAGTCGTCCTCGATCTCGCATCCGTGCACGACCGCATTGTGGCCGACGACGCATCCCTCGCCGACGACCGCGGGGTAGCCGGGGTCGGCGTGGAGCACGCATCCGTCCTGGATGTTGGTCCTGGCTCCGATGCGGACGGGCTCCGTGTCGCCGCGCAGCACGGCCCCGTACCAGACGCTCGACTCTTCACTCAGGTGGACGTCACCGATGACGTAGGCTCCGGGCGCGACCCAGGCAGACTGCGCGATCCGAGGGAAAGTCTCGCCGTATGGGAGCAGGTTGTCTCTATTGTTCAGATCCAACGCGGTGCCTTAACCTTGTACTGCAGGTACACATCACCGAACTTTCGTGCGAGGTAGCGTTCCTCACGCTCGATGACGCCGCGCCGCATCAGGTGCAGGACGATGGGGAGGAGCAACAGTGCGGCGGAGAGCGCGTTGGCTAGGGCCGAGATGCCTCCGTAGAGCAGGGTCATGCTCAGATACAGAGGATTGCGGGTGAACCGGAATGGGCCCCCGGTAACGAGGGTAGTCGCTGGTTTGTACGGATTGGTGTTGGTCTCGGCCCGGCGCATCTCGCGCTCTCCGAGGAGCCCTATCGCGAGCCCGCAGGCTACCAGCGGCCATCCTAGTGTCCGCGCGAGTGGACGCGGCAGGAAGGGGATGTGGTAGCGGCGGTTGGCGAGCAGGCCGGCGAGGAGGGCGCCGGCGTAGATCAGGGGCGGAGGGGCGATCACACCCGGATTGTCCGCGTTGTGGTTTTCGTCGCTCATACTTCTACCAGCACCGCGTCGCCCTGGCCACCCCCGGAGCAGATGGCGGCGAGGCCTCTGCCACCTCCCCTGCGACGCAGCTCGTAGAGGAGCGTCGTGAGGATGCGCGCGCCGGACGCGCCGACGGGGTGGCCGAGCGCGAGCGCGCCTCCGTTGACGTTGACGATATCGGGGTCGACGCCGAGTATGCGGGTGGAGTGGATCGCAACGCCCGCAAAGGCCTCGTTTATCTCGACGAGATCCAGGTCTTCCGCATTCCATCCTGCTTTTTGGAGCGCGAGCTTGCCCGAGTTGCCCGGCACGGTCAACAGGTTGGGCGGCTCCTCGGCCACCTTGGCGTGCGCCACGATGGTGCCCAGTGGTTCGAGGCCGCGCTTCTCGGCGAAGCTCTCAGCTGCTAGCACCAGGGCGCCTGCGCCGTCGGTCACGCCGGGGGCGTTGCCGGCGGTCACCGTGCCGCCCTCGTCTATGGGCTTTAGAGAGGCAAGCTTCTCTATGGTGGTGTCGCGCCGGATCGGCTCGTCGGCCTCGACGTAGGTCGTCTCTCCCTTTTTGCCTGGAACCTTGACGCCGACTATCTCTTCGGGGAGCCGCCCATCGTCGGTCGCAGCGGCGGCGCGTTTGTGGCTCCTTTGCGCCCACTCGTCCTGCTCCTCGCGGGAGATATCGAACTTCCTGGCGCCTTCGGTGCCGAAACGGATCATGTTGACGTGCTCGAAGGCGTCGAGCAGGCCGTCGTGCATCATGGCGTCGAGCGCCGGCATGTCCCCCATGCGCCCCCCCCAGCGGGCCTTCGGCAACACATATGGTGCGTTCGACATGCTCTCCATCCCGCCGGCCAGGATCACGTCGTAGTCGCCGGCGCGGATCAGGGTGTCAGAGAGGGTCGCGCTCCTCAGGCCAGAGGCGCACACCTGGTTGAGGGTCTCTGTTGTCAGCGAGAAAGAGAGACCTGCGCAACCGTTGGCCTGGCGGGATGGGATCTGCCCTACCCCCGCCTGCACAACCATACCAAAGATGGAGTGCTGCAGGTCTCCGTCTTCGATGCCGGACCGGTCAATAGCGTCCCTGATCGCCGCCCCACCGAGCTCAGGGGCACTCAGAGGTGACAGTGCACCGCCGAACTTCCCAAAGGGCGTCCGTGCCGCCCCGAGGATTATCGTACGTTCCAATGTGACTCCTCAGTATCGAAGACCAACGAGCATAGTCTAAGCCCTCCAGGGACGAAACGCGCGTTTCGTGGATCAGACGCAGCGGTATTGAATTGTGAAGTTGGAATTGTGAAGTAGGAAGGGGCTGAGTTATGGACCAGTTCCAAACTACTAATTCCACATTCCTAATTCAAAGGGCGATCTACTAGATTACGCACCACATGCTATCTTCTCGGAAGATGGCGTAATAGCGAGGAGATATCATGCAGGTACGGAAGCTGGACCACATAGCCCTATACATGGACGATAGAGAAGTTGCCGCCGAGTTCTTGACCACGCACCTCGGGTTCCACGTCGTGGACCACACGGAACGTTACACCCTGGTTGGGACAGGTGGCAGGCTCGGCAAGCTCACCCTCTTCGACGCCCCGCAGGGCACGACGCCGTCTCCGGGGCAGATCGAACGCATAACAATACGCGTGGCCGACCCTGAAGCCGCCGCGGCGAGACTCCCTGGCGAGGCCGGCGCAGAACCCCAAGACGGCGGGTACTCTTTCACAGGCCCCGAAGGGCTCCCGCTCGCCCTGGTCTCTGGCGAAGGAGAGTTCGCTGACTACGACCTCGGCGGCTTCGTCCTGAACTCGGGGTCGCCTGAGGAGTCAGCACGTTCTTTCGTCGAGATGGGCTTCGCCCCAGGAGACGAGGCCACCACCGTGAAGGCGGGCGATTACCTGATACGGCTCACCGACTCCGCGTCCGAGGAGAACGGAGGAGGCATGCTCTTCCACGTCGGTTGCCTCGTAGATTCGGCGGAGGACCACCGCAAGCAGGCCGAGGAGCGGGGACTCGAGGTCCAGGACTTCGTCGACGGTCCGAATACCCTCGCCGTCTTCGTCCGGGGTCCCGAGGGCGTGAGCGTAGAGTACGTCGAACACAAGCCTACCTTCTCCCTGACTTAGAGGATCGCCGGTGCGCGTCGTCATCGCCGGCGGCGGGCTCGCCGGCCTCACCGCCGCCCTGAGGGCCGAGGAACTTGGCGCGCAGGTCACCCTGCTGGAGAAGGGTGACAGCCCGGGCGGCTCCTTCATCTACTCCAGCGGCTACGTATGGTCGTACGTGGACCTGCCGACCTTCCGCAGGGAGGTGCCCGGCGGGGATGCATCTCTCCAGGGGCTCGTGCTCGGACGACTCGGGTCCTGCCTGACCTGGTTGGAGGACGCAGGGGGCGAACTCCTCGCTCGCGAAACGGGGAATCCCCTCACGTTCGGCGCCCGCTTCGACCCTGAACCAACGATCTCGGCCCTGGTGGAGCGCCTGGAGGCCTCAGGAGGCGAGGTACTCACAGAGACTGCGTTCGAGACGCTACTGGAGGACAATGCGGGGCGCGTAACCGGCGTGCTTGCCCGGTCCTCCGGGGGCGCGAGGGAGTATGATGCCGACGCCGTGATCCTTGCTTCAGGGGGCTTCGCCGGCGATCCCGAGCTGGTCGGGCGCCACATAATCCGGGGGCCTAGAAGGATGCTGGTGCGGGCGCACCCGAGGAGTACAGGGGACGGTTTTCGGGCGGCGCTGCAGAGGGGCGCGCTCGCGAGCGCGGGTCTCGACGAGTTCTACGGCCGGAACCTGCCCGCTTCCCCGGCCGAGTTTCCCCCCGAACAATTTGTTGAGGTCTCCCAGCTCTACGGCCGCTACGCCGTGGCGATCAACGCCCGCGGCGAACGCTACGCCGACGAGAACGCAGATTGGTCCGAGACGGCCCTGACACGTGCCACTGCACACCAGCCCGGGCTCTACGCCTACTACATCCTCGATGCTGCAGGGCTCGAAGGCCGCGTGCGCGAACAGACCGCGAAAGTGATGGTCGAGACGGCCAGGCGTACTGGAGGAACCGTCATAGAGGCCACGAGCCTCACAGAGCTGGCGGACAGGCTCGCCGAACGTGGCGTGCCCCGCGACGCCTTCCTACGAACTCTGAAGGAGTACAACGCCGCCATCGCCGCGGGAGAGAGCCTCGCTCCTCCGAGGAGTGGACAGGCCCGCCCCTTACGCGTTCCGCCCTTTATGGCCGTAAAGGTCGCGCCTTCCATAACCCACACGGTCGGCGGCCTCGCCGTGGACGCCGGCTGCAGGGTGCTATGCAAGAAAGACAAAAGGCCGATCCCAGGCCTCTACGCCGCGGGAGTCGAGGTCGGCGGGGTCTCAGTCGGCGGGTACACGAGCGGCCTGGCCTCGGCCCTCGTCTTCGGCAACACCGCCGCGGAGTCGTCGGTCTCAGGCGACCCTTCCTAAACCCGCTTTAGTACAATGCGGGTCTGGAAAGGTACCTCTTGGGGAAGGGTGAGGGAACGTGGCGAATATAGGGGACTACGAGAAGACTTACGCAGACTTCGATTGGGAGACGCCGGAGAGGTTCAACTTCGGGCGTGACGTGGTCGACCGGTGGGCCGCGCAGGACCGTGGGGCCATGGTCTGGCTCGGAACGAGCGGCGAAGAACGCCGCCTCGACTTCGCCCAGTTTTCGGTCCTCTCGAACAGGTTAGCCAACGTAGCGAGAGAGATGGGTGTTGGGCGTGGCGACAGGGTGATGGTACTTCTCGACAAGATTCCAGAGTGGCACGCTATCATGACGGGCCTCTTGAAGCTAGGGGCCGTCGCCATCCCCTGCGCCCCGCAGCTCAGGTCCGGCGACCTGAAGTTCAGGGCCGAGCACTCGGGCTCTGTGGCTATGATCTCGGGCCCTGAAGGCGTCGAAGCCGTCGAGAGTATGCGCGGGGACGCGCCGGGCCTCAGACACTTTGTCTTTCTGGGTGGAGAACGCGACGGCTGGGAATCCTACGAGACGTTGATGGAAGGGGCCTCTGAGGACTTCACGGCCGAGGACACTGCGGCGGATGATGGCGCGTTCATCCTCTACACCTCGGGGACGACGAAGAATCCTAAGGGTGCCCTGCACACCCACGGCTACACGCACGCCGCCTGGATGCAGGCCAGATACTGGCTCGACCTGAAGGAGGGCGACAGGCTGTGGTGCACCTCGGGGACGGGGTGGGCCAAGAGCACCTGGAACATTTTCCTCGGGCCATGGAGCCAAGGGACGGAGATCTTCTTCCACGAGGGCGGTTTCGACCCTGCCGAACGCCTGGATCTGATAGATCGCTACGACATCTCTGTCCTTTGCCAGGCCCCAACTGAGTACCGCCTGCTCGCCAAGACTCCTGAACTGGAACGCGCGAACCTCGCCTCGATCCGCCACGCCGTCTCCGCCGGTGAGCCGTTGAACCCACCGGTCATCGAGCGCTGGAAAGAGCTCCACGGCCTGACGATCTACGACGGTTACGGGCAGACGGAGAACACCCTGCTCGTCGGCAACTATCCAGGCCTCGAAGTAAGGTCGGGCTCGATGGGCAAACCGTCGCCCGGCTGTGACATGAGGATCATCGACAACGAAGGTACCGAATGTCCGCCGGACGAGCCCGGTGATATAGCCCTCTTCGGACGCATACCCGCGCTATTCAAAGAGTACTGGGAACAGCCCGACGCTACCGAGACGGTCTTTCATGACGGCCACTACCTGACCGGCGATAGGGCTTACCGTGATGCGGACGGCTTCCTCTGGTTCGTGGGCCGGTCCGACGACGTCATCCTCTCCTCCGGTTATCGCATCGGGCCTTTCGAGGTCGAGAGCATCATCATCGAGCATCCTGCGGTCGTCGAGAGCGCCGTCGTACCTTTGCCCGACGAGGACAGGGGAAGCGTCGTCAAGGCGTTTATAGTCGTTGGCGAAAACTACGAACCGTCGGAGGATCTGGCGAAGGAGATCCAGGACTACTGCAAAGAGAACACAGCCCCGTACAAATACCCGCGCAGCATAGAGTTCATCGACGACCTCCCGAAGACGAGGAGCGGCAAGATCCGTCGCGTCGAGCTGCGCCAGGAATGAAGGTTGACCTCCACGCGCTCACAGACGAGAACTTCTGCTACCTGACGACGACGGGGAGGGTAACGGGAAGGCAGCACGAGATCGAGATCTGGTTCGCCCTCGTGCCGGAAGCGCAGACCCTCTACATGCTCTCTGGAGGAGGCGACCGCTCGGACTGGGTAAAGAACCTCCGCCGTAACCCTGAGGTAGAGGTTCGCATAGCGGGTGAGCGTCTTACCGGGCGGGCGCGCGAGGCCAGAGACGCGGCAGAGGACGAACTAGCGCGCCGATCACTGGTCGATAAGTACGAGAGCAGCCCTGGTCGTCTCGAGAACTGGCGGCGAAGGGCGCTGCCCGTGGTGGTAGACCTCGCGCAGTAGGGGCTATCTGGAAGGATCGAGGTGAGGATACGGTCGTGCAGTCCAGAGCAGCCAGTCCGGAAGATGCGGAAGCCATAGCCCGCATCTACAACGAGGGTATCGAGGAGCGCATCGCGACGTTCGAGACCAGCCTGCGTACGGCACAGGAGATAAAGGCCTGGTTCGATGGAACACACCCTGTCGTGGTGGTGGAGGAAGAGGCTGAGGTGATCTCCTTCGCCAACACCACGGCCTACAGTGCGCGCGAGTGCTACTCCGGCGTGGCCGAGTTCTCCGTATACACCGCCGGCAAGGCCAGGGGCCGTGGGGCAGGCACGCTTGCGATGAAGGCACTGTTGGAGGCGGCGGAGGAGGCCGGCTTCTGGAAGCTCATCGCGCGCGTCTTCGTCGAGAACACGCCGAGCCGGAAGCTGCTCCTCTCTTTGGGCTTCCGTGAGGTGGGAGTCCACGAGAAACACGCCAAGCTCGACGGGAAATGGCGCGACGTCGTGGTCGTCGAGCGACTTCTCCCGGCCAACCTGTGATATTGAATCCAGGTCGTCTGCGGGCGGTTCGCGAACCGCCCCTACCCGTCCTCGAAGATGATCTCCGAGGCTGAGATGGGGTCTAGCTCCCTGTTGTAGACCTTCTCGACGAGCTCCGCATCCTCACGGTTCAGGATCTCGTGCATCTCTTTCTCCAGGCGGTTCGTGGCCCACGAGATGACGAAGTCTCTAAGGGCGGCCCTCCGCCGCTTGCCGAGCCTGTCATCCTCCTCGAGGAACTGACGGTGCTTCGCTATGGTGTCCTTCAGTTCCTGGACGCCTTCGCCCGTATCGCCGCGGGTCATCACGATGGGTGGAAACCACGGGTCGGGGTCGAGCTCGTGTCCGATCTCCAGTATGGAACGCACCTCCGAGGCGGCGTACTTTGCCTGGGGGTTATCCGCTTTGTTGATGCAGAAAACATCAGCTATCTCCATGACACCGGCCTTGAGCGCCTGCACCGAGTCCCCCGTTCCCGGCTGCAGGCATAGCACTACGGTATCAGCGGCCGAGGCGACCTCGACCTCTCCCTGCCCGACCCCGACGGTCTCGTAGATCACCACGTCGCAGCCGCCGGCCTCCATCGCTACGCCGGCGAGCCGCGAGCCGCCAGCGAGCCCACCCAAATGTCCCCTGCTCCCCATCGAGCGGATGAACACGCCGGGGTCGAGGAAGTGGTCCGAGAGCCTTATGCGGTCGCCGAGGATCGCACCCTTGGAGAACGGGCTCGAAGGGTCGACGGAGACCACCCCGACCCGCTTCTCTACCTGTCTGTAGAGCTCTATGAGCTTCGCGATAACGCTGCTCTTGCCGACACCGGGCGGCCCCGTGAAACCGACCGTGAGGGCTCTACCGGTCTCAGGGTAGATCTCTGCGATTATCCCTGCGGTCTCCTCATCCTCGCGCTCTATCTTCGAGATCACCCGCGCCAGCGCCCGCCGGTCACCTGAGAGCAACCTTTCTACGAGCCCGGCGGAGCCGGTCCTCTCTTCTACGCCCACTCCGTCTGGAGTTCCGCCGAATTGGCCAGCGTCTGGTACACCACGCAATACTGTTCTGTACTGTGGCGCAACTTCTCCAACTGCTCATCGGTCGCCTCGGGAGCCACGATGTCGAAGGTGGTACGGATGGTCTCGAAGCCGACGGGGACCTCCTCGGAGACGCCGAGGGTGCCGGCGAGGTCCATCTCCCCTGTCACGGTGACTTCGATGTGCTCGGTATCTATCCCCATTGCCTCGGCGACCATCTGGCAGGTTACCTGGGCGCATGCTGCTAACGCTCCCAGCAGCAGGTCTCCGGAGCAGGCTACCTCGCCCGTTCCTCCGACCCCGGCGTGGGCTTCGGCTTCGTAAATCGCCTGTCCTACATCTACAGAGCAGGAGATCGGAGTGTCCTGCTGACTCGCTTTGGCTTCGAGCGTTATCCGGGAAGACCCCGGCTCATCGCGGTATTTTTTCTTTAGAGGCCTCTGTACCGACCGGAGATCCAAGATCATCCTCCTGAGTTAGCTGCCCTTCCATAGCGTATTGTAGCCGTTCAGTCGAGGAAGATCGCACAGCAGGTGCACACCGTAGCATGTGTAGAACATGTGTTACTCTAATCTACATGTCTAAGATGATCCAGATAAGGAACGTCCCCGACGACCTGCACCGCACACTGAAGGTACGGGCGGCGAAGGCCGGCATGACGCTCTCTGACTATTTGCTTTCGGAGATGGAACAGATAGCTGAGAGGCCCACCCTGGCCGAGATGATGGGGCGGCTGCGTCAGCGGGAGCCGGTCGAGCTGGACGAGCCGCCCGACGTGACGATTCGCCGATTCAGGGACGCCGACGACCCTCGTGACGCCGACTAGCGTTTCTTGATAGTTCTCGACGCCTCGGCGGTGGTGGCCGTGCTCGTGGGCCAGGGACCGGGAGCCGAGCGCATCCGGCAGAAAGTGGAAGGTCCCGGCCAAAGCCTTCACGTTCCTCACGTGATGGACCTGGAGGTGCTACACGCGCTGCGCCGGCAGACATTGCTCGGCACGATCTCCAGTAGACGAAGCGCCGAATCCATAGAAGACCTCAAGAATTTGGCCTTCGTCCGCTATCCGCACGCCACGCTCGTAGACAGGATCTGGAGTTTGAAGGACAACCTGACCGCGTACGACGCAGCATACGTCGCACTCGCCGAAGCACTGGATGCCCCACTGGTCACAATGGATGCGCGGCTTTCGCAGGCGCCCGGCATACGCGCTGCAGTCGATGTCTACGGGTAGACGAAGGGGCTCCCCATAGGAAGCCCCTGACCGTTGTTCTTCTCTAGCCTTCGAGCAGCAGCGACTCGGGGTCTTCGACCAGTTCTTTGATGCGGACCAGGAAGCTCACGGCCTCGGCACCGTCTATGACGCGGTGGTCGTAGGAGAGCGCGAGGTACATCATGGGACGGACAGCGACCTCGCCGTCTATGACGACGGGTCGCTCCTGGATCTTGTGCATCCCGAGTATCGCGACCTGGGGCATGGTTAGGATGGGTGTGGAGACGAGCGAGCCGAAGATGCCCCCGTTGGTGATGGTGAACGTACCGCCGCGCAGGTCTTCGAGGGTCAGCTTGCCGTCGCGGGCCTTTGTGGCGAGGTCCGCTATGCCCCGTTCGATCCCCGCGAAACTCTTGCGGTCGGCGTCGCGGAGGACAGGGACGACGAGCCCCTGGTCCGTAGAGACGGCCACGCCTATGTCGTAGTACTTCTTGAGGAGGAGCTCGCTCCCCTGCAGCTCGGCGTTGACCTTCGGGAAGGCCTTGAGCGCCCCGATGGCCGCCTTGGCGAAGAAGCTCATGAAGCCGAGGCGCGCCCCCGTCCGCTCCTGGAAGGACTCCTTGCGGCGCTTCCTGAGCTCCATGACCGATCTCATGTCGACCTCGTTGAAGGTCGTTAGCATCGCCGCCGTCTGCTGCGACTCGACGAGCCTCTGGGCGATGGTCTGGCGCCTGCGGGAGACGCGCACCCGCTCCTCCAGCGCCGCCCTACCGTCCTCCGAGGCGGCCGGCTGAGCTTCGCCGTCGCGCTCGGGTTCTTCAGTCGCTTCGGGGGCCGCGGGCCTGGACTGATCTCGGATCAAACGTTCCACATCATCGCGGGTGATGCGCCCGCCAGAGCCGGAGCCGGAGACCTCGGCGAGGTCGACCTTGTACTCCTGGGCCAGCTTCCTGACCGACGGGGATGCTCGGCCGGCTCCATCTTCGAGCTCGCGGTGACCGTTGGACGTTTCTTCTCCTGAACCCTCACCCTCGGACTCAGGCTGCTCGGCCCGCGGCTGCTCCTCCTGTTCATCTTCGGCCTGCGGCTGCTCTTCCGTTTGCTCGGCGCCGTCACCTTCGCCTATGGTACCTATGACCTCGCCTACGTTCACGGTCTCGCCCTCGGCCTTGGAGATGGATTCGAGGACACCGTCCTGCTCGGCGTCGACCTCGAAGTTGATCTTATCCGTTTCGAGTTCGACGAGCGCCTCGCCAGACTTTACGGTTTCACCCTCTTGCTTGAGCCAGCGTCCGACCGTCGCGTCGGCGACCGACTCCCCAAGCTCGGGAACGTGTATTTCAGCAGCCACTGCTCACTCTTCCTCTCTAACTCTCATTCGCTCGGGGCGGAGGCGCGAAGGTGCGTCTCCTTCACGCCCTGTTCTGAATCGAAGTCCTGCCCGACGCTCTCGAAGGCCGACCGCACGATGTAGGCGTGTTCCTGCTTGTGGAACTTGGCAGAGCCCTGGGCGGGGCTTGGCCGCGGCGGCTTACCGACGTAGAGTAAGGGCACCTCGCCGCCTGTAATCCCACGCAGCCGCGGCTCGACGAAAGCCCAGGCGCCCATGTTCTGCGGCTCCTCCTGAACCCACAAGACCTCCCGAAGGTTCGGGTAACCGTCGAGCACCTCTCGCACCCTGTCTTCCGGGAACGGATAGAGGAGCTCTACCCTGGCGATGGCTGTGTCTACAGCCTCGTCCCTGTCTTCGCTGCCCTCTAGCTCAGGGTAGATCTTGCCCGAGCACAGGATGAGACGCTCTACGGATTCTGCCCTCTCGCGCGCCTCTTCGTCGTCGAGCACAGGCTGGAAGGTGCCTTCCGAGAGGTCCTCCAGACTGGAGGCGGCCATCGGATGCCTGAGGAGACTCTTCGGCGTCATGATGATGAGGGGACGCTTGTTGTCCTTGAGCGCGGCCTGGGCGCGAAGCAGGTGGAAATACTGGGCCGCTGTGGTGAGGTTGGCTATGCGCACGTTCTCGTGCCCTGCGAGCTGGAGGTAACGCTCGAGACGCGCGCTGGAGTGCTCTGGCCCCTGACCCTCGTAGCCGTGCGGCAACAGGAGTACCAGCCCCGAGGTCTGGCCCCACTTCGCCTGGCCGCTCACTATGAACTGGTCGATCATCGGCTGCCCGACGTTGGCGAAGTCCCCGTACTGCGCCTCCCAGAGGACGAGCGCATCCCCCGAGTTGACCGAGAAGCCGTACTCGAAGCCGAGTACGGCGATCTCCGATAGCGGGCTGTTGTAGACCGAGAACGAAGCGCCGGCCTGGGGGAGGCTCTGGAGCGGGACGTAACGCTCATCTGTCTCGGCGTCGTAGAGGACGGCGTGACGCTGGGAGAAGGTCCCGCGCTCGGTATCCTGTCCCGTGAGACGAATCGGGGTGCCGTCCTCGAGCAGCGAGGCGAAGGCAAGCGCCTCGGCGTGCGCCCAATCTATGGTGTCGAGATCCCCGCGGTTCTTCTGGAAGAGACGCCCGAGCTTGGAGTTCGGCGTGAAGCCATCGGGGACCTCCAGTAGCGCCTCGTTCAGCTTCGAGAGCCTCTCGGCCGCGACGGCGGTCTCGGGGATCCCGACGAGCGGCGTGTACATCTCGTCTGTGGCGAAGTCTTCTTCTTTGAGCTCGTCGGTTGGCTTCTTCTGGACCTCGGCCATGTCGTTCATGATCTGATCGAACATAGTCTGTGCTTCGTCCTCGTCAAGGACGCCGCGGCGCTCGAGCTCTTCTGCCCAGACCTCGCGCACCGTCGGGTGGTCGCGGATGGTCTCGTACATCAGCGGCTGCGTGTAGGCCGGCTCGTCGCCCTCATTGTGCCCATAGCGGCGGTAGCCGACGAGGTCTATCATGAAGTCCTTGTAGAACTTCTCGCGGTAAGCGTGGGCCATCCTCGCCACCGCCATGCAAGCCTCGGGATCGTCGGCGTTGACGTGGACCACGGGGATCTCGAACCCCTTGGCCAGGTCGCTCGCGTAGGTCGTCGAGCGGGCGTCCTGCCTCTCTGTGGTGAACCCTAGCTGGTTGTTGGTGATGATGTGTATGGTGCCGCCGGTCCTGTAGCCTGGCAGCCGGCTCAGGTTCAGCGTCTCCGCCGAGACCCCTTCGCCGGGGAACGCCGCATCCCCGTGCAGCAGGATGGGCAGTGACGCCTCGACGTCCTGATGCGCCGAGCCTGCCTCGTTCCGCTCCTCCTGGGAGGCACGGGCCATCCCCTCGACCACGGGGTTTACGTGCTCGAGGTGGCTCGGGTTCGGGGCGAGGTGGATGAAGACCTCCTCGTCGGCCTCCTCGTCCGCTAGTTGGAAGCCCCTGATGCCGAGGTGGTACTTGACGTCACCGACCCAGGCTTCACCGGGGCTGCCAGCGGCCGAGGACTGTTCGCCCTTCTCGGGCTGCTGGAACTCGCCGAAGATCTTGGAGTAAGGCTTGTCCATCACGTGCGCCAGTACGTTGAGCCTCCCCCTGTGGGCCATACCGAGGGTGACCACGGGCGTGCCGACGTCGGCGGCGGAGCGGATGATCCTGTTCAGCATCGGGACGACCATGTCGTTTCCTTCGACGGAGAAACGCTTCTGGCCCAAGAACGTCTTGTGGAGGAACTTCTCGAAGGCGTCTACCCTGGTGAGCCTCTGGAGGAGACGCTTCGCGTTCTCTCCCTCCATAGTCTTGTCGAAGCGGCCCGACTCGACGGACTCGCGCAGCCAGAACCTCTCCTCGGGGTCGTGGACGTGCCCGAAGTCGTACCCTGTCGTGTCGCAGTAGATCCTACGCAGCTCGTCGACGGCCTCCCTGGCGTTGGATGTACGCCCGGCGATGGGCCCGCCGATGATGAGCGATGGCAGGGTCTCGAGGTCCTCATTCGTTATCCTGTAGAAGGTCGGGTCGAGCGTCGGGTCCCCCGGCGGCTCGCTCCCGAGAGGGTCGAGCTTCGCGGCCCGATGCCCGAAATCTCTTATGTGTCTGACGTGCTTCGAAGCCCCAACGGCCTTCTCGACGTCTACCTCGGGGGCAATCTGCTGCCCGTTGGCACCCGCAGTCCCCACCCGCGGCGGGCTCCAGGACTCGAAGAACTCCCGCGTTCGCCCGTCGACGGATTCGGGGTCCTCCCTGTAGTTCTCGTAGAGCTCCAACACGTAGCCGAGGTTCGGCCCGAAAAACTGATTCTCCGTCTTTCTCTCCAACCGGATCACACCCTCACGTGACGATACCCTCTTTACCCCGAGCGCCTCGCGTGGAAGCCCGGCACCCTGTCCGGACACCCCGCAAAAACGCTCTTGCAAAGCGATCAAACATCTCGATCTTTCGTATGATACCCCACAATGCAGCCTGTCAGCACGCCGCCCTTCAGGCGGCTTGTCAGCTCGCCTGCTTCGCAGGCTTGTCAGCATTTCAGCTAGCCAGCCCACGCGCAGCGAGGCTCCATGGTAAACGATTCGGGGCCTTGCCTACCACACAGCACCACGAACGCAAGCTACTCTCCAACAAGCTGAAGTGCTGACAAGCGGAAGCCGAAGGCTGGAGCGTGCTGAATTGCTGACATGCGAAGCCCGAAGGGCGCAGCGTGCTGAATTGCTTATATACTGGCGTGTACGATGGCTGATGGGAGGATTTCCATGGAAGACAGGATAGATTACTTCGAACGGATGCTGGCCGACAACCCCGACAATCCGACGGGGTTGCTAGCCCTGGCGAACGAGTATGAGAAGGCCGGACGTAGCGAAGACGAGGCGACGGTCCTGAAGCGCTACGTAACAGTCCACGTCGACGACGAGGGAAACGCTTATGCGCGCCTCGGTAACGTACTCGCCGATCTCGGCCGTAAAGATGAGGCTCGCGCCGCCTACGAGAAGGGGATCTCCCAGTCAGAGAAGCACGGCCACAGCGGGATGGCTGAAGATCTCAGGCTCGCATTGATACAGCTGAACGAATAGGTTCGATTCGCGGAGTTCGGCGAGTTCGTAGAATGGTCTGCGTCGTAACCAAATCGGTACACGCACGTTACCACCCCTTAACGTATCCGGCCTGATAATGCGAGCAGGCTCCCCGGCGAAGTAGAGGATCCCCCTCCGCTTGCACAACACGCCGGGGAGCGCTCTTTCGCCCGGCCATACGCCCGTCCTGGGTAGCCTTCCGGAAGCCGCACGGATCTGCTCCAAGTGTTTCATGTCGGAGGAGACGATGGGCGCTGGTCGAGTCCTACCCCGACATGGCCGAGCACACACGCGCCTTTACGAGCTAAACGGCTGCCCGCACTCTTAACAGCACGCCAGGGTAGGTTAGTATAGGCCACCATGAAGCAGCCTAGACGTTTCGAGACCCGCGCCGTGCACTCTGGAGAGCACAGGGCCGGTGCGAAGGAAGGCCGGGACGGGATCTTCTACCCGATCTCGACTCCGATCTACGCCTCTACCACCTTCTCCCACCCGAATATAGAGACGACGGACCGCGTGCTCGGCGGAGAGGAGCAAGGCTACAGCTACGCCCGCTACGACAACCCTACCGTCCGCGCCTTCGAGGAGGCGCTCTTGTCACTGGAGGCCCCGAAATCAGAAGCGGGGATCAGGACCTTCGCCTTCGCCTCGGGGATGGCGGCCACGCACGCCGCGCTCGCGGCCGCGGAGCTGGCGGACGGGGCTACGGTCCTTGCGGCCGAGCAACTCTACGGCTCGACATCGACGCTGCTCGTCCAGATCTTCGGTGCGAGCGGCGTCGAGACCAGCTTCGTCGACGCTTACGACCTCGGGGCGGTGGAGAAGAAGGTCGCCGGGCTAGAGCCCCGCGCCGTCGTCGTCGAATCCATCTCCAACCCGCTCCTGCGCGTCGCCGACATACAGGGGATCTCGAAGATAACCCGCGCCGCAGGGGCCGCCCTGATCGTCGACAACACGTTCGGAACGCCCTATCTCCAGCGGCCCCTGGAGCTCGGCGCGGATATAGTCATCCATAGCGCGACCAAGTACCTGTCGGGACACGGTGACCTGACGGCCGGCGTGGTCGCAGCGGGTCCGCCTTACACAGCCGCCGTAGAGCAACTACGCAAGCTCGTCGGAGGCGTGCTCGGTCCTTTCGAGGCGTGGCTAGCGCACCGCGGCCTCAAGACGCTGCCCTTGCGGATGGGCCGCCAGTGCGAGAACGCGCGCGAGATCGCTTCCAGGCTCGCCGCCCATCCGAAGGTGGCGAAGGTCAACCATCCTTTCCTCAGTGCACACCCCGATCACGAGACCGCCGGGAGGGTGCTCTCGGATACTGGGGGCCTCGTCTCCTTCGAGCTCGCTGCGGAAGGCCGTGAGGCGGCCTTCGCGTTCCTCAACGCACTGGAGCTTTGCGTCAAGGCCCCGTCCCTGGGCGACATCTACACCCTCGCTATCCATCCCGCCACCTCCTCGCACCGCGAGCTCTCACCGTCGCGCCGCAAACGGCTCGGGGTCGGAGAGAACCTCGTGCGGCTCTCGGTAGGTATCGAGCACGCCGAAGACGTGATCTCCGACCTCGAACAGGCCCTCGAACGGCTCTAGGAGGGCTACGGTAGTCTTTTCCCCGCCGCGGTCCCGACGCGACCGAGTCCTCGGTAGTGGCACCACAGCCACCTACAACATCTCGCAGACGTTGCGCCTCAAGGATGGCGACAGGCTCATAGGCCAGACAGGCGAGACCGTGACGCGCGGGCCCGCCACTTATGGCGTCCCTGAGGTCGAGATCCGTCCCAGCACTTCGCTCCATAAGATCATCGCAGCGGTCGGCAAAGACATCGAGGTCCAGTGGGTGGACATAGCGGGCGGCGTAGGCAAGACCACCACGGACGGCCAGCCGCTGACAGGCACGGGCGCGGGCATAACGGCATCTAGCGCCGACGGCGGCTTCCTCGTCCGCTACGCCGTCATCCACGACAACGACGCCGGCGGCATCCTAAACGCCAAGGGACGCATCCTAAACAGCGAGTTCTACGACAACACCCAGAACCCCGCCTTCCTCGGTTGGAATGCGTCGGCCGTCAAGGGGATAACCGAGTTCGAGGCCGCCTACAACTACGTCCACGACGAGCAGGGCAACGGCATGTGGTGCGACGTTGGCTGCAAGAACGACCCGGCCAGGGAGGACGAAGGCTTCTGGGTCCACGACAACCTCACCGTGGACAACGGCCGCTCGGGGATCCGTTACGAGCACAGCCCGGACGGCCTTGCAACGGGCGTCCATGCCTCCGAGCCTCTAATTAACCTGGCCCTAACCGCGTTCTACGTCCCGGCCGGTCTGCTACTCTTCCCTTCGCCTCCCTCCTCTCAGGGGTTAACCGACCCTTACGCCGTTCCTGATGATTCTCTCACACCCCTTTGAGACTTTATCCCCGGGGTTGGCCCTGACCCGATCAGAACCAGGGCCACAGGAGATTTCGTCCTTGCTCCCGTCTACCGCACGGATATGGTCGTCGCCACGCCCCCCGTAGCCTTTGTCCCGGCCACCGCCAAGGCGCAACGTGTCGCTGCCGGCCCAAGCGTGGATGCGGTCAGCGCCGCCGTAGCCGTAGATAGCGTCACCCTTAGAGGTGCCTGCAAGGGTGTTCGGTTTGTCATTGCCCTCGATGGAACCCGGCGAGAAGCGCGCATAGGAGTTCTGGGTGACCCCGCTAACGCTCTTGAACTCTCCGCCGGTATGCAGCTTGAGCCCATCGGCGTGAAGCGCCCACACCAGGCTGTAGCTGCCCGAGTAGGCCGGATCCCAGCCAGGGTCGAGTCGCCCGCCGAGGGAGTAGGCTGCTATGCCCTGCCTCCGCTGACACTCTCCGTTTGGGTCGAGTTGAGGCTCCCCGGGACGCCCGGCCCCACACTTATCGGCTCTATCATCGCCGACGTAGTAGAAGTGCCCGCCGACCACCAGCTGCCCATCATAGACCTCAACCGCCTGCACCGAGCCGGCCGCGTCTTGCTTCCAGCCACGCTCGCCTCCGGCTGTCTTATCGAACTCGGCCACAAAGTCGCTGCCCCCGGCGCCCAGGAAGAGCTTCCCATTGTGGTCGACCACCGATAGTCCGAACGATCCCGCTCCCGTCTGAGCGAGCCAGGAGGCCTGATGGTAGCCCTTGGTGTTGAGCTTGACCAGGGCCTTGGCGGGGTTGCCGCCCACCTTGTCACAGATGCACGCCGCCCAGATCGTCTTGCCGTCGTCGTCGAGCTCGAGGTCGCGGTACGCCGGCTTGCTGTCGTGGGTGCGAATGGCCTCTACCTCGGTCTTCGCCCGGGTAAAGAGCTGCTTGCCCGTGGCGAAGTTGAACGCCGTTAGGCTTCTCCCCCCGCCGTAGACCCTCCCGAGCTCGGGCGCGGCCAGCACCGACTTCAGAGTCGGCGAGTTGTACCACCGGATCACATTTCCCGTAGTGCCGTCGACCAGGACCAGGTTACTCTCGTTGCTGGTGGGCCCCGGGAAATTGCCCGCGATCAGCACGTCGTCGCCGTAGGTGGTCATGGCAAATACCTCGGCCCCCGTGCCCGCAAGACTCGGCGCCACACCCTTCCTGTACTTTCCAGTCTTGGAGTCGAAGACCGCCACGTTGGCCACGCGGCCCAAGACAGTGCCGTTGCGCTGCTCGACCCGGGAGAAGCTGCCGCCCAGCCAGATGTTGGTGCCGACCTGCTCGATAGCCCTGACACGCCCGTCGATCATCGGGGTGTCGTCGGGGGTCTCCGACGGCAACGCCAGTACAGCCCCGCTGGCAAGGAGAAGAGCTACCGCCGTCGAAAACAACAACAAAACGGTCCTTCTCATACTTATCTCCTTCTTTAGCGGGGCGGAGGAAGAAAGGATGAAGACCCCCGCCCCAATACGTTATTCACGGGGGAATAATACACTGCTCTGCGAATAGGCACATAGGCTAGGCGGCACATCTTAAGAAACGCCACCTCACAAACTACTTCCGAGAACGTAGCATTGCCCCTAACTTCGCTACCGATGGGCCTGGCAGACAAGGGGGCGTAAATACCAGCCAGCGACATTATCGAGTTCTTGAGTACACGATAGACACTCATCTATCCTGTACTCAAGAACTCCGCTTGGCTTAGGACCGGGGATGTGCGAACTGCCGAGAATCTATGTTCCACGACGTTGATGAATAAGGACGGGAAGGAGGGACCAGGCGGCTACGCCTCGGGAGAGCGTCGATCGCGAGGCTAACCAGAGAAGTCCTCAAAAGGTCTTATAGGAGCTACGGTGCCCTCCTGGCTACCTCACCTCTTGTTTTCACACCCCACCACCCGGTCCTTGGAGTCGACATAGGCCGTGTCGATACCTCTGCCGCAATCGACCAGGTCCCTGAAGCCTCCCTCACTGTAGATGATGTCGTTGCCCCGTCCGCCGTATTGCCTATCGTTGTCGTCGCCACCGCGTATTTTGTCGGCACCCGCCCAGCCAAGCACCACGTCGTCGCCCCCCAGGGCGTTGATGCGGTCAGCCTGCTTGGTGCCTACGATCTTCTCGCCTCTCCCGGTGCCGACAAAGTCTTTGGCCAGGGCCACCCCGCTGGCCGCAACCAACGCCGCAGCCATCAGCGCAAGCAATATTAGTAGTGCCGTTCGCCTCATCGTGTGTGTCCTCCTTCCGATGGCCGGGACTCATCTATCCCGCAGCCACCACTTTTTTACAGATGCAGCATGTACCCTCACCCGCACGTCGATCCTCGAGAGAGGCTGATGATACTACCGCATCCTGGTTCTTTGAAACACGGTGCGCATCCTACCGAGTGTAGGGCGCAAAGTGCATAGGCCGATCGGCACATCTTCTGACTATCCGTGCGGGCTTGCGAGAACATCTATTCTACGCGTTCGGGTGAATAGTCTAGGTCTTAGACTACATGCACTCCACACCGTTCGCCTTCGCTCGGTTCATATTGCGCTCATCGGCGCTTCACAGGGGGTGTGACCTCGTAGGGGGGAGACGATGTGGGGTCCAGCGCGTCGACGGTCTTTTCGGAGAGGCCGAGCCGCCGGTGTAGTCGGGCCAGGGGCTTGGGGGCCCACCAGTTCCAGCGCCCCATTAGCCGCATAGTTGCAGGAACGAGGAGGGCGCGTATGATCGTCGCGTCCACCAGCACGGCGAGCCCCATTCCAAGTCCTATGGCTTTGATCACGACCGCCTCGGCGAGGCCGAAGGAGAAGAAGACCGTGGCCATGATAAGTGCTGCGCCGGTGATCAGTCGTCCCGTGCGCTCGATGCCGAGGGCCACGGAGGAGAGGTTGTACCCGGTGCGCTCGTACTCTTCCTTGATGCGGCTGAGGAGCATCACCTCGTAATCCATAGAGAGTCCGAACAGGATGCAGAACATGATAATGGGGGTGGTAGTGTTGATCGGGCCCGGGGTGAAGTCGAGCAGCCCGGAGAGGTGCCCCTCCTGGAACACCCACACCAGGGCCCCGTAGGAGGCGCTGATCGACAGGAAGTTCACGATGATAGCCTTTATAGGCAAGAGAACCGACCCGAGGAGTAAGAACAGCACAACATACGTGGCGAGGACCACAAAGGCTATCGCGGGCGGCGCGGCCTCGTAGACCGAATCGGTGAGGTCGAGGTCGAAGGCCGCCCAACCGCCGACGAGCACCTCGCCACCGACCTCGGGGTGTTGCCCGCGGACCTCGCGCACCAGGTCGTGCGCCGCTTCGGTGTTGTAGCCTGCCGAGGTGTAGGCGGTCAGGATGGCGATGTGATCTCCCGTGGTCCTCTTCAGCGCCTCCCGCACCTGAGGCGGTAGGTCTTCGCGGGGCCCCGAAAGGAGGTCCTGGTACTGATCCCTGGAGAGCGTCGGGTCGAGGTTTACGATGCTCTCCACGTCTTTGACGCCGGGCCTCTCCTCGAGCCAACGACTCATGTCGTACATCTCGCCTATCCGCTCTCTGGTTAGCGGCGATCCTTGCGGGTAATCGAGCAGTACCACCATCGGGTAGGCGCTGCTGTCGGGGAACTGGCGATCCAGGATCTCCTCTCCCCGGCGCGACTCTGTGTTCTTGGGCAGTGTGTCCCCCCCGGAGAGCCCGAGACGGATGCCAAGGAAGGGCGAACCGAGCAGCAGGAGTAGAGTAACTACTGGCAAGAGTGTGCGCCACGGATGGGCCATGACGGATCTCGCTACTGTGTGCCAGAGCCCGCTGCCCGTGGCGGTTCTCTCCGGGTGGACGAAAGGCAGGCGCAAGAAGTCGACGCGGGGTCCGAGGATCGCGAGTAGCGCGGGGAGGAAGGTCAGACCGTAGAGCACCGAGAAGGCGACCACAATAGAGCCTGCGAAGCCTATGGAGTTCAGATCGGCCACGTCGAAGAACAGGAAGCCCATAAATCCTATGGCGACAGTGAGCCCCGAGAAGAGGATCGCGCGTCCCGCGGTCGCCATCGTGCGCGCCAGGGCTTCTGGCACGGGACGGACGCCAACCTCCTCGCGGAAGCGGCTCACGACGAAGAGCGAGTAGTCTATGGCGACGCCGAGGCCTATCATGGTGACGATGTTGGTCGCGTAGATCGAGACGTCCATCGCCCTCGCCAGAAGCAGGGTGCCGACGAAGCCGGCGGTGACGGCGAGCACACCCACGCCGATGGGCAATCCGGCAGCGACGACGGAGCCGAAGACGAAGAGCAGCATCAAGAGCGCCAGGGGCAACGAGACTACCTCAGCGCGCTTCAAGTCTGTCTCCGTAACGCTCTCGAAGTCTTCGTTGAGTGGGATCTCACCGGTCGCAACGACCTCCAGAGAGCCAGGCCGCACCTCCTGACGGATATCCGCGTAGGCATCTTGCAGCTCGGCGAAGCTGCCCTCCTCGAGCTCGACCACCACGAGGCTGTAGTGCCCGTTTCGAGAGATCATGGCCTCATCGAGGGCGCCGTTTTCGTAGGCGGTGCGGACGCCCGTTACCCGCTCATCCTCTCGGAGCGGCTCCAGCGCGCGCTCCACCTGATCGCGGAACGCCGGGTCCGTGGCCTTCTCATCCTCGCTGCCGAAGACGAGCATGAAGCCAGGCGGGGCCTTCGCCACCTCCTCATCCAACAACTCGTCGACCTGCCCGGATTCGGTACCCTCAGGGGCTGAGAACTCGCCCGTGCCCAACCGGCCCCCGTGGCCCATCCCATAGACCACGGCCACTATCGAGAGGATAGACGCGACGAGAACCAGCCACCGGAAACGATACACAAAGCGACCCCAGGCGGCGAACATCTCTACCCCTTCTCAGTCAACCCCCTTGGCGCGTCAGGGGACGGGGTTCTCAACGAGCGCGCTCCCCCCGCCGCGGCGGACCGGTTCGGCCGCGGCCTGCACGGTTCCGTCTGGGAGGAAGGCGATGCCCGTTGCGGCCCCGAGCTCGGGCGTCGAGGTGAAGCTCTGGCCGTGCTCGGATACAAGCGCTGCAGCCTCGGGCGAATTCAGGAACTCCGGCTCGGCAGAGGTCGTAACCGTGTTACGCTGCGAGACCCTCGGCGCTTCGATAGCCTCAGGTAGGGTCATGCCGAAGTCAAGGTCGTTGACGAGTACTTGAAACACGGTCGTGATGATCGTCGACCCTCCTGGGGAGCCGAGTGCGATTATAGGGTCGTCCCCAGTGTCCGTGACTATCGTCGGGCTCATGCTGCTCCTCGGGCGCTTGCCCCCATCAGGGGAGTTGGCGAGTCCAGGCACAGGCTCGAAGTCCGTGAGCTCGTTGTTGAGGATGAAGCCGTGGCGCGGAACCGTGATCGCACTCCCCCCCGTCTGCTCGATGGTGAAGGTGTAGGAAACGATGTTGCCCGACTCGTCCGAGACGGTGAGGTGCGTCGTCGAAGGCCCCTCGACGGCCGTGGACGCCTGTGCATCTGAGGGGCAGGGCTCGCCGCCGTTGTAGGGGCAGGGATTTCCCGGCGCAACCGGGTGTTCGGCCGCCACTTCCGTTATGAGCTCTCGCCGCTCCGCCGCGAATTCATCGGAGAGCAGGCCTGTGAGCGGCACGTCGACATAGGCTGGATCGCCTAGATACTTGCCCCGATCAGCAAACGAGTATCGCGAGGCTTCGAGGTAGTAATGGAGCGCATCGTCGCGGGGGAGGGTGAGGTCAGACATCGGGTACCCTTCCAGGATGTTGAGCGCCTCACCGACGGTCGAACCGCCGGAGGAAGGCGGCCCCATACCGTATACCTGCATGCCTCTGTAAGAGCTTTCGGTCGGAGCGCGTTCGAGGGAACTGTAGCCTGAGAGGTCGGCCGTGGTCATAAGGCCGGCCCTTACTGTGCGACCAGGGTCGGCGACGACCGGCGGATTTTGTACCGTGTCGACGATGGCCCTGGCGGTCCGTCCCGAGTAGAAGGCGTCGCCGCCACCATCGGCGACGCGGCTGTAGGTAGCTGCGAGGTCGGGGTTACGGAAGGTCGAGCCGACCGCGGGAGCCTGCCCGTTCCTCAAGAACGTCTCGCGAGTCGAGGTGAAGTCCTCGAAGCGGGCGAGGTTGTCCACCGTCTGCTGGCGGTACGTCTGATCCACTACAAATCCGCGGGCGGCGAGCCGGATGGAGGGTTGCAACAGCTCTGAGAGAGGTCTGGAGCCAAACTTACCGAGCGCCTGCTCCCAGCCATCGATCGTGCCAGGAACTCCGACCCCGAGGCCGCTCGTGACGCGTTCCGCGAACGGGATGGGCTGGCCATTCTCCAAGAAGCTGTCTTCCTGGAAAGCCGCAGGGGCCGTCTCGCGGCTGTCGATAGTCGAGACGCTCTCTTCGCTCGCGTCGTAGATGACCATAAAGCCGCCACCCCCGATACCGCACGAATACGGCTCGGTGACGCCAAGAGCGGCGGCCGTGGCGACCGCGGCGTCGACCGCGTTGCCTCCCTCTTTGAGGACCTGCATCCCCACCTGCGAAGCGTCGTGATCCACCGTGGCCACGGCGCCGCCCGTTCCGCTCGCGGTCGGTTGCTTTGTCGTCTGTACCGGCTTCGCGCCAAGCGCGCCGGAGGCCGGCAACACCAGCCCTAAGGCGGCGATGAGAAGCACGATTTTTAGCAAGCTTGTGAGTGAACGATTCATGTACCCTTCCCTGGTCGAGTCACCGTGGATGTCGGAGTGCCGGTTTCGGCTCGGATTTATCCCCTTCGCTACGCATAGTAACCGCTTCCCCGCAAGGCTTCAATGCCCTGGGGCTGTCGCAATGCTGTGCTCACAAATCCTCGGCGCGCAGGCTCCTCTCTCGATCCACTAGTCCGAGGCGAAGACGGCCAGGAGTTCCTCTGGCAAGAGCAAGGTCTCGTCCAGCCCCAGTAGCTTCCCTAGCCTGGTGACAGAAGGGGGCTCCACGTGGGTACGGGCCAGATCCTCATCTCGACCGAAGACCGTCCTCGGGACATCGTCGAGTAGCACTCGTCCTTGATGGAGCGCTATAACTCTGTCGGCGTGCCCGGCGGCGAACTTCACGTCGTGGGTCACGACGAGCACGAGCTTCCCTTGCTGCGCGAGATGGCCTACCAGGTGGCCCAGCAGTTCGATCCCCTCCGCGTCCTGTCCCCCTGTCGGTTCGTCAAGGACCACAACAGGGGTGTTCATGGCGATCACGGAGGCGGTCGCTACCCGTTTGCGCTCAGATAACCCCAGGTCGTGAGGTTTATTCTCCCTTACCGCTTCCAAGCCCATGAGGTCTATCGCAGAAGTGACCAGACGCTGCGCTTCCTCGGGACCTGCACCAACGTTGTCAGGGCCGAAGCGCACCTCTTCCTCCACCGTGCTCCTGAAGAGCTGATCGTCCGGGTTCTGGAAGGCCAGCCCAACCTCTCTGGCGAGCTCGGCGATCCTGTACTCCCGCGTGTCCTTGCCCCCGACCAGCACGCGGCCCCGCGTCGGCCTCAGCAAGCCGTTGAGATGCTTGGCAAAGGTGGTCTTGCCTGCTCCGTTCTGGCCGACGATACAGACGCAGCCCTCTTCCAGAGTCAGTGAGACACCGCGGATCGCTGACACCCCTGTAGGATAGTCGTAGTGTACGTCCTCGAAGAGGAGCTGTTTACTACTCTCCGCCTTCGAGCCCGGGAGATGGCGCGATGCCTTGCCCGTGCCGATGGCCTGTGCGGCAGAGCCTG
Source organism: uncultured Rubrobacteraceae bacterium (assembly GCA_902806095.1). Lineage (GTDB taxonomy): Bacteria > Actinomycetota > Rubrobacteria > Rubrobacterales > Rubrobacteraceae > Rubrobacter_D. The sequence goes on from CADCVF010000018.1 coordinate 24,554, forward strand.
GGGTGTTTACCGAGGACAGCTCTGTGGCGGCCTGTTCGACGGTCAGGGGCGCCGGTGGGCTCGAAGGGATTCGTCCCGCTGCCCGTAGCTTGCGGCTGATCTCGAGTACGTCGGGGATCAGGATGGGGTATCTGGCCTCCGCGGCCTGAAGCAGGACCTTCCGCGGTTCTCCGTCCCACTTTATCTCGCCCTTGTCTACGACGATCAGGCGGTCGGCGCGCACCGCAAGGTGGTCGAGGTCCTGGCTGACGACGATAACGGTGTAGCCTCTGCGGTGCATCTCCGAGATGACATCGAAGACCTCCTCGACACCGAGGGGGTCCAACTGCGAGGTCGGCTCGTCGAGGATGAAAATCTCAGGCTGGACGGCGAGGACAGAAGCCAGCGCCAACCTTTGAGACTGTCCCCCGGAGAGCTGCTGGGGATGCCTGTCGGTCAGATCTTTCATTCCTACCTGGGAGAGGCTCTTCTCCGCCCGCGGTCGTATCTCCTCGCGGGCAAGACCCATGTTCTCCAGGGCGAAGGCCGCCTCCTCGAGCACCGTGAGGCTCGCGCCGGTCAACTGGTCGAAAGGATTCTCGAAGACGAAGCCAACCCTTTCCGCTAGCTCCCCGATGGTGGTCTCTCTGGTGTCCGTTCCGGCGACGCTCACCGTGCCTGCGAACTCCCCGTGAAAGAAGTGAGGGATATAGCCGGCGATCAGGCGGCAGAAGCTGGACTTGCCGGCCTCGGCGAGGCCGGTGATCCCGACGAAGCTCCCCTGCTCGATGCTGCAACTCAGGTTCCTGAGGGCCGGCTCGTGCTGGGAGGTGTAGGAGTAGGTGAGGTCTTCGATCTCTATCAGGCTCACGGCACTATCCGCCAGACTGCGACCAACACCACGATTGCCGCCACTGATACTGAATCCGGCTGTATACTTCCGATCATGAGCGAGAAACGGAATTCGGAGTTATCGGAGGCATCGCGGTTGGAGGGCCTTTACCGCAAGGCCCGAGATCCCGTGCTTAGGACCCATCTGCTGATGGTCTGGCGCTTGTCTTTGGGCGAGTCCACGCGGGAGGTGGCACACGCCGTGGGCTACTCCCACAAGTGGACCAAGGAGATCGCGAGGCGTTAGGAGGCCGATGGAGTCGAGGGACTGGGCGACCGTCGGCATGGCAATCCGGGCGCCAAGGAGAGGGCGTTGCTGGACGAGGAGGGCCAAGCGGAGCTTAGGGAAGCCCTCGCCGGAGGGACGCCGCCCCCGGGCGGGGGGATGTGGAGCGGGCCCAAGGTGGCGCGCTGGATCGAGGAGAAGATCGGCTCGCAGAAGAAGGTGCACGCCCAGCGAGGGTGGGAGTATCTGAGGAAGGTGGGGATGAGCCCCCAGGTCCCCAGGCCGTCGAACGCCAAGGGGGCCGATCCCTCCGAGCGGGAGGCTTTCAAAAAAGTCTTGCGGTGAAGCTCGAGCGGCTAAAGGAGGCCCATCCGGAGGCCCGAACCGTGGAGCTTTGGGCGCAGGACCAAGCCAGGCTGGGCCTCAAGCCGGTAACCCGACGGGTGTGGGCGCCGGTGGGAAAGAGGCCCACCGCCCGCTTCAAGAGGGGCTACGAGTGGACCTACCTCTACGGCTTCGTCCGGCCCGAGAGCGGGGAGGTGTTCTGGATGATCCTGCCCCGGGCGAACACGGAGATGTTCTCGCTGGCCCTCGAACAGTTCGCCGAGGAGGCGGGAGCGGGCGAGGACAAGCGCATCCTTTTGGTGGTCGACAGGGCGGGCTGGCACACGGGCGGCGAGGTAGAGGTGCCGGACGGGATACACCTGGAGTTCTTGCCGCCGGGCTCGCCGGAGCTGATGCCGGCCGAGAGGCTGTGGGCGCTGACCAACGAGGCTTTGGCCAACGGGCTCTTCGAGGAGATCGAAGAGGTCGAAGAGGCGCTGACGGAACGGTGCGTCGAGTTGCTCGATCAGAGCGAGACGATCAGGGAGCTGACGAACTACCACTGGTGGCCCCAGGCGGCATGAAGCTCCGAGAACTGTTCACCCGGATTCGGTATCAGAGGCTTGGGACAACCACCGTACACAGGAACGTCTCGTTCGATTCCAAGCATGGCGGCGAGACCTCTGGCATTCGCCAGGGCCAGGGGCAAAGGTACATTCCCGGCGACCGTCGTTATCGCTTGCAGGTCCCACCCACCAGCGGCTATCAGGTATTGAAGGGCGAAAGCATCGTCTATTCCCGGATCTGTATCAACGAGGACCGGGCCTCTCATCGGACCTTACCCGCTCTCAAATCAACGTCCAGGGACTGTTCCTTCTCACACGCCGAGGCACCTCGCTTCCTCTCTCAGCTTAGCACGAAGGCCGATAGCACTCCTCGTCGCAGCGGCTTCTCCAACTGCCAGATCTCAGCCAACCTTGGCATCTCTAAAAGTACCGGCGACAATCACGCTGCCAGGATTCTCCGCAAGCTTGGGCTCAGGTCGCGGGCCCAGATCGCAAGTCGGGCGACCAGAAGTCGGGCGACCAGAAGTCGTCTGCTCACCATTTGTAATAAGGGAGACCCTCATCCTTACCGCCGTAGACGAATCTGCGGGCCTCACTGACTCCCTCGAGGCGGTACTGGGTAGAACTACTGGCCTTCTGAGGTCTTTCCTTGCGCTGATCACTGTCTCGCTGGGTATTTCTGTCCCCTGGAGCAATCCCACCAACAGGTTTTCGAGGGTTGGCATTCTGCTTACCTCCCAACACGCTGAAGTGGATCATAGCGTGCGAGATTCGCCCCGGCCATTTGCACTTGAGCCACCTGTTGGGCTGCCTCCCGGTATTCGTCCAGCTCTTGGAGGCGTAGAATGCTCCAAATTCCCCACAATTCCAGTCTAACGCCCATGAGCATTCCGCTTCCACGACCTCAGACACCACCTGCGCTACGTTACTCCTCACGGGAGGATGGGGGCATTGCAATTCGTGCATTCTAGCCCTGCGAGAGCTTATTGCCGGGAACGGTATGCCGCCTCAGAGGGCGACGCCTTCCTCGGGTGCGTTCTTGCAGGCCGGGAGACGGGCCATTGACCGCGACGTGCCCGAGCGCCGATTTCGGAAGCTCCGAGAGCACTCGCACTTTGCGGTAAGACTTGGCTTATCCCGGTTCTCTCTCAGACGACTCTGGCTCTCGAAGTCCCGCCGCTTCGCGGGCCCATCAGCGCACGGATGATGACGATTACGAGCGCGACAAAGCAGACGACGGAGGCGAACGTGGTGATCACGGACGAGTCGTACTGGTTAGCGGCGACGCCGAAGAGTCCCCAGAGCACAGCGACTGCGTACGCGATGCTAGCCTGGGCTGGTCCACCGGCGCTCGCACCGAGCATGAGTGCCGCAACAATAGCCCCCACCACAAGCAGCCCCGCGCCGACAAGAGCGGCCACGACACCGGAGCCTACGACGTCTTCCCTGACGAGCATGTCGTTGAACCCGACGACGTTCGCCGCCGTGAGCCAGCCCGCCAGCAACCCCGTAGGTAGCCCGACGACCCACCGCTGCACGGTGGAAACCTCGCCGCTCCTACCGAACCTGAAATGCGCCGTGAGGGCGAAGATCAGGATGAAGAGGATCACCACCTGAGAGAGTATCGGTTGCCCGAGAGGCAGTATCAGGGTCCACAATCCGTTCCCAACGAAAGTGATCCCAAGCGGCCATCCCACGCTTCTGAGAACCGGATCGTTACGCCTCGAGGGGAGCAACTGGTATCCGGCGAAGACGAAACAGAGCAAGAAGATCGGACCCCAGATGGCAAACGTCCACCCAGCCGGGATGATCAGTGAAACGTCGCGGTTCACGAGGCTCCCTACTGGCACGAAGAAACCGACGATGACCTGAAAGAACGCCCCAAACAGCGTCACGCCGGCCCGCCACCTGTCCATGGTCACCATCGTCGGAGCCTCTGCCGCCTTGCTCATAAGTTACCTCCACACCAGAATGTTGCTTGCCGAGCACAGCCAGGGCCAGGGGGTTCTCGATGACGCCTCGCGTGAGGTCATCTCGCAGAATGTCGCGACAGGCATGCCGAGAAATTAGCCTACTGCGAACGGGAGGCCGAGGCACTAAGCTGCGTTCTTGGTAAGGAGGACCGCGAGTTCTACAGTAGTCGCAAACGCGAGCGGCACCGATGGGCGGGTTCAACGTTGTCGTGCAGCGGCCGAGACCCTGCAGAATGCCCGGTCGAGCACGCCCACCTCTTCGTCGCCCAGGTGTTGTCCGAAATGCTCGGCGATCCCCCGAGCATACACCGGCCAGGTCGCCCTCAAAGCCTCAAGACCCTCCCCCGTGAGGGCGGCGTAGAGCCCCCGCCCGTCAGCCGGGTCAGGCTCGCGGCGCAACAGCCCGGTCTTCTCTATCCGTGCGACCAGGCGGGTAAGCCCGCCGCGGGTGACCAGAATGGCGCTCGCCAACTCGTGCATGCGTAGCTTGCGCTCAGGCGCTTCATAGAGCGCCAACAATACGTCGTACCAACTGAGAGGCAGAACCTCCGCCTCGCCCAGGTCATCCTCGATCCTGTCAATGGCCGCAGCGTGGGCCACCAGGAAGTTCCGCCACAAGGCGTTGCGCCGCTGCTCCAGACCCTCCTCGAGGACCGGTAGGATCTTCCCCTCATTGCTATCCTCTCGACTCATACCAGGATTGTAGCACGAGCTAGTTGTACCTACGACGAGTCGGTGGTACACTGCCGATGTCGTTGTATATACGACGAGTTATTACGAGAGGAGGTGAAAGAACGGTGACTACCACCATCACCAGGGAGGGGTTTAAGGCGAAGCTCGACCGTGGCGCTGGGCGAGGCGAAGACTACGACGAACCAGCAGTTAAGGAAGGAGGCGTGTAAGGGATGGAGTTCGAGAACAAGGTAGTGCTCATTACCGGTGGGGGTGGAGGCATCGGCAAGGCCGCCGCCAGGCGCTTTCTGGAAGAGGGAGCGAAAGTTGCCTTAAACAGCCGTCGCCAGAAGGTGCTCGACGCGGCCGGGGAAGAGCTTGACCCCTCCGGAGAGAGGGTGGTGCTCTTTGCGGGCGATGCGAGTAAGCCTGAGAGTGCCAGGAGTTTCGTGGGCGCCGCTGTGGAGCGGTTCGGCGGGGTGGATGTTCTGCTAAACAGCACCGGCATCTTCAGGATCAAGCCCTTCGAGCGAGAGAGTGAGGAGGACTTCGAGGAGGCGATGGATTCCATCCTGAGACCCACTTTCTACACCTCCCAAGCGGCTGTTGCCCAGATGAAGCGACGCGGTGGAGGTGCGATCGTGAGCGTGGGCTCAATGTGGGCCGTGGACGCGATCTCCACCACCAAGACCAGCGCCTACTCCGCAGCCCAGGCCGGCCGCCACGCCCTCACCAAGAATCTCGCCGTCGAGTTGGCTGCTGAGAACATCAGGGTGAATACCGTCGCGCTGGCATTTGTGGAGACTCCGGCCTACGAGCGGTTCATGTCTGCTGAGGAGGCCAGTGCGGTGCTCGACTCGGTAAACGGCTTCCATCCGTTGGGTCGCCACGGCCAACCCGAGGATGTGGTCGAAGCGATCCTGTTTCTGGCGAGCGAGAGGGCCGGTTGGATCACGGGCACCACGCTGCCCGTGGACGGCGGTGTTCTGGCGGGACGCAGCCCTGCCGTGGCCTGATCCTAGCAAGAACATTCTAGGGGAGGGGGCGGTCGAATTCAGCCGCCCCCGACTAACTTAGATTGTCAGCAGGCGGACCTCTTGCGATGCGTCGAAGCGGCGCTGGTCAAGAAACGCAAGTGCACGGCCAGCTCGTCCGAGGGCTTCACTCGGGCAGAGCCCGGCTGCGGTAGCCACACGATCCGCTTTCGGCTACGATGCTTTCATGACGGCGGGGGGAGGCTAGGAAAGCGTGGAGGAGACCAAACTGCTCTTGTTCTTGGCGGCCTCCGTGATTGTCATCGTAGCGCCGGGACCTGACAACATCCTCGTGCTCACCCGCGGGGTGACGCTGGGACGCAAAGCCGCGCTGGTCTCGGCGACCGGCGCGAGCACGGGACTCGTGTGCCACTCCCTGTTCGCTGCGACCGGGCTCTCGGCGATCCTGGCGAGCTCGGCGACGGCGTACTCGGTCGTGAAGTATGTGGGCGCCGCTTACCTGATCTACCTCGGCGTGAGGTCGCTGCTCGACAGGAAGAGGTTCGCCCTCTCTTCGGAAGGCGCGCCGCACTTGGGCACCAGGAGCGTCTACGCCCAGGCCGTGCTCTCCAACGTCTTCAACCCCAAAATAGCGGTCTTCTTCCTGGCGTACCTACCGCAATTCGCCGACCCCTCGGCCAACGGCGGCGTAGCGCTGCAGTTGCTAGTCCTCGGGCTCACCTTCGCGCTGATGACCTGGACGATCTTCAGCGCCATCGCCTACTGTTCGGGCGCTTTGGGCAGCTGGCTGAGACGCCGCCCGAGGGTGGCCAACGGCCTAAGCTGGCTAACCGGCGGGGTGTTGGTTGGCCTGGGTTTGCGCTTGGCGTGGCCGGAGCGCCGTTAGCAGGGGTCGGACCAGCCCGCAACCCCGGCGAAGCTGCCTCCGATGACGATCACGTCGTAGATCAACGGGTTCTCCGCTTCTCTTGACGTCCAGGCGTAGCTGCAACCGGGCCGTGCCCAGGGTGGCTGGGACGACGATCCTGGTTCCGGGGTAGGCGGCGTGCTCCCTGATGGTCATGGCCCGCGCCCGTGAGGCGTCAAAGGTCATGCCATCCTCCGCCGGGATGCTCGCCAGCTCCCGAACCACGGCTAGCAGGCTCTCTTCGTCGCCTGCGACACCTCGCGCCAACACGTCGGCGTCTCGCGTCGGGCGGAGGACGCCCAGGACCGTGAGCAGGAGCCCGCCCTTGAGCACGAAGCGGTCGCGGTATCTGGACAGGGAGAGCCTGAAGAGGAAGCGTTCGAGCAGGTAGAACTCGAAGAGCTCCTGGGTGCCCCGTCCCTCGCGCCTGGCCCGACGTTGAAGGGCACGGTAGATCTCCTCCGCCGATTGGGGCTCGCTCACCCTGTCAGCACCTCCAGGGCATCGGCCATAGGTCCGCCGGTCCTGAGCTGCCTGGCGAGACGCAACAAATCGCCCGCAGAAGGCCTGGGGCGTCTCAGGTAGCGACGGAGGGCCTCGTAAGCCACGTCGGTTCCTATCCGGCCTCTCAGACGCATGGCGTCTACTACGCTCCGCTCCGGAGAGTAGATATAGATCTCCTCGCCAGACTCCAGGCGGACTTGCTCGCGCCCAAGCTCGAAGGTGTCGGCTGCGAAGACGTGAACGCGGATGGGAGGGTAGGAGATCCTCGGCCGGTGAGCTCCCCTGGACACCGCCAGGTGGACCTCCGCGGGGACTTCGTCGGTCAGGTCCCAGAAGGCGAGTGCGGAGTTCAGGCAAATAGACCCGTTGGGACTACGCCGCGAGACAGCCACCAAGTCCAGGTAGGGGCTCATCTCGGCGTCCGCCAGACGGTAGACTCCGCGCGAAAGCTCGACCAGGAAGCCCTGGTCCCGAAGAGCCTACAGATCCCTCGGATGGACACCGACCTTCGCCGCGTCCCCGGCCTTGAAGGAGCCACCGTGACGCCGAGCCAAGTCCTCTAGTGCGCTCTGAATCTCCAACATATGGATAAAAGTCTACACACTTAAGTGCTTAGTGTGTAGACTTTTATCCAAACGGCGCTATCTCTACGACTGTAGCCGCCAAGCTTCTGGATCGAAGTAGGTCCTTCTGGAGAGCGTCGTGAGTTACCAGATGACGTCCACGGAGTAAGAGGAAAACTCCGAATCTTGACTCAGCAAGGGCATGCCCTCAGCAAGAGCCTGGGCGATAAGCAGACGATCGAACGGATTCCTGTGGTGCGGTAGTTCGTACACGCCCATCGCGTGGTCGAGGCTTACGGACAGCACCTCGAAGTCGTTCTCGGCGGCTTGCTCAGCGATAAGTATCGTGGATTATGATCCGGCCCGCCGCGCTGCCTGCCCGGCGTCGTTGTCTGGACGTGGTGCTGATCTCGGGGTCATCGTAGGTCATCGAGAAGACCGTGTTGGACAGCCATTTCTGGAACGAGGGATTCTCGTAGAACTGTCCGAACAACTCGGTATGATCGGAGACGAGATCGGTTACGGCAAGCCGAGACATCACCTCCTAGGGTGATCCTCGAAGAGAAGGCGCATGCCCTATCCGTTGAGAACCGAACGACGGAAGGGAAAAAGGAGCGACGCTCGAGCGAGGCTTGCATACCTCTGGTGGCCGGAGGTGCTGAGAAGAGTAAGGGCATGGCTCGAACCATACGTAATGCTCATACGCTACCGGAGGGCGTTCTCGGAACTGCTCCCACCGCCGGAGCTAAGTGCGCTGCTTGAGTGGGTGTTTTCGGGCAAGGGGCTCTACCTCTATGCCCGTTAAGAACAAACGACCGCTGGGTCAAGGAAGCACAGGCTGCGCCGGTCAACAGATGCCTGTCGAGAGAGGAGTTCGCGCTCGGCAGCGCTCGCAGTCTTGATTGCAGTACGGTTGCAGTAAATTGCCCCCAACGCCTAGCAGGCTCGTTCACTTTGCCTGGCTACGATCACTGCTTTTATCTGCAAACTAGGGAGAAAGCGGAGAGGGTGGGATTCGAACCCACGAGACGACTTAACACCGCCTACGCGATTTCCAATCGCGCTCCTTCGGCCAACTCGGACACCTCTCCGGAAGCGACGGACGGGAGTTTACCGTGTCTTTGGAACGTCGTCGAGATCCTCTTGACTGGCTCCGTTGCGCCCGAGACTCGCTCGGATGGCTTCCAGCGACAGGGGTCGCAGTACGCGGTCGACAGCGAGCTGGGCCCGCTCCCTCTCTGAGCCACCATCGCCGGGGACGAGCTTGGAGGCGGCGGAGACCAGGCTCGGGGCTTCGCCGTTGGCGCTCTCGATGCGCCTGGCGAGGTGCTCGAGGGTGATCCCCGTCACCAGCCTGTCCTGCTCGAGGTCCGCGGCCGACGCAGACCTCTGATCACCAAGGCTAATGTCCTTCATCAACAGGGCAGCGACGATGGCCGCCGAGACGGCGACGAGGGTGAAGACGAAGCCGTCTTGAAGAGAGGCCGAGAGGCCTTCGCGGGAGACCTGCAGGATCTGCTCTACGAATCGCTCTCCGCCGGGGAGGGCCGAAGCGACGCGGTCCAGGGCGGCGCGGGCCTGGTCGCTAACCAGCGCGTTCGGGTCTTCCAGGGCGTTTATCAGTCGGCCTGGGGCTTGAGGAGGAGCGTTGTTTTTCAGGTAGTCGACGTAACCCGAGGTGACGAGTGAGCCTATAACCGCCGTGCCGACCGTCGAGCCTAGAGAACGGATGAACTGCGTGGCCGAGGTCGCGACGCCGATAAACCTCTGCTCGACCGTGCTCTGGACGGCGAGGGTCGCGGAGGGCATGAGAGGTCCGAGGCCGAGGCCCGTGATCATGAGATAGAAGGCGACAGTCCCCTGGGTAGAGTCCACGTCCAGCGTCGTCAAGAGGTAGATACCTATGGTCATCACTATCGAGCCGGCGATCAAGAACGGTTTGATGCGCTTTACGCGGGCTATGATCTGGCCGCAGATAACCGCCATGGCCGTCATGCTGAGAACCAGCGGCGTGAGCACCGTGCCAGAACCCGTGGCTGTCTCGCCGAGCACGCCCTGCACGAAGAGCGGGGTGTAGAGGATGACCCCGAACATCCCGATGCCGACCATGAACATCAGTAGCGCCGCGGAGCCGAAGACCCGACTCTCGAACAGGGAGAGCGGTATCACGGGCTCGTCCGCCCTGAGCTCTACGGGTATGAAGGCGGCGAGCAGGATGCCGGCGACCACGAAACCGATGACGACGCGGGTGGCGTCCCAGTCGTAGCCCTCACCGACCCAAGAGAGCGCGAGCAACAGTGAGACCACAGAGGCCGTTATGGTAGCGGCGCCGAGGTAGTCTATCTTTACCCCGAACCGCCTGGCACTCTGGCGGAGCACTACGGGCAGGGCGAAGAGCGAAAAGACGCCAAGTGGCAGGTTGATGTAGAAGACCCAGCGCCACGAGATGGTGTCCGTGATCCAACCCCCCATCGTCGGACCGATGACGCTGGTCAGCGCGAAGACGCTGAAGAATACACTCTGGTACTTCGCCCGGCGCGCAGGGTCGGGGAAGATATCTGCGACGCTGGTGAATATGTTGGAGAAGATCATGCCTGCCCCAAGCCCCTGTAAGCCCCGGAAGAGTATCAGCTCGGTCATCCCCCAGGCCGCCCCACAGAGCGCGCTGGCGGCTAGGAAGATAGCCACACCAGCGATGATGAACCATTTCCTGCCGTAGATGTCCCCGAGCTTGCCGATGACCGGGATCATGGCGGTCGAAGCGAGCAGGTACGCCGTCGTGACCCAGGCATAGTGCTCGAACCCGTCGAGGTCGGCGATTATCTTGGGCAATGCGGTCCCGACCACGGTCTGGTCCAGGGCTACAAGAAATAGCGCGAGCATGAGCCCGGCCACAGCGAGCACGGTCTCCTTACGCCCCGACTGCTCGCCTCGAGATATGTTCGCGCTCATCTCTGCGTAGCGCTAACGGTTCGCTGAAGTTCTGTCTGCGAGGTGTTCCTCGAAGAAGGCCAGTGTCCGCAGCCAGGCATCCTCTGAGGCGGTTGGATCGTAGCTCCTGCTCCTGTCGTTGAAGAAGGAGTGCCTCGCTCCTTCGTACACCTTGATATCCCGCGGGACGCCACTGCGTCCCAGCTCGGCGGCGAGTTTGCGACCCGACCTCGCTGTGAAGTCTTTCTCGGGATAGGAACCGACGACGGGACAAGAACGGGAGACGGCTCCTAGTGGACGAGGATTCACGCCGTAGAATGGGGCGATGGCTCTCAGCCGGTCGTCGGTACAGGCCCAGGCGACGGCGAGCCCCCCACCCATACAGAAGCCGATGGCTCCGAGGCGCCCCCCATCGATGGAAGGTTGTTCGGAAAGGACGCCAAGGGCAGCCTTCAGGTCGCCGATGCCGAAACGGTCCGGGGTTCCACGGAGCATGCCGCCTATGATGCGGGCCATGCATACGGCGCGGCTGCGCCCGGCAAAAAGGTCGACTGCGAGGGCGGCGTAGCCAGCATCGGCGAAGCGGCGGGCTATGTCCTTGATGTTCTCGTTTAGGCCGAAAGCCTCATGGATGATGACCACGCCGGGGAACGGGCCGTCGTCCTCTGGCCACGCGAGGTAGCCACGGAGCCGTTGTCTCTCACCCTGGAACGAGATGGTCTGGTCGGTGGTCGGCACGCGCTTCCTAACTGGTACTCTCGGTCGGGCAGCCGGCGTCCATCCAGTCCTGTTTGCCACCCTCGTACTCGAATGCGTTTTCGTAACCCATGGCCGTCAGCTCACGGACGACCCGCGTCGAGGAATGTCAGTGGGAGTTCGAACAATAGGCCACAACCTCGGTAGTCTTGTCGGGCACGATGTCGGGGAGCAGGCCACTGTCCTGGAAGCGGATCGCAGTTGGTAGATGCGCCTGATTGTAGGACGCTTCCGAGAGCACCCCGAGAAGGACGAAGTCGTCGCCCCTATAGATCTTCTGCTTCAAACCTTCGCGACTTATGGTCTTCACAATGTTCCTCCCTTTCACTGCAATCCTAGCGTACCCGGCGCAGTACGAGGAGCGGGATCTCACGCTCCGTCTTGTTTTGGTAGTCGTCGTAGGTCGGGTACATCTCTACCATCTTCTGCCAGAGGCCGGCTTTCTCCTCAGGGTCCGCTTCCTCCGCCCTTACGCGTACCTCGCGATCTCCAACCTCGACCGTCGCGTCAGGGTTGGCCCTCAGGTTCAGGTACCATTCAGGGTGTGTCGGCGCGCCGCCTTTCGAGGCGATAATCACGAAATCCTCGCCTTCCATGACGTAGAGAAGCGGGGCCGTGCGCTGCCTGCCGGTCTTCCGCCCCACGGTGTTCAGGAGCAGGATGGGACTCTTGCCCATACGACCAAGCAGCTTGCCGCCCGTGGCGCGGTAGATTCCCGCGTGCGCGCCACTACCTAGTTTCAGGGCCAATCTGGCAGGTCCTGAGAGATCCCTTTCGACGGACGTCTCGTGTTCACTTTCAGCCACTTGGTGTTCCTTTCCTATCCGGCTCTCTCCGCGCTGCGGAGGCCGTAGACAGCCCAGAGGGCGAGTATCAGTATGAGGATGGCGCTTATGATGAAGGCAGAGGCGACGCCAGTCGGGTCGCCGGCCAGGAAGCCCCTGGCGGCTTCGAGTACGTGGGTGAAAGGGTTGAGGCGGGCGGCGGTCTCGATCCAACCCGATAGCAAGCTCAGCGGTACGAAGACCGGTGCCAGGAAAAGCACCAAGAAGATTGGCGTGCGTATAACGGGCCCTGCCTGCTGGGTGCGTAGCAGCATCGCCACCCCAGCCCCGAAAAGGGTCGCCGCTATGTTGGCGAGGAGTGCGAGGGCGATGAGGCCGAAGAGGTCGAAGCCACCGCTTATGGGTATCCCGATGACCAACGCGAACCCGGTGACGAGCATCCCTGTCATGACGGCGCGCACGATAGATGCCATAGTGTAGCCGAGGATGATCCCGTACCTATTCGAGGCGGCCAGCATGAGCCTACTCGCGAATCCGTTCTCGAAGTCGCCCGCGATCGAAAATCCTGTGAAAGCCCCGCCCATCGAGACGGCCTGCAAGAGGGCCCACACGTACTGGAACGCGATGTAGCCGGCCCCGTAGTCGAAGCCGGGCACATCACCTACCCTCGTCAGACCGCCGGCGAATGCCACGAAAAAGAAAAGCGGGAAGAGCGCAGGCGCCAGGAATGCGGGGTTCGTAAAGTACTTGTAGGTCTGGCGGGCGGCCACAGCCCCAGCCACATGGAAGAAGCTACTCATACCTACACCACCCTCGTCTTCAATGACGCCGCCGCCCCGCCGATGGCGACCACGACGATGGCCAGCGCGAAGCCGAACCCGAGGATCAGAGCCTGCGCGTCCCAGCCGGTAATGACCAGACTCCTGATGCCTTCGACCAGGTAGGAGATCGGGTTCACGGTCGCGATAAACCGAAACCAGTCCTGCTCGATCAGCTCCCGCGGCAGGTTGATCGACGACAGAAAGATGGCCACGAAGAACAGCGGGAACGCGCTCTCCACAGCCTCGACAGAACCCGTTCTTATCGCCAGTATCGCGCCTATCCCCCCGAACCCGAGGGCGACGAGCACGGTAAGGAGCACGATCACGAACATCCCGCCTACGCCGCTGCTTATGTCAACACCCATCAGCAGCCCTACGGTGAGGAAGGCGACACCCTGTATCAAGCCGAGCGCGACCACGCCAGCTAGCATCCCCCCAAGCAAGGCCACAGGACGCATCGGGGTGAGCGAGAGCCTGTCGAAGAAGCCGCTCTCGATGTCGCGGGCCAGGTCGGCGCCGGCCGTGATCGCGCCGAAGAGAGAGGCCTGTATGAGTGGGAAGGCGAACGCGAAGTCGAGGTAAGAGTCGGTGGGGAAGCCAGGGATGCGCGAAGCGGCGTCGAGGCCGTTCGCATTGATGGAGAAGAACAACATCGGGAAGAGTAGCGCAGGGACGAGGACCGCGGGCTGCCTCATGGTACGGACGGTGGAGCGGCGTGCGATCGCCATGACCTCGGTGAGGAAAGCAGAGCTCCTCACGCCTGCGCCTCCTCCATACCGCCTTCTTCGCCCTCCCCGGCTCCTTCCAGCGAGCGGCCTGTCTTGGCGAGGAAGACGTCGTCGAGGCTGGGTTCATCGAGCCGGAGGTTGGTGACGCGGACACCCTCTTTATCGAGGGCGCGCACCACGTCGGCGAGGCCAGCGGCCCCGCCCGAGAGCCTGACGGCAACGGCCCCGGGTTGGGCTGGGATCTCCTCCCCGAAACCCATAAGTACGCTGGCGACAGCGTCGCGCTCCCCGCGCTCAGCGGGTGTCGCCTCGACGCTGGGGCGTCCGATCTCGGCCTTCAGTGACTCCGGCGTGTCCTCGGCGACGATCCTGCCCCGGTCGATGATCCCGACCCGGTCAGCCAGCACGTCGGCCTCTTCGAGATACTGCGTCGTCAGGAACACCGTAACCTCGTCCTCGCGCGCGAGCCTGCTGACCTCTGCCCAGAGAGCGCTGCGACTCTGCGGGTCGAGGCCTGTCGTCGGCTCGTCGAGGAAGAGTATCTGCGGACCGTGCACCAGCGCCAGAGCGAGGTCGAGGCGGCGCTTCATCCCGCCCGAGTAGCCGCGCACCTTCCTACCTGCTGCCTCTTGGAGTCCGACGCGCTCAAGGAGCTCCTGTGCGCGCCGCTTGCGCTCCTTGCGCGAGATCCCGTGCAGGGCGGCCTGCAGGTGAAGGTGCTCACGGCCCGTCAGGAAAGGATCTAGCGCCGCCTCCTGTAGCGCCGCCCCGATGGAGGCACGTACCTGCGGACCTTCGTGCACGATGTCGTAGCCGGCCACTGTGGCCGTGCCGCTCGTTGGCGGGAGGAGCGTCGTAAGCATCAGAACGGTCGTCGACTTCCCCGCGCCGTTAGGCCCGAGGAAACCGTAGATCTCACCGGGCTCTACCTGCAAGTCTATGCCGTCAACGGCCCGCGGTCCCTTCTTGAACTCCCTGACGAGGTTCTCGACCTCTATACCCCGATCCCTGCCCACTAGGCGGCCACCTTCAGGCCCGTCAGGTCCTCGCTGATCTCCCAGAGCCTGCGTCGGGCGGCGGGGTCGTAGGCCACCTTCTTGGCTTTGATCTCCTTGCGGTCAGAGAAGTACTTCCCGCTGACCCCGGCGACCTCGGGCGAGGAAGAGAGCCAGATCAGGGTGTCAGCCCCCTGCTCTGGTGAGCGCATGAACGGTTTGAAAGTCCTGAAAAATAGGGCCATCGGGCCTCTGTTGTTCTGGCCGAAGTTCGTGCCTACCGAGCCAGGATGAAGGCAATTCGCGCTAACGCCGGTACTACTCAGGCGCTCCGCAAGTTCGTAGGTGAACATGATGTTGGCGAGCTTGGTCATCCCGTAGACGGGGAATCCCCTGTACTTGCGCCTGGACTGTATATCTTCGAATTCCATGTTCCCCCAACGCTGCGCCTCGGAGGAGACCGTGATCACACGACTCGGCGCGCTCTGCTCGAGCCGCTCGATGAGGAGGTTCGTGAGCAGGAACGGCGCCAGGTGGTTTATCGCGAGGGTCGTCTCGATGCCGTCTGGCGTCTCGGTCCGCTTACTCTGAACCAGCCCGGCGTTGTTGGCGAGCACATCGAGCCTATCATGGCGCCCAAGGAACTCTTCAGCCAACTTCCTGACCTCGCTCTGCACAGACAGGTCGGCAAGCATCAGCTCCACAGACCCGCTGTGACTCTGGGCTTTGATCTCCTCGACCGCGGCCTCACCGCGCTCCGGGTTGCGCCCGACAACGACAACGTTCGCTCCCATCGCCGCCAGTGCCACCGCCGACGCCTTCCCGATACCGGAGGTGCCGCCCGTAATGAGGGCTGTCTTGCCTCCCATACCGCCATTCGAATTATCCAAGACCGCTCCTGCTCTAGAAAACTCGCATCACCCTGAGTCTATACCGCCTTTGCGGTCACGCTCCGTGAGATCAGCCACGCGCAATACGCCCGCGCTATACGCCAGTGCTCTCCGCTCGTCCTGGCTTCCTACCTCCTCTGAACACGTCGGTATCGGAGAGATCCTCCGCTTCCTGCACGGTCTCCAGCGTCCGCCAGTAGCGGCGTCCCGGTTCTTCCTCATCACGCACGACGCGCCCGAAGCCGGAACCGGGGATGTGGCCCGCCGCGACGGTAATGCCGTCGGCCTCGAGCCACGCCAGTAGCATCTCGCGGGTGCGGGCGGCCTGCTCCTTGTCCATGTCGAAGTGGACGTTCCATGTAGGCTCGGTCGCCTGCGCCGGGTGCACGATGGCGTCGCCCGAGACGAGTGCCTGCTCCCCGCCGGAGGAGACGAGCAGGCTGCTGTGTCCTGGCGAATGACCTGGGGTCGGTATGGCCGTAAGTTCCCCACCGACCGGCTCCTCGCCATCGAGCAGCTCTAAGACACCAAGATCGTCGAGCGCGGCGACGGCGCGTCCGAGATACGGCGCGGAGATCTCCCACTCCGCGGCCTGCGTAACGTAGCGGGCCTCTGGGAAGACGGGTTCGCCGTCCGGCTTTACGCTCCAGCCGAGATGGTCGCCGTGCAGGTGGGTCAGGAAGACGGTGTCGACGCCCTCAGGGTGAACTCCGGCTTTCTCGAGCTCCACGAGCAGCTTGCCGCCAGCCCCCATGGCCTGCGGACCCACGCCCGTGTCTACGAGAACTGTGCCCCCGGGGGAACGCAACAAGTAAGACCCGACCCGCCCGCGCAGGGTCTCGCGGTCAGCGAAAGCCCAGGGATATCGGTCCAGGTAAGGCTCCCACTGATCCTCCATAACACCGGGGAAAATCTGGTCCAGCCTGAAGAACGCACCCTCTATGTCCGTCAGGGCGGTAATATCGACGCTTCCTACAGCTATGCTCTTCAAGATCTAACCCTCCTCAGACAAACGCTCTACGCACACGCCCCGCCGGCACACCAGACTCGACACGGTTCATCGCCAATCATTCAGGCTTCGTATATCATGTACATATACACATTAACATTGACAACAATATACGTCAACAGTAAGATGTGCATGAGGAGTCGGTAGGATAGAGTGTGTACGAGGCGGGTCGTGGGTGCTGTGAATCGAGAATCGGTGGCTGAGGGATCTTCGTTGCGGCTCGTCGACGAGTTCGCCGCTTTCGGGCCCTTGTACATGAAGTGGGTCAGGTCGCGTCTGCAGGACGGGGGGATGACGTACGCCAGGATGCGGTTGCTTGGGGCACTGCATTGCAACGGGCCCCAGATCATGAGCAGCATAAGCGACGAGCTCGGGGTTACCAGGCGCAACATCACGGCGTTGGTCGACGCGTTGGAAGAAGAAGGGTTGGTCAGGCGGAAGCCCCACCCTACGGACCGGCGGGCCACCGTCATAGAGATGACAGGGAGGGGCGAGCGGACCATGGACAGTATCTACGACGAACACCGCGCCGCCGTGGCCGAGCTGTTCGCGGAGTTGGACGAGGAAGACCGGAGGGAGCTCACCCGCATGCTCGGCGCCCTGCGCGAGGCGTTGAGGCGCGAAGGTATCTGCGGCTAGCGCGAGGGTAGGCGCGGGACCGGAACGTTGATTAGACTGGATGGTTATGGCGCCCGAGACAGAACCCCTCGACGTGCTGACCATCGGGGAGATGGTCGTTGATTTCATCTCTGTCGAGAAGACCGATACGCTGAGTAATGCGTCGACCTTCGAGCGGCATCTGGGAGGGTCGCCGGCCAACATCGCGGTCTACGTCTCCAAGCTCGGGGGTACCTCGGCGGTGATCGCCAAGACCGGGATCGGGGCCTTCGGGCAGTTCCTCAAGAGCGAGCTCCAGCGCCACGGCGTCACGACGGACTACCTGATGATGGACCATCGCACGCACACCACCGTCATCTTCGTCTCCTCCACCGCGGCCACCCCCGATTTCGAAGAGTTCCGGAGCGGCGACTACCTGCTCAGGCCCGAGGAGATCTCGGATGAGGCCATCTCGCGCACAAAGATGGTCCACGCCTCGACCTTCGCGCTCTCGCTCGAGCCCTGCCGCTCGGCTGTACTAGGGGCCTTCCGCAGAGCCCGCGAGATGGGCAAGATCGTCTCGCTCGATCCGAACTACAGTAGGAGGGTCTGGCCCGACTACAAAGAGGCCAGGGGGGTCATCAGCGAAGCCTACCGCTACGTCGACGTGACCAAGCCCTCCGCCGACGACGCCAGACGGGTCTTCGGTCCTGGCTACGAACCCGAGCAGTACATCGAGATGTTCCACGACCTCGGCGCGGAGATAGTCATCTTTACCATGGGAGATGAGGGCAATCTGATCTCCGAGAACGGTAGGATTACGGCCCACGTCCCAGCCAGGCCGGTCGCGGTCGTCGACGCCACGGGTGCCGGGGACGCCTTCTGGGCGGGCTTCCTCATGGCCACCCTCGAAGGCAACTCGGCCGTACACTCGGTGCTCTTCGCCCGTGAGATCGTCGAGCGGAAGCTGACTACCAAAGGTCCCCTCCCCTCGGAGATCGACCGCGAAGAGGTCTACGCCAGCCTGCAAGAGAGTCAGGCCGGGGCGAAGAGACAGAAAGGATGAGCGGATGCACGTCGCCTTCATAAACCCGCAGGGGAACTTCGATCCCGATGACTCCTACTGGACGGCCCACCCCGACTTCGGCGGGCAGCTCGTCTACGTCAAGGAGCTGGCACTGGCGATGGGCAACCTCGGCCACAAGGTAGACATCGTGACGCGCCGCATAGTGGACCCCGACTGGCCCGAGTTCGCCTCGGATACAGACGCTTATCCTGACGCACCGAACGTACGCATACTGCGCATCCCCTGCGGGCCCGATACATTCTTGCCCAAAGAGGAGCTCTGGCCTTATCTCGGCACCGAGTTCGTGCCGCGCCTGCTCGAGCTCTACGAGACCGAGGACTCGCTGCCCGACGCCCTAACGGCCCACTACGGCGATGGAGGACTCTGCGCGGCCCTGATCGAGGAGCGTACAGGTATTCCCTTCAGCTTTACGGCCCACTCTTTAGGCGCGCAGAAGATGGACAAGATGAAGATCCTACGCGCCGACATCGCGGAGGTTGACGCCCGCTACCACTTCTCAAGCCGCATCGTGGCCGAGCGTCTGGCGATGAACCACTCGAATGTGAACGTCACGAGCACCTCCCAGGAGCGCTTCAACCAGTACACCCACAACGCCTACAGGGGCGCCGTGGACCCGACCGATGACAACCGTTTCGCCGCCGTGCCGCCAGGTGTGGCCCTGCACATCTTCGACAAGTCTGTCCGCTCCGAGAAGGAAGAGGAGATCAGGGATCTAGTAGTTGCATCATTGGGGCGCGACCTGCGCCCCGACCGTGTCGGCCTACCTTGTGTCGTCGCCTCGAGCAGGTTCGATCCCAAAAAGAACCACCTGGCGCTCGTCGAGGCGTTCGCGGGAAGCCCTACCCTGCGCGAGTCGGCGAACCTGGTGATCCTGACCGGAAGCCTGGATAACCCGCTCGAAGACTACGGCGCGGCCAAGGACGAGGAACGAGCCGTTCTCGACTCCCTGATGGAGGTCATAGACCGGACGCGGATGCGGGGCGAGGTCTCGATGTTCGCCGTTCGCGGCCAGCGCGCGCTCGCCGCTACGTACCGTCACCTTGCCGGACAGCGCTCCGTCTTCGCGCTCACGGCGCTCTACGAGCCGTTCGGGCTCGCTCCGTTGGAGGCGATGGCCGCTGGCCTTCCTGCGGTCGTCACCAAGTTCGGCGGCCCCAGCGAGTCCATGCGCGAGGGCGATGAGGAGTACGGCATCCTCGTCGACCCGACCGACCCCGAGGATGTCGGGGCCGGGCTTCACACCCTGACAGGCAACCCGGAGATATGGGAACGTTACGCCAGAGCCGGCTACGACCGCGTTCTCGCCCGCTACACCTGGGAGAGGACCGCAGAAGGATACCTGGAGGCGATCTCAGGCAGAGAGAGCGACGCCGTGAGAGGACGCGAGGTGGGCGCGACGACCCTGCACGCCGGCGACGACCCGGGCATGATCTCCGAGAACGGCGCTCATTCTCCTGGGCGCTTGCCTATCCCCTCTTACTTCACGGATCCCGCTTCCGGAGGCGGAGTCTCGCTCGAGAGGCTCGACGACCTCTACTACGTGCTCGACCTCCTCGCTGTTGGCGAGACTATAGTCGACTTCATCTCGCACGAGATGGCCCACTCCTTGAGAACCGCGGGCCAGTTCTCCCGCTACCTCGGTGGCCAGTCGGCCAACGTCGCCGTCTACGTCGCCAAGCTCGGAGGACGCTCGGCCATAATCACGAAGCTAGGGTCCGATTACTTCGGCGAGTACGTCGAGGACCAGCTCCAGCACCACGGGGTAAACACCGAAGCCGTAAGCCGCACGAGCGAGGCGGCGACGACCAACGCCTTCGTCACCCGCACCGTCAGCATCCCTGACTTCCAGGTCAACCGGGGCGCCGACGCACTCCTCGCCGTACGCCAGGTAGACGAGGAGATGATCTCCCGCGCCCGCATCGTCCACACTTCGGCCTTCGCCCTCTCGAAGGACCCTCAGCGACTCGCCGTCAGGCGGGCCATGAGGCTAGGGAGCCGCTTCGGCAAGATCGTCACCCTCGACCCGAACTACGACCCGCGCGTCTGGCCAGACAAGGTCGAGGCCTGGGAGGTCCTCGCCGAGGTGATGCCCTACGTGACGATCGTCAAGCCCTCACTCGAAGACGCCCGCCGCCTCTTCGACGTCAACATGGACGAGGAGACGCTGGAGGAGACGGCCATCAGCGAGTTCCACGACCTCGGCGCGAAGATTGTCATCCTCACCCGTTCTGGCGGCATCGTCACCGTCTCGGACAACGGCAACGTCGAGCGCGTCGGCCCGTTGCCGAAGGTGAAGATCGAGAACGTCACGGGAGCCCGCGACGCCTTCTGGTCGGCGCTCCTCATGGCCCACCTCGACGGCAAGGACTGGCCGGAGGCCGTCCACTTCGCCCACGAGGTCGCGAGCCTGAAACTGAGGGTCGAGGGACACGTCGAGCGTATGATCGACCGCGAGAGCCTCTACGCCGGCCTGGGGTCCGCCGGTCAGCGGGCCACCTAGCCGATGACGGCCGAACGCAAGATAACAAACCTCCAGGCCCTGATCTCCGACCTCTCCCCGGAAGACCGCGCCCTCGCCGAGCGCATCTTCGACGTCTCGACGACGACGGGACGCCTCGACCCCCCAAAGGCGATGCACGCCTGGATCGAGAAGTCTTTTGGCACGGTCGAGCACGTCACCACCCAGCGTATCGTGAAGGTCACCAACCGCATCACCCTGGAAGGCACGCTCTTCAACGAGCTGCGCGCCTCCCGCCCGCTCGACACAGGCGTCAGCCTCGACCTCGACCGCGAGATAGCCGCCACGGAAGGCGATCCCTTCTGCCACCCGAAAGACGGCACCCCGGCGGACGTCTTCGGCCGCGTCGAGGGCGAGCACGCGATCACGGCCTCGAACGTCGCCAAGTACGACGGCTTCCACGGCGTCATCGTCTTCGATGACCACAACCCCCTCCACCTCACGCCCGAGAAGGTCTCAGGCTACGTCTCCGTGGGCCTGGAATGGAGCCGCAAAGCCCTCGAAGCCGACCCTGAGGCGCTCTACCCTTTCCTGATGTGGAACTGTCTCTGGCGGGCCGGCGGCTCCATCATCCACGGCCACGCACAGGTCACGGCAACCCGAGGCTCTCACTACCCGAAAGTCGAACGCCTCCGGCGCAACGCTTCGGCTTACAAACGAGAGCACGGCTCCGATTACTTCTCAGACGTCCACAGCATCCACGATTCTCTAGGCCTCGACATCCCCTTGGAGGGCGTCCACGCGTTCGCGAGCCTCTCCCCCATCAAGGAGAAGGAGCTGGTCGTGATCGGGAGCGAGCCCGGTGACGAATCCCTGAGCCGCGCGGTCGGCGCCCTGTTGCAGGGCTACGTCGGGGAGCTCGGTGTCCGCGCCTTCAACGTCGCGTTCTACATGCCCCCGCTCGGTCCAGCGCAGGAAGATTGGTCGGACTTCCCGACGGTCGTCTACATCGTGGACCGGGGCGACCCGGCGAACCGTACCTCGGATATGGGGGCGATGGAGCTCTACGCCGCCTCCGTCGTCGCCTCGGACCCCTTCCGGGTTGCCGAAGCGCTGCGCGATAACCTGCCCAGCTGATCCAAGCCCCTTTCCCACAAAGTCACCCAGAAGCCGACTGTTGCCCTATCTACACGCCTTCTGGAACCCCGGTCCGGAGCCTGCGAGGATCATCGAGATCTTCTCTCCTGCCGGATTCGAGAGGTATTTCGAAGGGCTGGCCACCGGGCCGTCGGTGCCAGCTATCTCGAAACCTCCTTTAATCGTTGCCTTCTGAGGAATCGCGGACGAAGATCGAAGCGGACACCGGCCACCCGAGCGGATGCCGGTGGCCTTCCTCGTCCTCGACGATCACTACGCCGTCGACGACCCGCGCTTCTTTCACCGCAAGGTGCTTTCCGAGGGTAATCCCGCGTTCCGCTAAGTAATCGAGTACCCGACCGTCTTCGTCGCGCACTCGGGAGATGAGTACGCGCCCGCCCACCTCCACCTCGCTCAAGGGAAGGTCCCCCTCGAAGACTGGGAATCCGTAGGCGGCCGGGATGGGGGCGCCGTAAGGATCTCGCTCTGGATGGCCGAGGTGCTCGGCTAGCCTCTCGGCGAACCCCTCGTCAAAGAGCCCGTGCTCCAGCTTCTGTGCGGCCTCATGCACCTCCTGCCAGGGGTAGCCGAGGCGCTCGAGCAAGAAGGTCTCGATGAGGCGGTGGCGCCGGATGAGACGCAGGGTTTCGATACGCCCCTCCCCGGTGAGCGAGGCTCCTTTGTAGCGCTTGTACTCTACGAGGCCCATATCCCGCAACCGTGCGAACATGCTTGTGACCGATGCCGGGGCGATCGAGAGACGCTCAGAAACCTCCTTCGTGGAGGCGATACTTGTGCCAGCCACCGACCAGATGGCCTTCAGGTAGTCCCTGATCGAGGGGGAAAGCCGTTGCCGATCCAGGTCCGTCATCGTCGTCCCTTCAGGTGCTCTCGTGAAGAAGCCGGCCTCAAACCCTGACCACCTTGTCGCCTTCGACCTTCACGGGAATCTCCGGCAGCGGTCTGGTGGCGGGTCCGTTCAGTACCTCGGCCCCGCTCTGCGGGTCGAAGATAGAGCCGTGGCAGGGGCATTCAAGCGTGTCCTCGCTCCTGTCGTAGGCGACCACGCAGCCCATGTGGGTGCAGATGGCGGAGTAGGCCGCGAACTCCCCATCCTCCAGCCGCAACAGCACCGCCGGCTCCCCGGAGCCGGCGTCGGTGAAGGGAACAGCGGAGCCAGGCTTAACCCCGGACGCCTCCGCGATGGTCTCGCCCTCGCCGACCTCCGGGCCGCCGTCGAGCGGTTTTCCGCCACCGGGTTCGACTTCTGCGGAACCCCCGCAGGAGGCCAGGGGGGCGCAGGCGGCCCCCAGGCCCAGGGCGGCTCCCAACCGGACGAACCGCCTCCTCGAAACGCGCTTCTCGCCCAAAACCGGCTCCGCCCGTACTGTCCTCTAGAGCGTCAAGAGGCCGGTGGCGTACATGATGGATACCCCGGCGGTCAGACCGACCAGGTTCAGCACCGAGAAGGCCGGCATCTTGGACTCGGCGGACTCCTGCAGGAGCAGCAGCCCGACCTCGTAGATGACCTGCACGAGGGCCCCCACCGCGATGGCCAAGAAGACGCTCGCGAGCAGGTTGGAGTAGGCGAAGCCCGCGATCCAGGTGCCCAGGATGGCCGGTCCTCCTCCGAGCAGTGCCAGGGCGCCGAAGTGCCAGAGGCTCGGTCGCCTGTCGTCCTTGAGTACGGGAGCGGCGATCCCTACACCCTCGGTGATGTTGTGCAGGGTGAAGCCTATGACCAGGAAGGTCCCCAGGGCGGCCTCCCCAAGGGCGAAGGCGGCCCCGATGGCGAGCCCCTCCCCGAGGTTGTGCAATCCTATCCCGCCGGATATACGGTAAGAGGTCGGCAGGCCCGTTTGCTCGCGCCGGGAGAGGAGTTTGGATCCCAGGAGCCCGAACACCACCGTCAAAGAGGCCAGCAGAAGCACCAGCGGGACGCCGGAGAGGAATCCCGGAAGCTCTCCGGCGATCTCCATGGCCTCGAACAGCGTGTCGATCACCAGGTAGGCCAGAAGCCCGATCGTGAGGGCCAGCACGAAGTTCATCCCCGCGGTGCCGACTCTGCGCAGGAACGGGTAGAACAACAGGCCCAAAGAGACCGGTATCACGCCGACGTAGAAGCCGATGAGGGCGTAGCGACCGAGGATGTCGGCCGAGAAGCCCGGCGTGAGCACGGCCAGGGGAACCTCTCCCTCGAAGGTGGCGCCGGTCTCGGAGATCAGGCCTATGGCGTACGCCTCGCCCTCCACCCAAGGGTAGGGGATGGTGATCGCCGCCGTTTCGCGGGGACTTATGGTGTTGGAAGGCTCCGCTTCGAAGTCCCACAGCGCCTCGTTTACCGAGACCTGCTCTATGGTCACCGGGTCGGGGCCGCCGTTGGTCACGCTCACGACGAACTTGCCCTCGCTGGGCATCGTCACCCTGTTCACGGTCAACTCCTCGACGGGCGGGACGTCCTCGCGCCCGATCCCGGCGCCGCCCACCACGATCAGGGCCAAAAGGATGCCGAGTCCCAAGAGCGGCAAGAGTCCCAGCATCACCCAGCCGGGACCTCGCCCTTTGCCGGTCTCCAGCGCCCTATCAGGATGCGCCTCTTGCTGCGCGTCGCGGTCCATCTGCGCGTTCCTCTCTTGCGTGTCGCGTTCCATACTCACTCCTCCACCTCGAAGAGGCCCATCCAGCCGAGCTCGGCGAACTCGCTGACGTGGGCGTGGAACATGAACTGGCCCGGGAACTTGTAACGGAACTCCATGATCCCGCGCTCTCCTTGACCGAAGAGCTTGGTGTCGGTGAACTCCGAGGGCTCCAGCTTCGTTCCCGTCGGGTAGTAGTCGAAGAAGTTGGCGTGTATGTGCATGCTGTTCTGGAAGTCGAACTCCAACAGGTTGGAGACGTAGACCCTGATGAGCTCGTTCTTCTTTATCCTCACGGGGTGGCGCTGGTGGTGGAAGGCCACCGTGTTGACGGCGTAGAGCTCGTTGGCCTGGTCGAAGTTGGTGTCGAAGCCGTTCATGACCATCACCATCTCGTCGGCCTCGGGCCGTCCCTCCCTGGGGTCTATGACGAACGCCCCGTAGAGCCCCTTCTCGATATGCTTCTTTAGGGGCATGGTGTGGCAGTGGTAGAGGTGGGAGCCGAAAGGCTCGGCGTCGAACTCGTAGACGAACTCCCGCCCCGGCGCCACCTGCTCGAAGACCCCGTCCATGTTGGCCGCGTGGATGCCGTGGAAGTGGATGGTGTGGGGGTGAGTGTCCCTATTCTTAAAGACCACCCGCAGCCGGTCCCCCTCGGTGGCCCTCAAGGTCGGACCCGGCACCTGCCCGTTGTAGGTCCACGCCGGGTACATGATGCCGGGCGCCACCTCGATCTCCGCGGCCTCCGCCGTAAGCTCGTACTCCCGAACGGTCCTGCCGCCCTCCCTCTTCTCCTCGCCGTAGTCGAAGCTCCGCAAAAACGCCGTCGGGTCGAAGCGCGAGAGGTCCACGTCACCTACGGTCTGGTTGCCCATGTGCAAGTGCATCATATCTTCGCTGGCTTTGGCAGAACCGTGGTTCATGCCCCCCATGCCGGAGTCCTGGCTCTGTCCCCGTGCTGCCTGGGCCCCCAGAAGACCGCCCGATACGCCCAGAGCGCCCGTGACCCCGGCGGCCCTCAAAAAGTCCCTGCGGGACAAACTCCTTCTCAACCCGCCCATGCGCGCCCTCCTTATTTGTATAACGCTCATATATTTTTTAGCCATAGGCAAAATAACCCCTGAGGGGGGTTCTGTCAAGGATTCCGTGCCGCCGGGTGGCGGAAGAGGGGGCGCGGGGGCGCGGCCCGGCCGGCGAACGAGCCGCCGTGGCCGATGGGCCGTGCTGTACAATCGTTTGGACCATGAGAGGCTTAGAGGCAGACAGGCCGCTCTCGGCGTCGGTCGGCGACTATTTGAAGGCGATATGGGAGCTGAGCGGATCGGGGGACATCTCGACCACCGACATCTCCCGCAGACTCTCGGTCGCGCCCGGGTCGGTGACCAGGGCGCTCGTGAGGCTACGGGAGAAAGGGTTGATCGAGCACGAGCGCTACCGCGGGGCCTCCCTCACGGAGCTAGGCCAGGCCGAGGCGCTGCGCCTCGTCAGGCGCCACCGTCTCATCGAGACCTTCCTGCTCGAGCACCTGGGATATCCCTGGCAGGATGTGCATGACGAGGCCGAAAGGCTGGAGCACGCCGTCTCCGACTCCTTCACCGAGCGGCTGGCGGAGCACCTGGGCCATCCCGAGCGCGACCCCCACGGCGCCCCGATCCCCGCCGTCGACGGGTCGTTGCCGACCGAAGATGCCTTCCCGCTGTCGCGGGCGGAGGGGGGTAGGCGAGTTCGCGTCTTGCGGGTGGCTCACGAAGACGCGCCCGCCCTGGCCTACCTGGGAGAGCGCAATCTGGTGCCGGGAAGCTTGCTGACCGTGGAGGAGGCGCGCCCCTTGGACGGGGCGGTCACCGTCCGGGGCGAAGACGGGCTCTCCCACTCGCTAGAGCAGCCGCTCGCGGGCGCCATATTCGTGCAAAGCCTCCCTTGACGCGGGCCGCCGAACGTCTGTGTAGTGAAGCCGCCTGCGCTCACCTGTGCGGTACTGCACCCATTCCAGTCCCCTCGGGCAAGACCAATCCTCCTCATAAATAGACCGGCATATAGCGAGAGCTTCGATGACAGAAGGTGCGATGGTGTGTTGCTAACACTTCGGGTTAACAGCAATGCCCGTTAGGGTAATCCTTCCTCGATGGGAACTATGATCCCCTCCGTCAGCACGAACTCGGGCGGGGAGGCGATGAACCAGGCAATAAAGTCCGCGACCCGCTCCGGCGCGAGAACCCGTGTCGCCGGGGCCCTATTCGGCTCGCTCTGCCGGCGCACTTCGGGAGAGAAAGCGCCCCAGTTGGTGGCCATCGCGCCTGGATACACTACGATCGCCCTTATGCCGTGCTCTTTGCCTTCGTCGGCCAACGCCTCGGTGAAGCCCGTGAGGCCGAACTTGGAGGCGCAGTAGGCCGAGGCGTTCGCCCAGCCCTTCTTCCCCGCTACCGAGGAGACGTTGACGATCGTACCACCGCCCGCCTTGCGCATGTGCGGGAAAGCGGCCTTCGACAACAAGAATGGCGCCCTGAGGTTCACGGAGAGTGTTAGATCCCAGCCCTCCACGGAGAGCTCCTCGACCCTGCCAGGCGCGTCGGTGCCGGCGGCGTTGACCAGCGCGTCTATGCGCCCGAAAGCCTCCACGGTTTGCTCGACCGCCCGTATCGCATCGTCCTCTCTGGCCAGATCCATGGGCAAGGCCAACGTCCGGCCGCCTGTCGTCGGGGCCTCCTCCCTGGCGCTCTCGAGCTCCTCCGCGCTTCTCGCTACCAGCGAGACGGCCGCGCCGGCTTTGGCGAGGGCGATCGCCGTGGCCCTCCCCAGGCCGCTGCTGGCCCCTGTGACCAGCGCCGCCCTGCCCTGAAGCACCCCGTTCCCTGCCTCACTCATACTCTGCCATCCTCCCTCCGGCGCCATGGGAACAGAAGCATGCCACGTACGGGATCTTGCGGCTAGCTTTGGTGGCGGAAATTCACGCGGCGATTAACCGCGAGTTGGTGCACGAGGGAGCATCGGGCTTTGCGAGTGGGTTTTTCGACGATGTTCCTGCCATCGAGACTCTCGCTCTATATGCCGGATGTTTAATAATGAAGTTTGAACAGGTCCACCCTCGGCGGTCTAGACTTCCTTGCCGCTGGGCGCCCGGCGGATTATCGTCATTCGTGCAAGTCGGTCGCTGGCGTACAAAATCCCCGGAATGGTGTCTTCACCCGCTGATGATCGCCGCCCTCGTCCTGGCCTACTGCTTTGTTTCGATCGTGCGCCAGTGGTGCCCCGTCCCGCCATCCCCTGCAAGTCCGGAAGCTCCGTTGACCGGTGAGCCCTCAACAAGCTCGGCAAGTTGGCCTCCCGATCTCGATAGCGCGAGCAGGGTCACAGCATGAGGCTGGAGGGGAGTCTCCGCCCTCTTTTCTGCAGGATCTTTCCTCAAGTAGTGTGCCTAGAATCAGTCTGTCTTCGTAGGAGCGGAGGTCGAGATCCGCTCCTGATCCTACGGTGGCCTACTCGGGTAACCCCACGCGGTCCCCTAACTTCACGCCATTTTTCTCGAAGAACCCCTGGTTTACTTCGAGGGCGTACTGGGCGGGCTCGGTGGAGACATAGCTGGGCGGTTCATCGTCTAGGGGCTTCATATCCTGGATGTCTATGATACGCCTCTCCGAGTCGATGAAGGCGATGGAGAGTGGTATCCGGGTGTTCTTCATCCAGAAAGAGAGCTCCCGCTCTTCAGCGTAGACGAAGAGCATGCCCCTGTCCTCCCCTAGCGCCTTCCTGTACATGAGGCCTCGCGCCTGCTCGAAGGGGCCGTCGGCCAACTCCACCCACACCTCGACCTTCTTCCCTCCCGAAGCGTCGATAATCAGGGTACGGAGCCCCGATGGTCCCGAGATCTTCTCTCCTTTGCCTGCGTCGGTGGTGCCTGAAGCCTGCGGGGTTCTCTGGGATTGTGTGTCAGGGTTAGCCTGCGTACCACCGCAGCCGGCAAGGAGCAGGACGAGGACGACAACGAACTTCCAGACATTCACCGGAGCACGAACTCTATACGCTTGTTCTGACGGCCCTTGCTCTTGTGGCCCGTGATCTCCACCCTCCCGACCTCGCGCGTGTTGGCGACGTGGGTCCCTCCGTCGGCCTGCGTGTCGAGGTCCTGTATCTCCACGATCCGAATACGCCGCACCCGCTCGGGCACGAGGTTGACCTGGGTACGGATGAGGTCGGGGTTGGCGAGCGCCTTTTCGCGTTCCAGCTCGTAGACGCATACCGGACGTTCTTCGGCGAGAGCCTCGTTCGTCAGGCGTTCGATCTCACCGACGACGTCAGCGGTCCACTCGCCGGGAAAAGAGAAGTCCATCCTGGCGCGGTCTGCGCGCATCTGGCCGCCCGTGACCCTGGCGTCGAAGTTGCGCCAGATCACACCCGAGAGGACATGCAACGCCGTGTGGTATCGCATGTGGGCGAAGCGCCGCCCCCAGTCCAGCTCACCCTTCAGATCCCGCACAGTATCAGGGATGGGTCTGTCCAAGATGTGGACTACCTCTCCACCCTCTCGCCTCGCGTCAACGACCATCGCCTCGATAGGACCGATGCCAAGGGACCCCTTGTCCGGCGGTTGGCCTCCACCTCCAGGATAGAAGGCGGTCCTGTCAAGTACTACCTCGCGGCCCTCCAGCTTTACGACGCGGGCTTCGAACTCCTTTGTGTAGGAGTCTTTCAGGAAAATCTCTTCGGTCATTTCAGCATTTCAGCACGCTACGCCCTTCGGCCTCAGCTTGTCAGCACTTCAGCCGGTGGATGGACGTATCTTGAAGTGTGGAACGATCTACAAGAGTAACTAATGCGCACAGAGATAGCGTACTACAGACTGAAGTGCTGACAAGCTGAAATGCTGACAAGCCTGCGAAGCAGGCGTGCTGACTTGCTTTCAAATCGGGAGGGTCCCCCGCTCGCGGTCTCTGAAGGTGGCGACCTCGCGGTAGCCGACTTCGTGTACGAGCGCGAGGCTCGTGTCGTAGCCCATTGCGACCTGATCCGGGGTGTGGGCATCCGAGGAGAGAACGATAGGGACGCCTCTCTTGTGGAACATCTTGAGGAAGTCTCTGGCGGGATAGACTTCGCCTATGGGCTTCCTGAGTCCCGCGGAGTTCACGTCGACGACGACGCCGGACTCGGCGACAGCGTCGGCGGTCTCCTCCAGGATCGGCGTGATGTCCCTTTCCGGGAAATGGCGGAAGATCTTTATGAGGTCGGGGTGACCGAGGATCTCGAACCGTCCGGAGAGCACCGCCTTGCGGACGTTCGCGTAGTACGCCGCGTAGAGGTCGTAGGTCTCGTACTTGTCGTAGATCCTCTGGTCTGTGACCCTGTCCACCTCCTCGTTGTCCACCCTGTGTACGCTGCCGATGATGTAATCGTAGGGGAGGGCTGTGGCGTCATTGTCCATACGCTCTTCGGCTCCCGGTACGAAGTCTATCTCGATCCCGAGCCGCAGCTCTACGTCGTGCGAGAGCTCGCGGGCCTCCTGAAATGCGGCGAGGGCTATCTCTTCGAGATAGCGGTCGTGCTCGGTGATGCCCATCTGGCTAACGCCCCTCGCCCTGGCGACCTCGCAGTACCTCAGTATGTTCTCGACCGTCATCGGACGGTCGCCGTGGGCGATGACGTGCAGGTGGTAATCGATCAAAGGCTACTCTCTCTAGAAGTCGTTACTCTCGACGCTCTCATCTTATAAGATACTCACCATGTTTATCTGCAGGAGACCCCGGAGGGAGCTGTATTGTTCGCCAGGATAGCCTACGGTGTAACGGCAGCGCTCACGGTCGCCGTGGTGGTGGCGGAGCTACTGCACGCCCCGACGCTCCTGATCTTCGCCGCCACCTCCCTGGCCCTGGTCGGCCTGGCGTGGGTCCTCGGGCAGGCCACAGAGAGCCTGGGCCATCACTCGGGCCCTCGCATCGGCGGCATCCTCAACGCCACCTTCGGCAACGCTGCTGAGCTCATAATAACCATCTTCGCCCTCTCTGCGGGGCTCACGACCGTGGTGAAGGCTTCGATCATCGGTTCGATCATCGGCAACGTATTGCTCGTGCTAGGGGCGAGCCTCCTCATCGGAGGCTTGAAGAACGGCATCCAGAGCTTCTCGGCCGAGATCGCCGGCGTCAACGCCTCGATGCTGGCCATCGTGGCCGCCGCGCTCTCCCTGCCGACAATATTCGCGGTCACAAGCCCTGATCCTAGCCCCACCTCCCTGAGTATCGAGGTGGCCGTGGTGATGTTCGTGCTCTACGTCCTTTACCTGGTCTACATCCTCCGCAGCCCCGGAGGCGGCGCGCAGGGCGAGGGAGAAGCCCCGTTCGGCAGAACGGCTTCGCTGGTGCTGCTGTTCGTGGCTACGGCCTCCGTCGCCTACGTCTCGGAGGCCTTTGTCGGGGCCATAGAGCCCCTGACCGAGGAGTACGGGATCTCCGAGCTCTTCGTCGGGGTCATCATCGTCCCGATAGTAGGCAACATCGCCGAGCACGTCGTGGGCGTACAGATCGCCTACAAGAACGACATGGACTTCTCGATGGGCATCTCTTTGGGCTCCTCTATCCAGGTCGCCCTGCTCGTCACCCCCATCCTCGTCTTCCTCGGTCCCCTGCTCGGCCATCCCCTGCGCCTGACCTTCACCCCCCTGGAACTCGGCGCCCTCGGGGCCGCCGTGGTCGTAACAGGCTTCGTCGCCCTCGACGGCAGGTCCAACTGGCTCGAAGGCGCGATGCTCTGCGGCGTCTACGTTATCGCCGCCCTCGCGTTCTTCTTCTCGCCGTGACAGCAATTCAGCACGCGCCCTGTCGGGCGCTTGTCAGCACTTCAGCATTCGCGCGTGCACGTCCTTGCTGACATGCTGAAAGCGTAGCCCGAAGGGCGTAGCGTGCTGAGGAGCCGCCGCAGGCGGCGTGCTGACTGGCTGAAATGCTAATCTCTTTCCGCACGGATGCCGTACATCAGGGGGACCTTTGGGACATTTTCCGGCGGAACCATTCGGTTGTCCTGTAGCTCGCGCATACCGGCGAACTTCCTTTCCCCGTTCGCATAAGGGTACTCTTGGAGGGTCGTGATCTTGAGTCCCGCTCTGGCCAGCGCCGTAACCAGCTCCCCGAGACCCCACCGAAAGAGATGACAGCCTTCGGGATTGTCGAAGTCTCGAACCCCCTCGGCGAACCCGGCGGGGGTGAGACCTCCACGTGACGCGGCCACGTAGTCGCCGACGCCTTCATCGAGGTGTAGTGGTTCTCCGCCGGAAGGATAGTCGTTGACGTGGTTCCAGTCTTTGGCGAAGATATCTGCCGCAGGATGGAAGTCCACCAGCACAAAGCGCCCGCCGGGGTTCAGGATGTCGGCGATGCCCCCGGCCCAGCTTCCGAGTTTGGGCAGCCAACAGATGACACCGTAGGAAGCGAAGGCGACGTCGAAGCGCCTGCCTTCGCGTGACGCTTCCTCCAGCCAGTCGTACACGTCGGCGCGCTCGAAGGTGGCCAGTATGCCGGTTTTCTCGACGAGATCTCGGGCTGAGGAGACAGCTTCATCACTTATATCCACTCCCGTTACCGTCGCGCCGAGTCTCGCCAGGCTTATCGAGTCGCCCCCTGAGTTGCACTGGAGGTGGACGAGGGATCTTCCTTCGAGTTCACCGAGAAGATCTTGCTCCTCCTGAAAAAGTGTATTGCCACCATCGCTGAGGAACCGTGAGAGGTCCCCGCGATGACTGCTGTGGGCACCGACAACGGCGTTCCACGACATCCGGTTCTGCTCGCGGAGGTCTCTGCTATCCACGGGGAGATTCTACATTGGCCCCGTTCGCCCGGCTCCTACGACGGTCCTCAGAACATCTTCGAAGCCTGCGACGGTGTCCTCCCACCGAGGCAGACAAGAGGCGCGACGGCCGGCGATGTCGGACATCTTCGCCCTGAGTGCTGGATCCCCGAGCAGGAGATCCAGGGCCGCCGAGAGTTCGTCCCTGCCATTCGGTCGAATCAGCACACCGGCCCCCCGACCGACCAGTTCCGGCACAGGACCGGCGTCACAGGCTATTATAGGCAGCCCGAAGGCGAGGGCCTCGGCGTAGACAATCCCGTATCCCTCATAGCGAGAGGGCAAGACGAAGAGGTCGGCCGCCGCGTAGGAGGCACCGAGCGATGCGTCGCTCACGCACCCGGACTCGACGATGGAGCCCAGTGGTGCGGCGTCGATGGCGGCCCTGACACGGGTGGTGTAGTCAGGGTCCGCGTTCGTCTCCCCGATCAGCTCGAGCACCGCAATCTTACGCTCGTGTAGCGTCCACGCTTCGACAAGGGTCAGTATCCCCTTGCGCGGTATCCACTGCGCTACGCAAAGGGCGCGCACGGGACCGTCTCTGTAGGCGGGAGATCTAGCGGCCGACGGAACGCCATCGAAGCCTGGGGGCACGACGTAGATACGCCGGGGAGAGACACCTCGGGCCACAAGGACGTTCTTTCCGTGGTCGCTCACGGCGACGAGCCGGTTCGCGCGCAGCAGAGGCTCCTCGTAGTCCAGCTCGCGGACTGCTGCCTCGGGCCCTGACCCACCGCCGGCGACGCTCGACAGTTCGTGGACCAGCGCCACAACGGGCCGGAAGGCCTGCCAGCGGACCAGGTGCGGGGCGACCGCGATGCGGGCGAGGGCGTCGACTACTATCGTGTCGAACTTCGAAGGGTCGAACGTGGAGCCTAGTCGAGGGGCAGCCTCTCGTTGTTCGTCGGGCGATGCTCCGCCGGCCACGAACTCTTCGACCTCCAGGCCCCTCAGACGCAAGCCGGAGATCACACGCCCGTTGTACAGGTAGCCGCCGGTCTTGCGGCCCGTGTCCCCCACCGTGATGAAAGCGATGCGCACGTGAACCCCTTCAGGCCAGCGAATCTTCGCGGGCTGCGTAGGCGTCGGGGGACTCCCAGATGCGCACCGTAAGCGAGTCGAGTCTCTGGCCACAGAGGGATTGAGCCAGCTTCTCCCAACAGTAGGAGGCCACCTCCTCGGCCGTCGTGTTGACTTCCACGAGGCCCGGGACCTCGTTCAGGTCCCTGTAGTGCATGGAGCCGGCCAGTCTCTCCACAGCCTGGCCCAGTTCCCCGATGTCGTAGAGCGTGCCGTCGTCTCTTAGATGCTGGCCGCGCAGGATAACCTCCATCCTGTAGGTGTGTCCGTGCGTCCTGACTGCGGGTCCGAAGTCTCCGGCGAGCCTGTGGGCGGCCTCGAACCTCGCTGCGACGTAGATCTCATACATCCCGGCCTCCCTGAATTCCATCGTAGGTAAAGATCACCTGCAGCGTCTCCCCTGGTCTCTCGTCCAGGAGCGTGTAAGCCTCAGGGGCTTCTTCGAAAGGGAAGCGGTGGGTGATGAGCCCCCTCAACTCCAGCCGGCCCAGCAGGCCGAGAACCGTGTCCATACGCCTTGCCCGGTCCCAGCGTGGCGCGAGCTCCGGGTTCGAGAGACCGACCTGCGAGGACCTGAGTCTCACCCTTCCCCGGTGGAAATGTCCCCCGAGATCTAGCGTGACGGGCTTGATGCCGTACCAGGAAGCAACCACGACCGTTCCCTCGGTCGCCACGGCATCTATCGCGCTTTGCAGAGCAGCTCCGGAACCACTGGTCTCGACCGCCACGTCGGAGCCACGCCCGCCCGTGATCTCTGTGACACGTTCCTTAAGCCTCTCTGGCCCGAACGCGCCGTCGGCACCCGCTGTGAGCGCCCGTCTGCGTCGTTCCTCGAGAGGGTCGACGACGAGTACCGGTCCCACGCCGGCGCGCTTTAGTAGCAGGGCCACGAGGAGGCCGACGACGCCCTGGCCGAAGATCAAGGCCGTCTCACCGAGTCGCACTGGCGTATCGTGGACGATGTTCAGGGCCGTCTCGATGTTGGCGCTGAATACGCCGAGCAGGGGGTCGAGGTCGTCGGGGAGCCGGACGGCCATCCTTGCGGGGACAACGAAGAGATCCTGGTGCGGATGGTGGACGAAGACGGGATCTCCTGTAGAGAGGTGTTCGACGCCGGGACCCGTGGCGAGGACACGTCCTGCGGCGGCGTAGCCGTACTTGATGGGGAAACCGTAGCTCCCTTCAAGGGTGGGCAGGTCAAGCCGGAGATCCTGCGACACCTCGCCGCGGTAGATCAGCATCTCTGTGCCAGCGCTGACGGCCGAGGCGATAGTCTCGACGCTTACCTCGCCGGGTCCGGGAGGTGGTACCGTCTCCGCAAGGAGCGTGGCGGTGCGTGGGGCGGTGAACCAGAGGGCCCTGGCCTTCGGTTCAGCCGCGATCCGGCACTCCATCAGGGTATACAACGCGTCCGCTGAGGATAAGATCCACCCCGTAAGGTTCCACCGCGACGTCGGCGAGGGTGAGAGACTGTGACAGGTCGCGGATACCGAGGTCGCCGATGGCTTCTATCCCGTCACCCAGGATCTTGGGCGCGACGCAGACGGCGACCCGGTCGACCAACCCGGTCCTGAAGAATCCCGTGATCAAGGTTGCCCCTCCCTCGACCATCACAGACCCGATGCCTATCGCCACCAACTCGCCCAGCAGGGCCGCGAGGTCAACACGACCGTAGGCATCGGAAGGCAATCTCAGGACGGTGGCGCCCAAGGAGAGGGCTCTTTCGCGGCGTTTTGCCGGAGCGCGGTCCGTAACTGCGAGCACCGTTCCTGGGGCCGCGCCGTCCGCGAGCACGGCGGCGTCGGGGGGCGTGCGCAGGGTGCTATCGACGACCACGCGCAGGGGGCTCCTGCCCGGGACGTGGCGGACCGTCAGACGGGGATCGTCTTTGCAGACCGTGCCGGCGCCGACGAGGACGGCGTCGTTATCGGCGCGCATCTCGTGGGCGAAACGCAGGGAGTCGGGGCAGCTGATCCACTTGGATTCCCCCGTCGCTGTCGCGACGCGCCCGTCGAGCGTCTGCGCGTAGCTCACGGTGACGGAAGGCCTGGTCGGGGCCTCTCCACCGACATAAGGATGCTCTTCGAGTATCTCGGTTGTCTGCCCGGCTCGTGCAACGCGTCGGATCGAAGGCATGGTCCTTGTGTCCGATCTAGGTCATGGTCGAGTAACCCGAGATTTTACTACAGCCGACGCTTCTCACTGACCGCATTCGTGGCATACCGCTTCTTACGTCTGGCATACTGATTCGGATGGAAGGGAGCGAAAAGAGGCGATGAGCGAGGATCGCATATTCCTTGCTGACATGGTCTTCCACGGCCACCACGGCACCTTGCAGGCCGAGCACGAGCTTGGCCAGCCTTTCGTCGTGAGCGTCGAGCTTCACCTCGACCTGCAACCTGCGGGAACCTCCGACGACCTGACGAAGACCGTGGACTATGGCGAGGTCCACCGCATGGCGCGCCAGATCGTCCAGGGTTCGTCCGTGCAGCTGATCGAGACCCTGGCGGAGAGGATCGCCGCAGGCACGCTAGACGAACATCCCGCGGTCGAAGCCGTAAAGGTGAGGGTTGCCAAACCTCACGTCAGGCTCGACGACACCGTACTAGCCGGCTCGGCTGTCGAGATCCTGCGCCACCGTGAAGCAGGACAGGGAAGCTAGACGCGCAAACCATAGGGTATCCTCACGGCAGTACCCGAACCGCACCTGCGGCCCGTGCGTACTAAACCAGTGACGTGTAAGCACCTCGAGCATCGTCGGGGCAAGCGGAAGGTTGGCACAAGTGGTGGCGAAAAGGCTCGCGAACACCATCTTACTCGGTGTCGACGTTGTATTCGGGCAGTGCCATGGATAGCGTCTCCCAACTGCCGACCGCAACCGAGGGACTCCGCGCTACTTCCGGGAGCGAGGACTACCTCGAACGTCTCACGCAGGTATGTGTGGAGGATCTTATCTCCGCTTTCGGTCTGGGCGGGACAAGCTATGGGCGCGCGGTTTTGGAGTCTATCTCGCGTATACCGGCCCGGCGTCTGGCGCGCCAGGTCCTGACCTACGACGAAATAGTCGGCGAATCTGGCCTCGGGACGGGAGGCGCGTGGGCGTTGAAGAGGCTGTCCCGCAATAACAGGTTCGAAGGTCAGGAGAACGTCCCGCGCGGTGGGCCGCTGCTCCTAGTCTCCAACCACCCTGGCCTCGCTGACGCCGTCGCCCTCTTCGCGGCGACGCCGAGGGACGACCTGCGTGTGATCGCCGCCGACCGGCCCTTCCTCGATGCCCTCCCGAATACTTCTCGTCATCTTCTGACCGTCGCGGAGAGCTCCGTGGGACGCCCAGGGGTGGCCCGGGCGGCGGCCAGGCACCTGCGCGTTGGCGGCGCGGTACTCACGTTCCCGGGGGGCAGGATAGAACCCGACCCCGCGGTCTTGCCCGGCGCCGTCGAGGCCCTGGATCGCTGGTCCTCTAGCGCCGACCTCTTCGCGCGCCTGACTCCAGGGCTCGCGGTCGTCCCCGTCGTTGTCAGCGGTGTGATCTCACCTTCGGCCCTGCGCAACCCACTGACCCACCTGCGCCGCCGCAGGCGCGACCGCGAGTGGCTCGCCGCCACGCTGCAAGTGCTCATTCCGGCCCTGCGTAACGTGGACGTCCGGGTCGAGTTCGGACGCCCCATCTATGCTCGGCCGGGAGCCGCCGTCGGCGACGCGGTGATCGAGGAGACGCGGCGTCTGATGGAGAGCAGGAAGGCAGTGTGACCTGTCCCGTATACCGAAGATGAGAAACGTTCGGGCACTGCTCGCGGCCCTGACTGTGCCCGGAGCCTCCTGCCTACATCGCGGCGTACTGGATATCGTAAGCGCAGGTAAAGACTATCCTTCTGACCCGCTCTTCCCTCAGGGGCGCAGCAGGATGGTTGTGTCTCAGATGCTCGAGGGCCACCTCGACGAGACTCTCGTCGCCATCGGCCCTCAGGGTGTGGCGGCAGTTGCACAGGGAGGCGCACAGCACCGCACGTATCGTGGCCTCTTCTCCTGTCTGCACAGCCAGCATGTCCATCGCCTCCTTTATCGGAGCGGATACCACGCTCCTTCTCACGTTAGAGAAGCAGATTAGCCTCTTGTAACGAGTAGCGCATCACTCAAATGAGTGATTTTTGAACATTCTCTGGGCGAATTTCGGTCAGTCCTGAGGCCTGTCCAGCTCATGCAGAGCCGGGTTGAAGAACGAAAGTGTCCCAACCGCCAGGTAGCAGGCGGAGATGCCCAATAAGGTGAAGCGCAGGCCGAAGATCTCCAGCGCGTACCCGCACAGCACCATCCCTATGGGTACGGCCACCATCGAGAGCGATACACCAGCGCCGAGCACCCGGCCGAGCATCCGTTGGGGGGTGCGCTCCTGCAGCACGCTGTAGGTCAGCGGGTTGGGCGGACCGAGTGCGAAACCCGCGACGAAGAGTGCCCCCATTGTGACCACCAGCGACGGGGTCGCGACCAGGACCCAGAACGGTAGACCCACGAGCACGGCCGCTGACACGAGCGTCGCCCGGCGCGGCAGTAGATGGCCGACCGCTCCGTAGACCACGGTACCAGCCAGCGCGCCGCTGCCGAAACCCCCGAGCATGAGCCCGAGGTTCACCGCGCTATCGTATGTCTGCTCTGCGTAGAAGGGCAAAACCACGGCGAAGAGGGGAAGTATGAAGAAGTTGGCGACGACCCCGATGCCGAACATCCAGAAGATGAGCCGGTCGCGGCGAATGAACGTTATGCCCTCCGCGAGCTCTGTGAGATACCCGCCGGCGCGCCGGAGCTCCACGGCAGCCGTGCCTGACCTCGGAATGGCCGAAGGAACAAGCGCTGCGACCAGGGCCGCTGAAAATACGAACGTCGCCGCGTCTATCCACAGCACGTTGCTCGACGTGAACAAGGCCATAAGAACCCCTGCAAGCGGCGGGCCTACCAGGAATGAGGCGTACTGGATACCCTGGAAGGCCGAGTTGGCGCGTTCGATGCGCATCCCTGCCCTCCCGGCGAGGTCGGGGACGAGGCTCTGGCGGGCTGTGTGACCCGGCGCGTCGAGGAACCCACCGAGAAAGACAAGCACGAGGAGCTGCCAGAAGGCCAGCCCGATCGTGTAGTAGAGCAAGGGTATCAGCGCTACAGTTAGTGCACCCGTAAGGTCGGCGAAGATGCTCGTCCGCTTGAAGCCCAGGCGATCCACCACCGGTCCGCCGACGACACCGGCCACGACGGCCGCAAGCAAAAATGCTCCCCCTGTCAAGCCCGTTCTAGCGGCGCTGCCCGTAGTCTGCAAGACGAACCACGGAATCGCCACGAACGCCAGGACGTTCCCGGTCTCGGAGACCGCGTTGGCCCCGAGCAGAGCCAGGATAGGAGTGCGCCGCGCCGGCCCAATCGTGCGAAGAGGATCGTCCACTGCATTTCACCGTACCATCCTCTGGGTGGCTTCGACCGGAGCATGGTCGACCGCAGCGCGGGTTGTGAGACGCTCGAACGCCTGGCCACAGAGGTCATCCCGAGGCTTAGAGCGAAACCAATAAGCTGAAATGCTCTAATACCTGAGATTCGGGCCGTGGCTAATGGCCCACCAGGCGCCCCCAAAGCAGATTGCGGCTATGAGGCAGACCATTCCCAGGGTAGGGTAAGGGTTCAGGTCGGAGACGCCCAGTGTCGCGTAGCGGGCGGCGTCGACCGTGTAGAAGATCGGGTTGAAGAACGTCACCACCTTGAGCACATCAGGCAACATCCCGACGGAGTAGAACACCCCGCCCAAGAACGCCAGCGGTTGGATAATGACGCTAGTAATGAGCGAGATATGCTCTACCCGCGTCGCAAGCGCGCCGACCATGGTGCCCAAAGAGGAGAACGCGAAGGAGGCGAGGAGGCCGATCACGAAGAGCATCAGGGGGTTTTCGATCTGTACGCCGACGAAAGGCACCCCGACGACGAAGACACCGGCCCCCATCACCATCCCGCGCAGCATACCGCCTAAAGAGTAGGCGAGTGTTATCTGCAGGTCGCTCATTGGGCTGATAAGCACCTCGTCTATGTAGCGCTCGCGCTTGGCGTCGAAGACCGACCAGGATGAGTTCATCTGCGAGTTGGTTATGAGGCTCATCAGGGCTATGCCTGGCAGGATGTACTCGAGGTAAGGGATGGCCTCGATCTGTTTGATGCGGCCGCCGAGCGCGATCCCGAAGACCACCAGATAGAGGAGCGAGGTCAAGAGCTGCGGCACTATCGTCTGCATCCAGACCCGCGTGAAGCGCAGTATCTCGCGCGAGAGGAGGGTCTGGAAGGTCCTATCCGTGAAGATCATGGCCTATCACCTTCATGTAGACTTCCTCGACGTTCCTGGCCTCGTAGCGCTCCTTGAGGTCCTCGCTGCTGCCCTGGGCCGCGATGGTGCCCCCGTTTATCAGCGCGATCTCCTCGCACAGCGCCTCGGCCTCCTCCAGATAATGCGTCGTCAACAGGATGGTCATCCCTCCACGGTTGAGCTCCCTTATGTAGCCCCACAACTTGTAGCGCAACTCTACATCCACGCCCGCCGTCGGCTCGTCCAGAAACAGCACCTTCGGGTCGTGCATGAGCGCCCTGGCGAACAGCACGCGCCGTTTCAGACCTCCGGAGAGCATGTTTGTCCGCTGTCCGCGCTTCCCCACAAGCTCGAACCGCTCCAGAAGCTCCTCGGCCCTCTCGCGGGCCTTCTTCTTGGGGACGCCGTAGTATCCGGCGTGGAACAACAGTGTCTCCTCGACGGTCAGAAATTTGTCCAGGTTCACTTCCTGGGGGGAGACCCCGATCATACGCCGTGCCTCCCGAAACTCCCGAAAGGCATCTTTCCCGAAGACCTCGACCGAGCCTGAATCGGGCCTGGCCAGGCTGACTACGCCGTTTATGAGCGTCGTCTTTCCGGCACCGTTGGGTCCTAGCAACCCGAAGAATTTCCCGCCCTCCACCTCGAGCGAAACTCCGTCGAGGGCCAGAAAGCCGTTGGAATAGGTCTTCCTGAGCTTCTCTATCTTCAGCGCCGGGGCCCCGTTTGCGTCTACACTCACGCGATCACCGTCCCTGCGGCCTTCTCGCCGGAGAGCATGGAACCGTTTATGGAAGCATCCTCGGTGTACTCGCCCGCGAGCACGAGTCCCGGTGTCTGTGTCCTGTTGTCCGGCAGC
The DNA here is from genome assembly GCA_902806095.1 of uncultured Rubrobacteraceae bacterium. GTDB lineage: Bacteria > Actinomycetota > Rubrobacteria > Rubrobacterales > Rubrobacteraceae > Rubrobacter_D. Next base: position 65,084 of record CADCVF010000018.1, read on the forward strand.
CTGCCGTGGATGCCGGGCGGCTGGGCGAACTGCCCATAAGGGATGCGGCGGAGACCGAGCGGCCTGAAGTCTGCGCCCGGGTACCAGCGGCTGAGGTCCTCGATGCCCCTGCGGTAGAGGTCCCCATCGGGCAGGTCCATTCCCGAGAGCGCCACGGCGTAGAGTAGGTGGCGACCCGACGGTGCGTACTTCTCGGAGATGTTGCTCATCTCCACGGCGTTGTTCACGAATGCTCCATCCTCAGCGTTCAAAAGGATCTTCTTTCCACTACCAAGTCCGTCGGTCTCATAGAACATGCATACCTCCCCTACAGATCCCTCAGGCACCGCCTCACCGGTGAGATCTCCGGCCCTCGGCGCGTCGGTCGCCACGACGACCGCATCGGCCTCGTGCTCATCTCTGGCGCTTCTGACACCGACCGCCCGCTCCCCTTCGCGCAGGAGATCCTCCACAGGGCTGTTCAATCGGATCGCACCCTCCGGCAAATGGGAGGCGAGCTGGCGCGGTATCTCACCCATCCCGAGGGCGGGGACGACAGTTCGGCCGCTGGCGAGCATCTTGAGGGTGAAGCGTAGGACGCGGGCGCTGGTGGTCAGCCCGCGATTCAGCGTTATGCCACCGTAGAACGGCCTGAAAAAAGAGTCTATGTACCTCTCCGAGAGGCCGGCCTTCTTCAGGTACTCGAGCATGGAGATGTCAGTCTCGCCGTCCTCAGCCCCCGAGCTGATCCCCACCGTAGACGTTCTCGCTGCCAGCTCGAGCGTGCGTAGCTTGTCCCCGAGGGTGGCCGCGTCGGAGAGGAGAGATGGGACGAGATCCTTGGGGTCACGCAGGGGATTGGAGAGGACGCTCCGCTCTGATCCCCTGCGGACGACCGCACCTGGGTCGAAGTCCCTGAAGTCGAGCGCTTCGTAGTCAAGGTGCCTCCCCGCGACAGGATAAGACGTAAAGTACACCTGGAAGCCCCGGTCGAGCAGGAATCCGTTCTGCTCGGCGGTTCGCACGCGGCCGCCGACGCCGTCCGACGCTTCGAAGACGACGACCTCGGCTCCGCGTTCTCTTAGTACCTTTGCGCAAGTAAGGCCGGCCAACCCGGCCCCGACGACAATAGTTTTCATACCCGCGAGAGTGTAGCGCACAACTCAGAACAAACAGTTATCGCTTTGACGCGAGGAGGATCTAGGTACTGCTGTTCTCGAAATCCAGCCGCACCTTGTGTTCGCCGTCGAGCTTGAGCGCGGCGGCGTAGGGCTTGCCTGCCTTGCTCTTGAAACCTTTCAGCTGTCCAGTGCGCCCTCTCGTGAGGAGCTGTTTCGCCTGGCTTTCGCTGAGGCGCTTGCCTGAGACCTGTTTCCAGATCGCGAAATCGCATCCGTTCTTCCACGCCGAGCAACCGTAGGCTTTCTTGGTCTCGACGACAGGAGCCCCGCACTTGGGGCAGGCACCGAGCGACTCGCGGCTGCGGGAGGGAGATGTAAGCTTCTCTCCTTCCATAACGCGGACCTCTTCGACGAGCTTCGTGGCGAAGCTGCTTATATCGGCCATAAAGTCGGGGCGGCGCTCCGCGCCTTTCTCCATCTTCGCGAGCCGCTCCTCCCAGCGGGCCGTGAGTTCAGCTGACGTGAGCGGGCTCTCCCCGAGGAGCCCTATGAGAGACTTTCCCTTCTCCGTAGGCACGAGGGCCTTCTTCTCGCGCTCGACGTAGTCTACCTTTATGAGCCGCTCTATGGTGGCGGCCCTGGTGGCCGGCGTGCCGAGGCCCGAGTCCTTCATCTGCTGCCTGAGCTCCTCATCCTCGACGAGCTTCCCCGCCGTCTCCATCGCCCCGAGCAGCGCGGATTCCGAGTAACGCGGGGGCGGCTTAGTCTCGCCCTCCTTGACGCCGACCTTCGCCACATCCCACTCCTGCCCCACCTCGATCGGCGGCAACACGGGCGGCTCTTTCTCCTTCCGTCCTGCGACCCCCTCGGGATAGAGCGCCCGCCACCCCGCCTCGAGCACCACACGCCCACGAGAAAGAAACGTTTCCTCCTTGACCTCGGTCACGACGGTCGTGTTCTCGAAGCGGGCAGCGGAGAAGAACACGGCCACAAATCGCCTGGCCACCAGATCGTAGACCTTCGCCTCGTCCGGCGGCAGCCCGCCCGAAGACTTCTTGTTCGTCGGGACGATGGCATGGTGGTCGGTAACTTTGGAGTCGTCCACGATGCGCTTGCTGACCGGGAGCTTCTCTCGTCCGAGTAGCTTCTCCGCGAAAGGCGAAAGATCAGGGAGCGCCCCCGCAGCCTCGACCCGCTTCTTGAGACCACCAACCATATCCCTGGAGAGGTAGCGGCTCGAGGTGCGTGGGTAAGTAATGAGTTTTCTCTCCTCGTAGAGCGCCTGGGCCGCCCGCAGCGTACGCTCGGCCGTGAAGCCGTAGCGGGCGTTGGCGTTGCGCTGGAGTTCGGTCAGGTCGTAGAGGAGCGGCGGTTTCTCCGCTGCCGTCTTCTTCTGCGCCTTGCGGACGGTCCCTGTTCCGCCACGTACCTTCTCCGCGATCCGGTCCGCGGCCTCTCTCTCGGGCAGGCGGTTCTGCTTTTTCTGGAACCACACCCCATCGTAAGTATTCCCGTCACGCGAGAAGCGGGCGTGGACGGTCCAGAACTTTTCGGGCACGAAGTCTTGTATCTCCCTCTCACGATCGACCAGGAGCTTCAGGGTCGGAGTCTGGACCCGGCCCACAGAGAGTACGTTTCCACGGCCTCCGAAGCGGACCGAGTAGGCGCGGGTGGCGTTCATGCCGACGATCCAGTCAGCCTCCCCGCGGCTGCGGGCCGCGTCTTCAAGAGGCTTCATCGCAGCCCCCTCCCGCAGAGCGTCGAAACCGTCCCTAATCGCCTCGTGGGTGAGGGAGGAGATCCAGAGCCGCAGCACGCGCTTCTTGCAACCCGAGAGGCCATACAAATAGGCGAAGATGAGCTCTCCCTCTCTCCCCGCGTCGCAGGCGTTTACAACTTCCTTCACGGAAGGATCCATCAGCAGGCCCTTTACGACTGCGAACTGCTCGCGGGTTTTGTGGTTCACCCTGACCTTGAAGCGCCCAGGCAGTATCGGCAGCCTCTCCAGACGCCACTTCTTGTACTCCTCGCCGTAGGCGTCAGGCGGCGCCAGTGCCGCCAGGTGCCCTAGCGCCCACGTAATGGTCCAACCCTCGCCGACCAGGGCGCCTTTCTCCCTTCGATGCCTCCCCAGGGCACCCGCTATATCCCGCCCGACGGACGGCTTTTCGGTGACGATAAGCCTCATACACAGGAGTATACGTACGGAAGGGACGATAGCCAGATGAGATTGCCTGGAACGCGGGCACGGCTGAAGACGCTACACTGGGACCGTGACGGACCCGACAAACGAGGAACTGATCAACGACGCAGCGGGCGTCCTCAACCCGAGAATGGTCGGCGGTCGTCTCTTCGGCGACGTGGGATGCGCGCTCATCACTCGGGGCGGTAACCTCTATCTCGGGGTTTGCATAGACACGGCTTCCGGCACGGGTTTTTGTGCGGAACACAGCGCCATCGCGGCCATGGTCACGGCCGGGGAATACAGCATCGAGAAGATCGTGGCAGTCTGGAAGGACGATAACGACACTCTTTACGCGCTGCCTCCGTGCGGGAGATGTAGGGAATTCATACGCCAGATCGATGGTGAGAATCTGGATACAGACGTAATTCTGGGCAAAGACAGGGTCTCGAAACTGAGGGATCTACTTCCCCGCCACGAATGGCCGGGACCCCTCGCTTAGTCACCCCGCCAATGGCGCCGTCCCGAGCTCTTCGATGTCTCCATCGTCCGTGAAGAACCCATCCCCGTCGATGGGGAAGATCACACGCACCTCACTGCCAGGGAAACTGGAGGCCACGAACTCAGCGGCGCGCCTGATGCTCGTGGCCCGTACAGGCACGGTAAAGGCACCGGACTCCCCACTCACTTCGACGGACAAACATACCAAAGCGCGCAACCTTCAGATGGGAGTCCGGGGGGCGAAGATGCGATGGGAAAAGTAGGGAAAGGAGAAACCGCCCGCGCCCGGACCCCGTAATGGTCGACTACCGACAGCGGTGAAACGATGTTCGGAATATTGATCACCGCCCGTAGTCCACATGGCAAGATTGTATACACTCTATGTGAAACCACGGTGAACTGGAGATGAAATTTCTTTCATCTTGAAGTTTTCTCGTAGACGCGTCGTACGGCTAAGGATTTGGCGCTGGGTCGAAACGGTAGCCAGCGCCGCGGATGGTCTGGATCAGGGATTGCCCGTCGGGAGGATCGACCTTGTTGCGAAGGTGACGTACGTACACGTCGACGACGTTTGAGGTCGGCTCGAAGTCGTAGTCCCAGATGGCGGAGAGGATCTGCTGCCTGGAGAGGACCTGTCCGCTGTGGCGCATGAAGTACTCGAGCAGGGCGAACTCCCTACTCGAGAGCTCTATTTTTTCGTCTCCGCGCCAGGCGTGGCGTGAGAGGAGGTCTATCGTGAGGCCGTCGGTCTGTATCTGGGCCGACTCGGCCTGGCCCGAGCGGCGGGTGAGCGCGCGCACGCGCGCTAGTAGTTCCTCGAATACGAAAGGCTTAGTCAGGTAGTCGTCGGCCCCTGCGTCGAGGGCGCCCACCTTGTTGCGCGTGTCGTCGCGGGCCGTGAGCATCAGGACAGGAAGGTCTGCGTACCGAAGTCGGATGCGTCTGAGCACCTCGCGGCCGTCCAGCCGGGGCAGCGAGATGTCGAGGAGGACCAGGTCCACCGGCTCGTCCACGGCTAGCCGCGTACCCTCCTCCCCGTCGTACGCGCAGACGACCCTGTGGCCGTGGGCGTTCAGACCGCGCTTCAGGAAACGCGCGATCGCGACCTCGTCCTCGATGATCAGGATCAGCATCCGTGCCCTTTCTTTCCCTATCGCAAGTATAATCCATCTCGATACTAGCGAGTCAAGTGTTTTTCGGAGGACCGTACCGTGAGGGTTTCCATCGTGTACCGCCGGTTTCGCAGCATCGCCGCAGGAGGCGTGCTGGCAGGCATGGTGGTCTGGGGTGTCAGGGTACTGCGCGCCGGCCGGTTGGGTCCTTCCCGCGAGGACGACGAGCGGTTCCGCCTGCTTGCGGAGAAGACCAGCGACCTCATCTGTCTGCACGAACCGGACGGACGCTACCTTTACATCAGCCCTTCGTGCCTGCGTCTGCTCGGCTACGAGCCGCAAGACCTGCTCGGCACTGACCCCTACGATCTCTTTCACCCCGAAGATCTCGAGCGCATCCGCTCCGAAGCCCACGAGAAGGCGCTCGATGGACAGGGGGCAGTTTCGGTAACCTACCGTATTCGCAAAGAGTCCGGAGAATACACCTGGTTCGAGACCCTCACGGAGCCGATACTCGACGAAAGCGGTGAAGTAGTCCGCCTCCAGACTGCCTCGCGCGACGTCAGCGAGCACAAGCGTGCCGAGGAGGCGCTCGCTGAGGCGGCCCGCGCCAGGGCCGAGTTCCTCGCCGAAGTCTCTCACGAGCTCAGGACACCGCTCACCGTGATCCGGGGCAACGCCGAGGTCGGGCTAGAACTCGACCGTGACTGCGAACACGAAGAGGTCCTCCGCGAGATAGTCAGGGAGTCATCGACGATGTCCCGTATGGTCGAGGATCTGCTCTTCCTGGCCCGTTCGGAGTCGCCCGCCTCACCTTTCCGGATGGAGCCTGTGGAGGCGAAGGTCCTACTGGCAGACCTCGAGCGTCGGGCAGGGGCGTTGGCCGCAGAAAACGACGCGACCCTAGATACTGCGCTCCTTGCGACCGGTCTCGTCAGGGTGGACCCTGTGCGGGTGGAGCAGGCGATCCTGGCCCTCGTGGACAACGCGGTGAAGTACGGCCCTGAGGGACAGAGTGTAACCCTGAGGTCCGCCTGCTCCGGAGGGGAGCTGCGCGTCGACGTCGGGGATCGAGGGCCAGGCATACCGGAGGCGGAACTTCCACACGTCTTCGAGCGTTTCTACAGGCTGGACGGAGTCGAGGAGCCCGGCAGCGGCCTCGGCCTCTCGATAGCCCAGACCATAGCCGAAGCCCACGGCGGTCGCATCGAGGCCGAGAGCCGGCCAGGAGAGGGAACCAGCATGTGTTTCATCCTCCCCCTGTTGCAAGAAGGGAACAAGGTACGTTAAAGCATTTCAGCACTTCAGCTGGTCAGCATTTCAGCAAACAAAAAGGCCGAAGTGCTGACCAGCGCGGGTTTTGGAAGGGTTGACCTTCCAAAACCCGCTTTCAGAGTTCGTGAAGTTTGCCTGAGAGCATCTTGGCGTCGCTTGCGCGGGGGTCTTTGTCGTACTCAGCAGTTACGCCCACTCTGGGGTAGGAAGCGGCGAAGTTCGGTGCGTTCATCCTTACGTCGACCCGGCCGCTCTGTCCGACCGTAAAGGTTCCCGCGCTGACACGCTCATCCCCCTCGACGAGCCACAGCTCGTAGTACTGTTCGCTCTCGCAGGGTGGCAATCCCCACGCCTGGAGGCGCATCTCCACGTTCTCGCCGCTGCCCTGGATGCTCACCTCGCCGCCCGCATCGGGGGCGCGGTCAGTGGGGCTCAGGTTCGCCGAGGTCCTGGCCCCGAGGAGATCAAGGGTGAGGACCGCCGCGAGCACGCAGACGGCCGCGGCGACGGCAGCCACCCAGGTCGGGACCCGTCGCCTGGTTTCACGTCGCGGCATCCCTGCCACGACCCTGGCCTCGAGATACTGCGGCGGAGTCTCGGTGCTGCACGCGAGGTTAGCGAGGCATTCGTGGGCGAGTCGTAGCCCTTTCGCCTCCTCCCTACAACTCGCGCATCCTTCCAGGTGATCCTCAACCTCCCTTTCCTCGGGCGGTTCGAGGGTGCCCATCACGTAAGGGCCGAGGAGGTATCGTGTGTCAGGATGCTCACTCACCGGCTGAACTCCTATCCCCCTCGAAGCTTATGCTCTCGCGCAGGGCGCGCAGTGCGGCCGTGGTGCGGCTTTTGACCGTGCCCAGAGGCGTTGCCGTGCGGTCGGAGATCTCACGCTGCGAGAAGCCGTGGAAGTAAGCGAGGACGAGCACCTCTCTTTGGACCGGGGTGAGCCGCGAGAGAGCCGCAGCCACGTCGAAGTTCCGTGAGAGCTCGCCAGAGGGGTCAGTCTCTCCTGGCTCGAAGTGCGGTTCACCGTCGACCGTCTTGACGCGCGCCTTGCGGCGGCGAATCAGGTCCGTCGCCCGGTTGCGGGTGATGCGGTACACCCACGTCGCGAAGCTCGCCCGCGCAGGGTCGAAGCCCGCCGCGTTCCTCCACACTGAGGTGAAGACGTCCTGGACCAGCTCCTCAGCCGTGCTCCTGTCTCCCAGGTAACGCATCCCAGTCCCGTAGACCAGCCCCGCGTAGCGGTCGTAGAGTACAGAGAGGGCGCGTTCGTCCCCGGATGCCACCCTTCGCACCAGAACCTCGTCTTCTACACGGTCCATCCAGAGCCTTCCCCGACCGCCGGCGAAAACGGACCCTCCGGTCCCACGCCGCACAAAGCTGATGATATCCTGTCCGCGCCCGTCGTCAGGAGCGACACCTACGGCACTCCCCGATACTAACCCTTCCATACATAGATTCATGCGACCAGCCAGGCCTGTCGGACTGATTACTTTTCCCTCTACATCGGGGATCGCGGTTAAAATAAAGCTGGTTACGAGAAGGGAGGTATGGTCCCGATGGCATCGGACACGGCCGAGACAAAGCTCAGAGAGGTCGCGCAGCGCCCAGCGCGCGGGTCGCTCAAGAACTTTTTTGGCGATCTGAGGGACCTCCTCCGATACGAGACGCTCAAGGCGACCGTAAAGGAGTTTATGCGCGACGACGCCCTTGGCCTCGGGGCGCAGCTCGCCTTCTACCTGATCCTTGCGATCTTCCCTTTCATCCTGTTTTGCGTTGCGATCCTCGACGCCTTCTCGAGCTCCGACCCGCAGTTCGTCAGAGAACTCTTCGACTACCTCAGGCGGCTCCTGCCGACGCAGGTCTTCGACCTGATCCAGACCTACACGGAGAACACGCTCCGTAACGAGGACACGGCACCTGGCCTCCTTTCCGTCGGCATCCTTGGTACGATCTGGGCCGCCTCGGGTGCCTTCGCCGCGCTCATAAACGCCCTCAACCGCGCCTACGACGTGCAGGAGACGCGGCCGTTCTGGAAGGTCAGGGGCATAGCCATCATCATGACGGTAGGCCTCTCGGCGCTCATTCTGGTAGGAGTACTGCTCCTGATCGCCGGCCCCTCGATCGGAAGGACGATCGCCGAGGTCTTCACCCTCGGCGACGAGTTCATGGTCGTCTGGAACATAGCGCGCTGGCCCGCGGCGCTCCTGTTTATGGTCGCTACGGTAGCCCTCCTCTTCTACTTCGCCCCCGACGCCAACCAGCCGTTTCGGTGGATCACACCGGGCGGCGTCGTCGGCATCCTGCTCTGGGTGCTCGCCAGCATCGCCTTCAACCTTTATCTGAGTAGCGACTTCAACACCTACAACGAGACCTACGGCTCGATAGGCACCGTAATCATCCTGCTCCTCTATCTCTACGTCTCCTCCCTGACAATACTCTTCGGCGCGACCCTTAACGCGACGCTCGTCAGGATAAAAGAGGAGGTCTCAGGCGAGCAGATCCTCGACGCCGAGCCAGCCAACGACAAGCCTGACGTTATCGACGAAGATGACCAAGGATAAAGGATAGGGAAGGGTCAGAGACGAACACGCGAAGACCCAGGACGTCTTTGATATACTCCTGTGGCCCGGAGGAGTGGCCGAGTGGTTGAAGGCGGCACCCTGCTAAGGTGTTATACCTCTCAACGGGGTATCGAGGGTTCGAATCCCTCCTCCTCCGCTCGCCAGCACGGCGCTTCGCGCCTTTCAGCACGCCGCCTTTAGCGGCTTGTCAGCATTTCAGCACGGGCGGCTCCGCCGCCTATCGGCTGGGACTGGCACACGCGAAAGCTGACTGGCTGAAGTGCTGAGAGCGCCCGAAAGGGCGCGTGCTGACTTGCTGAAATGCTAAGAGGGCCGGATCTCTCCGGCCCTCCCCAGACTCGTGAAGGGGGATGGACAGCCCTCAAATGTCTACGTGAGAGACTCAGGGGTTTTTACTGTGCATCCCCCTTCATGGGCCTTCGGTAATCGCGCGATCTACATCATGCCGCGCAACTCGGCAACCATATCCAGGCCCTGCTGCTTGCACAGGTCCTTGGGACGCATGATCGCCTGCTCGTCCAGCAGGTTACGGGTCCTGGCCTCCTTCTCGAGGTGACGCTCGATGACGTCTATGGCCCGGTCCACGTCCTCGCGGGTGACCTCGCGGGTCTTCTCGTGGGTGATCGTCATAGTCACTTGTCTACTCACCTCCTTCCCGTCGCGGATTTAGCGGAGCTTGTAACATTTGATCCGCCTTCGCTAACTCCAGGGTAATGGCGCACCATCTCCTTGTCAAGAAGAAATCTCGGCTTTTTGTGTTGGCCCTCGGGCCGAAGATTGGCTAGGCTCGCCCTGTCCCGCAACCTACCCGACGAAGGCATCACCGACGCGGCGCGGCACGACGGGCACTGTGTCCTCGGCGAGGCAAAAATCCAGGTCTCCCTCGTACCCGAGACGTTTCAGCCTCCGGGCCGCACTGTTGTTTCGCAGCGTCCTCGCGGAGCGAGACAGATACTCCTCGACGACGCGCCTGGCCCGCCCGTCCAGTTCGGCACCACGCGACCGTAGCCGGTCGAAGATGGCCCCGGCCGCAGCCTCGTCCTCGGAGGTGCGGCGACCCTCCCAGCCGCACCCGAGGACCACCACCTCAGCACCTTCACAGGCTCCGCCGGCCAGTTCCTCGGCAATGACGCCCGCGTTGACGAAGGCGCCGGTCAGGATGGCCCTCGCACCGCCGGCAGCCTCCACGAGGCGGGTCCCGTTCGTAGTCGAGAGGGCCACCGTGGAACCTGGTGGTATCTGCGAACCCAGGATCTCTGTGGGCGAGTTGCCGAAATCGAAGCCGGCCACCTTAGCGCTGCCCCTCTCCCCGATGTGGAAGTCCGTCTCGGCAGACGCGGCCTCCTCGACGGAGGCGACGGGTACTACCCTCGCGCCCTTCGAGACGAGCACGGCTATAGTCGTGCTAGCCCTGAAAGCATCGACTACTACAGCACCGGCGCGGGCGGCCGCCCGCGCCCCGCTCTCCCCGCCAGAGTAGCGGGCGATCACAACGCGAGAACCAGAGCCTTCTCCGACACTGCGCGATTATAGACCCGCACGCAGATTGATAGAAAGTCAACAGCTTCCGAAGCTAGAATGTAGTAGACCTGATCCAAGGTCCGAACACGAACAGGGAGCGGAAGATGAAATATCGCACGCTGGGCGGCACCGATATAGCGGTCTCCGAGGTCGGCTTCGGGGTGTGGACGGTCTCGACCGGCTGGTGGGGAGAGGTCGATGACGAGAGGTCCGTAAGGCTCCTCAGAGAAGCCCGCGAGCGGGGTATCAACTACTTCGATACCGCGGACACCTACGGCTCGGGCAAAGGAGAGACGCTCCTTGCAGACGCCTTCGCACACATGCGCGACGAGGTGGTGATCTCGACCAAGATCGGCTACGACTTCTACAACCATACGGCCAGACGCGGTCAGCAAGAGCGCCCTCAGGACTGGTCGGAAGAGTTTATCCGCTTCGCCCTGGAGCAGAGCCTGAAGAGGCTCGACACAGAATACATAGACTTCCTCCAGCTACACAACACCAAGATGGACGCCATCGAGGACGATGGACTCTTTGCTCTGATGGAAGAGTTCCGGAGCGAGGGTAAGATCAGGGCCCACGGCGTCGCCCTCGGGCCCAAGATCGGCTGGCTCGAAGAAGGTGTCAGGGCGATGCGCGAGCGTGGAGTAGAAGGCGTGCAGATGATCTACAACCTCCTCGAACAGGACCCCGGCCGGGGCCTGATCGAGACGGCCCGAGATACGGGCACGTCCCTGATCGTTCGCGTACCCCACTCCTCGGGGATGCTCGAGGGCCACTACGACGAGAACACGACCTTCGCCAAGAACGACCATCGCCGCCACCGCCCTAAAGAGTGGCTAACGACGGGTCTCAAGAAGGTGGATCAACTCTCCTTCCTTACCGAATCCGGCGAGCGCACCCTCGGCCAGGCCGCCCTCAAGTTCGTCCTCGCCGCCCCCGAAGTAGTCTCCACCCTCCCAAACATCTACGGCAAGGAGCAGATAGAGGAGTTCGCCGTGACGTCGGAGACACCGGACCTTGCCCCTGAGGAACTCTCGCGCATCGCCGAACTCTACGAGAACGAGTTCGGGCTAGAAGAGCAGTCAGCATGAGAGCAATTCAGCATTTCAGCACGCTCAGGCCTTGCGGCCTTCGCTTGTCAGCATCTCAGCAAAAAGAAAAAGCTGAAGTGCTGACTGGCTGAAATGCTGAATTGCTAAGACGACCGAAGGGAGTCGCCATGACCGAAACCCGCACTCGCCAACAGCAGGCGCAAGATGAGAAGCTTCCGGCCCAGTACATAAACTACGTGTTCTTCGAGTTAAATCCCGTCTGGCGGCGCCTCCCTGAAGAGGAGCGCGAGCGGGGAAAGCAGGAGTTCCTCAGCGCCGCGCAGGCGCACTCTGGCGAGATGCTCCTGCGCACTTTCTCGCTCATGGGTCTACGCGCAGACGCTGACTTCATGATGTGGAGGATAGGCTACGACCTCGACGCCTTCGAGGCCATGACCGGCGCCCTCCTGAAGACGGGTCTCGGCAAGTATTTGCGCGTCTCCTACTCGTACTTTGCTCTCAGCAGGCGCTCCATCTACGTCGGAGAGCACACGCCGGGCTTCGAGAACCGCACGTACATCGTCCCTGGAGAAGGCGAGTACCTCTTCGTCTATCCATTCGTCAAGACGCGGGCTTGGTACGGGTTGCCCATCGAGGAGCGCCAGCGCATGATGAACGAACACATGCAGATCGGACGCAGACACTACCCTGTAAAGAACAACACGGGCTACTGCTTCGGGATAGACGACTACGAGTTCATCCTCTCCTTCGAGGCAGAATCTCCCGAAAAGTTCCAGGATCTGATGATGGAGCTCAGGGAGAGCGAAGCAAGCTCCTATACTGAGCTGGATACCCCGATCTTCACCTGCCGTCGCCGTACCCTGCCGGAAATTCTGGAGACTTTGGGATAATTGGCGCTCTCGCTATAGAATCGCAACACGAGATTCAGGTATAATGCTTCGCAACGCACCAACCATAGCCGGGAGGCTCCTATCTCGCCTCTCGGCTATTATGTTCGTCAGGTATCTCACCTCTCTTCTCTGGACGCGGAACCTCCACCCTGTATAATCAATCCCGACATGATTACTCGGATTAATGAGCAGACGGGGACGAACGTGACGGAGCTTGTCGGCGGCACACCGCTGCTGGAATTACCGAGCATCTCGGCCGAGGTCCCCGGCGTCGAAATCCTGGGCAAGGCGGAGTGGTACAACCCCGGCGGTTCGGTCAAGGACCGGCCTGCGCTGTGGATGATCCGGGACGGCGAGAAGACGGGCTCTCTGACGCCCGAGAAGACTATCCTCGATGCGACGAGCGGAAACACGGGGATTGCGTACGGCTGGATCGGGGCGGCGCTCGGCTACAGGGTGAAGCTGTGCATGCCCAAGAACGCCAGCGAGGAGCGAAAGAAGATCCTTAGCGCCTACGGCGTCGACTTCGTCCTGACCGACCCAGGCGATGGCTCGGACGGGGCCATCCGTGAGGCGCGGAGGCTCTACGCCGAGGACCCTGAGGTCTACTTCTATCCTGACCAGTACTCCAACCCGGCCAACCCGCGCTCGCACTACGAGTCGACGGCGCCCGAGATCTGGGAGCAGACGAACGGCGAGGTCACGCACTTCGTCGCCGGGCTTGGCACGAGCGGCACCTTCGTCGGTACGGCGACGCGTCTCAAGGAGTACGACCCTCAGGTAGAGGCCATCTCTTTCGAGCCTGACTCGGCCTTCCACGGCCTCGAAGGCATGAAGCACATGGAGAGCGCCATCGTGCCTGCCATCTATGACCCGACCATTGCCGACCAGAACCGGGCGGCGAGGACCGAGGACGCCTACGAGATGGTCAAGCGGGTCGCGCGCGAGGATGGAATCCTCATCGGCATCTCGGCCGGCGCTGCGGTCGCGACGGCGCTCGAGGTTGCCAGGGAGATAGAGTCGGGGACGATCGTCACCATCCTGTGCGACGGGGCCGACAAGTACCTCTCCGAGAGCTTCTGGGAGCAGTAAGTTGCCGCTCAAGATAGGCGCTGGGGACTTGGGCCGGATCCACGACCACGCAAGAGATGCGTACCCCGAGGAGTGTGCCGGCGCGCTGGTCGGGCTAGATAACGGCGGCATCAAGGTCGTCGTAGACGTGTGGCGGGCCGAGAACACACACGAGGAGGAGCGCTGCCGACGCTTTCTCATAGAGCCGCTCGAGGTAAAGAAGTTCGAGGAGCAGGCCGAAGAGAAAGACATGGGGCTGCTCGGCTTCTACCATTCACACCCCGACCATCCGGCCGAGCCTTCCGAGTACGACCGCGAGCACGCCTGGCCCGGCTACTCCTACGTGATAGCCTCGCTGGGCGCCGAGAACGTAGAAGACATGCGCTCGTGGACCCTCAGAGACGACCGCTCGGGTTACGACGAAGAGCCGATCGTAGGATAAGGAGACTCAGATATGCCCAAGGTCAAGATCCCAAGCCCTCTCAGACAGTACACCGGCGGCAACCCCGAGGTCGAGGTCGGCGGCGCCACCGCGGGCGAGGCCCTCGGGAACCTCGCCTCAGAGCACCCCGACCTCAGGCAACACCTGTATACGGGAGACGGCAAGCTGCGCTCGTTCGTCAACGTCTACAAGGGCGATGAGGACATTCGCTACCTCGAAGGCCAGGATACCGAGGTAGCTGATGGCGATGAGATCTCCATAATCCCTTCCATCGCCGGAGGCACAGCCAAAGGACGATGTAAATAGGTTTCAGCTGGTCGTTTTTTCCACTTTTTCGAAGAAGAGGTTTTACAGATGCAGACGAGACAGCCTCTAGTAGAGTCGCCCAACGGGACGATCGAGTTGAGCAACGAGGAGATCGCACGCTACAGCAGGCACCTGATCATGCCCGAGGTCGCCCTCGAAGGGCAGAAACAGCTCAAGGCCGCTAAGGTACTCACGGTAGGCACGGGCGGACTGGGGAGCCCACTCGCCCTCTACCTGGCCGCGGCCGGGGTCGGGACCATCGGGATCGTTGACTTCGACGTAGTCGACGAATCGAACTTGCAGCGTCAGATCATCCACGGCACTTCGGATGTCGGGCGTCCCAAGGTCCAGAGCGCCTACGACAGGATCAAGGACATAAACCCCAACGTGGAGGTCAGGGTCCACGAGGAGGCGCTCACCAGCGAGAACGCTGTAGAGATCTTCGGGGACTACGACGTGATCGTCGACGGCACGGACAACTTCCCGACCCGTTACCTGGTGAACGACGCGTGCGTCCTTCTGAGCAAGCCAAACGTGTACGGTTCGATCTTCCGCTTCGAGGGGCAGGCGAGCGTCTTCTACGCCGAGGAAGGCCCGTGCTACCGCTGCCTCTACCCCGAGCCACCTCCCCCCGGCCTCGTCCCCAGCTGCGCCGAGGGCGGGGTACTCGGCATCCTGCCAGGCGCCATCGGCACCATCCAGGCTACCGAGACGGTCAAGCTCATACTCGGGATCGGCGACCCGCTCATCGGACGGCTCCTGCTCTACGACGCCTTGAACATGCGCTCTCGGGAGATGAAGCTCCGCAAGGACCCTGACTGCCCCGTCTGCGGCGAGAATCCGACCGTCACCGAGCTCATCGACTACCAGGAGTTCTGTGGCATTCCCCAGGCGAACGCAGCCGAGCAGGAGAACGGCGTGCCCGAGATCACTGTCGGAGAGCTCAAGACCAGACTCGATAAAGGTGAGGACATCAACGTCCTCGACGTGCGCGAGCCGCACGAGTACGAGGTAGCCAATATCGGCGTGAAGTTAATACCCTTGGGCGAGCTTCCGCAGCGCCTGATCGAGCTAGATCAGGACGAGTACTTCGTCGTTCACTGCAAGACCGGCGCCCGCAGCGCGAAGGCCGTCGAGCTTCTGCAAGACGCTGGCTTCGAGAACGTCTACAACGTCAAGGGCGGCATCACGGCCTGGAGCGAGGAGATCGACCCTAGCGTGCCGAAGTATTAGGGAGGTTTCAGGCATCAGGTCTTGTGGCGGGGTCGCTATGTGCGGCCCCGTTTCTCTGGTTCTGGATTTCCCCAGGCAAAGGTATACTTGTGGCATGAGTTCTCCCTGGAGGCCGGTATGACGGATACGAAGGTTCGCGTGGAACGTCCGGCGGTGGTGCTGCACACGCGTCCGGCGCTCGACATGGACGAGGAGCAGTTCTTCGAGTTCTGTCAATTGAACAAGGACTGGCGCATCGAGCGTAGTGCGGAGGGGGACCTTGAGATCATGCCGCCAACCGGAGGTGAGACGGGTAACCGCAACCTGAGACTGACGCTTCAGTTGGGCGCATGGGCGGAGCGTGACGGTGGCGGCGTCGGTTTCGATTCCTCGACCGGCTTCATCCTGCCAAATGGTGCTGTACGATCTCCGGATGCTGCGTGGGTGCGGCGCGAGCGGCTGAGTGGGCTCACAGCGGAGCAGAAGCAGCGGTTCTTACCCTTGTGCCCGGACTTCGTGATCGAGTTGCGCTCCACTTCGGATCCACTAACCCCGCTCGAAGCCAAGATGCGCGAGTACCTGGAGAATGGCGCAAGACTGGGCTGGCTGATAGATCCGGAAGAGCGCAAGGTCCACATCTACCTGCCGAACGATCAGCTCGAGATCGCGGATAAGCCTGACAACTTGTCCAGCGAGCCCATACTCCCCGGCTTTGTGTTGGATCTCAAGCCCATCTGGGAACCCGGTTTCTAGTTGGAGCCGAACCTCCCTCTCGTCTTCGACGGCCACAATGACACCCTTCTCAACCTTCACCTTCCCGTCCGTGGCGAAAGGCGCTCCTTCTTCGAGCGCAGCGATCTGGGGCACATCGACCTACCGCGGGCCCGCGAAGGCGGCTTTGGCGGAGGATTCTTCGCCTGCTACGTCCCCGTCCCCGAGGACGACGGCTGGAATGAGGAGTCGGCGCTGACCGTTACGGACGACGGATACGAGGTCTCGGACGCTCCACAGGTCGACCCCAACTACGCCAGGAGGTTTGCAGACAAGCTGGCGGCGAGCCTGTTCCGGCTCGAATCGGAAGGCGGGCTCAGGGTGGTGCGCAGCGCACAAGAGATCAAGAACTGCCTGGAGAGAGGCGAGCTGGCAGCCATCCTGCACTTCGAGGGCGCCGAGAATCTCGGACCTGACCCGGGCGCGCTCGAAGAACTTTACGAGGTAGGTCTCCGCTCGCTCGGGCTCGTGTGGAGCAGGCCAAACGCGTACGCTCATGGGGTCCCCTTCAGATTTCCTTCTTCTCCTGACACAGGGCTGGGCTTGACCGGCGCCGGTAAGGAGCTCGTCAGGGAGTGCAACAGGCTTGGGGTCTTGATCGACCTCTCCCACCTGAACGAGCAAGGATTCTGGGACGTAGCCGGACTCTCCGAAGCGCCGCTCGTGGCGACCCACTCCAACGCCCACGCCATCTGCCCCGCGTCGCGCAACCTGACGGACAGGCAACTCGACGCCATCAGGGACTCGGACGGGATGGTAGGTGTGAACTTCGCCGTCGCCTTCCTACGCGAGGACGGCGGCGAGTCAGAAGATACCCCGCTGGAGATGGTCGTGCGGCACGTGGACTACCTCGTCGAGCGCGTCGGTATCGACAGGGTGGGGTGGGGTTCGGACTTCGACGGGGCGAAGGTTCCGAAGGAACTCGGAGACGTATCGGGTCTGCCCAAACTCCTCGCCGCGCTTCGAGCCGGCGGCTACGACGAGGCGGCGCTGGAGAAGCTTGCTAATGGGAACTGGATCAGGGTGCTGGGGACGACCTGGAGTGGGTGAGGTTCAGGAACCAGGTGGAAGGCTTAGGGAGAACCTTGCCCCGCCTCCTGCGGTGTTTTCGGCGCTGAGTTCGCCGCCCTGGGCGCGGGCGAGGTCGCGGGCGATGGCGAGGCCGAGACCCGTACCGCCGCCAGTAGGTCCCCTGCTCCTGGCGGCGCTGTGCGCGTCGGCCCTGTAGAAACGTTCGAAAATGCGATCCAGGCTCTCGGGCGCTATCCCTGGCCCTGTGTCCGTAACGGTCGCCTCGACCCTCTTGCCCGTGATACGGCCTTCCACCGTTATGGTCCCGCCGGCAGGTGTGAAGCGAAGGGCGTTATCGAGGAGGGCGGCGAGGACCTGGCCCGTACGGTCCGCGTCGCCGCGCGCAGGAAGTTTGCCCGAGTGATGAACCTCGAGGTTCTTGTTTTCGGCTCCGGCGCGGGCGGCGAATCGCTCCGAGGTCTCGGAGAGTACGAGGGCTAGGTCGAAGGGTTCGCGAGCGACGGAGATTTTCTCCGCGTCCAGACGCGCCAGTAGCAGGAGGTCGGATAGTATGGCGCTCATCCTGTCAGTCTCGCCGAGCAGGTCGTCGACGAGCTCGCGGTTGTCGTTGGCCATGTTGGGGTCGTCGATGCCGCGGGAGAGGACCTCGGCATCGGCCCGGATCAGGGTCAGCGGAGTCTTGAGCTCGTGGGAGGCATCCGCGATAAACGTTCTCTGCCTGCCGAACGCTTCCTGGACCGGACGCATCGCGCGCCGTGACATGAATAGCCCGCCGGCTGCCGCCAGTACCAGTGCTCCAACGCCCGAGAGGACCAGCACGAAGATCAGCCGTTCGACCGTTTCCGTCACCGCCTGACGCGACTGGGCAGCCTGTACTACCGCGACCACACTTCCGAACTCTCCGTACCTCTTTACGGGAATACTCATCACCCTCACGGCGCCACCAGGCACGGAAACGGTCTCTTTGATCGTCCGACTCTCCTGCCCTGCACTCTGGGCCATATATGCGTAAGGGAGGCCGAGAGAAAAGGAAGTCTCGTCCAGATCTCCGTAGGTCGAACCATCGGGTAGAAGTACGATCACTGCCACGTCGTAATCGGTGGTCGCCTTCACGACGCTGTACCTGTCTTTGCCGCTCAACACGTTGTTGGCCTTATCTTCCGCCTTCTGCAGGAGCAGGTCATCCTGTTGGTCGCTTGCCCGCAGGTAGAACATGAACACTACTACGACGCTGAAGACCAACAGGGTGAGGGCCAGTATGCCCACGTAGCCCATCGTCAGGCGCCGCCGTATGTGGTCGAACATCAGCGCGCTCCGGGTTGCGGCTCGAACGTGTAACCCACGCCGCGGACGGTTCGTATGTGGGAGGCGTTGCCGTCGCCGTCGAGTTTCTTGCGTAAGTAGGAGACGTAGAGGTCGACGACGTTGGCGTAGACCTCGGGCGAGGCGCCCCACACCGTGTCGAGCAGGACCGAGCGGGTGAAGACCTGCCCGGGACGCTGGAGCAGGGTGGCGAGTAGCGCGAACTCTTTGGCCGTCAGGTCTACGGTCTCTCCCCCGTGGCGAACCACGTGTCGCACAGGGTCGAGCGTAACGTCGCCGGCCCCGAGGATCGCGCCGTCCTTTACCTCACTCCACGGACGGCGGGTAAGGGCCCTGACGCGGGCGAGCAGTTCGGGGAAGGCGAAAGGCTTGGGGAGGTAGTCGTCGGCGCCGGCATCGAGGCCTGCTACGCGGTCTTCGATCTGGTCGCGGGCGGTCAGCATAATCGCTGGCGTCCCGACCTCCGCAGCCCTGAGCCTCTTCACGAGCTGGACACCGCCCAGGTCGGGGAGCATCCAGTCCACGATCAGGAGGTCGTATTCGTCCGCCAACGCGCGCATGAGCGCCTCCCGGCCGTTGGCCTCCGTCTCGACTGCGTAGCCCTCTTCGGCGAGAACTCGTGAGATCAGCCGCGCCAGCCTCTCTTCGTCCTCGACTACCAGTATGCGCATCACCTGTGTATTATCGCCGCTCTGCGGCAACTCTGCCCCCTGCGCGACCTTTCCTGTGAAAACGCTCATGGAGCGCAAAGACTCTTCACATGTTGGGAGTCCAGACTACAGCACAGAGATCACACCGCAAGGAGGAGCGTTGGCGACTTATCCGAGAAATCTGTCAGGCGGACGCAGCGCAGGGCGACTTCTCGAGGCACTTCTGGAACCGGGAAAGCGGAGGAATAGTATTAGGGAGGTAACGGTATGAAGGGACACGCCTTACGGCGCTTCCTCTTGTTGCCGCTCTTGGCACTAGCGGCGCTGGTTTTCGTGCTCGGCGTCATCTACCTCGAGCCTGGCACAAGCAGGACACAGACAGCAGATCCCGTCGAGTCGGCCCCGGAAGGCATTCCGGCAGACGAACCCGTGGCAAGAGTCGCATCCGTACTAAGCCCTTCTGTAGTGCAGATCAACGTCTCGGGAATCCAACAGACCCCTCTCGGTACACAGAAGCAAGAGGGTATGGGTAGCGGTGTGATCTACCGCTCAGACGGCTACATCGTCACCAACAACCATGTAGTGGAGGGCTCGCGCGACGTCGAGGTCGCCTTCGCAGACGGAGCCACAGAGCGCGGAGAGGTCGTAGGCACGGATCCGACGACGGACATCGCCGTCGTCAGGGTAGACCGCGACGGCCTGCCGGCCGCGGGGTTCGCGAGCGGGGACTCGATAGTCGGCCAGACGGCGGTCGCGGTCGGCAGCCCATCGGGTTTCGAGTCCACGGTCACCTCCGGGATTATCAGTGGCACGGGGCGTGAGGTCCCGGCCGAGTACACAGGTGGCAAGCAGGCCACCTCTCTGGTCGACCTGGTCCAGACCGACGCAGCCATCTCACCGGGCAACTCTGGCGGCGCCCTTGCAGACCGTGAAGGCCGGGTCATCGGTATAAACGTGGCCTACCTGCCGCCGGCCGAGACGGGTGCCGAGAACATCGGCTTCGCCATACCTTCGGCCACGGCCGTCTCCGTGGCGGACCAGCTGATCGAGAACGGCGAGGCCGTCCACCCCTACCTCGGTGTCTATCTCTCTGACCTCACCCAGGAGACCGCGACCAGATTCGGAAGTCCCGTAGACTCGGGGGCGCTGATCGAGGAGGTCGAGCCCGGCAGCCCGGCCGATGACGCCGGAGTAAGGCGAGGTGATATCGTGACCGCCGCAGGCTCGGAGGACGTCCGTAGCTCGGGCGACCTGCTCTCGGCACTGCGCGACTACATGCCTGGCGATGAGGTAGGACTGAAAATCGTCAGGAACAACGAAAAGACTACGCTCCAGGTGAACCTCGCAGAGAGGCCTCGATGAGGTGCTCGACCCCACCGCCTAAACCGTGCCGGTGAAGATACTGGAGCTTGCGGACAAACCGGTACACTCAAGAGGGAGGACGCCCTTGCGTTGCGCCCGGCCTCCTGAGTGGTGCAAACTATAGGATAGAGGTCAGCACGAAGAGGGAGTCCCGGTTACTGCGAACGGCGGGCAAAGTAGCGACACAGGAAGGATAGAGGCCTTCTCGGATGGCGTGTTCGCCATCGCGATCACGCTCCTCATCATAGAGATCGGGGTTCCGCACGTGGTAGGTACGGAATCTCTTTCCGAGAAGCTCGTCGAGTTGTGGCCTTCGTATCTCGGGTACGCGATCAGCTTCCTCGTCATCGGCACCGTCTGGGCGAACCACCACAACCGTTTCAGCCTGATCTCACGCTCGGATCACATCCTGCTGTTCTTGAACATCGTGTTCTTGATGTGCGTAGCCTTTATCCCCTTCCCCACGGCCCTGCTCGCCGACTACATGTCTGGAACCGATGAGCACCGGACTACGGCCGTCGCCGTGTACAGCGGCACGCTGGCCGTGACAGCCGTCTTCTTCACCGTACTCTGGCTCTACGCCGCTGGGAACCACCGTCTCGTGGACAGGTCCATCGACCCTCTCTTGCTGCGTGCCATGACGCGCCGCTACATGCTCGGCACGATCCTCTACATCCTGGCCTTCGCGCTCGCCTTCGTCAGCCCGGTGGCGAGCCTGGCGCTTATCGTCATCCTCGCCCTGATCTTCGTCTTGCCAGAACCGGAAGTACCCAGAGGATCTCGCCGGACCAGACGACGCTCCGAAAGGGGGTGAACCGGAAGGTCCGGGAACCCAAGGCTATCTTCTTCTCGCGAGGTAGACGCCGCAGAGGATGACGACTGCCCCGACGAGTTGTTCCAGTCCGAAGTCCTCGCCGAGGAGCACGATGCCCGTACTCACGCCTGTGAGGGTGACGAGGTACTGGTAGATCAGGACGCGGTTCGCCCCGACGTGGGAGACTCCATACCCCCAGGCGGCGAAGCCGAAGGCCGAGGAGCAGATCGCAGAGTAGGCCGCCGCTCCCCACGTCAGGCCGTCCAGGGAACTGATATCGAGACCACCAGGATCGAGGGCTGCGAGTGGGAAGGCAGCGAGGCCGCCGAGGGCCATGGCGTAGGCGGCGAGGGCAACGGGAGAGTAGCGTTGTAGAAGTGAGAGCGAGAGGACGGTATAGGAGCCCCAGAACACAGCGGCGACCAATATGAGGGTGTCCCCGAGAAGGCTCGTGCCGGCGAACTCGAGTCCGCCGTACACGATAAACCCGACTCCGAGGAGGGAGAGTCCTATCCCGAGGATGCCAGCCAGCCTCGGACGCTCGAGCCCGAGTGCGAATCCGAGGAGCATCCCCCACACGGGGGCCGTGGAGTAGACGAGGGCCGTGTTTGCCGCCGTCGTCAGGCTCACCCCGAGGGTGAAGACCGTCTGGGTGAGCGTGACGCCGACAATCCCGAGGCCCAGCACGGCGAGGAAGTCCTCGCGGCGCAGGCGACTCCCCGATTCGAGGAAGGGCACGAAAAGGAGCAGCAGGAGGCCAGCCAGCGTAAAACGCGTTGCGGCGAAGAGGATCGGCGGGACGCTCTCGACGACGATTTTGACCGCCGTGAAGTTGGTCCCGAAGAAGAAGACCGTCAACAGCAGCCCGGCCTCGACAGGAGTCGAGGCACGCCGTTTCGGTTCCCCTCTCGTGGTCAACGGACCAGGTTCGTCTCCGCGCTGAGAGTCTTTATGTAGGCGGAGATCACACGGGCGCAGTTCTCGACGTCTTCTACGTCCACGACCTCGTTTGGAGAGTGCATGTAGCGGTTCGGGCACGAGACTAGTCCCGTCGCTATTCCGGCCCTCGTGAATTGTATGGCGTCGGCATCGGTGCCTGTCGAGCGTGAGTCGGCCTCGAGCGTATAGGGGATGTTCTCGCCCTCCGCAGCCGAGATCAGGCCTTCCGAGACGATGGGCGAGATATTCGTCGCCCGTTTCAGAACGGGGCCGCTGCCCAGGGAGTGATCCCCATGCTCGTTCTTGGAGACGCCGGGGGTGTCCGTGGCGTGGGTCACATCAACGGCGATGGCCGCGTCGGGGTTGAGACCGAAGGCAGCACCGCGTGCGCCGTAGAGGCCTATCTCCTCCTGCACGCAGGCCACGGCCACGACCTCGGCATGGATTTCATCCTCCTCGGAGAGCAACCTCAGGGCCTCGAGCACCACGAACGCGCCCATGCGATTGTCCACGGAGCGTGAGGCTATGCGCCCGTTCGGAAGCTCTACGAGATCCTGGTCGATCACGCCAACGTCCCCGACGCGAACCATCCCCCTGGCCTCTTCGGCATCTTTGGCGCCAACGTCGATCCAGAGGCTCTTTATCTCGGAGACCTTCTTGCGCTCATCAGGTTCCATAACGTGGATAGCCTTCTTGCCGATCACCCCGGTAATCTCGCCGCTCCTTGCGAGCAACCGGATGCGCTGTCCCACGAGCACCTGCGGGTCCCAGCCGCCGACGCCGGTAAAGCGGAGCAAGCCGTTCTCCTCGATGTGGGTGACCATCACCCCGATCTCGTCGATGTGCCCGGCGAGCATGACCTTCGGCGAGCCGCCCGTGCCGATGGTGGCGAAGGAGTTTCCCATCCTGTCGCCATTGACCTCGGCGAATTTCTCGGCCTCCTCCCTCCAGACCTTCGCTGCAGCCTCTTCGTAACCGCTGGGCCCCGGCGTCGAAAGCAGCCTCTTCAAAAAATCGTACGATGCGTCTCTCATCCTGGTCCTTTCTATATAGAAGCGAGTCTCTAAAGGTGCACCCTCCAGCGCACCTAACAGGGTACCCGAAGTTCGAGTATCTCGCTGCGGATTGCCGAAGGCTGTAAGCACGCTCCAGCCTTCGGCTTCCGCTTGTCAGCACTTCAGCACGCTGCGCCCTTCGGGCTTCGCTCGTCAGCACTTCAGCAAATCGTCCTGTAGTCTCGCCAAGAGCGTAGGGCCCGACTGCCGCTGATAGCGGTTGGTCGTGCGGGGCAGGGCAAGGTCAGAAACGGGAGAAGCTGACATGCTGACAAGCCGCCGCAGGCGGCGTGCTGACTGACTTTACAACACCGGCCGCCGGTCTACGGCGAGTGGAGACTCGAGCCCGGGGTCTTCGAGGAAGGCGTCCTGGGTCTCATCGAAGAGGTCAGCGGGGACTGTGGTGAGTGCCAGGGCGAAGCCTTCATTAAAGGCCGCTTCCCACTCTTCGGCGAAGCTCTCGGGGAGGCCCATGGCGAGAAGGTTCTTCCGAAGATGCGGCCCGCGATGGTAGAGGATGAGGCCGATGATGGCTGCCAGGGTCATGAAGGCCTGCACGACGATCCCGGTCGGTAGATGGACGGCGCCCATGAGGACGCTCACGGCCGTCACCCCAAGGTACGTGCTGACGAACTCGAACCACTGCGTACGCGAGAGCCCCGACTCGACCCTGCGCGTCCTGACACCAGGGAGCGTCACGCTCACGAGGCGTTCGTCCCTACGCCGCGAGAGTACCAGGAGCGAATCGACAGGGACGTCAACGTCTTCCAGCCGCTCGTCGAGGGCTTTCAGTGACCGCAGGTCCTGCGTGATAGCCCCGACGGTGTAGTAACGTGGAATGCTCATACACGGTCGATTCTACCAGCGATTAAGGCCGGTCTGACCCAGGCGGTGGCAGGGAAAGTGCGGGCGATTCGGCGGCCCATCTTGGCCGGTCGTGACCGTCTCAGTCGGCGGCCCGGACGATCCTCGCCTCGAGCGTGCCGAGCTCCTCGTCCGTAACCCACTCGAACGTGTTCCCAAGTTCGTCCCTCGCCAGGCTCAGGAGCCGTCCTTTGCCATCCACGTATTCGGCCTCCACAGGCAGGTCGGTGACGTCACCGACCTCCTCCTCGTCGACCACCTCCCCCTCCCCGTTGTAGATGGTCTCGAGGATGCGGCCAGACCCGTCCACGCTGCGCCGGGTCGCCGGACCTGTCTCGTCGGCCCGATACGCGGGCCGGCCGCCAAACCCGCTGGCCAGCCGCTTGACTAGCTCGCTCTCTGTACCCCTCTTCCTAGCGTCCTCGATTGTGATCCTGAGCGCCACCTCGGCGATCTCGGAGTTGGAGGTGTGAATATCCTCCTGACGCTGCAGGTCGAGCCGAAGCCTGTCTAGCTCTTTGCCGATCTGTTTGGAGAGGTTGAACGCGGTACCTACCAGCCAGGGCTGATCCTCCCATGAGATCGTACCTTCGCCGGCCGAAGTAGGCGAGGCTGTTCCTGTCTCGACGTCGTGAGGTCCGGCACTCTCCCCGAGGATGGTTCCCATGAGGTCTTCCGGCACTTTTCTTCCCTTGCCCATATCCCCTTTCACGTCCCTTTCGCGAGCCGCTCGGCCAGGCGGGCGTAGTCGGCGGCCCCGGTGCTCCTTTTGGAGTACTCGAAGATGTGTTGGCCGAAGCCCGGCGCTTCCGAGAGTTTCGAGTTGTAGCGCACGCACGGCCACAGGGCGTCGGGGAAATAGCGCTTGAGTTGCTCGAGTATCTCGGCGCTCTTCCTTACCCGCCCGTCGCAGAAGGTGGGGATTATGCTGAGTATCCGCAGGCCCTCCCTGTAGCGCTGGACCTGGTCTACGCGGCCGAGAAAATCGCCTATGCCCTGCAACGCCAGGGCCTCCATGGAGACTGGGATCAGGAGCTCGTCGACGTAGAACAGGCAGTTGACGTTGAGGACGTCCCATGAAGGCGCCGTGTCGAGCAGCACGAAGTCGTATCCCCGGAGGTTCTCGAGGGCCTCGCTCAAAACCAACTCCGAGCGCATATCCATCCGGGAGATCATGCGCTTCGCGCCGGAGAGCGCTCCTCCACCGGAGATCACAAACAGGTTCTCGCGGGCCTCTATCTGTACGTCTCCCAGGCCGGCGTCGCCCTGCAGCAATTCCGCCAATCCCTCACCGGCCTGCACGCCCAGACTCTTCGTAACCTGCCCCTGGGAGTCGAGGTCGACGAGGAGGGTCCGGTAGCCTCCCAGGGCGAGTCCCGCGCCTATGTTCACGCAGCACGTGGTCTTCGCGACCCCACCCTTCGCGTTGATAAACGCTATCTTCCTCAACCGCTCCCCGCAGATACGCCCATCCCGGATAGCTAATCATACAATCACATGAAAGAGCAAGTAAAGGGCCACCGATCTCTTCGATGCCGCTCCCGGCCGACTCAAGCTACCAGGCCGGCTCCGGCGAGCACCACTCCTGCGGTCGCCGTGCCTATGATGACCCCGGCCAGGACGTCGAAGGGGAAGTGAACGCCGAGGTAGACGCGGGAGAGGACGACGAGGGCCCCTGCCAGCACTAACGCGGGAGCAAACGGCGGGTAGAGGACGGAGAGGGTCAGGGCTCCTGCCGCCGCCGTCGCGGAGTGGCCAGAGGGGAAAGAGCTGGAGGAGGGCGTCTTCGTCAGCGGGGCTATCTCGGTGTCCCACATAAAGGGACGGGCGCGGTTGAAGAGGTACTTGGCGCCCTCGGCGACGGTCCATGAGGCGGCGATGGCGGCCCAGGGGATCAGGAGGTGTAAAGGCTCGAGACCCGTGAGCAAGAAGGCCGCGGCGGCGAGTAAGCCCCAAAGGGCACCGGCCGTCCCCGCCACGGTAAAGGCACGCATCACGACCGTGAGCGGCGGCCATTGCAGGCCGAAGAGCGCCCGGAACAGTGCCCGGTCCAGATCCCTCATCCTGCGAGTGAAGCCCTTCAAGTTCCTCCCGTAACGCCCGATCGACCGGTGGCTATTGTAGACCAGAGGCCGGGGCCCTTACGATTTTCCTCCACACCCCGGTGATGCTCCTCCCTACCTGACCCGCTTTCTAAAGTAGAATAGGATGGACATTTTGTGAACGCATTTCAGAAACAGGAGGCAGTTCGATGGAGAAGCGGTTGATCGAGAAAGTCATAGACGAGGCGAAGGACGGAGGGGCGAACCTCGTTATCTGGGACCGCCGCGACACCTTCACCGTAGAGTCCGACGACGTGAAAGAGATAGAGACCAACGACGACCACCTGCGCGTCACGATGCAGGACGGCAAGGCCACCGTCTACGTCGAGTACGATTACATCTACAAGCTCGTCGTCGAGAGGGACCGCTCCGTTCGCGCCGGCGTCCGCACAGGGTTCGGTGCCGCAGGAAGCTAGTCAGCATTTCAGCACGCGCCTGTCGGGCGCTTGTCAGCATTTCAGCCCGCCGCCCGGCGAAGCCTGGCGGCTCTCAGCACTTCAGCCGGGTGGTAAGCTTCGCCCGAGGCTCGGAAGAACCTCAATGGGTTGCTCTCACGCGACACGGCGAGGCCGGAACAGAAAGAAGCTGACATGCTGACAAGCGAAGCCCGAAGGGCTGAGCGTGCTGAAGTGCTCATCGAGGCGAAGCCTCGATGACTTCTGTTCCGGTTTCGCCGGCGACGACTGCGGCGCGGGCGAGGCCTACGAAGAGGCCACACTCGAGGGCGCCGGGGATGTGTTTGATCTCTACTTCCAGCGACGCGGGATCAGCGATTTGCTCGAACGTGCAGTCGGCCGTGTAGTGGCCGCCGTCAGTGACGAAGGGACGTCCTGGGTCAGTCCAGTCCATCCTCAGCTCCGGCTCGCAGCCCAGGGAGGCGAGGGCTTCGAGGGTACTCTCCCACCCGAAGGAGTCGATCTCGACCGGCAGGGGACCTGCGCCCAGAGAGCCGACCAGCTTGCTCGAGTCGGCGACCACGATCAGACCCTCTTCGCTCGATGAGGCCACGATCTTCTCCCGGAGTAGCGCGCCTCCACGACCCTTGATGAGGGCGAGCTCGGGCGAGACCTCATCGGCCCCGTCTATGGTAAAGCGCGGACGGGCCTCCGAGAGCGTCGCCAACGGTATGCCTAGCTCGTTGGCCAGGGCGGTGGTCCTGGCCGAAGTCGGTACGCCCCTTACATCCCTCAATTCTCCCGAGGCCACGAGATCCCCGATCCTCTGCACCGCGAATGTGGCCGTCGAGCCAGTCCCGAGTCCGACCACCATGCCGCTCACGACGTAACGTTCCACCGCAGCGTTGGCGGCCTCGCGCTTGGGCCCTTCGTCCAGCACCCCCTACACGCCTTCCGGCCTGGTGCCTACCGTAACTTCTACGCGGCGCCCCTTCTCGCCAGGGGTCACGACGGTCATTACGAGCCTTTCGCCGGGTCTTACGGAGTTGACGACCTCTATCACGTCATCGGAGGATGAGACGGGGTCGCCCTCGATCCCGGTTATGACATCCCCCATGGGAACAGGTATGCCTTCGATCTCTTTCTCACCCCCACCCCGGATGCCAGCCTTCTCCGCAGGACCGTCCGGGGTTACTTCGCTGACGATAGCCCCGTTGCCGGGTAGACCGTACCGTTCTCTGAGATCTTTCTCGGAGAGGCCGGCGTAGGCGGAGAGTTCGTCTATGCCCAACTGGTACATGGAGACCCCGATGTAGCCGTGCACCACCTTCCCGTCGGTTATGAGCTGCTTTATCACGTCCTTGACGGTGTTGATCGGGACGGCGAATCCAACACCCTCGAAGCCTCCCGACTCGGAGGCGATCTGGGCGTTGACCCCTATGACCGTGCCACGCGAATCGAGCAGCGGCCCACCCGAGTTACCAGGGTTAATGGCAGCATCGGTCTGGACGGCGTCGTTTATGGTGTAGTCGTTCGGGGCCGTTATGGGACGGCCGAGGCCGCTCACGATCCCAGTAGTCACGCTGATCCCGATGTTCAAGGGGTTGCCGATGGCGATGACCGGTTCCCCAACCCCAACCGAGTTCGAGTCCCCGAGGGTCAGTGGCTCCAGCGCCGCCTTCGGCGCGTCCACCTTTATGAGCGCAACGTCCGTCGAAGGGTCCTGCCCTACGACCTCGGCCTCCCTGCGCACACCGTCGGCGAACCTGACGGAGATCTCTTCCGCCCCCTCCACCACGTGCTGGTTGGTGACTACATGCCCTGCCTCGTCGACCACGAACCCGGATCCACCACCGGGCCCGGCTTCGGACGTGGCCGCCACGTCGACGCTCACAACGCCACGGCTGTCGCGCGTATACACCTCGTGCACGGAGGAGCCTTCGTTCGAGACGGGCGTCGGCCCGGAGGACTCAGGTGTCGGCGCGACCTCCTTTATGGTCACGCTATCTGACTTGTCCTCCAGGCCGTAAACACCGACGAAGAGGAAGAGCGCGGTGACGAGGCCGCCGACGATAGCGGAGACGAGTGCTGTGAGTGCGGTTCTCAGAGCGTGTCCCTTCCGTAACTGCTGTTCATAGGATCTCTCGGTTCTCGATGTCGATACTGTTCAGTCTCCACTCTTCACCCTCGTTCACGAGCGTCCAGGAGGCCGTGTTTCGTTGGGTCTCGTCGGGGAGCGCCGCTATAGTTACCCCCGTTACCGTGGCTGTGTCACCGGAGACCTGGGCGTTCGGCCCCTCAACGAAGCGTATGCTCTCCAAGGCATCAAACTGACCGCTCCACGAGGGCTGTGTTGGTGCTTTGGTCGCCTTGAAATCTTCGGAGAGGAGGCCGTAAGAGGCATCATAGTCTCCATCAACCGCCGTGGTGTAGACCTGCCGAATCGTCTGTTCGGCAGCCTGTGCCGTGAGGCTTTCTTGCTCTGGGCTGCTGCCCGATGGAGCGGACGCTACCGAAGAAGTTCGAGGTGACGCCGACTGCTCCGCGCCGACCGTAGACCCTGCGCCCTGGTTCTGACGCCCGCCCGGGCCCTGATCGCCACCAGAACCCCCGCCGGAGGGTCCAGCGTTCCCTTCGCCCTGCGCGTTGTTCTGCTCAGCATTGTTGGACCCGCTGGCGTTCTGGTCTCCACCCCTTCCGAGGAGGCCTGGGGCGGCGAGAGCCCCTATCACGATGAGCACGGCCAGGAGCGCCAATGCGGCCAGAAGTCCCCCCCTCCGTTTCGGACGGCCGCCGGCACCACCGGGCCGGCCTGTTGGCGGAGGCGGTGAGGGCGCGACGGGGGTTCGTTCCGCTCCGACGGACGCCGCCGCGGGTTGCGCTCGTGTGGCCCCGGCGAAGGGGATCTCCCCTTCGAGCCGGGGACGCATCGCTTGGGCGGACGGGCGCCCGTCGGGGTTCTTGGCGAGGCAGGCCAGGATCAAGGCTTCCAAGTTCTTGCTCACGTCGGCGCCACGCTCGCGCGGCGGGGTCGGGGCCTTGGAGACGTGCTGGCTTGCGATCTCTAGCGGGGTGACACCCAGGAAGGGTGGCTCTCCGGTAGCAGCCTGGTAGAGCGTCGCCCCCAGCGAGTAGACGTCGCTCTTGGGCGTCGCCTTCTGTCCGTGGAGTTGCTCCGGCGAGGAGTACAGGGCCGTCCCGAGGTAGGCGCCGGTACGCGTCGCCTGCGTCGCGTCCAGGGCGCGGGCGATACCGAAGTCGGTTACCTTGGCGTGACCGTTCTCGTCCAGGAGGATGTTGTGCGGCTTGATGTCGCGGTGGATCACACCCCGCTCGTGAGCGTGTGCCAGACCGGCACAGACCTCGTCACCGAGCCTGGCGAGCTCCGAGCCTGGCAACCTTCCTCTCTCGTCTATGAGCCCTTTGAGGTCCCCGCCTGGTATGTACTCCATGACGATGTAGGAGGTCTCTTTGCCGTCGAACTCGGCTTCTCCCGCATCGTAGACCTGTACGATGTTCGGATGCGCGAGGCGGGCTGCGGTGCGTCCCTCACGTTCGAAGCGGTCGCCGATGTCCGTGCCGCCGTGGATCGGGTCGAGCAACTTCACGGCGACGGGGCGGTCCAGTACCTCATCACGCCCAAGAAAGACGCGGGCCATTCCTCCCGAGCCCAGCTCTTGCTCCAAGGCGAATCTGTCTGCGAGCCTTATCACACGGGTGATTATAAGGTAACGTCGCCACGATGCCGAACGGAACTGCCAAGTAGGCCTGCGCGGCTACGCGGGCGCGGTTTGCGCGTTCTCCAGGCGGTCCAATTTCCACTCCCCACCCTCGTTGACGCAGACCCACGTCCCCGAGAGAGATTCCGATCCCCAGGTGTGATCCAACCTCACCTCGAACGTGACCTCGGCGGTATCACCGGCGGCCCTGGCCACGGGATACGAAGTAAACTCCATGTAGGTGAACGTGTAGATGTCCTCACGCTCAGCCCACTGCTCGGGCGAACCTATCTCGTCCTGTAGCCGCTCGGAAAGGTAATCCCAGGTCACGTCCACCCTGTTGAAAGACATCTCATAGTACAGGTTGTATACGACTTCCTCAGCGCTCACGAGCGGCGGGGCGGGAGCCTGATTCTCTTCCGGGGTGCCGTCGGAGGACCCTGAGCCACCAGAATTATTCCGAGCAGCCTCATTGGCCCCGTTTCCCGCCTCTTCTTCGGACTTCTGCGGCCCTGGGGCCTTTGCCTGTTCGTTCCGGTCTGCGCCCTGGCCTGGGGTCCTGCCGCCCTGCTGCTGCTCCTCCTGGCCGAACAGCGCCCAGGCACCAGCGACGGAGAGTAGCAACAAGAGAAGGGCGGCCACGAGAACGGCCAGCATCGTCCTCTGCCGCGAGCCGGCCCTGAAGGTGCGTGTCGGGAGGCTGACCGTACTCTCGAGCGGGCCCGAAGAAGGGCTCCGATCAGCCCGCCTCGTTCTGAAGGCTCCTACGCCGGAGGCCCCGTTCGTTCTCACAGCCCCTGTCAAGCGTGAGGCCCCAGCAGCACCGGGGATGCCCCCGGCTCTGGTCGCCGGCTCGGCCAGAGCGGCAGTCTCATCGGCTGCGCCGTTCTGGAGTAGTCTGTCGCGGAGGCTGGCTGCGTCAGGGCGCTCGCCCGGATCCTTCGCGAGGCAACCGAGGATCAGGGCCTCCAGATCTTCGCTAATTTGCGCCCCCTTCTCCCGAGGAGGGGACGGTGGCTCGGATATGTGCTGATTTGCGACCTCTAGAGAGTTGCCCGAGAAAGGCGGCTCGCCTGCCGCGGCATGGGAGAGTGTCGCCCCCAGCGAGTAGACGTCGCTCTTGGGCGTGACCCTCTCCCCGCACAGCTGCTCCGGCGATGAGTAAGCCGCCGTCCCGAGGTAGGCGCCCGGACGATTGTGGCTCGTAGTCCCGTCCAGGGCCCTGGCGATGCCGAAGTCAGCCAGCTTGGGACTACCCCGCTCATCGAGCAAGATATTGTGGGGCTTGATGTCCCGGTGAACGATGCCCCGCTCGTGGGCATGGGCTAGCCCTGAAGCGACGTCGGCCCCGACGCGCGAGAGCAACGCCTCAGGGAGTGGCCCGTACCTGTCCATCAGATCTTTGAAGTCTCCGCCAGGGACGTACTCCATCACGATGTAGGAGACCTCGCGCCCGTCGAGCTCGTCCTCGCCCGCGTCGAAGACCCTGACTATATTGGGATGGGAGAGCCTGGCCGCGGCGCGTCCCTCGCGCCGGAAGCGCACGCCGGCCTCCGGATCATCGGGGTCGGGGTGCACGATCTTCACTGTGACGGGACGGTCGAGTACCTCGTCGCGGCCGAGGAAGACGTGGGACATCCCGCCAGAGCCGAGCTCGCGTACGAGAACGAACCTGTCCCCGAGGCGGCCCATTGAGCCTCCGGGACCCATGCCCGAGACTAGATGACCTCCCTGCCCATGGCACTGGCGAAGGGTTGCAGCACGTCTTTCATACCCATCAGGGCCTCGACCGGGAGCGCCTGCTCCCCGTCACACAGAGCCTCCTGCGGCTCGTGGTGGCTTTCTACCATCAGGCCGTCCGCCTCGGCCGCGACCGCGGCTTTGGATAGAGGAACGACCAGGTCGCGCCGTCCTGCGGCGTGGGATGGGTCAACGATCACGGGCAGATCCGTCAGCCTCTTCGCCACGATTACAGCAGAGAGGTCCAGCGTGAAGCGCGTGCTCGTCTCGAAGGTGCGGATTCCCCGCTCGCAGAGCACCACGTTGTCGCCGCCCGCCGCGGCGACGTGCTCTGCCGCGAGCAGCCACTCCTCGACCGTCGCCGAGAGCCCCCTCTTGAGGACGACGCCGTGATCCGTGCCTGCGATCGCGGCGCCGACACGCCTGAGCAGCGAGAAGTTGGCCATGTTGCGGGCGCCGATCTGCAGGATCTCCGCGTGCCCCATGACCAACTCTATGTCATAGGGGTCCATAACCTCGGTGACGACCTTCAGACCAAGGTCTCCAGATACCTCGGAGAGTATCCTGAGCCCCTCCTCACCGAGGCCCTGGAAGGAGTAAGGAGATGTGCGGGGCTTGAAGGCGCCGCCGCGAACGTACCCGAAGCCTGCCTGCTTTACCGCCCTAGCGGAGGCGACGAATTGCTCGTAGCTCTCGACCGTGCAGGGGCCCGCGATCACCCTGAAGGTGTCTGGCCGGATCATGCCGTTGGTGGTCTTTACGTGAGTCTTTACGCTTGCCGAAACGTCCATGTTACCTGGGAAACTCCCCGCGTTGGATCTCAAGGTCGCGGATGCGATGCAGGATGAGCTCGAAGATGTCCCTCATCGAGGAGTCGTAGATCGGACCTGGGTTGCGATCGACCACCCTACGCAGGATCTCCTCCTCGCGCCTGGGGTCGTAGATGGGGGCACCCACTTCTGCCTTGAGATCCATGATCTCCTGCACGATGCGCGCCCGCTCGCTCAACGCGATGATGAGCTCGCGGTCGACCTCGTCCACCCGTTCCCTGAGCTCCCTGACTCTCTCCTGTATCTCGGTATCCGCCATAGGATCTGGAATTGTACCAGTGTAGGCATCAGGCATCAGGAAAACTGTTCGGTGCTACAGTCTGTCCAGGCTTGGCCCTGTTGCAAGGCCCGGTAAAGGGGCTTAGTCTTTAGCCGGTGAGACACAGCCACCACAAACCTGAAAGCTGAAGCCTGATACCTGATGCCTTTGAATTTCAGATCCGAACTGGACCCACTCTCCCCGTATCGGCCGCCGCGGGCAGCGAACGAAGCGGCCGCGGAGCGCGGGGCTGAAGGCTACGTCAAGCTGACATCGAATGAGCTCTCTTTCGGCCCTCTGCCCGAGGCTGAAGCGGCCCTGGCAGAGGCGCTACCCCGCGCCAACCGATATCCCGACCGCTATGTGGCCTCGTTGCGCGAGGAGGTGGTCTCGGCCAACTCTGGCAGCACCTTCGAGAACATCCTTGTCGGCAACGGGTCGAGTGAGATCCTGCTGAACCTACTCCAGCTCGTCGAGCGCCCCGGAGAGGTGATCTTCCCCTGGCCCTCTTTCGGCCTGTACGCTTCCATCGGGACCACATTGGGATTGAAGTCTACGAAGGTTCCCCTGACGGATGACCATGAGATCGAACCAGAAGCCTTGCTCTCCGCCGTTACGGACGATACCCGCGCCGTTATCGTCTCGAACCCGAACAACCCGACAGGCACCTACCTCACCTTGGATGAGGTGCGCGCTCTCGCCGAAGCCCTCCCTGATAACGTGCTCCTGATCCTGGACGAGGCCTACCAGGAGTTCGTCTCCGATCCTGCCTACAGCGGCTCGCACGAGCTTGCGCTGGAGCGCGAGAACGTGGTCTGCGTCCGCACGTTCTCCAAGGCGCACGGCCTCGCCGGCTTCCGGGTCGGGTACGGGATAGCCGGGCAGAGAGTGGCCGACTACGTCGAGCGGGTCCGCTTCCCTTTCTCCGTCAACCTCGCCGCCCAGGTAGCCGCCTCCGCATCGATGCGCGCCAGGGACGAGATTGAGGCTCGCGCCCGCTTCGTGATGGGGGAACGCGACAGGATCCAGGACGCTTTCCGGGAGGCCAGCCTGAATTACATCCCCTCCCAGGGCAACTTCGTGCTGGTACATACCGGGCCTGAGATCTTCGAGCGGGGCCGCGTCCTGGTGCGAGAAGGTGACCCGCTCGGCTACCCGGGCTGGAGCCGGGTGACCGTCGGTGACTCGGGTGAGAACGACCGGGTTATACGGGCGCTCGGAGGAGCGTGAGCCGCACACTCGGGATCGTCGGGGTTGGCCTGATCGGGGGCTCCGTCGGCCTCGCCGCCCGCGACTCGGGATGGAACGTCGTCGGCGTAGACAGCGCGGATGTTCTGGAAGAAGCGGCACAGAGCGGCGCCATCGACCGCGCCTCCACGCTGAAGGAGGTACGCGAAGCGGACCTCGTTGTACTCGCTGCACCCATATCGAAGGTGACGGATCTGGTCGGAGACCTCACCCCGACCGACGCCCTCATAACCGACGTCGCGAGCGCCAAGGGCGCCATAGTGCGTAGGGCGGAGAATCTCGGACTACGCTTCGTCGGCGGACATCCGATGGCGGGCAGCCAGCTCTCCGGCGTCGCCAACGCCAGCTCCAACCTGTTCGATGGCGCCCGCTACTTCCTCACTCCTACGGGCCGCACCGATCCCGAAGACTACCGCGAGGTCGCAGGCTTCGTCAGGGAACTCGGCGCCGTCCCAACCGCCGTCGACCCCGAGAAGCACGACCTCCTGATGGCGGCCCTCTCGCACCTGCCGCACCTCATGGCGGCCGCGCTCCTGAAGGTCGCCTCGGACATCTCTCCCGAGGCGCTATCCTTCGCCGGTCCCTCCTTCAGGGACCTGACCAGGGTGGGCGCTTCCAACCCGGAGCTGTGGTCGGACATCCTGGCGGAGAACGCCCCAGCACTCGGTGAAGCTCTGGCGGCCTTCGCAGGGGCGATGGCGCAGCTAGGTTCTGAGATCAAAGACCGCGAGATCATGGAAGGCCGCTTTTTGCAGGCCCGCGAGGCCTACGACGCCCTCGGCGGCATCCTCGTCGAGAAGGACGGGGTGAACGTGGACGTGGCGATCCCCGTCGAGAACCGTCCCGGCGTCTTCGCCGAGGTAACGACACTTCTGGGCTCGAATAACATCAACATCCTCGACCTCTACGTAAGGCACTCGAACACCGAAAGGGCCGCACTGGTTCTGACGCTAGACGACGAAGCAGCGCAACAAGCCAGGGAGCTACTTCGGATCGCGGGTTTCACTGCTGAGCTTCAGGGCTAGAATAGGCGCCGTCTCGTTGCGCTCACCGTAGCCTGGGTGCTACGGCCTCCCCAAATCATCCGGACCTTCGACCCCTGCCACTACTTCTCCAAGAGATGTCTCAGTGCGCCTTCGAGCTCGGGATAACGATATACGTATCCTGTCTCTTCGAGCTTCGCCGGCTCGACGCGGGCGCTGGCCAGAAGTAGGTTGTCTGCCATCCCACCGAGCGCGACGCGGGCCGCGGGAGCAGGCACGGCGAAGAAGGTTGTACGACCAAGGACGTGGCCAAGTACCTTCGTGTACTCAGCGTTGGTCGGCGGGTCAGGGGCAACCACATTCATAGCACCACTCAGGGCATCCGTATTTATGGCATGAACGATGGCGCCGACCACGTCGTCGAGCGAGACCCAGGACCAGTACTGTCTCCCTGACCCGATCTTGCCCCCTCCACCGAGCTTGAAGATGGGTAACGTAGTCCCGAGCGCCCCACCTTCGGTACTGAGTACGATGCCGAACCTCGGGTGCACCACCCGCACCCCGGCCTCACGCGCCGGCTCAGCCGCAGCCTCCCACTCCCGGCAGACTCGCGAGAGGAACAGGGCGCCGGGATCGCTCTCCTCGGTGAGTAACTCGTTGCCCCTGTCTCCGTAGTACCCGATCGCCGAGGCCGAGACCATTACGGATGGCGGCTCCGGTAACCCTGCGACCTTCTCAGCCAGCAAGCGGGTCCCCTTCTGCCTGCTCTCCAGGATGCGCCGCTTCTTCTCCGACGTCCAGCGTCCCTCGGCGATGCTCTCTCCCCCGAGATGGACTACGGCGTCGAACCCTGACAGATCTCCTTCGATCGTGCCAGCATCAGGGTCCCAGCGAATGTCTTCGCCGGAACGCGCCTTGCGCGTAAGACGCTTGACCCTGTGGCCTCCCACCTCCAGCTCGGGGATCAAAGCCGACCCGATAAGCCCCGTCCCTCCGCTCACGAGTACATTCATGCTCTTCCTCCAAACGCTAATATCTCCTCTCGCTCGACATGGTAACGTCCCAAACCCTACGCAACCGTATGAGCTCTCCCACGACTCTCGCGACCCGCCAGCACAACAGCTCAGTGAGGCGGCCTATTGTCGAACCTCGGTTCCTTATGATACCATCCATGTAGATGGTATACGGATGTTATGTAGATGTATGACAGATGAGGCGCTGGCATGAGTGAGACGGAGAAGATCACGATCAACCTTGGGCTTGTGGATCTGGGGCAGATTGACCTGCTTGTACAGGAGGGTTTCTACTCCAACCGGACGGACTTCATTCGAACGGCCATCCGCAACCAGCTCACGACGCACGCCGAGGAGGTCAGGCAGACGGTTGCGCGCAAGACGCTGGTGCTCGGGCTGCAGCATTACACCCGCCGCGACCTCGAGGCGGTGCGTGAGGCTGGCGAGACACTGGAGATCAAAGTTCTAGGCCTGGCGAGCATCGCCGACGACGTAGATCCTGAATTGGCCCTCGAGACCATAGACTCCGTGGTCGTGCTCGGCGCCCTCAGGGCGAGCCGGGCCGTGAAATCAGCGCTGAAGGACAGGATCCAATCCCCATAAAGGAAGGTAGGTATGACCGTGAACGATCAGATGCACAGAGGCATGGCCGAAGCCACGCGCCTCACGCGGCAGGGCCATCTTGAGGAGGCGACCGCCGCTATCCAGCGCACCCTCGGAGGTAAGTTCTTCCCAGCTTCGTCACCGGCAGGCGTCGACGACACGGATGTTCCGATAGACGTTACCTCAAGGCTCGTGAAAGAGACCCCCCAAGGTCCGGCTAGCGGCAGGCCTAAGGCCGTTCGTGAGACCGACTCGGCTGCGCGAGCTACCCCGCGGCCGACCCTGCGCGCTCCACGGAAGGCGGCAAGAAGGCCCACCTCCGTAGGCGTGCCAAAGGGAGGACGCTTCGTCGAGCGTTCTTACACCAACAGCGCCGGGACCCGCTCCTACAAACTTTACATCCCGAGCGGCTACACCGGGCAGGCCGTCCCCCTGATCGTCATGCTGCACGGTTGCACCCAGAGCCCGGACGACTTCGCTACGGGCACCCGCATGAACGAGCTCGCCGAGGAGCACACAATCCTCGTCGCGTATCCCGCGCAAGCGGGCAACGCTAACATGCAGAAGTGCTGGAACTGGTTCCAGGCCGCGGACCAGCAGCGCGGTCGGGGCGAGCCGTCGCTCATTGCGGGCATCACGAGACAGGTAGTAGACCAGTACGAGGTCGCCGAAGGCAGGGTGTACGTAGCCGGAATGTCGGCAGGAGGAGCGATGGCCGCGATTATGGGCGCGACCTATCCCGACCTCTACGCCGCGATCGGCGTCCACTCCGGCCTAGCCCCTGGATCAGCCCACGATATCTCTTCCGCGTTCACCGCGATGCGCCAGGGCGGACCGGTAGTCGCACACAACGATGTTGCTGAAGGAAAGCATCGGGAGATCCTACCAACGATATTGTTTCATGGGGATGGCGATACTACCGTTCATCCGCGCAACGGTGACCGCCTTCTGGCCCATCTAGTCCCTGGCGGGCACGGCCCGCCACCACGAGTGAGGACACGCCAGGGTCAGGTGCCCGGCGGTTACGAGTACACCAGGTTCATCTACCGCAACGCGGAAGGTCGAGATCTCGTGGAGCGGTGGAGCGTGCACGGGCTAGGACACGCCTGGTCGGGCGGGAGCTACCCAGGCTCGTACACGGATCCCAGAGGGCCCCATGCCTCGGCCGAGATGGTGCGTTTCTTCGGACAGAACCACAAACGCTAAAGCGGTTCGCAGGAGGCTGTGCCTCCTGCGAACCGCTGCTACAGGCATCAGCTTGTTCTGGCTGAATTGCTGACAAGCGAAGGCCTGAAAGGCTGAAGCGTGCTGAATTGCTTGCAAAGAGGGTTCACCCTCTTTGCAATTACAGCGCGTTCTCCCGCCTGGCCGGAAGCTCGCCGTTCGGGTCTGCGCCTGGAGTCTGGAGCCGGCGTTGCTCTCCTTCGTCCTGTGAGGCGGCCTCGCTGGCGAGGGAGGCGCCGCCGGCGAGGGCTCCGAGAGTCCCTGCGAGGTCCTGTATCTCGGAAGGAACGACGAAGAGCTTGCTCGCAGGACCTTTCGCCATCTCGGGCAGCGCCTTCAGGTAGAGGTAGCGGAGTGATTCGGGAGAGAGATCAGAGCTTTCGAGCCGCTCGAAGAGCTTGCCCGTCATCTCTATCTGGGCAGCCTGGACGTTGCGGTAGGCTTCGGCCTCGCCCTCGGCGCGTAGTACGGCCGCCCGCTGATCGCCTTCAGCGCGAAGGATCGCGGACTCCTTTTCGCCTTCGGACTTCAGGATCGCGGCTCGCTTGTCGCCTTCGGCGGTCAGGAT
Source organism: uncultured Rubrobacteraceae bacterium (assembly GCA_902806095.1). GTDB lineage: Bacteria > Actinomycetota > Rubrobacteria > Rubrobacterales > Rubrobacteraceae > Rubrobacter_D. The sequence continues at coordinate 103,827 of CADCVF010000018.1, forward strand.
GGCGGCGCGGCGGGTCCGTTCGGCCTGCATCTGCTTTTCCATCGCCTGCTGGATATCTCTCGGGGGTATGATCTCCTTGAGTTCGACCCTCGTCACCCTGATGCCCCAGTTCTCCGTTACCTCGTCGAGTACCGTGCGCAGCTTCGCGTTGATCTCGTCGCGGGAGGTCAGGGTCTTGTCGAGGATGAGGTTGCCGATGACGTTCCTCAGGGTGGTCTGCGTGATCTGCTCCAGCGCCAGGTGAAAGTTCGCGACCTCGTACTCGGATGCCCTGGCGTCCACGACCTGGTAGTAGACGACCGTCGAGATCTGCATCCCCACGTTGTCGCTCGTGATGACCGCCTGCGGCTGGAACGCGATGACCTGTTCCCTGAGATCCGTTTTGGGCAACATACGATCGACGACAGGGACGACGAAGGTAAGCCCGCTCTCGGCAGTGCGGTGGTAGCGTCCGAGACGCTGCACTATGGCCACCCTGCTCTGCGGGATGATCCTGATGCTCCGCGCCGCCACCAGAAAGACCACGAGCGCGAGCACCGCCAACCCTATAAGGCCGGTCATGATTTATCCTCCTTCGTCTCCACGATATCGACCAGGGCGGTAAGCCCGTCTGTGTCAAGCACCCTCACCCTGGTGCCTCGCTCTAACTTTTCGTCGGGATGCAACGAGCGGGCCGTCCAGAACTCTCCGCTGCCTACTCGCACCATCCCCTTGCCTCCAGCCTCTATCTCCTCCGTCACCACAGCGCTCTTGCCCGTGACCCCGCGGTGTCCGAGGTACCCCTCCCCACCCCCAAGAGCGAGCCGGTTCAAGAAAGCGGGACGCAGGATGACCATGCTGAGAACCGAGGCCGCGAGGAACCCCACGGCCTGGACCGTGATGCCGAATCCGAGCAGGGCGGCCACGAGCCCGACAACAGCGCCGAGCGAGAAGAAGAGCAGGAAGAAAGAGATGGTGAGAAGCTCACCGACGAAGGCAAGCGCCGCCAGCGCCACCCAGAAAATGATCTCCCAATCCAAGTCTCGTGCCTCCTGGCGTAAGTTTACACCACCGTCGCGAGCGCGGAACCGACCTGCGGCCTTCCCACCGGCCTACAATACGACCGTGACCATCGAATCTGACAGGAGACTATGGACCCGACACGCGTAGTACTCGACTGCGACACCGCGAACGAGGTAGACGACCAGTTCGCCATCGCCCACGCGCTCGGGCTGCCTGAGGGGACGCTGGATGTGCGGGCTGTGATCTCCTTGCACAATACGACTGCCCACGGCCCTGGCTCACGCGACATGTACCAGGAGGAGGCCGAGCGGGTGGTCGCCCTGTGCGGGAGCGACGTGCCCTGTATCGCAGGCGCGGAGCGCCCGATGGAGCGCAGGAATGAGCCGGTGCCGAGCGCGGGCCTCGAGTTCCTCGTCGAAGAAGCGCGCCAGGGCCCGCTGACCATCATCGCCACGGGACCGGCGACGGACGCTGCCTCGCTGCTCCTGGCGGCGCCGGAGTCGCGGGAGAACGTGCGCGTCGTCTGGCTCGGAGGGTTCGGTGACGAAGCCAGCTACAGAGACTGGCAGAACAGGATGGGAGAGCTCAACGGCAGGGCCGACATCGCAGCCTGGCGCACGTTGCTGGAAGAACCCGTGGATCTCCTGCACATCCCCACGTGGCCCGCGCCCGCGAAGATACTGGTAGATCCGACTTCATTCGGAGAGGAGCTGCGCGCGCTCGGACGGCCCGTCGCATCGTACCTGGCCGAGATCCTGCAGCCTCTGGCCGCCGAGTACGAGGACCGGCCCGGAAAGGAACTGTGGGATCTGGCCTGCGTCGCCGCCGTCGCAGATCCCGCGTCCGTAACGGCCGGACCACAAGCCGTCCCGACCCTGGACGCGGCGGGTGCACACGATTTCACGCAGCCAGGTCGGGAAGTGACCGTAATATCGGATCTCAACGAACGACGAATACTCGCCGGCCTCATGGAAGCTCTAGCACGCCACCCAGAAAGCGGGTAGAGAAAGGGTCGACCCTCCCTCTACCTGCGCTTGTCAGCCAGTCAGCACGCCTGCTTCGCAGGCTTGTCAGCATTTCAGCACGCCGCCAGGCGGCTTGTCAGCACTTCAGCACGAACGTGGTCGGCGAAGGGCGAGGATAACAACCGGACGAGGATAGGCCAAACTTACGTTCTTGAGAGCTGCGTAGCCGCGTAGCGGTCTCGTCTACAGAAAGCTGAAATGCTGACAAGCGACAGCCGTAGGCTGGAGCGTGCTGAAATGCTAATCCACCGCGTCGGAGATGATCCGGGCGTGGTCGAAGGCCAGTTCGACCGCGGCCGGATCTAGGACGCCGATCTCGGAGGCGTCCGAGGCGGCCCGCATCTGGCCGCCCAGGACACGGACCAGGAATGCGACGCTTACGTTGTGGCCGCGTGGGTCGCGGTCCGGCCCGGAGTAGACGCCGACGAGGCGTGAGATCTCCACGGCGAGGCCCGTCTCCTCTGCGGCCTCGCGTACGGCGGCCTCATGCACCGTCTCCCCCACCTCCACGAAACCTCCTGGCAGCGCCCATTGCCCCTCAAAGGGGTCGCTGCCACGGCGGATCAAGACCACCCCAGCCTCGGAAGGGATCACCACGTCGACCATCAGCTTCGGCGTCTCTGGTCCTGCCAGGGCTCATACCTCCTGCGTGCCCGTCACGCTGAAAAGTTACGCCGTGTCGCGGTGAGCGACTAGGTGCATTATCTTGGTTCGCGCTGCCTGGGGCAACAGATCGGATCCAGGCCGGGCATCCCCTGCGAAAGAGGGTATGCTCTGCACAGTGACAGGCAGATACACGTGAAGATACTCTGCATCAGCGACCGGGTGGAGTCTATGCTGTACGGCCCGAACCTGACCTCGTATGCCAGGGGCGTCGAGGCGGTTATCTCCTGCGGGGACCTGCCCTTCGATTACCTCGAGTACATCGTCACCTTCCTCGGCGCCCCGGTCTACTACGTGCTTGGGAACCACGATCCCGGCCCAGATGGCCCAGAGTACCCCGGTGGTTGCACGCCGCTCGACGGGCGGGTCGTGGAGGGCGAAGGCGGCGGGGTGGTGCTCGCCGGACTCTCGGGGTCTCCTCTTTACTCGGGCGGTCCCAACCAGTACACCGAGCGCCACATGCGCCGCCGGGCGCGGGCGCTCTCGGTCAGGATTCGTTGCCGGGGCCTCCTCGGCCGTCCGAAGCCCAGGATCTTCGCGACCCACTCCCCGCCCTTCGGCCTCGGGGACGAGGAGGATATGGCCCACGTGGGCTTCGAGTCCTTCGTGGACCTGATCGACAGGCACGAACCCTCCCTGTGGCTACATGGACACGTACACCTTTACGGGCCGGATCAGGAAAGGGTCCTACAGAAGGGAGAGACCAAGATCGTCAACGTCTACGGTCACCGAATCCTCGACGTGTAACTTTCCCCGCTCCGCGCCCTTGTTGGCGAGGGCTGGGAACGGTAGATTGGTCCATTAGAGAGGTTTATGGATCCCCACGAGCAGTCCGACAGAGACTTTTCACGCGCCCGCAGAAAGGCTTTTCTGCGGCGGATCGGCGCATACCTGCGCAGAGACCCAGGCTCCAACCAGTTGCTCTCCTTCGACGAGGTCAAGGGGGCTCTGGGTGCCATCTCGCAGGTCTACCTCGGGCTGCGCGAGGTGCCCGTCTCCAAGATCGTCGGTAGCGTCGGACGTCACAGGGACTTCGACAGGGCCTTCCTGCCTTCGAAGCCCGACCTCGGCACCCGCTGGAGGCGGATAGACGAGATCATGCACAGGGCCGAAGAGTTGCCCCCCGTCAGCCTGTACAAGATCGGGGACGCCTACTTCGTCCAGGACGGCAACCACAGGGTCTCGGTAGCCCGCCAGCAGGGCGTCGAGATGATCGACGCCGAGGTCATAGAGCTACGCAGCAGGGTGCCCGTGGACTCGGCGCTGACGGCCCGCGACCTGCTCCACAAGCTCGAGCATCGCCACCTTCTGGAGCGCCTACCCATCGACCGCGTGCTACCCGAGATCAAGGTCGAGTTCTCCGATGTCGCCGACTACAGGAGGCTCGCAACCTACATCGAGGCGCACGGCTTCAGGGTCACCCAGCTCTGGAGGCGCTATGTCTCACCGGAAGAGATCCTGAGAGACTGGTACGAATACGGTTACCGTCCGATATCGGAGATGATCAGGGAGGATCGTATACTCGACGCATTCCCCGACCGCACCGAGCTCGATCTTTACCTCTGGATCGTCTACCATCGCGAGCGCCTGGCGCTGGAGGCCCGCGACGAGAAGATCTCTCCGCAGGCCGCCAAGGACGACATCCTGAAGAACGTCCCCCGCCGGCGCCGACGATCCTGAACCAGGCATGGTCTTCGGCTGTCTCTACTGCGCTGACTCGGCCGACTCGTGCTCCGGTTGCACCGGCCTTATAATTCTCGGGGTCGGGTTGGGACCGCTTTGCCGGTCGGGCCCGCGACCTTGACGCCATGGTAAAGAGCACACAGCGGTGAAGGGAGCACTATGGACACTTCTAACGGGCCGTCCCGGCAGCCCGAAAGGCACGCAGAGGAACCCAGGAGACGGCGCAGATGGCCCTATGTGGTCGGGGGGCTGGTGGCATTCGGTCTGGTCGGCCTCGCCGTCGTGGCAGTAGTCCTGCTCCTGGTGGTGGGTGGCACCATGGTCCCCGCCGTCTACGACGAGGAGTATGTGGCCGGTGACGGACCGGACACGATAGCCGTCGTGCCCGTTGAGGGTACGATCGCCCCGGCCGATAACGCCCTGGGCGGGACGCAGCCGACTGCCACGCCGGAAGGACTCGCAGACGCACTGCGCCAGGCCGGGCAGGACACGAGCATCGTCGCTGTAGTGCTAGAGGTCAACTCCCCTGGTGGCGGGGTGACGGCGAGCGATGAGATGCACCAGAGCATCCTGGATTTCAGGGAGAACACGGGTAAGCCGGTCGTCGTCTCCATGGGAGATACCGCAGCCTCGGGCGGCTACTACATCTCGACCGCAGCAGACCGCATCGTCGCCAACGAGACGACCCTGACGGGCTCATTGGGCGTCATATTCCAGCTCAACAATTTCGCAGAGGCCGCTGACAAGTACGGCATAAAGCAGGTGGTCATAAAGAGCGGGGAGTACAAGGACATGGGTAACGCCTTTCGCGAGATGAGGCCGGACGAGCGTAAGATCTTCCAGTCGATCGTGGACGAGTCATACTCCGAGTTCGTCGATGTGATCTCCGAGGGCCGCCGCATTCCGGAGGATAGGGTGCGTGAGATCGCCGACGGCCGCGTGTACTCCGGAAGCCAGGCTAGGGATCTCGGGCTCGTCGATTCCTTCGGAGACCTCGACGAAGCGTCCGCCACCGCAGGCACGCTCGCCGGCACGAAAGACGCTACCGTGGTCCGCTACGTTCAGGAGCCGACCCTGACCGAGACCCTCCTGGCGCGCCTGGCCCCGCAGGAGCCGCAGGCCCAGCAGATCATGGAGGCCGCGGGCCTAGGTCTGGAACCGAAGCCTTACTACCTCTACCTGCCAGGAGCCTGACTCTTTGGAAGCATTTCAGCACTTCAGCACGCTCAGCCAGGGCTTCGAGTCCGCTTGAATGGAATCGCGTTCGGGCTTGGGGCAGAGTGGGGCTATCCTATACGTCATTCCCGCGAAAGCGGGAATTCACTGCGATGAGTAGCTCCTACCACGATGGTGCTTGGAGTCATAGCGTCAGTATTTATCCGGACTTCGTATCACTTGCCACGGAGTCTGGCTGCGCGTGGGAGACTCGCTGGCTAAGGCAATCGCTGAAGTGCTGACAAGCCGCTGGCGAAGCCTGGCGGAGTGCTGACTGGCTGAAATGCGCGGGTTTTGGAAGGGTGGTCCTTCCAAAACCCGCTGTAACGCTAAGGTAAGTGGCGGACGCGCCTGGCACCGGAGTATCCCTCGATGTACCTCATCTCGCTCTCGATCACTTTCGCGTAGTAAGACGAAGCATGCAGCACGTATCCGTTGCCGCTGTACATCGCTACGTGGGTTATTCCGTTGTAAGGACCGTTCTCCTTGAAGAAGACCAGGTCACCACGCTTGAGGTCGGCCTGTGCTATCCACTTGCGGTTCCCCTCCCAATACTGTTCCTTCGGATTGTCCGCCAGCTCCGTGCCGAATTGGCTATAGACAAGCTTCGTAAAGCAAGAGCAGTCTTCCTTCTCGTAAGCCCAACAGGCATCGGGTGGAGAGTGGTAATAGGGGGTGCCGATGTGCGTCCTACCGTACCGTACTATGTCCCGGCGCTCACTATTGTTGTTCGAGGCGCCGTAAACGTTCTTGCCGGAACCCGCGCTACCTTCGGCTGGCGCAAGGTCGCCAGGCGGCGGTGAGGCAGCGCCCCTGACGAGCGCGACAGCGTCGGCGATGACCTCGCCCGAGCCGCCCTCTGGGGAGACGCGCACGACGTAGCGGTCGCCGGCCTTCATCTCGTAGATGCCGAGCTTGACCCACGTGCCCCCGTCCCTGATCTGGTCCGCCTCTATCCACTTCGTTCCCCCGGCGGTCTCCACGCCGAATCTCGCAGCGCTGCTGTTGCCTTTGCGGGCCGGCCACCAGGCGTAGAGGGCGTAGTCGCCGTCTGTGGGAGTCCTCAGCTTGAAGCGCGCGTCGCTGGTGGAGGCGCGCGCCGAGACGTAGTTGCCTCCATGGGCCCAAACGTCACTCCCACCCCGCTTCCACCCTGGTGCGTCGAAGCGCGAGGAGTGCGTGTTGTCCACGACCTGCGAGTAGTCGGGCAGCTTCTCCTCCTCCGCCATGTCGCGCGCGGCCGCGCGCCGTTCGGAGGGATTCGCCCCCGTGACCGTGCCTTGCGAGACCGAAAGCTGCGGTTTGCTCTCCGTAGTCTGTGCGCCAGCCGTAAGCGTTGCGATGGAGACGTAGAGCGCGGCCAGAACAGCCACCGATATGATCAAACCAAGCCGACGCATGAGGGCCCCCCTCCAGAGTTCGTACTTGCGTCCGCGACATTGTACACGGATCGTGATGGGAAAACACTAACTTGGTAAAGAATTCTTCAGATTCTTTAATCGAGTGTTACACGTGGGCAAAATCCGAAAATGTAAGCGACGAAGGGTAGGGTGCCGGATGGCACCCCACCTTACCTGAAGGCCTGTGTCAGGCGCCGGTCTCTACGGGGCGCTTGACGCTCGGGTATTCTCCCGCCGGGTCGGAGAGCCAGCGTGTTATCTCCACCTTGTTCTCGGTAAAGAAGCGCACCCCGTCCTTGCCTGTAGCGTGCAAATCCCCGTAGAAGGAGTTCTTCACCCCGTTGAACGGGAAGAACGCCATCGGGGCTGCGACACCAACGTTCACCCCTAGCATCCCTGCCTCGACCCTTTCCCTCCAGTGCCTCACAGCCGCCCCGTCTTCGGTGTAGATGGAGCAGGCGTTCCCGAAGGGCGAGCCGTTGGTGAACTCGATGGCCTCTTCGAGCGTGTCCACACGAACCACGGAGAGGACGGGACCGAAGATCTCCTCGCGGCCCACCCGCATCTCTCCCGTCACGCGATCGAGGAGCGTCGGACCCATAAAGAAGCCCTCCTGAAGGGGCGCTTCCCTGCCGTCGAGCACGACCTCGGCCCCCTCTTCCTCTCCAAGGTCGACGTAGGAGCGGACCTTATCGCGGTGGGAGTCGCGTATGACGGGTGTGAGCTCGGAGCCTTCTTCCTTTCCTGGACCGATCTTCATCGAGGCGGCGGCCTCCTTGAGCCTTGCGACGAGATCGTCCGCGACCCCGCCGACTGCCACGAGCACGCTGCCTGCCAGGCACCGCTCGCCGGCGTTGCCGTAGGCCGAGGATATTATGTTCGGGACGGCCTTCTCCAGTACGGCGTCGGGCATGACGACCATGGAGTTCTTGGCCCCGGCGAGCGCCTGTACCCGCTTGCCGTGGGCGCAACCGTGCGTGTAGACGTGCTCGGCCACGGGCTGGGATCCAACAAAGGAGACGGCCTTTATATCGGGGTGCTCGAGGATTCCATCCACGGTCTCCCTCGCCCCGTTCACGATGGAGAAGACCCCATCGGGCAACCCCGCCTCTGAGAGTAGCTCGCCCATCCTCACCGCGCACAGGGGCGTCCTCTCCGAAGGCTTGAGGATGTAGGCGTTGCCGGCCCCTATAGCCACGGGCATCGTCCACAGGGGCACCATGCAAGGGAAGTTGAACGGGGTTATGGCGGCGACCACCCCGAGAGGGTAGCGCCAGGAAGAGTTGTCGATGCCCTTCGCCACGTCCCTGACCGTCTCGCCCATCATAAGGGTCGGCATCCCGCAGGCGAACTCGACGACCTCTATGCCGCGCCTGACCTCCCCTGCGGCGTCTGCGGCGTCCTTGCCGTTCTCGAGTGTTACGAGATCCCTCAACTCCTCGAAATGCTCCTCCAGGAGCACCTTGAAGGAGAAGAGGACCCTCGCCCGCTCGACGACCGGAGTAGAGGCCCAGGAAACGAACGCTTCTTGGGCCTTCTTTGCGGCGCGGTCGACGTCGTCTCTCGTCGAGAGGGGCGTCTGTGCGACGACCTCTCCGGTGGCCGGGTCATAGACAGGTTCTGTATCACGTCCGTCTCGCTCCTCCCACCTTCCCCCTATAAGGTTCCTGACCTCCAGGCCTTTCTCGCTAGGTTGCATCTCGTCCCCCTTACTGGCCCTGCTTGCCGAATGCTTCGAAGTTCTTGCGGTAGAGGTCGAAGGGGGCGTTCATCAGGTTGGTGTAGGAGTTCATCGCCTCGTCAAGCATCGCCTGGAACGCTTTCATCTGTCTCTCCGAGCCCTCCATGAGGCTGCGGACCACCTCCTGGCTACCCTGCATCCCCTCTCTGAGCTCGGAGGTAACGTCACCGAAGAAGCCCTGGACGAGGTTCGCGCTCTTCTCCTGGAGCGCGGTGTTACGCTCGATGACATCCCTGTACGCCTCGAGGCTCTCGGCGAGGGCGCGGCTGGTACGCTCCTGGCTCTTGATCGCCTCCTCGACGGCGTTGGTGTGGCTCTCCATGGCCCTGGTCAGCGCCCGGTTGGCCTCAGCCTGGCTCTCCAGCACGCCGGTCACACTCTCGACCCAGCCCTGGGCGAGCTGGACGTTCCTCTGTTGGGCGTCGACGGCGCTGCGAACCACCTCCCTGTAGGGCTCGCCGAACGCCTCCGTCAACCTCCGAGCCGCCTCGGGTCCACCTTCTGACACTCGTTCCTCCTTCGACCGCTCTCCCCGGACATTCTACCCGTTCGGCAGCGCAGGATGCGGCCGACCCTACACACCAGGCCAGAGGCCCGGAGTTTCCTCAAGTCCTCCGGCGGTGGATCGTAACATTGTCCTCTGTCGTCTCCCTATCCCAGCGGTCCTCAGGGGCGTGCCGACCGGCCACCGGATCTCCGGCTGGCTCGCCCTCCCCGGTGAGACGGTTCTGGGCCTCCATCCTCTCGCCTGGTTCGGTGTCAACCCGGTCGTCGGGACCGAAACGGCCTGGGTCGTCGGAAGGATACGGATCACTGGGTGGGAGAAGAGGTTCGAGACCGAAGTACGTTCTTACCCTATCCTCGAGCTCGGGTGACACGGTATCTTCGTTGCCGAAGTGTGGGGCGTGTTTGATCGTCTCCGCCTCAGCGGCGACCTCGATCAGGCGCCGCCTGTCGTTGACCCTGACGATCTCGGCCGGTACGAGCGTGGAGTTCGTCCCGAAAATACCCATCTCTACTCCGATGTAAGACACCGCATCCCGCTCGTCGAGGAAGACGTCATCCACCCTGCCGACCCTCTCGTAGTGGGCGTCGTAGACGCTGTACTCTTCGCCGCCACTCTTTAGTCCAGCGAAGAGATCCTGACCGCTTTCTCTGTCCACAACTCATCCTTTCGAGAAACAGTAGCCTTCACGTCGAGAGCCGCCGCGCGGCGCGTCTTCTCACTAATATTGACAGAGTAAGGTACTCCTCCGTTACACGTGTTGTCGGCGTGTGACACCGCGCGGTGCCACGCGCCGACCTCTCGTAACCGTGTACTTCTCGTCGGCTGCGCCCTTACAATCTCTTGGCTATCTCCTCGATGTCTTCGGCGTTCACGCTCGGGGCGTAGAGGGGAGCAACCGGTGCCAGGTCGGGAACAGCGCCGCCCTCGGGTATGCCATCCTCGACCTCGCGGTCGCTGCCGTCGATGGCCGAGAGGCCGTTCCAGATCTCCCCGATCTGCTTGTAGTCCTCGGGGCTGAAGCGGTATAGGATGCGGTGAAAGCCCTTGTCCATATACTTCCTGGCGTCCGGGAACTTGTCGCTGTCTATCTCAGGCACCGGCAAGAGCTTGGTCACGTCCACGCCACCCGAAAGGTCGGAGAGGGCCTTGGCGTAGGCCTCCTGGTGGACGCCGCCGCGCACGATGAGGTAGCCGATCATCTCGCGCGCTACAGGGTTCTGGGTGGACTCGTAGACCCGGATCTTGCCCATCCTCGCTCCGGACTCGAGGAAGAAGTTGTGCAGGAGGGCGAGCTTCCGGTTGCCGGAATTGAAGACGTAGTCGCCGGTCCAATTGGCGCCACCGGCACCACCGGCGATCGTACCCATCCCGAGGTTGATGAAGTGGTCAGGGTTGCCCGTGCTTCCGACCACGTTCAAGGGCGGCGTGGCCCCGTCGGAATCCTCGATGACCTGGTCGAGCAGCAGGTTGACCGTGTTGGCGACGAGCTCTATGTGGCCCATCTCCTCGGCGGCGATGTTAGCAACGAGGTCGTAGTAAGGACGGATCTTGCTCTTGCCCCTCATGTTGAAAGACTGGTACGTGTAGTTCATCAGTGACGAAGTCCAGTATAACAAAAGGCCCCACTCACGGCGTAGCCATCATCAGAGGTCGTAACCTCCAACCTGAGCAACCGGTAGATTCTATTTCGTTCTTCCGGCTTCAGGTCGTCGAGGGCGACCGGTACTGTCGCGGCGTAGGACTTAAGGAGCGCGTCGCGGTCCCGCTCCAGCCCCTCTACGCGCTCTTCGTGCTGAGCTAGCGCCTCCAGCTCCGCCACGGCTACCCTGCGGCCGTCTTCGAGTTCCCTCATCCTCTCGCGCAGCTCGTCCAGAGTCATTAACCCGACGGCCTGCTGGTCCTGGTAACTTCTCCTCAAGCGGTCGCACTCGGCTATTCGTTCGACCCAACCCTTGTACTCTCGTTGAGGATCACCGTTTCGACCGTTGCGCTCTTGTTCGATTAACTGCTCCATGGCGACCCTTATCTTCGCGGGGTCTTTGAGCAGGCCGGAGACGAAAGCCCACACTGCTGCCTCTGCGGGCTCCGCCCGGACGTGCTTCTGTTGGCAAGTGCCGCGTTTGTATTCGCGACCTGGGTGGCACTTGTAATAGTAGTAGGCTTTTTTCCCACCGTTGTAGGTGCTGGTGTGGGTACCCATAAGTACGCCGCAACTGCAGCAGCGCATCGTGCCCCTGAGTTCCCACCCGCGTGCCAGCCGCGTTCGCTCGGGAGCTCGGTGCGCGGCCATCATGTTTCGCGCCTGGTCTACCAGCTGACGGGACAGCCACGACGGGACGGGCACGGCTATCCACTCTCCCTTGTCGCGTAAGGTCACGGAGTTCCGCTTGCGGTAGTGCCGTCCTCCACCCCCGTCGGGTTCCGATACCTGGCGTATCTTGCGAGCCTGTCGATTCCACCAGCGCACGCCGTACTCTGGTGCATGGTCTAACGCAGCGGCGACTTCGGATGAGACGAGCTCGGATATTTCCCGATGAGTGTGAGGTTTGTAGACATCGCTCATGACTAACTGCTTGATGCTCCGCCGTGACCAGCTTTCCTTGCCCCCGGGAGACGGTACTTTTTCATTGTAGAGGCGCCGCTGTATGGCACTGGTTCCCAAGCCCTCCGCTGCGAGCTGAAATATCTTCTGCACAACCCACATTTCCGGCTCGTGCACTACCAAGCCGTCGCGGGTTGCGGTATAGCGGAAACCGTAAGGCGGCTTCTTAGTCGCAACGACTTTGCCCTCGCGCGCCTTTCTCATCTTGCCCCGGCGGGTCCTCTCGGCGGTCTTCGCTCGCTCGTACTTTGCGAGCTGGTCGAGTATGCCGTCCGTGAGGTCTCCCTCTGGGGAATCGTCGCCACGATCATTAAGGGCGCGAAGCTTGGTTTCATGCTCCTCGAACTCGCGGCGCAGCAGGTAATGGTAGGCGGGCTCACGAGCGAACCTATCGCGGTCCTGTGCAAGCACCACGGAAACGCCCCCGGCGGCCACCAGGTCCCGCACACGATCCATACCCGGCCTCTCAAGGCTTGCGCCACTCTGTCCGGGGTCTACTACCTCCTCTAGGACCTCGTAGCCCTCTCGGGCAGCGTAGGCTCTTAGGGCCTCGATTTGTTGGGCGAGTGAGTACCCGCTGCGGGCCTGCTCGTCTGTGGACACGCGGGCGTAGAGGATGGCCCTCTTCAGGCCGTGGCCGTTGGTGTTATGCATGACTACTCCCCTACGAGTTCGGCGGGGTCTACACCGAGGGCATTGGCGAGCTTGCGGATGGTGTCTGGGTGTGCGCCGCTCTTGCCGTGCTCATACGTGCTGATTAGGTTGCGATGGACGCCACTCTTCTCAGCAAGGTCGCCGATGAGCCATAGGCGACGTTCGCGTAGCC
>CADCVF010000019.1 GCA_902806095.1 uncultured Rubrobacteraceae bacterium
CCTGGGCGGTGAGAACGCGAACGTGCACTTGAAGCTCGGGTGCATCACGTCCGCCGGTGTCATCACCGAGTTCGGTTCGGCGTGCGAGTTCTGCACCGTGACCGACATCATCCAGGGGCCGAGCGATGTCTTGTACTACACGTCGAACAAACCCGTCCTAGGGCGAATCATGACGTCCGGCGAGATACTAGATCCCATCGAAATCCCGAACTCGAACGCGGTCGCCGGCAACCTGGCGGTGCACGGCGAGGACATCTGGTTCACCGACTTTAACAACGATAGCCTCTGACGCTACGACGGGGGCCTGGGCCAGTTCACCCGGTTCGACGTCCCCGAGCCGAGCGACACGGTCGTCGACGAGGCCGGGATCGTTTGGTTCACCGCTCCGCTGGTAGAGCACGTGGTCTGCGAGGAGGCGTTCTGGGAGCTACGCCGGCGCCTAGTCGCGCCGAGGCGCTAGTGCCTCCGGGAGCGCCTGGATGACATCCCCCACCACCGTGTGACCCGCACCGACGCAGGCTGCGGCGACATTCCCGGCGTCGGACCGCGCGAGCACCGCCGCCGCCGCGGCCGCGAACGGGTCCATCCCTCGCGCCAGAAATGTCCCGACAAGCCCCGCCAGCACGCTCCCGGTCCCGTTGGTGGCCAGGGCGCCGCTCGTAGCGGGACCGAGGGCCATGGGGCCGCCGGGCGCTGCGACGACGCAGCCGTCTCCCTCCAGTACTGCCACGACTCCCGTCCGGTCGGCGAGCGCCCGCGTGGAGGCGAGCCGGCGTGCCCCAACCTCCTCCGGTGGAAGCCCGAGTAGGCGCCCGAGCTCGGCCTCGTCCGAGATCAGGACTGTGAACCCGGAGCGTTCGGAGAACGCCTCAGCGGAGGGGTAGGCGTATAAACCGCCGGCCTCGATGACCATTGGGACCTCAGTGGAGGAGCCGACCGCCCGCGAGAAGGCGCCCTCGGCACCATCCAGGCCAGGCCCGAGCACGACCGCTCCGGCCTCGGGCGCGAGGCCGGCGATCGTCCGCGCGCCCGTCTCGACGTGGCGGCCGTCCTCTTCCGCCAGGCCGTGGATCAGGGCCCCGGGCAGGCGCAGATCCATGAAGGGGGCGACCGAGGCGGGGACGGCCACCTGCACGTAGCAGGTGCCGGCGCGCATCGCGGCCTCAGCCGCTATGGCGGGCGCACCGATCGAGGCGCGCACCCCGCCCACTACCAGGACGGTGTCGGAGGGCGCCGCGTACCGGGGCCGGGCCGGCACCAGACGCAACACGCGCCGGGAGATCAGGCCAATGAGGCCGGGCTCCGGGGCGCCGCGCGGGATGCCGATGTCGATCACGCGCACCTCGCCCGCGTGCCAGGCGCCCGGCGCCACGTACAGGCCGATCTTCGGGGCGTGGTTCGTGGTCGTGAGGCTGGCGCGGATCGCCGGTCCCTCCACCTCGCCGGTCGCCGCATTGACCCCGGACGGCACGTCCGCGGCGACCACCGGCGCGCCCGCGGCGTTGATCGCCGCGATGACTTCGGCGAGGGGTTCGCGGACGACGCCCTCGAAGCCCGTCCCGAGCAACGCATCGACTATGGCACCGGAGCCCGCGAATGCCGCCGGATCGAACGGGCGCGGCGGCGCACCGGGCAGGCGGTCGAGGTTCGTCCGCGGCACGCCGGCGAGGCCGTCCAGCGCGAGCGGGGCGATCACGTCGACCTCGTGCCCGGCTTCCCGGAGAAGCCGGGCCGAGATCAGGCCGTCTCCCCCGTTGTTGCCGGGCCCGACCACGACGCGGATGGGTCCCCCTCCGGCGACCTCTGCCGCGGCCGCCGCCAGCCCCGCCCCGGCCTTCTCGGCGAGTTCCAACTCCAGGATGCCGCGCCGCTCCATCGCGAAGCGATCCGCCGCGCGCATCTCCTCCGGGTCGTAGAGTCCGTCGAGCCATCCGAGCAGGGAAGCCCGTGTCCGCTCTTCTTGCATGCCACTCCCCTTCCTGGACCGACATATGTTAGACACAGCCTGGGGCGCGGGTCAAACTGAACCCCTACTTGCCAACCGATCCCAGGCAATGGCCGCTCAGGCTCATACTCGATGTTTACAGAACACGCTTATCCACTGCGTACGACCTGTGTGAGAGGGTGGCCGACGGGACTCGAACCCGCATCCTTCAGAGGCGCAGTCCGGCGAATCCTGTTGCCGTAGGTTGCAGTTGTTGCGTAAACTGCTTATCTAGGCCGATTCCCTTACTAATGGTGCCCGACGTTTCTGCGCCCACCCACTCGGCACATACATCAAAGAGAGGCAAGCCGGACCGCCTGGAGTAATGTGGCCTACGTCTCAGGAGGGCTTGGGCCGTTCACCCCGCTCGCTAACCCTGAACTAAGCCTTTCGACAACTCGAACCTCAGTTCATCTGCGCTGTCGAAATGACCTTGGTAGGTAAGGTTCGCCCTACGTCGGTGCATCCGCCTCATGACCCGTTCCAAAGCGGCGACTCTCGGACCCGACACGCGCCGTACGCGATGCGTATTCAGCTTGGCTCTCTGCCTCACCACCGCGACGAGGCTTACCGACGCCCATGCACCCTCCAAGAGCAGGAAGCCCCACTGCGCTTCTAGCGCGGCTACCACCGCCAGTAGCCCCGAGCCAACAATGTTCGCAAAGGCAAAGGAGAGCCCCTTCGCGCTCAGGTACCCGAACTGACCGGCCACGTAGGCGACCAGCACGAGCAGCGACCCGAGGACCGAAACAAGCTGTACGGAAGACCACATACTCTTCACCATCCTTTCCAACGACGTGCTCCCCGGGCCATCCTCTCTGGAGCACGATAAAGCCCGGGGAGGAGCAATCCATTACCACTGACCTCCCGGGCTTTTTTGTCCCGCCGTGTGGCGGCCGGATGACCGCCGACCGCTGGCCGCCCTCGGACCAGACCCGCTCTCCTGGAGCAGCGGAACCCTAGCGACCAAGCGATTCTACCTTCCCTTTCTCAGCAAGACGAATGATGGTGAGACCTACTTGGTGATCAGCTTCACGAGCGCCTTGCCCCTCTACTTCACGATCTCTACTCTTCACCTTTTCACGCCCATGCGCTCGTCGGGATCAGTAGCGGGGGTGTTCTCACGAGCGCTCCTTTCCTCTAGGACTCTCAACCTATTGACAAGATCCTGGCCAGCAATGAAACGCCGAACCCGAGGGGTTCAGCTGTCCCACAGGCCCACAGGCATCTCGTTGCCGCTCTCGATTCTCCCCGGTGTCATCAACGTCTCCAAGATGCGCTCGTGGGTAGCGCGGTGCTCCACCTGGTCGGGATGCGCCGAGACGGCACGCAGGGGACTTCCCGAGACAGTGTAGAGATCTTGCGCACCGGCGTAGCGCACCAACGCCTCGATGTCGCCGTCCGGGGTTAGGCGGGTAAGCAGCTCGAGCTCACGCAGGTACCAGAGCTGTCCTCGCTCCTGTAGTTCCGCATCCAGGATCGCGCCGAGGCGCAGGACCGCATCGATCGGCCCGAGTGCAGACGTTTCGTGTCCCCTCCTCACTTCCCTTCGCCACTCCTTCCTGGGCCGACAAGCCGAGCGTGTCGGCGATCAGGTCCTCGATACCGTGCGTCTTCCCATCGAGCAGGAAAGCCGCAAGGAGGGTGTCGAAGGCGGGCGTACCTGTCTCAACACCACGCTGAGCAAGCACTATGAGTCCGAGCTTGGCGTCGTGCATCACCTTTGGTGGGCCGTCGGCGCCTAGTAGCGGACGAAGCTCCTGCAGAATCGCATCGCTGTCCGTATCCATGGAACCTAGTGGCACGTGGTAGGCAGCGCCAGGCTCGAAGCAGAGCGAAAGGCCAGCGAGGGTAGCCCCAACCACCCCTGGCCCTTCGGTCTGGACATCGAGGGCTACTTGTTGCGCGTGCTCGGACGCCTCTAGCACGTCGCCCACCTGCGTCGAGGAGGAGAGTACCTGGCAGCGCGGTGTCCCCATATCCGGCAGTCGGTTCATCTGATCGGTCTCTTCACCTCACTCTCCCTCAACAGTCGCTCCACGCAACATTGTACTGCCGTCCGTCGTTGCGCTGCGCCAACGTTGGCAGCGACAGTGTTCGCCTGGGAAGTCACCATCCCTCGCCCTATGCTCAGCCGATCACACCCGCTCTCCTGTGGTGCTCTGCGCCGATTCAAATACCTGGTCAAAGAGCCGCTACTGTCCAGGGTCGTGTCGTATCGTCTAGGTGGAGATACTTCTCCAGCAACTCGCAGGTGATGCCTTTACATGCGTCCGACCGCTCGAGGAGATCCTTCGCCAAGTGATCCGCGGCTTTGTCGAGGCCTGATGGGTCCACTTAATGTTGGCCACTGATCTTCCCAAGAGCTACCTATCGGGAGGTATTGGTGAGCGCCTCGAGTAGCGCGTAGCTGACCTCCCGTGTGATGTTCCCCTGTCGGACCCGTATCGGACAGAAGGAGCTCGGCTATTCGAGCATTTCCCGCTTAGATTAGCCGATTCGAAGAGAGCCGACGAGCGGACTCGAACCGCTTACCCCTGCTCCAGCAACGAGTGATCCATCAGGCGTTGCAGGGGTTTGCACGAGCTTGCAAAACCCGCATTCCTAAGCGGCTTTCTCTGCACTGGGTTGCTGCGTGTTGCACCGTATTGTGCTCCCGGTGGTATCAGAGTGGCATCAACATCACCCCCGTATCGACCTAACGACCACCACGAGCTTGGGGTCGAGCTTGACCTCGGGCAGCCTGGGAACGAACCCGAGCAAGGCGCCGCCAACGACGAGCACGATCCGATACGGCACCGAGAGGTGGTGGGCGAGCGTGCTCAAGTCCGCGACGGCCACAAGCAGTCCGGCGATCAGAAGCTCGGCTTGGCCCATCACTCGAGTGTGCCCATCCGCCAGATAAATAGGATCCGACCAATTCCGCAAGTGGCCATTCGTCCAGCCTCTATGCGGGCTGCTAGAGCCTCATGTATGGCTAGCACCGACCGTAGAGGGCTTGCGAACAAGCTCGTGCCGACCGTGGCGGCTACGTTTCCCAAGGGCTTGCCCACGGGTTTTTTCTTCCCGTGTTGGTCATGACTCTCCTCACTGGACGAGTTTGTCCGGTGTAATCGGGAGGTCGCGGACGCGAATCCCGCTGGCGTGGTAGACCGCGTTAGCGATGGCAGCGGACGAGCCGACGATGCCGATCTCACCTATCCCTTTGGAACCCATCGGGTTGACGTAGGGGTCTTCCTCCTCGATCCATACGATATCCATCTCGCCCACGTCGGCGTTGGTGGGGATATGGTATTCGGCGAAGTCGTGGTTTACGACGTGCCCGAACCGGGGGTCCACCAGGCTCTCCTCGTGCAGCGCCATACCGAGACCCATCGTCATCCCGCCGATGAACTGCGAACGGGCGGTCTTGGGGTTGATAATGTTCCCAACCGCGAACACCCCGGTCATGCGCGGGATGCGCACTTCTCCTGTGTCGGCGTCCACTCGCGCCTCGACGAAGTACGCTCCGAAGGCGTGCATCGCGTAGTTATCGGTCTCCGGGTTCTCGGGCATCCCGGCTTCGACCTCATCACCTTCGGAGGGGTCCTGACCGTGCTGCTCGCGAAACGCGCGGGCCGCCTCGAAGATGGTAGAACCCCAGGAAGTGATGCCCGAAGAGTTGCCCGCAACGGAGGCGAAGGGCACGTTGGTGTCCCCGATCTTCAAGTCTATGACCTCGACGCCCACGTCCAGAGCGTCGGCGGAGATCTGGGTCAGCGCCGTCCACGTGCCGGTCCCGATGTCCGCAGCGCCGATCTCGACGGCGTATCGTCCGTCGCCTTCGCAGCGGATCCTCACCCTCGAACCGGGCTGCCTGCCGACGGGGTAGGTGGCGGAGGCGACCCCGGTCCCGACGAGCCACCTTCCCTCCCGCCAGACGCACGGGATCGGGTCGCGGTCTTCCCAGCCAAAACGCCGTGCTCCTTCGCGCAGGCAGGCGACAAGGTTGCGGCTGGAGTAGGGGAGCCCTGTCAGAGCGTCGATCTCGGGTTCGTTGCGGATGCGGAACTCCACCGGGTCGAGGTTGCACTTTATGGCCATCTCGTCCATCGCCGCTTCGAGCGCGTACATCCCGGGGCATTCGCCGGGTGCCCTCATCCACGACGGCACCGGCACGTCGAGCGCAGCGAGGCGGTGCGTGGTGCGCCGGCTCCCGGTGGCGTACATCATCCGGGTCGCGATGGCGGTCTGCTCGGCGAACTCCTTTATCTTCGCCGTCTGCTCGACGACTTCATGGGAGATCGCCGTGAGGCGACCGTCTTCGTCGGCGCCGAGGCGTATCCTCTGTATGGTCGGGGTGCGGTAGCCGACGCAGGAAAACATCTGCTGGCGGGTGAGCGCGAACTTCACGGGCCGGCCCTCGACCTTTCTCGCGGCCAGTGCCGCGAGGATGGTGTTGGCGTGCGGCAACCCCTTCGACCCGAACCCGCCGCCGACGTAAGGCGCCACTACCCGCACCCGACTCGGGTCGAGCCCAAAGATCGGGGCGACCTTGGCCTTCACGCGGTGCGGACCCTGTGTGGACTCGTACAGCGTCAGGTCCCCGCCCTCCCACACGGCGACCGTGGTGTGCGGCTCCATGGGGTTGTTGTGCTCCATCGGCGTGGCGTAGGTCTCGTCGAGCTTGACCGCTGCCGAGGAGAACGCCTCGTCGAAGTCGCCTTCTTCGGTATCGGTGGGGAAGCCGCCGCTGACTCGGTCTGGTGTGTACAGGTCGTCCCGGTCGGCCCGGAGCGCCACGTCGTGCGCCTTCTCGTCGTATGAGATTTTGATGATCTGCGCGGCGTGCCGCGCAATTTCGAAGGTCTCGGCTACGACGGCCCCCACGTACTGACCGCGAAAAGCCACTTCGTCGGATTGCAAAATCGCGAGTTCCTTGTCGCTGGTGTCGGCCAGCCTCGGGGCGTTCTCGTGGGTGATCACGAGTATCACGCCAGGGAGAGCCTCGGCGGCGCTCGCGTCGATCTGTGCGACGCGCCCACGGACGATATCGCTCTGCAGCGGGTACAGGTAGAGGGGGTACCCGACATGATGCTCGTAAGCGTAGGGTGCGGTCCCCGTAACCTTCTGTGGCCCGTCGATGCGGTCGAGGGGCGCGCCGATGGCCCTGCCCGGCACGCGTGTGGCCGTGCTCATCGTTCCTCCGAAAGCTCGAGCAGTGCGCGGGTGATGATGTTGCGCGCCAGCGGTACCTTGAAGGCGTTATCGCGCAAGGGCTCGGCGTCTTCGAGCTCGATGTCCGCTGCAGCGCGGAAGTTCGCCTCGTTGGCCTGCTCTCCTCGGAGAGCTTCTTCCGCCTTCGTGGCGCGCCAGGGCTTGTGGGCGACCCCGCCGAGCGCGAGGCGTACGTCGCGCACCGTTCCGTCTTCCACGTCGAGCGCCGCGGCCACAGAGACGAGGGCGAAGGCGTAGGAGGCCCGCTCGCGCACCTTGCGGTACTTCGAGTTGGACGCGAAAGCGAGCGGTGGCAGGTCTACCGCCGTAATGAGCTCGCCGTGCTCCAAGGTCGTGTCGCGCTCAGGCTCGTCGCCGGGCGGGCGGTGCAACTCCTCTATCGGGATGCGTCGCTCGCCGTCTGGTCCGTGCACGTTGACGAACGCTTCGAGCGCCGTCATGGCTACGGCCATGTCCGAAGGGTGGGTGGCGACGCAGCGCTCGGAGGCGCCGAGGATGGCATGATCCTTGTTGTGGCCATCTATAGCCGAGCAGCCCGACCCCGGCTCGCGCTTGTTGCACGGCGTGGTCGTGTCGTAGAAGTAGACGCAGCGCGTGCGTTGGAGCAGGTTCCCGCCGGTCGTAGCGAGGTTGCGTAGCTGGCCAGATGCTCCCGAAACGAGTGCTTGCGAGAGTACCGGGTAGCAGGAGCGGATGGTGCGGTCGGCGGCGAGGTCACTGTTCGTAACGGCGGCCCCGATGCGCACGCCGCCGTCTTCGGTCTCCTCGATCCGGTCGGAGGTCAGGCGGCGCACATCCACGAGCATGTCCGGCGTCATTATCTCCAGCTTCATAAGGTCCACGAGGTTCGTGCCGCCGGCGAGGTACTTCCCGTTCGGCTGTTCGGCGAGCGCCGCGACAGCTCCGGGTATGTCCCTGGCCCGCTGATAATGGTAGGGTTTCATCGGCGCGCCCTCTCGTCGGCAACCTCCCGGATGGCCGGGACGATATTCGCGTAGGCGCCGCAGCGGCAGAGGTTGCCGCTCATCCTCTCCCGGATCTCCGCGTCGCTCAGGGAGATTTTCTCGGCACTCACGTCCCCGGTTACGTGACTCGGCCAGCCCGCTTCGACCTCGTCGAGCATCCCGACCGCCGAGACGATCTGGCCGGGCGTGCAATATCCGCACTGGTAGCCGTCGTGCTCGATGAAAGATCGTTGCATCGGGTGCAAATCTCCGTTCTCGGCCAGCGCCTCGGCCGTGACGATCTCCGCCCCATCGTGCGCGACGGCCAGCGCGAGGCAACTGTTCGCGCGCCTGCCGTCGAGCAGGACTGTGCAGGCGCCGCACTGGCCGTGATCGCAGCCCTTCTTCGGGCTGGTGTTTCCGAGACGCTCGCGAAGAGCGTCCAAAAGCGTCGTGCGGGTATCGACGATGATGCGGTGCTCTTCGCAGTCTACCCGGAGCATGATCTCCTCTTCGTTCATCGTCCTCTCCTTCCCCGATTCTCCGCGTCTAGTGGCCGAGAGTGCACCTTTGATGATGCCCTATTCTAGTGTCTCCATTACTAAGGGCGGTGAGCTACGGAATGCAACCAGAGTACCATGTCTTCTTGCCACTCAGCCATCGATCAGCCTCTGCGACTTTCGAGGTACCAAGTCCCTGCACCCCGATTCTGAGTATTCGGCTTACCTGTAGTGGAAAATAAAGAGCCGACGAGCGGACTCGAACCGCTTTCCTGCTCATTACGAGTGATCGGTAATGCGTTGCAGGGGTGTGCAGGGGATTGCAAATGCCGCATATTTAGAGGGGTTTCCTTTCCCTGCCTTGCTGAGTGTTGCACCGTATTGCGTTCCCGGTGGTGTCAGGGCTTCCTCTTGCTCGCCAACGCGCTCCAGGATTCCTTCGCGCTGCATCCCACACCCTCCGTAGATCCGAGGTTTGGTCTCCCGAGGCCTCTACTCATCGTCCGAGAGCCTCAAACTGGGAATGCACCGCATCTCTGGCCCTACTCGCCAGAGGGGAAGGTCGCGGGCTCCTCGGGTTCACCGCTCCACGGGGCGTGCAGCGGCCTGAGGGTACGAGTCTCATCCAGATACAAGAAGGCGTCGTAGCGGCGGGGGAGCACGGTCGGCACATAGTTGCCGTAGCGCTCGGAGCCGGCATCGTAGACCACTCCTATGGCGCGATGGTCGCGCTCCTCCAGCAGCTCTTCTATCTCGGGGTAGGAAAAGACGAGCAACCCATCCTCCCCGCTTGCGCGGCGGAGGGCGTCCTCCCAGCTGCCATCACGGGCGGGCGGGACGCGCATACGCTCCATCGGCGCGCCCCACCTGGCGCCGGCGACCACGCTCCCCCGATGCGAGCCGAAGCCGACGAGCACCACCTCTTCCTCACCCCACCTCTCCCGGGCAAGCTGCCCCACGTTGACCAGTCCGTCGTCAGCCATGTCTGTGAAGCGGGCGTCGCCCACGTGGGTGTTATGCTCCCAGATTATCGCCTTCGCATCAGGACCGTGATGGCCGAGCAGCCGCCCCAGGGTCTCAACCATGTGCCTATCTCGAACGTTCCACGAGGAAGCGCCGCCCTGGATCATGGCCCGATAGTACCTTTCGGCGTTCCGCGCCACGAACGCGTTCTGTTCGGCAGCGAAGTGGGCCTCGCTTCCGTCCTCGGGATGCTCTGCAACCCCGCGAAGGAGCTCGGAGAGCATCGCCACGACCTCATCCTCGCAGGAGGTTGGGACCAAGGCAGTGGCCCGGGCGTACTCTCGGGCGCTCCCACCGTAGGGCTCGAAACACTGGTATGCCCGCTGCGCGGCCTCCACAGCCTCAGGGTGCTCCCTCTTCAGGTACTGCATTACCGCATCCAGCGACTCCCACAGGCTGTAGACGTCGAGGCCGTAGAAGCCGATCCTCTCGGGCTCTGGAAGCCCGTCGTTGTGGCGGCGGAGCCACTCAACGAGCTCGACAACCTCTTCGTTCGCCCACATCCACGTCGGCCACCTGCGAAAGGCACCGAGGGCTTCTCGTGCGCTGTGCGCGGATCTGGGGAGGCCCCTAACGTAGCGGTTTACTTCGTAGCAGTCCGGCCAGTCGCCTTCGACCGCGATAAAGGAGAAGTCCTTCTCGCGGATCAGGCGCTCGCTTATGCGGGTGCGCCAAGAGTAGTACTCTGAGGTACCGTGCGAGGCCTCCCCGAGGAGCACGCACCGGGCGTTACCGATGTGCTCCAAAAGCGGGTCAAGGTCATCTGCGACTCTTAGCGGGTGCAGCCTCTGGCGGAGGCGCTCGGCGAGCTGCGTGGTGATCTCCACGGGCTTGGCTCACTCCTTTTTCTCTACCCAGTCGCCCTTGTCGTTCTTCTCGTACTTGTTCTCCACGGCGCCCCAGGCGACGCGGTGGGCACGATCCTCCTCACCGTACTGCTCCTCGGCAGAGTTAAAGGCCTCTTTGTAGATCTCCTGGGCGTGCTTGGGCAGGTTGTTCTTGACGCTCTCTGGTAGTTGCGTGATCTGCTTGTAAGGCACTTGGCGTCCTCCATTGGGTCTTCTTTAGGCCGAGGCGCCCGTCTGACCGAAGAGCTCCCCGTAAGTGGCACCTAGCTGGGAGCGGATGTCCTCTAGCTCGCCCTCGGTTACGGCCGTCTGCACCACCGTGGCCACCGCCCTGGCGCGGCCTACAGCCTCCTCTTTACCTACGCCCTCTTTTTGCGCCACCCGCTCGTAGAACTCCTCCACTGAGAAGGACTCCCCTCCCCCGTCTCCCTCCACGTAAGGAGCTATCTCAGGGGGAAGCTGGGCTGCGAGGTCCGAGGGCTCCTCCCCAGCCAGTCTCTCTTTGAGTGTCTCGAGCGTGGCTGCTATGGCCTTGCGGGCCTCCTCGTCGGCATCGAGCTCGGCGAGGTTCTTGACCTCGGCGATGAACTGCTCGTCGTTCATGCGCTCCCTCCTCCCTCCAGGCGGGGTTGTCGACTACGGTGTACGCCTCCCGGGCCTCTCCTCGCCCGCCGGTGGTTCTTCGCGCGGGGTCGGCGGGGTCGTGGGCACCTCCCCCCGCCTCTCGGGCCTCTCCTCCCCAGGTGGCGGCTCCTCCCTCGATGGCGGCTCCCCGCCCGGCGGGGAAGCGACGTAGGGCGGCACGTCCTCCTCCGGAGGAACGATCGGAGCGTCGGATACGGTTCCCCGTTCCACATCTCCCGTCGTGTCCCGCAGCGGGGTACGCGGCATATCCGGCGTGCCCCCACTCGCGGGGGTGCTACCCCTAGCGGGGCTGGTGCCGAACTCAGGCGGGTGCTCGAGGATACCGAGCAGACCTTTGGCCCGCTCTGCGATTTGCGACTGCATGACTTGCGTTTCCCTGAAGAAAGCTGCAAGCCGCTCGTTGCCAACCGTCTCGGCGTCGAGGGCGTAACGCTCACAGGTGTCGGCGCCGCTGAGAGCGTGATAGAGGACGCTTACGAGGTTGTAGTGCTCGTCCCTGGTGCCCGTGGTTTGCTCACCGTAATCCACCATGTACTCCTTCCTTAGCGGTCCCTTTCCCTACATCCGAAGTACCCACGGTAAAGAGCTCCCAAACGGGTGCTTCTGTGCCAACAACCTCTGCAGCGCACGGCCGAGAACCGACCACGACGACCCATCCTGGAGACCGGATTGCACAAGACGCTACGAGGGAACCTGCTGCAGGGTGTGAGCGATTAGACACCGCTACAGCTCACAGCCGCTGCGTCTCAAATATCGACTGTCCTCCAAGCCGGTGAAACCCGACTCAATGTATAGCAGTCAGAACAGGCTGAGCGAGAACACACTCCGCCGGTAGACTTAGCAGCACAAGTTCACAGAAGGGGGCTCACCTTGCGAGACGAGGGTCAGATGGCCGAATCTCAACTCTCGGAGCTGCGCAACATGCGTGTGCTCCTAGAAGAAGCGAGGATGCTTGCCCGCAACCTCGCTTACCATCGGTGGGCGAGCCTAGAGGATGTGCTTGGCCGAGCGCTGGATGAGGTAGACCGGCAGATAGAGGAGCTCCGAAGCAGCAGCCGAGATTGATTCCCCGATGCCTTGTGCCCATGGTGGGTGTACAGGGCGGTGAAGATCCTAAGGGCGTGTCTACCGTCCCTTCAACCACTCTAAATTGTTCTTCAAGCCGATGCAATTGCCCGTGTTGCCCTCCTTTACCACTGCTGTCCGCAGGGGCCTTAACCAATCCTTACGCCTTTGGGAGAACACCGCATTCACCTGTGTGGGTAGAAGATGCGTTCTGGGAAATTCGCTCAGTGGTATCAAAGGAGATTCCACTGTAAGCGGAAGCCACGGCCTATGCCGTGTATTCAGCTTAGATAAGCCGATTAGTGAGAGCCGACGAGCGGACTCGAACCGCTGACCTGCTCATTACGAGTGTGCGGTCAGTGGTTGCTGGGCGTTGCACACGCTTGCAATTCTCGCATAAGTAAAGGGGTTTCTATTCTCTCGTTTGCTCACTATTGCAGGGTGTTACGTCCGGGTTAGGGTCAAACTAGGGTCAAATCAGGCATAGGAGGCCTCAGGGCTTGCGGCGCATTTCCCGCTCCCTGTCAGAGCGGCATGTCCCGCAGCCAGTTCTGAAAGGGGAGGCACTCGGACACTCTCGACCGGCTCGAGTGGAAGAATTTCGAGGCCGATAAATAGAAGCCGGGGCCGAAAGGGCCCCGGTTCGAAAAAGGATCGACGCGGTTATGGACTCTGCCTCATTTCTTGGCGGTGGTGAAGGACGACACCGCGTCGCGGGCTAGCTCGTTGCTCGCCACGTCCCTTACGGCGAAGCCGTCTGTGTCGCCTGCTCCCTCGATAGTGAGCTGGTAGGTCGTGGTGCCCGCCAAGTTCTGCTTGGCTGATCCGAATGGGTCGAGCGTGAGGACACTGCTACCGCTGCCGTCGGTACTCTTCGTCATCGTGATGGGTATGGAGGTGGGCCTCCTCCCCGGCTTGACGAGCTTGACGGTATTATCGTTCAGGGTGCTCTCGTCCATCGTCTCGGAGAAGGTTAGCGTGATGTTTGTGGCGGTCGAAACTCCCGTCTGTCCATCCGAAGGGTTCAAGCCAAAGACCGTGGGCGCTGGGGTGTCGACGGGATTCACGGTGATGGTCACCGTGACGGTGTTGCTGTCGGCGGTGCCGTCGTAGGCCTTGTAGGTGAAAGTGTCGCTGCCCGAAAAGCCCGAACTCGGGGTGTAGGTGAACGAGCCGTCGGAGTTTAGGGTCAGCGTGCCGTTGGCCGGGCCTGAGACCTTCACCGCCGTGAGCGTATTGCCCTCGGGGTCGGTATCGTTGGCCAGGACGCCGGGGGCGGCTTCGTTAAGCGGCTGGCCCTGGTTGGTGCTGTAGGAATCGTTGCTCGCCACCGGCGGCTTGTTCGTGTCAGGTGGCGCCACCGCCACCCCCCAGTCGAGGAAGGACTCGTTACCGGCGGGGGTGTTGGTGAGGTTGGTCTGGTTGGAGCCGTCGGGGTTCATCGTGTAGATCTCCTGGTCGCCCTCCGGGTTTCCGGCCTTGACCTCGCCGTTCGTGAACGCGATCCTGCCGTTATCGCCGGGGAAGGCGGCCTTCGCCAGTCCCCCGCCGCCGACAGCTACTAGCACCATCGCCGCTGCTGGAAGAGAGTCTAGCTTTGTCTCGTAGTAAGGAGCATGCCTGGGGCATCGCACGCACGCTAGCCAGCCTCGGGAACGTGGCGTGCGAAGCAGGCGAATACACGCGGGCGTCGAGGTTGTACGAAGAGAGTCTGGAGCTTGGGGGGCGGCGGATGGGGCTCAACCATACCATCCTAATCTGCTTGGAGGGGCTGGCCCGAGTAGCGGTCGCGCAAGGGAGGATGAAACGGGCAGCGCACCTTTTTGGGACAGCCGCCGCGCTACGGGAAGATAGGGGCTGGCCCCTCCCACCGTCCAAGCGCACCGAGCACGACCGTACCGTGGCTGCGGCCCACGGGGCACTCGGGAAAGAGGCGTTTACGGCGGCGTGGACAAGGGGCCATGCTCTGCCCTTGGAGGAGGCCATCGAGGATACCTTATTGGGCAAGGGTGCAATCTGAAGAGCCGACGAGCGGACTCGAACCGCTCTCTTGAGGATTCACGCTACGCGCGGAAGCAGTACTATCCCAGCACGGTTTCGATACGGTAGCAACCCAAAATATTATCGTGCGTTGGGGTGAAAGTCGTGGGCGTACAGCTACTAGCAGCGTAGTACGCACCTGGCTGAGGTGCCAACAGCTATTCTCGCTGCAATGAATAAATATTCATCGTTTCAATATCTTGTATTGGCAATGAGCCGCAAGGCGGGGCAATGGGTCATTCTCCGCCCGGATTGGGGTGAAGCTGCCTCGCATCTTAAGGGAGGCCAACTGTCCACGCTGTGAACCAGTCTACGAGTACGAACAAAACAAGTTAGGCGAACGCCTGGGGGAAGTTAGGGACCCAATACAACGCACTTCTCGAAGAGGGCCACCAGGAAGAAGCCCGGCGCGTAGCTGCAGAATACGCCCAAGTGAAGTCGAAGATGGAGGACTTGGCCAGATTAGCTGAGAGCAGAGTCACAGTTATCGGAGCTGCAGAACATGCAGGTGCTCCTCGAAGAAGCTAGAGGGTTGAGCCGAAATCTCGCCTGTCATCGGAGGGCTCGGCTGGAGAGCAGGATCGGCGAGGCCCTAGAAGAGGTGGACCAACAGATACAGGAGTTGGTGGCTGCGAAGGGCTAGGGTCGTTTCCTCACAGCCAACGACGCACCAGCATGTACACCACGAGTATTGCCGATACGGCTATGGCTGCCCCTAGCACCGCCAATAAGACGAATGACATAGCACGTCACACTCCTTTCGTTGCTCTGAGAAAGCCCTTCGCCCCATTCCTTTGTAGTCTGCTGCTGTTATGCAGGATCCTGCACCTGGACTTCCGAGAATCCACCTTCCACGAGGTTCACTGAATGGATCTTCGTCGGGAGCGTCTCTCCGGATATTACGCCTGGTCGTGTTGAAGGTGCATACCCGTGCATGAGAACGGCTGCGTCTGAGAAGGGGAGATCGGCTGTGTTCTTGGGCTTTTCGGCGCTCCGGCACGCTTCTCCAGAGCAATACTTCAGGGCTTGTAAGCGGGCCGAAAGCGCAGATACCTCTACCGCGCGTTCGGGCTCGTCGTGTACGCTTCTTAGCTGGCGTGGATCGGTGCTCAGGTCGTACATCTCCCCCTCGCCGGTCTCGTACTCGACGTAGGTACGCCCTTCAGAAGTCCTTATCGCCTTGAAGTCGGGCGGGACGTAGGCCTTTTTGCCGAAGCCGTCGTCGTAGCCCTCTAAGAGTAGCGAGTCACGCCAGGAAGGGTTCGACCCGGAGAGCACGGGCGCGAGGGATCGGCCGTCCACGTACTCTGGTGTCGGAACTCCCGCCAGGTCGAGGAAGGTGGGCATCAGGTCTGTGCCGCTCACCAGCCTCTCGTCCTTCGCGCCGTGCCCCACACCGGGTCCACGGACGACCATCGGGTAGCGTACGTCCTCCTCGTAAACGGTCCTCTTGCCCTCCGGGATCCTGTGCTGGCCCATGTGGTAGCCGTTGTCGTTCCAGAGGACTACGTAGGTGTTGTCGAGTTGCCCTGTCTCCCTTAGGCTCCGTAGCAGATCTGCGATGGCGTCGTCGACGCTGCGCATGGCCCTCAGCCTGTTGCGGTACCTGCGGTTGTACTCAGCTCTGTCCTCATCGCTTATGCGGGGGAGCTGGCGCACCCACTTGGGCTTGTCGGAGACGTCCGCCTCGTCGAACGCCGGTGATCTAGGATAACGATGCCTCCTGTAGTCGTCGTCGTACTCCGACTCGGTGTATGTGGGATTGTGGGGGCTGTTGAAGGCGACGTAGGCGAACCACGGATAACCCTTCGCGTTCCTCACGAACGACCTGGCCTTCGAGCCCAGAATATCTGTCTCGTGGCGGCGCGATAGATCGTAGGCGTTCAGCCTGCCGTTCTCGTATATCTTCCCGCTAGCGTAGGATCCGGCCCAACCGTGCCACTCGTCCCAGCCGGGTGGGACGTAGCCACCGTCATACCCGTTCAAGTACTTGCCGAACAGCCCAGTTCTGTAACCGGCTTCGTCGAGGCGAATGGCGAGGTTATCATCGTCGTTTCCTGCCGCCTCGAATGCGCTGACGCCGCCGTAGGTGCCGTAGTTGGAGATCACGCCGGTATTGTGCGGGTACTGCCCGCGCAGAATCGTCGCGCGCGAGGGGCAGCATGTGGCGAAGGGAGCAAAGGCGTTGGGGAAAGTCGTACCCTTTAGGACCAGCTGCTCTTCGATCTTGGGCATCTTGGGGAGCAGGGAGAGGTCGGCGTCGTCGGTGAGGATAAGCAGGATGTTCGGCTTCTCCCCCGCTTCTACTGCTAGCGCCTCGCTACCCCCGGTCAGCTTCCCGAGGCACCCGGCGGCTGCAATCAAGCAAAGCACCGCCACTGGCACGAGTTTGTATGCGCGCGCGGCCTGAGACAAGAAGAGTCCGAGAAGGCGCTTACGGGCCATACCAAGCAGGCGAAAGTCTGACCATACGTTTACCCTAGCGGCCCCATGATGCTCTCGTCGGGCTCGGAGGGAAAAGAGCTACCCGGAGAAGAATCCGGACGTATCCCACACCAAGAGTACGCCCTTGCTCACGGGGTCTTTCGTCACGCTTATCAGCTTCCAGCTCTGGCGCGCCCCCTCGTTGATCGCCTCTTGCAGGGCCGCCTCAGGGGACCCCCCCGGGCCGACGCCGAGCTTCGCGTACTGAGCGTAGTAGCGCTCGGCCGCCGGACGCTCTGCGGTCTGCCTCTGATGCTCGGTCATGTTCGTCCTCCGTTTTTTAGGTCAACCTGTCGGGTCTTCCGTTGGGTTTTGTGGATTGGCGGTCTACGTAGAGTGAGCACCGCGGCGAGCATCACGATGACCACCCACAAGGCCAGGGCCACCCAGGCGATGGCCCGCGCTACCTTCCTTTACTCCTCGTTGGAGGGGCGGCACCGGCGTTGCCGTAAGGGGGCGAGGCGTAGTCCTCGGCGCGCCGCTCTTCGGCGGCGGGCGGGGGCGCGACCTTGGTGTCGAAGGGTGCGGGGCCTTCCACCTCCTCCGTCCTGCCCGGCTCGATGGTGACCCGATCCTCTGCAACCTCAACGACGGTCTCAACCGGTACCAGGAAGCGCTTCTCCCTTATCCTCAGGAAGCCCCCTGCGCCCACCTCCAAGAAGCGGACCTCGCGCTCCTGGCGGTCGATGTAGAGGTCCTCGACGCTTCCTACGAGCTGCCCCTCCGGCTCGTAGACGTCCTTGCCGCGCACGTCGTTCTCGGGGTTTGCGGGTACAAAGTCCGAGTCGCCCAGCCTGACCAGCCCTATCCTTGCCTGCGTCGGGTGCCTCATCGCCGCATGCCTCCTCTCTCTCCCGTAGCCTCCGGGGTTGGTGATCCTTGGGGATGGTTTTAGTCCACGGGTATTTGAGGCGCGTTTGAGCGGGGTTAGAGACTTCAAAGAAGGCCGGCAACGCTCATGCGCTGAACTTCTTAGAACGCCGTTATGGCGAAGTCCGCAGTATTCAACTTCTCGGCACCCAGGCGAAGCTTTTTCGACGGTGGGGCACCGACCCAAGCTCGGGCACATCGGTCAGACAGTCAATGCCAGAGGATTAGTTTACGCCACCTGCGGTAGCCTGCAACCCACATGTAGCACGCCAATGCCGAGGACGAGGCTTTGGGATAGTCTACTGCTTACAAAGGCCTCGACACGAACACGGAAGTCTTTATCTTTTTGCAGGATTTGCAGGCAAAACGAAGAGCCGACGAGCGGACTCGAATCGCTGACCTCATCTCATTCTCTTGTTTATGTATCGACACCATTTAACGCTCTCTCCCGCTTCTGCACCACACGGCGGCAATACCAACGATTGCTCCGGCGACCAGAGCAACGAACGCAGCCGTACGGGCA
Source organism: uncultured Rubrobacteraceae bacterium (assembly GCA_902806095.1). Lineage (GTDB taxonomy): Bacteria > Actinomycetota > Rubrobacteria > Rubrobacterales > Rubrobacteraceae > Rubrobacter_D. The sequence continues at coordinate 18,144 of CADCVF010000019.1, forward strand.
TTCAAAGTATTGCAGGTCTTCGATAGAGGTTCCGCTACCGCCCGCCTGGTACCTTCCTCGCCCGTGGCGTCCAGGAACATGACCGTGCCCGCATTTCCGTCGAGACGGACCATCTGGCCAGATCGGATCCGCTGGGTCGCCACACCGGTCCCGAGAACGGCTGGGATGTCGTACTCCCGGGCAACTATCGAGCCGTGTGCCAAGACACCGCCTACGTCGGTAATCAATCCTCGCACCTGGGAGAACGGCGGCGTCCACGCGGGGGTCGTGGTGGGACACACCGGAATTGTGCCGGGCTCCATCCGAGAGAAGTCGTCCGGCAAGCGGATGACGCTGGCGGGAGCACTCACGCTTGATTTGGATGGTCCTGACATTAGCGTTCGAGTTCGGTTTGGGGCATCATGTCCTGAGAGATTCGTGGAGCAAGCTCAATTCCGCACCGCTGGAACAAGCTTGAGGTCTTGGTTCCGATAAGGCTCAGATGTTTGCGAACTTGTAACCGGCGCCTCGCACCGTCAGGAGATAGTGGGGGTGCTGGGGGTCTGGCTCTATCTTCTTGCGGAGGTGCTGGATATGTACGTCTGCGGCGCGGGCCTCGCCATAGAACTCCCCGTCCCACAGATAGCGCATGATCTGCTCCCGGCTGTAGACGCGCCCCGGTGACGTGGCCAGAAAAGCCAGAACGTCGAACTCCTTGGCCGTCAGCTCGACTTCCTCGCCGCCGGCCAGAACTCGTCGACCGAACAGATCTACCTCCAGGCCCGGAAACGTCAGCTTCTTGTGCTCGGAGGGTACAGCCTTCGACAAGAGACGCTGCCTTCTTAGATGCGCCCGCACCCGGCTGACGAGCTCCCGTGGCCTGAAGGGCTTGGATATGTAATCGTCGGCGCCGACCTCCAGGCCGACCACTACGCTCGTCTCGTCGTCGCGGGCGGTGAGCATTATGACCGGCGCCTCGGCCGAAGGCGAGTCGCCCTTCCTCAATTCCTGACAGATCGAGATCCCATCTATTCCAGGCAGCATAACGTCGAGCACGACGAGATCGAATAGATCGGGACCGTTGAGGCGCTTCAGAGCTTCTTCTCCGTCCTTGGTGGTCGCCACCTCCATACCCTCGCGTGTGAGGGCGTGCTCTACCACGTCTCTGACGGCGGCGTCGTCCTCGACGACGAGAATCCTACTCATCACTCACCTCCCGAAGCTCTACCTCGACGGTCGTGCCCACGCCTTCTTCGGACCTCAGAGAGATCTTACCCCCCATCCTCTCGATCAAGTCCTTGCATATAGGGAGCCCGAGTCCGAAGCTCCCTGATTGGACGCCTCCGCTGTAGAAGCGCTCGAAGACATGCGGTAGATCCTCCTGGCTTATGCCTTCTCCCTCGTCCTCCACTGCGACGACGTTTCCGTTGAGGCGCAACCACACACGCCCGCCGTGCTGGGAGTGCTTGATCGCGTTGCTCATCAGCGCAAGCAGTACCTGCTCCAGCCACTCCAAATCGGCGTCCACCCGGGCTCCGCTCCCCTCGACCGATATCTGGAGATCGGCCGCATCCGCAAGCGGCGTCATGCGCTCGGCTGCCCTGCGCGCCGCTGTTGCCAGATCTACGGGCGAGATCTCCGGGTTCCTGAGGTCCCATCCCGTGCGTGCCAGCCGGAGCAGCGTGTCGGAGAGCCGCCGCATGCGTTCTGCCTCGGTGTGGATATGGCCGAGGAACTTGTCGCGCGTACCCTTGTCCTCCCGATCCTCTGTTAGTAGCAATTCCGAGGCGCCGAGGATGGTCGTAATCGGGGTCTTGAGCTCATGGGCTGCGTTGGCGAGGAAGCGCTGCTGGTTGGCCTCGAGCCTCCTACCCTCAGAGAGGTCTTGCATGACGAGCAGCACGCCGCCGCGGTGCTCGTCGAAAGCGGGCAGGTGCTCTATGTTGACCTGCAGGTACGTATCTCCCCTCCGCACGCGGGCCTCGCCGCATTCGTGTTCTTTCGCGCAACGGGCTACGACGCGAGGAAGATCGATGTCCACAAAGGGATCAGGAATCCTTTCGGGCTTCCCGGTGCCCATACCCAACATGCTGCGGGCCGCATGGTTGACGAACACGATATCGCCATTGAGTCCGGTCGCCACCACGCCCTCGGTCAGGTTATTCAGGATGGCGTCTAGTGTCTCCTTACCCTCTTCTATCTGGTGGAAGGACTCTTCGAGCCTCTCGGCCATCGAGTTGAAGCTTCTTGCGAGATCGCCAAGCTCGTCGCCGTAGCCGGGCTCTATGCGGGAAGACAAATCGCCACGCTCTATGGACTTGGCAGCCAGGTTGAGCCGCTCCACTCGCCTGCTCAAGAGCGCCGCCACCAGCAGCATGAGCCCGCCCCCGAACACGGACGCTATCGCTGCCGCCTCGATGTTGCTCCTGGAGAGAATCCTCAGTACGGCCGTTTCGCTTGCACCGGAGACGAAGACGATTCCTCCCTGCAGTTCGCCATCACGGATCACGGGGATGCTGGTGGTCTTCCGGTTCCCTGCAGTTGTGGTCATCCGCTCGCCTCTTGATGCCGCTTCGATTACCTCGTCTGGGATCTTCGGGCCACCGCTCACGCCCTCTCGTGCCACGGTTTCGCCCTCCCGGTTGACGAACAAGGCCTGGCCGCCTCCTGTTTCGGTTGCCAGATCTAGGGCCTCTCGCAGCTCATCTGCTCCCGTATTCTCTACTGCGCTTGCTACAGCCACGGCCCTCGCCACTGTTCGATCCTGCGCATACTCACCCAAGCGCGCGCGGGTTGCCTGGAAGCCATATAGGAGAATCGTCCCGATCGAGAGCATCACGATAAATATCGCGATCGCAGGCATCCACAAGCGAAACCTCAAATTCACACTACGATTCTATACTCCTCTTGCTTAGCAGCGGCTCAGGCGCTTGCGTAGAAAAAAGGACTCTTAACCAATTCTTTACGGAATGCTAACGATGCTTCACCGCCTGCTAAGAGCGGGTGATGAACATTATTGACAGGTACGGCTCTGGATAGCCTGAGAATAGATGTCCTCGCAGGCTCGCAAGAACGGCTCGTCGACCCCGTTGGAGCACATGGCGATTCCAGCCTCACACGCGTGCAATGTGGAGCGAACAGCGCGGACGCTACCTGTCTCATACCCAGAACAAACAGGTGACCGGAACGCGGCAGGAACGTTGACGAAGATGCAAAGGAAGTAGAGGGTTGAGCGCGGAGAAAAGTTTGAGGTGGAAGAGTATTGCGTTGGGGTGGCTGGTCGCATCCGTTTCGGGACTTGCAATCAGCCCACTTCTACAAAACATTTACAGCATCGCAGTACCCCCACCCATCGAGCGTGGAGACTTTACGGCGGGCTTGGTGGTCGTATCACTAACTTCTGGCTTTCTTGCTTACCTGCTAGGGGGATTTGTTGCGGCGAGGAACGCGGGACGCAAGGGGGGATTACACGGCGCCTTGGCTGCTGTCTTCGGCTTGATGGTCGGGATCGCCATAACCCTCATCCTAGCCGTCTTCGGGCTGGCTTTTGTGGAGGGTGTAACCGTTCCTCCGGCTGGCTTCGGGTTGACTGGACGGGCATTGTTGATCGGCTCTCTGCCACTCTTTCTCGCCAATCTCTTTGCTGGATACGTGGGTGGCAAGCTCGGCGAGCCCCCAGAGCCCCTCACGTGGCGTAACCACTAGCGGGCATCGAGGCGCGCTTTGCGCCCACCTGAGGGTCTCTGGTGATCCCGTTGAGAGGAGGGTCTGCTGCTCGAACTGGGTCGACAGGCAGGAGAACGCAGTACGGTTTTGAGTCGGTTGGGGAACGCGCATTCGACTTGCAGGTTAGCGTGACCAATGGTCTGTGAGATTTCGAGCTAGGATCGACTATAGAGCCCTTGAGTTACTTCCGGTGCCGTTCCTCGCTGAGTATACTCACAGTGTACAGGCCAAGTGCCTGGCGCGTACGAGAGAGTGAATAAGTAGCGCAGCGATAAGCCGCCCTGAATTTCATCCGTCGAAGAGGTCCTGACCTCATTTGCTCCTCGCTAACGAGCAGGGCAAGCGTGATCAGATCATCCATGCAGGCACTGCATCCCAACGCGCACATCTCGACCTCAATCTCCGACGGCTCCCCGAGCAGCGTCCGGTGGATTTGATCCGCACGCTCGACGATCTGCCCAGAGAGCACCTCGGCGCTCGGTGGTTCCTGCGAATCCCGATACTCGACGATATCCCCTGGCGTGATACTGCGCTGCCGGTAGCGTAAGAAGTTCGCTCGAAGCCGGGTCCACGAGGCCAACGGATCGTTATCAAGGACGACCAAGGCGAGCGTCAGGGCTCCCGCGCCCCTGGCGTTCCAAGCTGCCGCGCTCCCGTAGACGAGCAAGAACGGAGCGATCAACAGCCAGCACCCGAGCGCGGCTTTGATCCATTCCGTGGTCGCGGTTTTACGCACGCCGAGCGTCCACACGGTAACTGCAATGAGGATGACTCCGCTGCCCATCTGCATACGGTAGCTAACTGCTTCCGCACCTACGGTCCAAAACGCAGGCGTGGTGACCAGGTACACCCCGAGCAACAGGGGAATCCAGATGGACCATCCGTGACGAGCCTTCACGTCATGAGCTCCTGCCGTCGCCGAGACTCTCACTTATCCTCTAGACTACGAGGGCCTACTACTATTATTGTGTGCTTCCTCCTCGGTCATGAGAGCAGCCCTAGCAGGGCCGCAACCGCGATCAAGATGGCAAAGATCACCAGACCAAGCAAGATGCGTTGTAACAAGCCTTCGATCACCTTTGCCCTACTCTCCCTTGAGCCAGTAGCTCGGTCTCTCTACTGCTTCGCTAGTTGCACTTAGCCGCAAATCAGACTCCGGAGGTCGCGATATCCCAGATCAGCAGGCCCGAGAAGAAGACGAAGAATATGGCCGTCACGACCATGATCGGCAACCGCCAGCCCTTGAGCTTGATGGCATCCGGCAGGGCCCGGGTGTTCAGCACGATAAGCATTACCGAGTAGAGCGCCATCACGACACCGCCACCCGCCGCCGAGATGATCAGCAATACTATCGGTGCGTTCAAGCCGGCGATCAAAACGATCGAGCCGCCGATGGTCATTGTCCACACGACCGTGAGGTAGATTTTGCTCTCGCTCCAGAACTGGCTCCTGGCCAGGTAGCCTGTCTTGAGCGTGTCGGCGGCCAGCCTGGAGGTGTAATCCACGATCCCCACGTTGGTCGAGAAGAGCATGATGACGATCGCCACGAGGAAGAAGGTCTCGAACCACGGCGCTATAGTATTGCCGAGGACTGCCGCCTCCTCCTGGATGAACGCCAGATCTGTCCCGATGTTCTCCCGGATGCCTATGGTCGAGTTGACGAGCACCGAGAGGGCGATGAGCAGAGCGCCGCCGATGCCCAGGAACGTAATGAGCTGCTCCTTGTTGGCAACCCTCCACCAGCCCTCCCAGCGGCGCTGGTTCTCCTCGTCCAACGTGAAGGTGTACCCGATCGAAGGCGTGGCTACCTCCTCGCCCGTCACCGGCGAGACGATGTTGGGGATGCGCCGCCCCATGCCCATGCCTTTGTCCCTGATGTAGTTGCTCTGCACGAGGTTGTTGGCCCCGCCCGCGCCCGCAAAGGCTATGGCACCCAGAATGGTCGCGGCCCCTAGCTCCGCAAACCACTGAGGAGCGTTCGTAAAGGACTCGGGAGCCTTGGTGACGATGCGGCCCCAGGAGCCCGCGTCGGTGGCAACGATGATCGCGAATATAACGAAAATCACGATGATGCCGAGCAGCGCCATCTGGATCTTCTCGAGGACCTGGTAGACCACGGGTGCGGCGGTTACCGCAAGGGCGATGGCCCACAGCTGCGCGGCGGCGATCCAGGAGACGGCCCCCTCTCCGAGACCGAAGATGTACGTGACCCCCGTGCCGGCGCCGGCCGCCCATCCGGGCCAGGCGTTTGGCAGGATGGCCCCGAGCGCGAAGATTACCCCCCAAGGTTTCCAGAACCGACTAAAGCCCGTTACGGCAGTCTCTCCCGTAGCCAGGGTGTAGCGCTCGATCTCCATGTTGAGGAAGTACTGCATCGTTATCCCGACTGCGGCGAGCCATAGAAGCCCCATCCCCACCTGCGAGGTGATGTAAGGCCAGATTATCGACTCTCCAGAGCCCATCGCCGTGGCGGTCAGGATGACGCTCGCCCCTATGTACGCCGTGAGTTTCCTGGGTTCAGGTAGGTCGCGGGTCTCCACCGCAGGTAAACCCCTAGTCGGGAGATCCCAGCTTCCTTGGCCTTTACCGGGTCGGTCCGTCACTTCGGCCATGCGCTTACCTCCTTGCTCCTCGGCGCGGAAGCAGATGTCGCCGATTTCGAGCCTCCGCTCGCTCCGCACCTTCCCCTGCAGTGGTCATCGAAACGACCGCTACTACTATGCTTACCCTTCGTGAGTTAGTATTCGGTAAAGCTCGGCAATGATTCCGTAAACGGAAGGTTAAGCACACGGCGCTAAGACGCTCGGGTATTGGTTCGAAGACCATGAGGTTTCGGGCAATGCCTCAGATCGTGCACCAGTTGCCGGGAGGTTCTGTTCTCTAAGCTTTCTTCGGCACGTGGGTTGGGAGACTTACATCCTGAGCCTAACGAGACAAGAGCTTAGTCACGTCTGGCAGGAAGTCTCGATCTCCTGGATACATCATCTGGTCCTGACACCCTTCGGCCCGCAATATGTATTGACGCCTGACAGTTCGTTGCAAAAGGATCGGGTTAACCAATCGGTATCTATGACCCGCCTGGCTCAGACGCCAACATGACCTGCGCTTCGGCTCGACGGAGGTCAAGTTCAAAATTCCCGCCTGATCTGACCTTGACAGCCCTAGAGGAAGAGCGGTAGTCGCTCCAGTCCGCGCAGGAACACAGTCGGCGCCAGCGCAGCATGTAGGAGGCCACCGCCAGGGTGCTTCGGGAGACGGCCGCAGGAATGTGCCTACGGCGATCTGGCCCTCCATCCTGGCTAGCGGCGTCCCAAGGCATTGGTGAACTCCTGCTCTCCCGAAGGTGAGGTGCCTGTTTGGATCACGTGAGATCTAGGATTTAGGGATCCTCTAAGAGCCGCTCGCCGCGTAGAGCCAGTAAGCCTTTCCTACAAGTGTGCGCAATCAGCACTACTCACCTGAGTACTTGGGAGGCAAGTATTTTCGGAAGTGCGCATAACCCCGGTCCAACGCCTATGAGCACCCCGCCTTACCGTAGCCTCGCTTGGTGAGAGGACGGTGACAGCCGAGTCAATGTAGACAAGAACAATGCGAGAGAACCGTTAAGGGGCGCTCCAATGCTGCATGCGCCTGAAGGGGGTCTCGCTCGCTATGTTCAGCGGCCTTTTACCGTTCCTTAACCAGACGGGAGGCATAACCTTAACCCGGCGTCGATATGCTGGTTGAACCCGAGGCGGGGTAGGATACGACGGCAGAAGGGTGTTCGGGATAGGCTACGATTGGCTCATGTTCGGCGTGGCGGTCGTCATGTTGGCGCTGCTAGGAGCCCTCATCTTCATCATGGTGAACGTCTTTCGCAGACGCTGAAGCTGGCCTGCAAGCGCCGCACGGTATCGTCGTAGTCCCCCTAATGAGACCCTTCTCGCCCTTATTCACCCGAGGGCGTAGAAAGGTGAATTCTCAGAAGTTGGTATGCAGGCTGCCGCATTGTCCCGCTCGCTGGCTACCCTATGATCGGCCTGCGAGTCCTCGGCTCCGCAAGGTCGACTACTGTATGTTGGACACGCGCATAAAGCTTGGGTGGATGGGCGGCTAGCTCTCAGGATACTGACGCCGATACGCAGGTAGGGGATGACAGGCGTTAAGTAGCCCGCTCCATTATGGGAGCCCCGACCTGCCTGACTTCAGTGTGTGTACAAGGTCGTTATATATGGTCAGGTACGCGGGGTCGTTGAGAGCACGTTGATATCAGCTAGAGAGACTTTTGAGGAGGCTTTGAAGAGCCGGCAAGCTGACCGCCTACGCCGCTCGACTGTTCGGTCTCTCCGATGGATCGTCCCTCGCCCAAGCCATCCTCGAACCACACCTCCGGCGCGAAACCCATCGCTTTGGCGATAGCCCTCATCTTCTCGTAGCCCGGGTTCTCTATCCTACCCTTGCGCAGGTTGGTTACGTAGGAGCGGGTCACTACTCCATCTGTGGCATCGTCGAGCTGGGCGCCGGTCCACTCTCATGTCCGTCCGGATGGCGGTACATCTTCAGGAGGGCCTCGAACTTCTGCGCGATGAGTCTAGCATTTATGATACGAGACGCCACGCCGTTTAATTAGTCTTATCACCGGGCTCGAACCAGACCACATCTCCCGGGTAGATCTCCTCGACCGGTCCGCCCTCGCGCTGTACCAGGCCGCAGCCCGCCGTGACGATGAGGACCTGGCCAAGGGGATGGATGTGCCATGCCGTGCGAGCGCCGGGCTCAAAGTTCACCGTGTTGCCCGCCGCCCGCGCCGGAGCGGTCGCTCCGAACAGGGGCTCGATCCGAACCGTGCCAGTGAACCGCTCGGCCGGCCCCCTGCCGGAGTGCTGGGTACCGATTCGCTTGATATCTATCTTCCTTCTCCCTGGTCATTGCCACGTCGTCAGCGATCCATCATCCTCTCGGAGCTTGCGGGGTATCGGGCCCTTGCACCGATTGGGGAGGGCTCGACGACAACGAGGGCGTAGCACACAAGACAACAGCTCAAACCGGCTTCAATACACATCGAGGTCTGGCCGTCCAGACCTCTTCAAACAGACCGCGGGCCTAAACTCCTGCTACCCCCTCCCCCCGTATCAGCATCCTGAGGGGGTGCCGCGTATTGGCTCGTGCGCGTCTTTATGCCGTTCTCCACGTCGAGACTGAGCCCGAAGATCGTCATGCTCAGAACCGGCCCTACCAACAGGAGTAGAAGGAGATTCGGCTGGCGCACCAGAGCCCAGAACTCCTTCGCCGCCACGGCGCTTATCCCCCTCATCAGCACAATCCACCAGAGGATTTGACTGAGTTCACTTCGGCGACACCCCTGTTCTTCACCCAGCCTCTCCCGGCGGCTTGTTCGAGGTCTTGTACTATCCTCAGGGTTACGTCGTTGAAGCGCTCTATGCGGGGCAAGCTCTGCTGAGTCGCCTTCCTAACCTGATCCCGGCAACCATTCTCAGCAGCCTTACTGACATTGTCATGGGCGGGCAGCACATCCTCGTAGGCCGCAACCAACCGTTCGTGGATCGGTTGCAAGACCTCCGGTGGCTGGACCTCACGCAGCCCGTTGAACCCTCGAGGGGCCTCATCCCTGGCTAACTGGCTACCGAGGACCTCTCGTTCGATGGCTAGCGCCTCACGGTGCCCAGCATATTGAGCGAGCCGTGGCCGAAGTACTTGTCCCTACCGGGCCGCCCCCAGTCGTAGGCTCGCTCGAAGAGATCCCTTTGGGCTTCGAACCGGCCCTTGCCGTTTGCCCGGGCACAAGCTAGGGCCGCAGCCACGTGCGGGGTGGCCTGCGAGGTGCCGCTAATGGACTCGTAGGTCGGGTGGCCTCTTTCGAACGAGGTCGAAACTATCGCCTCGCCGGGGGCGGCTACGTCCACCCAGTAGCCGACACTAGAGGACGGCAACCTCGTGTTCGTCTCGGTGGTGGCAGTAACTCCTATCACGCCTTCTGAGGCAGCGGGGTAGAGCGGGTGGCCCTGAGATCCGTAGGGCGAGGCGTCATTGCCTGCTGCGGCCACGACGTTGATGCCGTGGTCGTTCCAGCGGTCTACGGCTTCTTGCAATAGTCTGCTCTTCCATTTGAAGGCCAGGGAGATGCTGATGACCTTGACGCCCCGCTTCATGGCTACGTCACCGCACTGGACCAAGTTCTCGACCAGAAGATAGCCATCCTCAGTAAACACCTGCCCAAAGAACAGATCGGCCCCCGGCGCTATGCCCGTGATGCCGCGCTTGTTGTCGGCCACTGCCGCTGCGATGCCGGCGACGTGGGTACCGTGGACGCGCACCGGATCGGCACGATCATCGTTGCTGCCGCAGTCGTACTCCGAGACCACCTTGCCCCTGAGGTCGGGGTGACGGAAGTAGCCCGTGTCAAGTATGCCTATGTCGGGTCCCGGACCAATATCCCCGCGCGAGATCTCCCACGCCTTTTTTGCGATTAACTTTTGCGGCCCCCACTGCTTCCCACGCTTGTAGAGGCGGTCGTCCGGGTTGAAGAGCAGGGAACCACGCTGGCTCTCCTCAGCGTACTTGACGCCTGCCACCGCCTCGGCAGTCCTTACCGCGTCGTTTACAGGCCCCTTGACGGCGAAGATTTCAGCGTTCGCCGTCTTAAGGTCCTCCTCTGACCTTGCCCCCTCAACCCTTTCCTCGATCGCCGAGCTCACCTCTTCCTCATCGGCACCCTTCGAGTAGCGGACGATCACGCTGTGGGGCGACTTAGCGTCCTGCGGATCGTTGGGCAACGTCGCCCGCTCACCTGCGCCTGGGTGAGAGCCTCGCGGGTCGGCGGCATTCCCTGGACCGGCGATTCTCCTCTCGGCATCGCCGCGGAGCGCTATGGCCGGCAGTAGTAGTAAGGTGGCGATCAGCAATGCGAGCGGTGGCCATAGGGCAAAGTAAGTACCGGGGCTCCGATCTGGGCAGTGCACTAGACCCCCGTAAAGGTCCAATCGTATCCTCCTAAGCGATCCTCGGAGTCGATAGCCACAACCCATATGCTGTGAATCTCTGAACTTAGGTCCCCAACCTCTGCGCTAACGGATTGCGGGTGGCACGTAGGTCCTATCAGGGCGCTCGCCCGCAGCTCACCATCGATAAATACGGCGGCCCACGCCGTCCTGACGTCGTGTTGAGTCTCTGGTGTCGCCCCGGCGCGGGCGAGTTCTTCTTGCGCAATTATAGCGTCCTCTGTTGGGATAAGGTTGTAGACGATCGGCCCACCGGCAGGCTCCTCACCGGCGTCCACCGGCTGGGCATGAACCGCCCCAGCCCAGAGTACGCAAGTAAAAAGCACTAGGAGCAGCGCCACCGAGAACAACGCCGCGACCCGCTCCCTACAAACATACGAGCGATGCACGTTATCCTTTCCGAAGCTTTTCATCTTCCCATTGATACTACCCGCCTCGCGAGGGTTCGCGGTTAAGGATCACCAGGGCTTCGGTTAAGGGAATGTAAAGAGCTAAGTCTAAAGACTAGGCTCCCCGAGCGTGCGAACTTCTATGAGGATCGTCGTAGCGTAAGGAGGGTGATGTCATCCTCTTGCTCCCAGCCCTCCCCAGTGAAGGTGTAGAGCTCCCCGAGGAGTGAGTCCACCAGTGATTAGTGATTGCTCATCGCCGCGCTCGGCGATGAGCGACCGCAGCCTGGGGAAGCCGAACACTCTGCCTTTAGGGTCGTGAGCCTCCACTAACCCGTCACTGTAGAAGAGGGCTACCTCGCCAGCATCGAGTACTCTCTCCTTCTCCTCATAGCCCATCCCCGGCACTAGGCCCAGGGGCATTCCTCTCGCCCTAAGTTTCTCGGCGTCACCGTTATGGCGGCGCAGGTAGGCCATGTCATGACCCGCGTTGGCATACCTCAAGCGCCCGCTCTTAGGGTCAAGGATGCTATAGAAGCAAGTTACAAACATGTTGGGAGGGATGTCGGTGACAAGCGGGTCATTGACCCTTCCCAATACGTCCCCCGGCGAGGAAGAACCTAAGGCTTGGGTTACTGCCCTGAGCATGCTGCGGGCACTAGTCATCACCAGCGCAGCTGGCATACCGTGGCCGGTTGCGTCCCCCACTACCAACCCTAACCTTCCGTCAGGGAGCTCCAGAAAATCGTAGAAGTCTCCTCCTACCTCCCTGGCTGGCTGGTAGTGGTGGACGATATTCCAGCCGTCGAACCGGGGCAAGTCCTTAGGGAGCAGAGCCTGCTGGATGAGCCGCGCCGTCCTAAGCTCCTGCTCGATACTCTGGCGCATCAGGTTGAGCTGGTCGTAGGAGTCCCAGCTCTCTATCACCTTGCCCTCATGGTAGAAGCGGAAGATGCCTATGCCATTGATCTCCGCCTTCTTGCCCGTAGGCGTGCTGCCTCTGAACTCGCCCTCGTGGGTGCCGCGCATCCTCCAGCGGGTGAGCACCTTGTCCCCCTCGGCGATCTGGTCCTCTATGGTGGCATGAAAGTCGGGGAAAGCGGAGTGAAATTCGCCCATAAACCGCCTAGCGTCTTCGGAGCTGCGCTCGAGCACCGATCCGTCGGGCTGGTGGGCAAGGTAGCGATCGAAGATCTCGTCGGCAAGCGCCAGGTTACCCTGGTTGGTCACCTCCTCGACATAGCGCCTGAACATGTCCTTATCCCCTTCGGTAGACACACTTCTCCTTCCTGAGCCGCTTGCCTTAGGGTAGCCCGTGGCCCCAATGACGTTGCCAGCCGAAGGAGCCTGGTGCATCTGGCGAATGCCAATTCACCCAATCTCCTACAGGGGACGATCTCGAAAGCACGCCCCGTTCGCTAGCTCTCTATGTCTCTGGGACGGAAGGCAACCAGATGCAAGGACGAGGCAAACTCTCGGCGCACAGCCTTCGCCTCACCCGGCGGGTAGCCCAACACCCTGGCGAATATCCTGAAGGCTAGCGGGTAGCGCCGCGCGTACTCGGCAACTACGGCGTAGTCCTCCTCCGGGGCCATGAATCGCTGCTGCAGTACGTAACGTTGGCCTCCGGTCCGAAACTCCAGCGGTGGAGTTTCCTCGATGTTGCGGTACCAGTCGGCCTTCTCGCCCCTTGCAGAGAGCACGACACGCTCTTCGGTAGCCGGGTCGTAGCGGACCACCTCCAACACCGTCTGGTGGAGCAGGCCGCTCTTGCGGCCCTTGTGGACTAGCAGAAGGAAATGGTGCCCAAGTGACCAACCAAGCTTGAGGCGGTACAGGTAGATGGGCAGGCGGAACGCGAATAACAGAGCCCCTTTAGGCCTCGACCTTAACCAGCGTGGCAGAGGACCCCGCAATTCTGAGGGAGAGGGTTACTTGATGTTGGCTTGTACGCTATCTCCTTGAGGGCTAGGGTTATGCACTTACGTCGCTACTACCTTTTCGTATATCAGTCTTGCTTCCCCCCGATCGCCATTTCGCGGCAGTCCGCTTAACCGAACCTTTACCGGAGACTAACCGGAGCTTACGAGACGTTAAGCGACGTCAGCGAGAATGGCACCTACAGAGAGCACCGATGTAAGAGTAGCGCGTTGGCGAGCCCAGGCGAGGCGGTGATCGTGCAAGTTCCAAGACGGAGCCAGACGCCCGGGTGAGTCCCCAGGTACCTGGCGCACATCGGTCGGGGACGACTCTTGAAGCGCGAGGTGGAGAGGTATCTCATTCGGGGCGGCATAAGCTCGTCGAGAAGAAGATGAAGAGGGTCAGGCGAACTCGAGCGTGGACACCCGCAACTGGCTGCCAGGCAAAAAGGTGCTGATCTCCCCGCGCTGGATCTCGGGCGTCAGTTGGGCCGACGCCGAGGTGCATGCGGATCTGGGCAGCATCGAGATAATAAAGGCGTCTGCCTGGGACCCTGGCAACCCGATAGACCGGGAGTACGCTACATCCGTCGCCGGAGCCAAGACCGTCCTCAAGGAACCGCAGTGGGCCGCGGGCCGGTAGACCTCGGCCGGAAAGAACGAATAGACCTGGAGTGGGTTACACGGAGTGGGTTACACGATGGAGGGAGTTCTTATGAGCGCGACAACGAATACGGGGAGCAGGCTGCTAAGCGTGCTGCTGGTGGCCCTCACGTCGTTCCTCCTGCTGGCAGCCGGGTGTGCCGCAGACGAGGAGGCTGGGAACGCCGCTTCAGAGAAAGACAAAAGAGCGGTGGCCGAAGCAGCGTCGAGCGAGGAGGGCGTGTGGCCTGTGGCCGAGGTCGCCTCGCGGGTCGAGCCCTCGGTGGTGCAGGTCAACGTTTCCTCGAGCCAGACCACGCCCTACGGGCAGCGCGAGGCGCAGGGGCTCGGCAGCGGTGTGATCTACCGCAAGGACGGATACGTCATCACCAACAATCACGTCGTCGAGGGTGCGGATACGGTCAACGTCGCCTTCGTCGACGGCTCGGTGGAGACGGGTAGGGTAGTCGGGACCGATCCCTTCACAGACATAGCCGTGGTCAAGGTGAGCAGGGGGAACCTACCCGCCGCTGACTTCGCCGACGGCGCTGATCTCGTAGTCGGCCAGCTCGCGGTAGCGATAGGGAACCCCTCGGGTTTTCAATCCACCGTCACTTCGGGCATCATTAGTGGTCTGCACCGCGAGATACCACCCAAGATCACAGGCGGCTCGCAGCAGAGCGCCCTGGTCGACCTCATCCAGACCGACGCCGCCATCTCACCGGGCTCCTCGGGAGGGGCGCTCGTGGGCCGTGATGCGAAGGTCCTCGGCATCAACGTGGCCTATTTGCCCCCCACCCAGACGGGGGCGGTCAACATAGGGTTCGCCATACCGGCTGACACAGCGACTGACGTCGCACGACAGATCATAGAGAACGGCAAGGTCGAGCACCCGTACCTCGGTGTCGGCCTCACCGACCTGACCCCGGAGATAGCGCGCCACTTCGATATCTCGGTCGAGTCCGGGGCGCTAGTTACGCAGGTGGATCCGCAGGGCCCCGCGTCCGATGCCGGCATTGAGCCGGACGGCGTCATAACCGCCGTGGGCTCCGAGAGGGTGCGTGGCACCGGGGATCTGCTCTCCGCTCTGCGACCTTACGATCCGGGCGAGCCGGTCGAGATCACCGTGGCGAAGGGCGGAGAGGCAAGTACGTTCACGGTCGAGCTAGAGGAGAGGGGGTAATCCATGGACACCAAACCTGAGAAGAACCCGGAGACCCCCTGGAGGCTGACCGCGGGACGGCTGCTCGCGGGCTTCGCCCTGGTCTTCTGCGTACCCGTCGGGGTGTTGTTCGTCTCCGTGGCGACAGGCACCGTGGGTATCGTCCTGGGGATCGCGGGCTACGCGTTAGGGGCCAGGACTTCGGGTCTACTCGCCGTCGCGCTGTGCATGATGGCCATGTTCGTCGGCTTGCTCGTTGGGCAGGGCGTGATCCCTGGGGAAGCCTACGACCGCCTGGTGGACGGCTGGTTCCGTGACAAGCTAACCGCGCACTTCGCCAATGACTGAGCGGGTGAAAACCCGGGATCTGCCACAAGGTCCTTCGGCGGACGTCGCCTCCTTCGCCTCCGGAGTCCGCGCCGGATCCTGGCAGGCCAGGGCTCATGCGGCGGCGTCTCCCATCGCCGGAGGGGGACCTCTCCTCCTCCGGCGAAGACCGCCGCACGCGAATGCCGGGTACGGTTCGGGTACCAATCGGCTCAAGACGATCGCGGCGGCCGTATTCGCGGCCATGCTCGTGTTGGTGGCGGGGTGCGGCGCCGACGGACGGGACAGCGCGCCGGAGCGAGGCGAAGGATCGCCAGCGAAGGAAATAGGGGAGTCCTCATCGGTTCTGGAACAGCGCGGTGGGGTAGAAGCGGCCAGCGCCGAAGATGGCCGCTGGTTCGGAGCGGGGGCGGAGATGGGCGGAGGCGAGGCGGGGGCCGCGGACCGGATAGAGGGCGTGCGGTTCCAGGACTTCGACGATTACGAGCGCCTGCTCATAGACTTCGGACGCCGGGACGGCAGACCGGCCAGCGTGCCCCGCTGGTCCGTCGAAAGCCCGGCCGAAGGTGGCTACGTCCGCGTCCGTTTCCCAGGCGTCACCTCGACGGAGATCACGGACGAAGACTTCGTGGGCTCCGTGTTGGATGAACTCTACGTGGTCCGCGACCGGGGCGGCGGGCTGTTTGCGGACGCCTTCGCTATGCGAGCATCCCGCTATCGGGTGACGGAACTGCCCGAGTCCGGACGGCTCGCGGTGGACTTCCGGGGGGTGCGCGAAGAGCTGGATCTGCTTCCGACAACAAGCGACAATGTGGTCGTGCTGCAACCCCGCGAAGCGGAAAAGGTCGGCAGTCCCCTCAGTGTGCAAGGGTACGCCCGGCTCTTCGAGGGCCGGGTGACCATATCTCTGCTCGACCGGGACCGGGTGGTGATCTCTTCGAGGACAGTGCGCGCCAACGACTGGACCACGGCATGGGGTCTCTTCGCGGCCACGCTCGAATACTCGGGATACAAGGGACTGGCGACGCTACGCGTCGGCTCCAACAGCCCCAGGGATGGCTCCTTCGTGGGGACGGAGACCGAGATCTTCTTGGAATAACAGAGGGCAGAACGACTCAGCCGGATGCTTATGTCTGTTACGCGAAACTTGCCGTCGCTAACGCCTACCACAGGATCTGCGCCTACCGTCGCACCAACGGTCTAGCGAGCGTCCGTACCAGGTCCGGGTGAATGTCAACGGTACGACGCAGCCCTGACGCGATCCCCTTCAAACGGACCCGGTCTTACCTCCCCCAGAGTGTACGCCTTACAACGGAGGTCAGATTCCGCATCGCACCTTATCTCGACGATCGAGATAGGCTATGGTCACGGGTGCTAGTGGCCAGAAGCGTCCAGGAGGAACGAAGCATGCGCAGCGTATCGCCCGAGACGCCTCTTCTCTTGCCGACTCCCCGAGCGTCAAAACCGGGGAGGCTCGAAAGGCGGTGCATCGCACGACCCTACGGCATGACCCGTTCGAGGATGTCTTCCACGTTCTGCTCTATCCTATCGGCGAGGCCCTTGAGGTTATCTTCTCCAGGTGTGGCATCGTCAGCACTAGACGAAGACCCAGTAGTGCCGGTTGCCATCTGCGAAGTGGACGATATCGACGAGAAAGAGCCGTCCCCACTGTAAGTCAACCTTACGGCGCCCTCCGCACCCCCGAGCTGCTGCACCGAGCGGATGCCCTCGCCGTTGAGAACGACCTCCAACTCCTCACCTCGAGTATCCTGCGTACTAATCTCGCACGAGAGCTCTCGCCCCTTCGGATCGAACTCGAAGCTCCGCGGGGTTTGCCCAGAGATCTCGCGTCGCTTCTCTCCGAGCGAGCAAACGCCCGAGAACGGTACCCCATGGTCGCCACTTAGCCTGAGCGTCACGTGCTTCTTGCCGTGGCGCTCCCCCTTCGCTTCGTCTTGCTTCGCCCGCGCCAGGTCCTGATATGTCCAGTTACCGAGCAAAAGGACAGTCGCAACCGCTACTGCCAGGATCAACAACCTTTGGATCAACATCGTCTCACTCCCTCAGGGTGTCTGCTTATTACACTACTGCCGCGCCCGTTCGTATAAGGCGCCCTACGCTCTCTTGATACCCCTTCTGCATAAAGGGCTGGTAACAAACAGGTTAAGGGAGACACAGTCGCCGTAAAGAAACCATTAAGCGGTGTGGTTCAGCGTTCCTATGTGGACGATGGACTGCCAGGAGAAGCCGTCACGTACTGGATCACCCACACCCTCCTGTGGGAGGTCGTCTTCGGAGCGGTGCTAGGGGCCATGATCGGGCTCATAGCCTCGGCGGTACACTCAGGTGGGCGGCGGCCCGGGAGATCCTGGAGACGACCTCTCTCCTGCCGTGAGCCTCGCGCTCTCGCTTAGTGTGCTCGGCGTCGCCGAGCTCCTCGGCACCATCGGCGTCCTGGCGGCTTTCGTAGCGGGCGTGGCCTTTAACGTGACGGGCAGCAGCGACACCAAAGAGCGGCAAGAGGTCGTGCAGGAGGCGATAACACGCTTCTTCGACTTGCCGATCTTCGTGCTGCTGGGTATGGCACTCCCGTGGGAGGGTTGGCTCGAGCTCGGGTGGGGCGGCCTTCTCCTCGCGGTTAGCATGCTCGTTCTCAGACGGATCCCCGCGGCGCTATTGCTGCGCCCGCTGCTCGGACCGCTGCGGAGAACGAAGGACGTCCTCTTTCTGGGCTGGTTCGGGCCGATAGGCGCGGCGGCGCTATAGTACTCTACCCACGCGCTGCAGGAGACGGGCGTCGAGGAGGTCTGGACCGTCGGCAGCTATGTCATCGTCGCCTCCGTTGTAGCCCATGGCATTACCGGCACGCCCCTCACCAAGCTGTACGGGAGGTTTCCCCGAGGCGAATCGGACGAGGAAAGGGTCCGGACAAGAGTCTAGGCGTCATGAGCGAGCGACCTTTCTCTGGCTCGGCCCATCTTCGGGAACCTTGGGGTCCTCTTCAAGCCGCCGGAACCACAGTTCCTTTGTGAGAACTCCGGCAACCACTACCACCGGCACGGCGAGTAGCGCGCCCATGATCCCGAAGGCTGCCCCGCCGGCCGCCACGGTCGCTATCACGACTGCCGGATGCACCGACGCAGCCCGTTGCATGATCAGGGGCGTCAGGAGGTTACTCTCCACCTGCTGGATGCCAAGGTAGGCTAGGAGCACCCATAACGCGTCGATGGGGTTTCCGGCGAATCCCAACAGCAGCGGCGGAAAGACCGAGATGACCGGTCCGATGAGCGGGATAAAGCACACAAGTCCGGTGAGGAGGCCGAGGAAGAGCGCGCCAGGGATGCCTATGAAGTATAGGGCGCCGATGGAGAGCACGCCCACTATCGCCATGGACACGAGCCGGCCCTCCAGCCACCCAAGCAGGCTCACGCGAACCTTCGAGAGCACCTCTCGGGCTCGATCCCGGCGATCGGGAAGGAAGAGCCTGACCACCCAACCCACCACGGGATCGGGAACCGCCACCAGGTAGAGCGGCACGAAAACCACGACCAGCAGCCCCAGGAGGGTCGACGCCATGCTGCCGAAGAGGCCGAGCACTCCGCCCAGCAGCTGGCGAATCCAGCTGGCGAGGGTCGAAGCGGATGGGGGTTCCAGGCTCCCGACCGACAAACCGAGCTTGCCGGCGAGGCTCTCAACCCGTTCGCCCAGTTGGGAGAACGCACTGGGCGCGGTGGAAATCAATTGGCGGGCTTGGTCCATTAACACGGGTAGAAGTAGGTAACCGCCCAGCCCCAGTACGATGACGGCGGCCAGGGCGATCAGAACCGAGGCCACCGGACGGGGTACCTTGTGCCGGTGCAGCGTCTCGACCGGTCCCGAGAGGGCTACGGCGAGGAGTAGCCCCGTGGCGAGCAGCAGCGCGGTGGCCGCGATCTCCGCCAGAAAGCGCCAGACGAGGAACAGACCGAAGAGTACCGCTCCCACCCGGAGCAGGTCGCGACCCGCGAGATAACCGTTCATGCCCTGACGTCTTTACCTGTCGGCGTTATTGACAACGTTGCCTCCGGCCTCCTCTAGCTTCCCGACCTGCTCGTCTAGCTGCTTGCGGGGCCGGTTCTCGAGCTCTCTCATAGTCTCCGTCGGAGGGTGAAATCCCTCCGACGTCTGCGCTGTGGGGTACCCCGCCGTGGGTCTCAAACATCACCGTGGCCACCTCGCTTGAAGCTACCCTAGGCCGGCTCTACCCTGGTAACCTTCAGAAGCGGTGGGCCTCCTTCGATCTGGCCGTTCTCATAGCCGGGCACCAACGTCCCGTGGACGGTGACTCTTTGGCCTGCGTGAGAGTCCAGCAGCTCTTCGTTCTCGCTCCTTAGCGCGTACCTGATGCCTGACGAGACGTCGGTTATGGTGTGGGTACCGTACATGTAAGAGGTGATCCCCTCTCTCTCGAGTACCCCCTTTGCAACCCGGGCGGCATCCGTTGCGGGGGCGGTATCGGGATTCGATTCTGGTGCGGCTTCAGGGGTGGAACAAGATAGGAAGCCCAGGAAGGTGAAGAACGCCATGAGCAAGAAGAAGGCCCAGTGGATCTTGACCTCTATGCCGAAGAGTCGGCCTATTTTGAAGGATCCACCCATCTACTGCCTCCAAGTGTCGGGAACAGGGCCATAGCCGTTGGCTCCTTCCCTGCTTGCAGGTTTGAGCATCGGCCGATCATAGCGTGTCCATTGGTCTCTCCTGTGATGATTGTTTCGCCACCGATTGTTGTGCTCCTTTTGAGCGCTCTGCGGTATAGCTCTCGCCGAGAGCCTAGTGAACAAGACGGAGTGGCTACGCAGAATGCCTGAAGCGAGAGGTTCTGCCGAAGCTGGGCCTCTTGGTGTCCCAGAAGAGGACCACGCCGCCGTCGGGTAATCCGCCGGACACGCCGACCAGATGCCACTCCTTCTCTTCTGCGGCATCCAGTACGCCCTGCAGCTGTTCGTAGGGCTCCCTGTCTGGGCTCAGCCGCACGTGCTCGGCGTAGTAGCGGCCTACTGATGTCTGACCTCTATCGGTAGCTATCTCGTCGGACATGACCTGTACCTCCTGATCCTCCTGCGCTACCGGCGGAGTGGGCGGGCTCCCACATGGAGGGGGATTATGTGAAGACCCCGACCTTCCTCCACCTGACCTTGAACCTACCAACCCGGCGAGAGCGGATGGTTAAGGAGGGTTAAGCGAAAGTAAGGGTTCGGTAAGCGGCCGGTTAAGAGGCAGCCTCGGCGGATGTTCTGCGCCAGGACGCCGTCCGTGCGGCGAAGCGGTCTCCCGAGACTGGACGGTTGGCGTACAGGGACACGCGTTAGCATGCGTTAATTCGGTCGACCGACGCATCCTGCTCATGATTGATATACCGCCTTTCCCAGAACGACCGAGACCCGGCGAAGTATCAGTCCTCGGTGTTCGGGCGAAAGCAGCTGGATTACTTTCGTCTCGGTGACGGGAAAGAAGATCAGCATGACCCAGGAAGGCGAGGAACTGCGGCAACTGCGGGAGGACCAGACGACTCGGGAGGAACTGCGCGAGAAGCTGGACCGCTACCTCGATATCCCGCTCGCCCTGGCCTCGGTCGTGGTGGCCCTGCTCATAATCATCCAGCTGGGCGGCCAGGTAAGCGAACCCTGGGAGCGAAGGCTCGAGGTGCTGAGCTGGTCCCTCTGGGGCCTGTTCCTCCTCGAGTTTCTGGTCAAGTTCGCGCTCGCCCCCGTCAAGCGCCACTACGTGCGCAAGCACTGGCTCGACGTCCTTGTGGTGCTCCTGCCTTTCTTGAGGTTCTTGAGACTAACGAGGATCTTGCGGGCGACGCGGGCGCTCCCGTTATTGCGGCTACTCATCTTCGGTGGGCGGGGCTCGGAATCCGCCCTCACGCTGCTCAAGCGCCGCCGTCTGGGGCAGCTCGCCATCGTCTCGGCGATGGTCATCCTGCTGGGGGCCGCTACTGGTTTCCTTTTAGAAGTGGAGGCATCCGGCAGCCAGATGCGGACCTTTGGGGACGCTTTGTGGTGGTCGGCCACCCTCGTTACCACGGTGGGCAGCGAGCTCTACCCGGTAACCGTGGGTGGACGCATCTTGGGCTTCCTGCTGATGCTCTACGCCATCGGGATCTTCTCTTACTTTATCGGTGCCATAGCCTCCGTGCTGGTGGAGTCGGACGCCCGGCGCACCTCCGAAACGGAGAGAGGAAGCGGCGTTTCGGTCAGCCGGGGCGAACTCGAAGCCCTGCGCTCCATACTTGAGCGGGCTGACAAACCTTGATCTGAGACCCTTAGAACTCTCTACCACCGTCGTCTTTCCGAGACCGCCCGAAAGAGGAACCCAAACTGGGCACTCCAGCCCTTGATGGTATCTACGGTGCGCCCCGGTACACAAATCGGGCAACCCGCAGCCGTTCCGCTGTCGTCACGGGTCTACCGGCGGGCGGCAAGAACACGCTGTAGGCGAGGCTATTGGCTACACACCCGGGTGTTGCGCGCTCGTGGGCGGCCGCCGCACCGGCGCGCAGGAGAGACCACCAGGCCCTATCGTGATCCGAGCCCGACCTGCCCCGTCTCCTTGACCAGCCGGAAGAACACCTCGTCGAAGGACGGCTTGGGGACGTCCAGAGAGCGTACGTCGGCGCCGCTGAGTACCTCCATGACGTTCGGGAGCGCAGTGTCGGCGTCCTCGACCAGCAGGCGGACGAGGCTGACGACGTCATCGCCACCCGCGTCTCGCCGCACCTCCTCCACGCGACCGAGGTCCTCCAAGGCTCTAAGCCGTTCGGGCAGGCTACCCGGCTCCCCGCCAAGTGAGAGGTGGACGATCTCGCCGCCAAAGGCTTGGCGCCTCAGCTCGGCAGGGGTGCCGACCGCTACGAGGGTGCCGTCCACCAGGAGCCCTACCCGGTCGCAGAGTTCGGCCTCGCCGACGTACTGCGTCGTAACGAAGATCGTGCGTCCTCCTTCGCGGAGCTGCTCGAACTCCTCCCAGAACTTGCGGCGGAGGATAGGGTCCAGGTTGGCCGTGGGTTCGTCCACGAAGAGAAGATCGGGCTCGTGGACGACGGCCGCAGCGAGCTGCAGGCGCCGCTGCATCCCTCCGGAGACGTCCCTGGCCGCTTTGCGCCGATCGTCCCAGAGCTCAACGAACCCGAGCACCTCGCGCACCCTCCGGTGGCGCTCCCCGAATCGGAGCCCGTAGAGTCCGGCGACGAAGTTGAGGTTCTGCAACACGGTGAGCTCTTCGTAGAGCACGAACCCCTGGGGCATGAACCCCACCCGGCGCCTCGCTTCGGGGGAGAAAGCCGCCGGGGCACTTTCGAAGACTTCGGCCGACCCATCCGAGGGTTCGAGGTAGCCGGTGAGGATCCTAAGCAGGGTACTCTTGCCCGACCCCGAAGGACCTATGAGGCCGAAGATCTCGCCCTCCTCGACCGTGAGATCCGTCTGTTTCAGAACCTTAGCGTCGCCGAAACTCTTTGACAAGTTCTTGATGCGAATGGCCGCCATCAGGCCTTCTTTCTGCCCATCAGGTAGCGGGCCAGTCCAAGGGTGAGGGACGCCATTAGGAGCAATCCCGCGAAGTCGAGACCCGAAATCCCTTCGCCCCGGATCATGACGTCCTGTAGCGCGCTGATGCCGTTGGTGGCGGGCAATAGGTACGAGATAGCGACGGCCGGTCCTTGCAGCTGGCCCAGGGGGAAGAGGAAGCCCGCGAAGAAACCGCTCGCGATGAGCAGGAGCATCGAGACTTGGACGGCCTGCAGCTCGCTTCGGGCGAGAGCCGAGACCAGGAACCCCAGCCCCAAAGAGGCGCTAGTAAGGAGCGCCATCGCCAGCGTCATTTCTACAAAACCCCCCTCGATGGGGATGCCGAGAAAGCCGGCCAAGACGAGCGCCACCGACAGGTTCACGCCGAGCACCAGCCCGAAGTAGGTGAAAAACTTGCCGGCTAGGAGTTGCCCGGGTCCCAGGGGCGAGACCTCGAAGAACTCGTAGGCCCCGCTCAGGCGTTCCCGGACGATTGCCAGCGAAGCCAGGCTCACGGCTATGTGCTGGATGAGGATCGCGAGCACCGCCGGGGCGTAGAAGCCCACCACCTGCGGCGGTGAGGCAAGGTTCTCAGTCTTGAGCTCGAACGGGTTGGCCAACACTCGGGCAGGTACGTTGGAGGGTAAACTCGCGAGCGCCTCCTCGAGCGAGGCGAGGCTCTCCCGCAGGTCCGCCAGGCCGCTACGCTCCCTTATCTGTTCGGGCCCCGCTTCCTGGGCCTCGCGCACCTCGTCTAGCGTTACCTGGGCACTATCGATCCGCTGCAAGGTGGCCGATACGTCCTCGTCTTCTCCGGGCCTCACACCCTGCCAGAGCCTTAACGTGCTCTCGAGGGTCGTCAGCGTCTCGTCTAGCTCGGCCGTGGTGGTCTGGGCCTCTTCAGAAGTAAGGGTCTCGGCGGCGGAGCTCGCCGTCTCGAGCCTGCGGTTCAGCTCGTTCAACCGCTCCTGCAGCGTGCGGACCCCCCCGAGCTCCTGCGCGATGGCCTCCTGGACCAGGCTCTGGTTGAGGTCCAGTACCAGGCTGTAAGCGCGGCTTGGCACCCTGGTCCCGAAAACGGGGTTTATCGTGTCGTAGACGACGCGTAAGACCGCCCGCTCTCCGCCCGCGACGGTCTCCAGGGGGGCGGAGGGTATGACGATAACGGCGTCGACCTCCCCCCTAAGGAGCCGCTGCCTGGCCTCCTCCGAGTCGTCGGTAGTCCCGACCAACTGGGTGCGGTCGGTGAACTCCTCCCGGTACTGCTGAAATAACTTGGCGCCCTCGCTGCCGGGCTCCACCACGACGAGGGCGCGCGGCCTAAGGATGTTCTCGACGTCGAGGCTGAGGCCGAAGATCGTCATGATCAAGACCGGCCCGATCAGAAGGAGCACGAGGAGCTGCGGCTGGCGCACGAGCGCCCAGAGCTCCTTCACCGCCACTGCGCTCACCCTGGTCAGCAAAATCCACCTGACGGTTGGATCGAGTTCACTCCTGCGCCACCCCTCTCCTCCACATCCTGGTTATACTCCACCTGACAGGCGAGAAGATCGGACGGGCTTGAAGCCGCCCTCGTAAGGTCGGGGCGGCTTCCGCTTCGTGACATGCTTCCCCCCGAGTTTTGGCAACTGCGCGGCTCCTCGCAGCGGTGCGCCTGGCCGTCTCGCGAGGCGCCCAGGCACCGGTCTCACCCGGCGCCTTCGAATTCTCGCTCGGGGTTCCCTTCGGATTCCTCCAGGCGCCGGGACCACAGCTGGTCGACCATGGCGCCGGCGACCACCATCGCTGGGGCTGCCAGCAGCGTGTCCAAGATACCAAACGCCGTGCCAGCGATGGTCACCGACGCTATCACGACCGCAGGGTGCAGAGAGGCGTCCTTGTTCATGACCAGTGGCGTCAGGAGGTTTCCTTCGACCTGTTGGATGGCGACGTAGGCCAGAAGGACCCACAGGGCGTCTATCGGATTTCCGGCGCAGGCGAGCACCAGCTGCGGTACCGCCGAGACCACTGGTCCTACCAGGGGAATAAAGCAGACCAGCCCGGTGAAGATGCCGAGGAAGAGCGCGCCAGGAACGCCGATAAGGTAGAGGGCCACCGTGGATAGAACACCGAGGACGGTCATCGAGACGAGTTGCCCCCCAGCCAGCCGAGGAGGCTTGTTCGCACCTCGGAGAGCAGGCCGCGGATCCCTTCCCTCTTCTCGGGCGGAAAAAGCCTGACGATCCACCCGACGACCGGTCCCGGCATCGCCGCCAGGTAGAGGGGGACGAACAGGAGGACGATGAGGCCGGCGAAAAACGCTGCCAGGCCGCCGAACAGGCCCAAAGCGCCGCCCAGCACCTTGCGCCCTGCCCTCGCTAAGGTCGATGGGGAAACATCGCCGCCCCCCTCGCCGCCTATGTTGAGTCCCAGATCATCCGCCAGCCGCCCGGCCCGCTCGGCGAGCTGGGAGAGGGCACCGGGCAGGGCCGATGCCAGTTGCGCCGCTTGCTCGGCCAGCGCGGGGTAGAGTAGGTAGCCTCCCCCGCCGAGGGCTACCACGCCGGCTAGAAAGATCAGGGCGACGGAGACGGCCCTCGGCACCTTGCGCCGGTGCAACGCCTCTACGGGCGCCGAGAGCGCCACGGCCAAGAGCAGCCCCGTGGCCAGCAGCAGTACCGTCGTCACCACTTCCGCCAAGGACTGGTAGGCTAGGAAGAAGGCGAACGCCACCAGCACGGCCCGTAAGAGCCCGCGGTCCGTTAGCGATGCTCTCACGGACCGGGTCCCAACCGCTGCGTCAACCTCATGGGCTTGTCAGGGCGGAGAGCCGACCGATGACCGGCACCAACGTCCCGATGGTCGGCAAGCCTGTGTTCAACGCGCCCAAAACAACTCTCCCGTACTCGCTTACCGTTTCCTGGCCATGATGTTTTCTTGCCCATTATGATGCCCGCAACATTGCAGGGGTTTCCTCTCAGCGCCGGGCTACCGGTCCCATGAGGCTTTCGTCGGGCTCCGCGGGCTCGGTGGGTACCGAGGAGCTTATGACCGCCACGTTGCCCGTCGTCTCAAGCACCACTGCGGCCACCGACTCCAGGTTGGGGTGGCCGCTCTGGCGTATCTTCGCCTTCACATCATCGCGCGTGATGCGCTCATCGTTGAGGTTCTCGTCGAGGAAACGGGAGCCGTCGTAGAGCAGCCGGGGCGTGTTGGTGGTGATGCGGTAGAAGCGCCCGCTGCGCGAGGAAGCGTAGGCCACCGACCACTGGAGGGCGACCAGCGCAGTGAGCCCGACGAGGCCTGTGGTGAGGGCGATGCTCGAGGAGATGATCGTGGAACCGATCATGGTCCCCATGGCCACCGTGCTCACGAAGTCGAAGATCCTCGCCGTGCCCACGGTTGTCTTGCCCGCGACACGCAACAATAATATGGCGTACAAGTAGAAGACGATCGTCTCGATCAACGCGCCCACTATGCCACCCCAACCGCCGAACAGCCCCAGGTCCACCCGCCTACCTCCTCGGTCGCTTAACCTAGGCGTCATGGTCGCACCGAACGCGGTCCGGCACATCTCGATCCGAGCGGCCTTCGAAGAACTTCCCTTCTAGACACTTCGGTCAATAGGATCCAGATTATCCCCGATGGCGTAGGATGTTACGCAGTCGGACGCCGGCTAGGAAAAGGAGGTACCCCCATGAGCGAGCTGAACATAGTTCTGACTGCCGTGGGCGGGTTGGTCCTGGTCATCGGGCTACTCTCCGGTGCGATCAGACGCAGTACCCTCTCTGAGCCGCTGGTTGCTCTTCTGGCCGGAATACTGCTCGGGCCGGCCGTGCTGGGGTTGCTCGACCCTGCAGGTTGGGGCAGCCAGGAGACGATACTGGAGCAGGCGGCGCGCCTGACGCTGGCCATCTCGCTGATGGGGGTGGCCCTGCGTCTCCCGAAGAGGGAGCTCTTCCGCGGCTGGCGATCCCTTGCGGTCTTGCTGGGGCTGGTGATGCCACTCATGTGGCTGGTGAGCGGCCTGCTAGTGTATCTGATCCTAGGTGTCCCTTTCTTCGTCGCGCTGCTGGTGGGGGCCGTCGTCACCCCGACCGATCCGGTGGTTTCCAGCACCATCGTCACGGGCGAGTTGGCGGAGGAGAACCTGCCGAACCGGCTACGATACACCCTCTCCGGAGAGTCGGGCGCCAACGATGGCCTGGCCTACCCGTTCGTCTTGTTGCCCATCCTCCTACTCTCACGACCCCCCAGGGAGACCCTCTGGCACTGGTTGACGCACACGCTGCTGTGGGAGGTGGGGGCCGCCGTCGTCTTCGGGGCCATCGTAGGCTACGGCGCCGGCCGGCTCTTGGAGCGGGCCCAGGGCAAAGGCACCATGGAGAAGACGTCCTTTCTGGCCTACACCATCGCCCTCTCGCTGGCCGTGCTGGGGTCCGCCAAGCTGCTGGGGACGGACGGGGTGTTGGCGGTGTTCGTGGCAGGGCTCGCCTTCGATGCGGCGGTGAGCGAGAGCGATCGCGCCGAGGAAGAGCGGGTGCAAGAAGCGGTGAACCGCTTTTTCATCCTGCCCATCTTCGTGCTACTCGGGCTTGCGATACCCTGGGAGGGGTGGATGGAGTTGGGGTGGGCGGGGCTCCTCCTGGCGCTAGCGGTGCTGCTACTCAGGCGGCTTCCGGCGGTGCTGGCGCTGAAGCCTCTGCTCGGACGGGTGGGAGGGACGCGAGACGCCCTGTTCTTAGGATGGTTCGGCCCCATAGGGGTAGCGGCTCTCTTCTACGCCAACCTCGCGGTCCGCGAGGCGAGGGTGGAGGAAGCGTGGGTGGTCGGAAGCCTCGTCATATGCGCCTCCATACTCGCCCACGGCCTGAGCGCCACGCCCCTCACCCGACTCTACGGAAGGCGCGCCCAGAACGACAGGACCCGCGAGTAGGGAGGCTAAAGGCGATGGCAGCAACGACACCTTTGCTCGACTTCGGAGCATTCCGTTATGGCGAAGTCCGCAGTATTCAACTTCTCGGCACCCGGGCGAAGCTTTTTCGACGGTGGGGCACCGACCCAAACTCGGGCACATGGTAGTGTCCGCGTGAGTGTGTAAAAGGCAAAGGCTGTTGACGAAGACGGCCACCGTGTGGTTCCTTCAGAAGAGACCAATCAACCGAAGGGAGAC
>CADCVF010000020.1 GCA_902806095.1 uncultured Rubrobacteraceae bacterium
AAACGCTGGAACGGCCATCGCCGCCAACATTGCCGCCATAAGGGCCGCTACCGCAATAACCGAAAAGATACGCCTCATACTAAGCGCCATCTCATCCTCCTCCTTCTCTCGTCTTGGCAACCGCCTTGTCGATGGGTTGCTGGTGCTGTGTGTTCACAAGGAGGACTATGACGCTCCCTCTCTAGAGGCACATCGTCAAAACCACGTATTTTGGGGTACGTATTTTTTCTAAGGGGGGGTCCTAGTTGCCCTTATTCACCCAGATGCCGAGAACTTTTATTCTCGGAAACTGCCTCTCAGGATCGTGCAACCTTATGCGTTAGGACCGCGGCTATGCGCCTTTTTGCGCCCCGACGGGCGAGGTAGTCGAGGCATCTTGCTACACGCTTGGATAGATATTCATTCGAAGCCAAAGAAGCGGCGCCACCAACTAGCGCGTCGAGGTTCACCTGTATCGCTGGCGGATGTCTCGGTACCAAACTGACCTTCGACGACTGTTATAGGGGCGTCTCGTGGCTCTGGCGTGGATCTACGGGCCTCCCTCAGCTCTGCTTCGAGGCGGTCTGCCCTCTCCTGTTCCCGGGCAAGCTGTTCGCGCAAGGTGCTCTCGGTTCTAGCCGTAAGCTCAACTTGGGCTTCGGCTCGCCCGAGACGGTACTGGAGGTCCTGCACGACCTCGATTAGCTCCGGCGCAAGTTCGCCAGCTTCCTTCGCCGCATTCGGCGGAATACCAGAATCCGCCGAAGCACTCGACGCAATACCGGCGCTACCTGACGCACCTTCGCCGGATAACCTTCGCCGCTCGCGCAATGCGTTGAGAGAGTCTATGGACACGTAGAACGTCTTCTCTACGCCTTCCCCTTCGACTACAGCTTCCAGCTCGCCACGGCGCACGTAGGATTGCACCGTACGGCGAGACACCCCGAGCGCCTTCGCCGCTTGTTTCGTCGTGGTGTACCCGGAACTCTCGGCTATATCGCTACGTTCTTCGTCGTCTTCGCCGCTGCCTTCGCCGACGGTTTCGGCAAGATCATTCGCCGGAGGTTCGGGCCCACGAGGACCGTCTCTCTCCATATGGGGCATCTTATTACCCCTACCCGAGCCCTCGCCGCCTGTGCTGAGACCCTTTGAGCCGTTTACGGTTTACTCCTCTCCCCTGTGCTCCCACAGATAGGAGGTGGCGGACTCGGCCCCTACCGCGAGAAGGTAGATGCTCGTGACCAAAAATCCCCCTAGAGGCCAAACGATGAAACCCTCAAGAACGTGGGCAACGAGCGCCACTGCTCCAAGCGAGATCCCTACGGAGAAAAAGTGGAGGCTTCCCCACACGAGGGGGTGGCCCCTCTCTAGCTCTGTCTGCCCCGGTACGCCGCCGTAGGCGAGAGCTCCGACTAGAGCGAAACCCAGCACGGCTCCCCCCACGAACGTGATCGCGGAAAGCGCAGTCGGTATACCGTGCACGCTTACGAGGGCCGCTCCGGTGGCCCATATCGTCAATGTGTAGCCGTAGGGAGCTGCGGCGGACCCAACGACGGTACGGAGATTCTTTCGGTAGTGCCCAAGTAGCATGACGTCTCCTAACAGGACCCTTTTGTTCTGGACGTAGGCATTTTAGGAAACGTGCTTACGGACCGTGGGGGCTCCGACCCATCGCCGCCCGTCCTGGGGCAACCTCGAGGCGGTGTTACTGCCCACGGGAGCCCCGGCGTGGCAAAGGAATTAAACCCGCGCCGGTTTGGTGGGGCACTCGCATTACATCCCTGTGGCCGGTGTCCGATCCGGCCACGAGAGAACCACCGCTTACCCCTAACCTTCCTTCTCT
Source organism: uncultured Rubrobacteraceae bacterium (assembly GCA_902806095.1). Classification (GTDB taxonomy): domain Bacteria; phylum Actinomycetota; class Rubrobacteria; order Rubrobacterales; family Rubrobacteraceae; genus Rubrobacter_D. Next base: position 1,823 of record CADCVF010000020.1, read on the forward strand.
CGGTTCTTTCGGGCGTAGTACTCAACGCTCTCTTCGTAGCTGTACCCGGCCAAGAAGCTGCGCGGGATGAATTCGCCTCGCTCGACGAGCGCCTCTATCTCGTAAGCCATGAACGGATGAGAGCCGGGGGCATAGAGCCCCTCTACAGCACTCCTGCGGTCCTTGGCCTTGGCAACGGCTTGCAGGATCTCCGGAGGTTCCGGACGCTGTTCGCTCTCATAGTCGGCTCTCAGACAGTCCCCCCCGTGCAGGAATACCTCGCTCCACACCTTTTCCGGCTCGAAATAGTACCGGCTGCCGTCGATAAGCTCGATGTGGTCCAAGTTGCCACGCATGACCCGTTCGAGGCGTCGTAGCTTGGAGAGTTTACCCATGCGCGGCCCGTCCCTTCTGTTTCTCCATCGCGACCTCCAACTCCTCGAGACGCCCTTCTATCTCCTCTGCTTCCCTGGCCTTCAATCCCACGCTGACGGCCCTCAGAGCGTAGTTGAGGAGCTGGCCAGCAACGGCGGCGTTGCCTCGGTCTACTTTGCCTTCGAGCACGTCTTCGGCCAGTTCTTCGAGGCGGTGCTTGATGTCGGAGATCTCTACTACCGGACGGCCGCGGCCACCACGCTTACCCCCCTTACGGGCGGACCGTCTGCGGGCGTCGGCGTGGTCCGGGGAGTGCGAATAGCACAGGCCGGAGCCGTCGATAGCTACCCCCTTACACCTCTCCCCAGAGCGGGTTATGCCGCTACATGTAGCCAATAGCTCCTACCCCCTCCCCCTCTACTTCCCATACTGGATCGCGCCCGCCGCCACCGCGATGTCGAATGAGTAGGTCAAGGGCTTGGCCTGCTCCTCGCCGTAGCTGCGCTTGATGTCGTGGATCGTCGTAGGCATTAAAGGTTCTCCTTTGGTTCGTTGGTTGCTTGGTGGTAGCCGTTAAAGTCGACGGCGTCTTCTATGTTGTCTTCGAGGTCGACCTTGCCGTCGTTGCCAACCGCGACGCCGCAAAGCTTGCCGCTGTCCAGTGCCACGAAGACGATCAAGGGAACGAGCTTCTCCCCGACGGTCGCGGCCCACCCGGTAGCGGGTAACACCGAGATAATCTCCGTCTCCTCGTCGAGGTATTGCAAGTTCTCCTCGACCGTGTGACTGGTGTTGACCGTGTGCATCGGTCTCGACCGGTCGTACGCCGCCGGGCCGCTTGTCGTATTCAAAACCACTTTCCTAGTCCTCCTTCTCTTCGTTGTTTGTACAGTGCCGAGCGTGGCTCGTGACGTCTAAGAAATCCTCTCGGGTTGCTCATAATCCGTACTGCCAAACAATTGTTTGATGAGCAGGGTAAAAAAAGAGTGCGTCGTCTTTCCGGGCGCGCGGACTCCATGGCGTCGCCACGGTCCAGATGGCCATACGGCTGCCGGGAGAGGGGGAAGTGTCTCCGAAGTATTATGGAGAACCCGCCACTCCCCCGGCCTAGTCGAGGGTATCTGCAAGGAATCCCTGGGCGTCCGCCTCATTGCCTATTACCTTCTCGGACTATAGCCAAGGCCGCAGCCTGATGGTACATAAAGCCGTTATCGGGGTCGAGCCACACGTCCTCTCCGTCGCTGCGCTTCAGACGCTCCCATCCGGCAGCTTCGAGCTCGCCCCTGTCTTTTTGCTCTGGTCTAGCATCACTTGCGATCCTCCTCTCTGGTCCGCTCTCCCAGTGTGGGGCGATTGGGGGTTCAACGTGGCGCTTGGCAAGTTCGCCGAGGCTATTAAAGATCTCGAGAACATCTTCGGTCCTCGCCTCCTCTCGCTCTGACCTACCAGGAACGTCGAACTTTTGCACGTCCCACATCCTCTCGAGCCAGTTCATGTAGTCTTTCTTATCGTCTGGCTTCCTCCCTTGCTCGCTCACACAACCCCCCAGAACAGCAAATCGGTGAGTAGGGAAGCCACCACAAACGCCACCGCCCACAACCAGGCCCATCCCGACTCTCCCTCTTGGGCTCTAATCAGCAGCAACATCCCACACCACATCGCATTCGACGTCATACATACGAGTAGTTCCAGCCGCTCGATGAGCGCTATAGGGTGAATGCTCATACCAGCCTCCAAAAGCTCCAGACGGCGCCCAGGGAGGTCGCCCCGAATACGGACGCCCAGGTCCAGGCCGAACCGGCGTCCTCTTCTTCGATGGCTTTGGTCAGGACCATCCCACTTATCGCCGCCATACCGCTCATGGCGACGAGGAGGCCCAGGTGCGAGGCGTCTACGAAGATGCTCACGCTTCGTCTCTTCCTCTTCCCTCGTCCTGATTTCCCTCCATCGGAAGTCTTGCCAACTCCCGTATGCGCAATTCAAGGCGACGGTCCTCCTCCAAAGCTTTCTCATCTCCCTTCATGACAGCTTCTGATAGATGTAGGCGCCGCGCTTCTATCCTCTCTGCTTCCTCCCGCACTCGGCGTGCCTCATCTTCCGTAGTCATCCCCCTCACTCTCCCCAATCTTCGGCGCCGTCCCCGAGCATTCCGCGCACGTCCGACGAGGCCCCCTCCAAGATATCCAGCACGTCTACTAACGCCTCCTCGAGGTGGCCGCTTGCGTCCGACGAATCCTCGTGGTCGAAAGCTTCTCCCCGCCACTCGAGTCCCCGCCTGGCAGCATCGGAGGCCTCCTCCTGTGCGTCCATCAGGCGTGCCATCGCCTGCCTCAAACGCCCCGTCTCTTGTTCGCTAACACCTCGCCCCTCGCCCCTCCCTTGCTCCGCTTCCTCTTGGATCTGTCGCAGCCGCCTTATGGCCGGTCCCTGTGGGTAACGGTGACTGCTCTCGGGGTTCACCCAGAAGACTTTGCCTTGGGCGTCCTCCACCCGTTCCCAGCCCCCGGCCTCCAGCTCGCGCTGCTCGCCCTGGGGGTCGATGGGGACGTCATCGGGTTCTCTGTCCCGAGTTTCCTTGTCTCGAGAATCTCTGAACTTACTCACGTCTTGCCTCCTTGGATTCGCCATGGCCCAGACGGACACGTCCCCAATACTTGGAAACCCGGTTGCGGAGTATTATTGGAAGTATTGGAATTCACGCCCCTCCTTCCGGACCTAAGGGAACGTCCGGGTCCGCCCCTTCTCGTAGGAGCGAAATCGCTATGCCCTGGGGGTAGACGAGGCCGCTCACGGAATTGCGCCACACGGCCTCGGCCTCGTGCTCTAGGCGCTCCCAACCGGCTCTCTCTAGCTCCAAACGCTCTCTATCCTGTCCGTTCACGCGTCCTCCGCAGGTCCTTCTTTCTGTGGCTGATTCCTCTCCGGGTGACGATGGCGCCAGGCTTCCCTCAGCTGCTCGCCTCGACGCTCCGTCTCGACTAGCCGCTCGGCCTCCTCGCCCAGCTCTCGGCGGTCCTGATCTCGAAGAGCCCGGTCTCTAGCGTTCCTGTCCTTTTTGTCGCTCAAGCTGCGCTCTCATCCTGGTCAAGTGAAGCAAGATGGCGTCGGAGCCGGTCGCGCTCTTTAACGGCCCACTCCAAGTCGTAAACGATGTGAGCCCGTGCTCCCCGCAGCTCTTGGATGCGAGCGTCTAGTTGGTCCAGTTCGGCGAGGAGTTCGGTGCGGGTGCTCACGCCGCTTGCCTCTTCAGTTTGCTCAGGATGTGCCCAGCGTGGCGGTCGGAGAGCGGAAGGCATTCCGCGCACCTGTACCAGCCGCTCCGCTCCTCTTTTGTCATGCCCCAGGCGTGCGCTATGGCGGCCAGGCGCTTGTAGCAGGCGCCTCGCCCCTGTTCGTGGGCGAGGTGCTCCAGCGGGTAGCAGTCCACCAGGAGGGAGAGGACGCCCCCGTAGGTCTCGTCGGCACCGGCCAGCCTTAAAGCGGCACGCGTGGCTTCCTCGAAGTCCGCCCCGTCCGGGTAGGGGATGCGGGGCTTGTCGTCGGGCGGTGATGGTGACGGAGGTCGTTGCGAGGTCCTCGCCGTGGGCTTTGGCTCTACCCGAAGACCCCCGCCGCATACCGCAGCCTTTACCGCCCCGGTCCAGATGAAGAGGTCGTGGTCTCCGCCGGCGTCCGGATGGGCGCAAGCCACCAGGCGGCGCCACATGGCTTTGTCGTCGAAAGGACGCGTCTGCGTACGTGGGGTCACGATTCAGCCCCAATATTCGGCGGGTCGGCCTGCGTACGGGGTAGCAGGTGTAGCAACTTGTCCCTCTTGTTATCCCTATACGTTTTTTACCCCCCTTTTCCTTCCTTATGCGTAGCTTGTTGACAAAGGTGCTACACCTGCTACCCCTAAGTTCCTTAGTCTCATAAGTAAGGGATTTTTTCCATATCCAACCTGCTACCCAACCTGCTACCTGGCTGCTACCCCTAGGGACCAAGTTGCTACCCACATAAGCGTGGGTGAAGCGGCTAGGGGTAGCAGCTTGCGCCCGGCGGGGTAGCAACCTGCTACTCACCCGGCAACCTCACCCGAACGCCCTGGTAATAGCTTGATCCTTTAATGCGCTTACGCTCGAACCCGAGCCGCTGCCAGTCGTCGGCGAGACGCGTAGATGACTGCGGTCGATGGCCGTTGTCTTCGCACCACTGTTTGTACTCCGAGTAAAGCTCGCCGGCCCTCTCTCTTGCGTCTGCGTCCACGATGCACTTGTCGGCTACGAACAGGGCGGGCACGTCGTTGCTCTCGCGAAACTGCGCTGTGGCCTCCTCGACGCCGGCCGGCACCTCGAAACGACCTCGCTTTCGGAGCCGCTCCAATCCCTCGAGAGCCCAGTTGAGTATGCCCGCCCCTTCCCCCTCGATATCCCGCTTGACTTCGGGGTCGCGCTCGTCGGGGGGTAGCACGGGGAACTTGACCACTTTCACCCGGCGGAACAGGCCGGAGTTAGCATCGGCCACGCGTGGAAGTTCGTTCATCGCCCACGCGATCTTGCAGCGCGGCACGATGGTGATGGGGTCGCGGTACTTCCGCTCTACCTGCAACGGCTCGCCGGAGATTATTTGGTTCAGCACGTTCGTGGAAGCCAGGTAAGAGGACGGCTGTTCGCTCGCCACCACCAGCGTCTTGCCTGGCAAGTCCGCCAGAGCGAAGCGGTTGCGCTCGATCTCTGCCAGCCCCAAAAGCCCGGCGCGGTGGCCGAGCATGGCTTGTAGCCCTGCGAGAAAAGTGCTCTTGCCACTCCCCGGTGGCCCGAAGAGCCAGAGCGCCAGTTCGTGGGTCATGTTGGTGGTGAGGGCATAGCCCGCGAACTCCTGTAGGAACGCCTTAGCGGCGGGGACAGTGTTGCTCAGGAAGTAGTGCCAAACTACAGGGGTAGCCTTATGGTCGTAGGCGTACGGGGCCGCGCTGGTGGCATAGTGCGCTCGCCTGTGTGGTCCCAGCTCTCGAGTAGAGATGCGAAGCGCTCCGTTCTTGCAGACGAGGGTGTCAGGGTCGGCGTCCCATGCATCGTCGGGAATGCTGACCTTCACGCGGGTGAGTTCGGTAACGCTGGATAGCAGGGAGTTGGTGGGCTTGATGCCCTCCGGCTTGGCCTCTTCGATTACCTCGCAGATCCTCCGCTTGATCGTCAGCTCGGGGACGACGGGCCAGACGCCATCTCCGTAGCACCGCCACTCTCCTAGTCCGTAGGCGCAATCCTCGTCTTCGTCGATATAGCGGTCGCGCAACTCGTCGTGCGTCGGCGTAGCTGGCTTGCTCGGGTTGTTAGGGTTGTCGGGGTCCCCAGGGGCATTAGAGTCGCTGGAGTTGCCAGAGTCGGCGGCGGACCGCTTGTGCAGGCGCGGCGTATATGTCTCTCTCAGTTCTCGCAGTGCCTTGTTTACTGTCCGACGCCGGTAGTCCGGGCGGTTCTTCCACTTCGAGCGCCGCCCAAGGGCGGAGCCGTCGAACAGCCGCTCGATCTGCGCGAAATCCTGTGTGTAGAAGGCAAGCCTGCTCACGAGAGCGAGGTCCGCCCTCGATTCGTCGCCGTCGTAGAGGTCGGTGTCGCCGGCGTCGTAAAGATCGGAGAATCTGCCCGCGTTTTTGGCGTTGCGGCAAAGCTCGACAACCTCGTCGTCCGTGAGGTCCGGCGTCGGCCCGGCTGTCCGGTTGTTGCTGCCGTTCGGCTTCGGTTCAGGGGTGGCAAGGTACTTTCGGGTGAGGGAGTCGAGCTCGGCTTGGCGCTCGGATATCCGCATCAGAGCACCTGGCCCGTCATGGTGAAGTACCGCCCCGAGCTGTACGCCTCGACGCGGCCGCGCTTCTTGTTGGGCGCCTTGCCCCGCACGATGATGTGCACGCCTGTACCGGATGGGCTCGCCTCGGTGTAGCTTTCGAGGGCTTGTACGATTTCCGCTGCCCACTTCTCAAGCTCACCTGTCTCGGGATCGCGGCAGCCGTCGAGGTCTACCCCGGCGAACGGATCGCCGGGACTGAACACGAAGCCGATACCATCATAACGGCCGGTCCGGAGTGCCTGGACAGCCTCCTCGAAGGTGCGCCAGGTCAGAGAATCCGTGCTCGACGCTCTCCCCACGCCGCCGGCGATATAGGGGACTTTGGTGGGCTTTCCATCCCGCTCCTCGAGCTTCCAGACGAGCCACTGGGGACGGCGGCGAAGCTCCTCGGGGATGTTGTCGAGCGAATCCTCGATAAATCCGGTGGTCTTAGTCTCGGTCATGCGTTAGAATTCCTCCAGGTCGTGGTTTTGGGTCCTCTGCTTTGGTCGGCGTGGGGACCCTTTTCCTTTGCTCTCAACCATCAATCTCAGCACTGCTCAAGATGGCTTCTAGATTGTTTTCCTCTACGATCCTCCGAAACTCTGCGTACTCCTTCGCTGGCTTAAGCACCTTCATACACTTCTGCAGCGCTTCTCCGTAGGCGCCGTCCATCAGCTTTAGGGTGTCTTGAAGCTCTGCACTTGGTGGGCCGTAAGCATCTACTGCCAGTGCTTCGTAGGTGCGCTTGGTGCTACCGATACCTACCACCCACTCAAAGAGCCTTCCGATGTCGAAATCACTGGTAGAGGTTTCCGCCAGGATTCTTTTATCCCACTCCTCTAGTTCATCTTTCCAACTGGAGGCGAGAACGCGCCCGAGGGCCTCGTACGCGCTGTATAGGGGCTCCGACCCCGCTGGTAGGTTGTCGGCCCCGCGCTGCTCTTCTAGCTCAAGCTGCAGCGGGGCGTGGGCTTTTGGGGCTTCTTCCTCCAGTAGATCGTAGAGGCTGACCTCGAGGGCGTCCGCCAGTTTCCTCAGTGTGCCGGGACTGGCATCGCGCATTCCGCGCTCGATCTGATTCACCGTAGCGGGGTTGAGGTCTGCGCGAGCGGCCAGCTTCACTTGACTTAGCCCGCGTTCCTCTCTCAGCTGCTTTAACTTCTCCATCTACACCTCCGAGTAGACCACTTGAAGGGTATTGTAATTGGGGTCTTGAGCGTTTGCAAGAGGTTGGATATAATACCTCTACAAAGCAAATGACCCCGGCGAGTGCGGCAAACACTCCCGAGGCCGGATCACAGAAAGGATTAAGGGTTGTCTGTGACCGATAGAAGGATAAACCCCCAGCGCCTGGAGCGCACCATGTTCGAGGCGTCGCGGGCGGGCGAGTACTTCGACGCCCGGCAGCTTTCGGCCCTGGCCGGGGTCCCGCAAAACGAGGTCGCCAGTGTTTGCTTAAAGGAGTTGATCGACAACTCCCTCGACGCCTGCGAGACGGCCCAGGTAGCCCCGGAAGTCGGCGTAGAGGTCGCGCGAGACGGAGACGCTGTACTGCGCCTCTCCGTCTCCGACAACGACCCCGGCATACCGCCCGAAGTGGTGCGTAAAGTGCTCGACTACAGCATTCGCGTGAGCGACAAGGCGGCGTATCGCTCCCCGACCCGTGGGGCACAGGGGAACGCCCTGAAGACCATTATCGGCATCCCCTATGCCCTCGGGTCGCGCGAGCCAACCGTCGTTGAGGCGCGTGGCGTCCGACATACGATAAGTCCGTGGGTTGACCCGGCTGGCGAGGTTCGCATCTCCCATACCAAGGTCCCCCGCACCGTGTCGGGGACCGGAGCCGGGACGCGGGTAAGCCTGACCATCCCCGAGGAGGGGCAAGACTTCGACCCGCTTCGCTGGGTGCGCTCGTTTGCGGCTTTCAACCCTCACGCGACGTTCAGTTACAAGGTAAAACCGACCCCTCAAAAGTGGTCGAAATGTACAAACCGACCCGCGAGCTCCCGTTCAAGAAGTACATCCCCTCCGAGCCAACCTCACCACATTGGTATAGTCCGGCGTCCCTACAGGCGCTTGTATTCAGCTACATAGCCAACGCCCGCAACGGTGGCCGAGACCTACCCCTCGGGGAGTTTGTGAGGGAATTTCAGGGGCTGTCGCGGACGTCGAAGGCAAAGGCCGTGTGTGCGGAACTACCCGCGTTCAAGCACCTCTCGGACTTCGAAGAGGCCCCCGACGCGGTAGGCGAGCTGCTCGCCCGCATGCAGGGGGAGTCTAAGCCACCCAAACCCGCCGCTTTAGGCTTCGTAGGCGAGGATCACTTTCGCGCGTTCTTTGAAAGTATCTACGAGGTCAAAGAGGTCAAGTACACCCGAAAGCAGGGGACCTTACCCTCGGGCCTGCCGCTTACCTTCGAGTTCGCGCTGGCCAACCTGGATCAGCCGGGGCACCTGTACACGGCGATCAACTTCTCCCCGACCTTCGGGGACCCGCTGGAGGGTACGACGCTTGCCGGCCCCCAGTTCAAGGCGCACAGTATCAGCGGCTTCTTGTCGCAAGGCCACGCCCTGCCGAAGTCCGACCGGGCGTGGTACTTCACGCCGGCAAGCGTAGCGGTGGCGGCCCATATCGTCACCCCCGCGCCGATATTCCTAGACCGTGGCAAGACCCGTCTGAATATGGAGGGTAGCTAGTGGCCAAGAAGAACTTCGACGGCGACCCCGGCGGCCTCATTGGTGATGCCATATTCGGCGTCATAAAGCCCATCTACAAGGAGGGCGAGAAGGCTAAGAGGGCGCTGCGCGCGTCATCCAAGAGGTACTACTACGCCTCGGAGCCAAAGGTCTCACAAAAAGAGATTGTCTTCTCGGTGTTGGGGCGGGCGATTCAAAGGGCCGGTGCTTACTTCAGCGCTCGAGACCTCTACTACGCCACCCGACCCCTTGCTTACACTCATCGCGATTGGGAAGAGGACAAACGGCTGGAGTACAAGTACTTCTCGCAGACGCTACTCACGGAGTACCAGGAGAGACACGGCCCCATAGCCGGCCTCTGGCGCGACCCGCGCGGCAACCTGCACGAACCGCACACCGGGAGCACAGTAGCCATAGGCACCCGCGAGATCGCCGCCTATGAGTTCCCCGAGTATTCCTTCGACAAGATACTCTACGTCGAGAAAGAGGGCGAGTGGCCGAAGCTACAGGCCGCGCGGCTGGCGGAGCGCTACGATATGGCCGTGGCTTCGGCCAAGGGGTATCCCGTAGAAGCCGTACGCGAGTTATTCGCCCGTGCCGAAGGCGGCGACTATCAACTGTTTGTGTTCCACGACGCCGACATAGATGGTTACGAGATAGCGCGCGTCCTGGGCGAGGAGACACGGCGCATGCCTCATCACTCGGTCGAGGTTATAGACATCGGCCTTAGCGTTGAGGATGCGCTGGAGATGGACCTGGACCCCGAACCATTCTCTCGTAAGAAGCGCATGCCCTACCCGCTCAGGCGGCGAATCTCAAAAGTGGCCAGAGAATACCTCGTCGAGCGCGAGGAGCGCTTCGAACTTAACGCCATCCTACCCGACACCGACCGCATCGAGTACATCGAGCGCAAGCTGGAGCAGAACGGCGTACGCGGCAAGGTGATACCGCCCGATGGTCGCCTCGGCGAGCTGTCCGGTGAAATCTACCGTGAAGAGCAAGACGCGTGGATCGACACGATGGTAAAGGAGATGTTCCTGGAGACGCTAAAGGGGGAGCTGGCCGAGGAGTTTAAGGAACGCTTCGAACTCGACGCGCCTACCGTACGCCAGAGCATCGAGAAGAAGTTCGAGAAAGACCGCGCCCTCTCCTGGCGCGCCGCCCTCAAGGAGAGGTTTGCGGAGCTTCAAGAAGAGCACGACGGCGACCTCAGAGAGTCCGTGCGCGAGAAGGTCATCGAAGCCTTACAGGAGTAGTCAGGTCTCGCGGATCAAGTCTGCGGGCTCGACGCCGAGGCCCTCGGCGAGTTTCCGTAGGTTGCGCGGGATAGGCTTGCGCCGCCCGTCCTCGTACATCCAGATTAGGTTATGGTCCATCCCGACCCGCTCACCAAGCTCTCTTAGTGTGAGTGCTTTACGGTGACGAGCGGCCCGTAACTTCTGTGGATCTATCTCTATAGATTTAGGGCTCATGCGAAAATAATACCCTATAACCGTAGACAAGGCAACATACAAAGTGCTAGAATACGGGCGTCAAAGGAAATGCCCCCGGCAGAGCGGGAACTCTCCAGGGGCCGGACCAAGAGGAGCTTCTCTTGATCGACCAGAGTCTAGCGCAATCAGCGCTACCATCCACCCGCTACGAGCGCGGCATCGCCCTCGGTATCGAGAAGTTCGAGGATATAGTCCGCGTCGCCCCGTGGGAGTGGGAAGTCCCCAGCTGCTCCGGCGAGACCGTCTACCTCGCCAACCTCAAGCACTCGGCCTGCAGCTGCCCAGACCGCCCGCCCGCCGGCGAGGTCTGCAAGCACGAGACGGCCGCGAGATACAAGAAGGCCAAGACCGCTACCTGTATAGGCTGCGGCGGTCGGTTTCTTCACCGTGATCTGTACGACGTGGGCGAGGATTCGCTCACCTTCTTCGAGGGCGATGTCCTTTGTGGCGGGTGCGCGTCGGCCCACGGCGTCCTGTGAGGGCCATCATCGCGGGGGTGCTTTGACGCCGGGGGACAGTGTTGGAAGCCGGCTACCGTCGAGGTGTACGGCCTCGGGTTCTGCGAGGCCCACGGCAAGGAAGCTAGGCTCGGCGCGGATCTTGAGGCTTACCAAGACGCCGAATGGTTCGTCCAACGGCTCCGCAACCCGGAAGTACCGGAACAATCTCCGGCAATAGAGCGTGTCTTGGAGTACGCCATCACCAGGCTGCACGACGAATACCCGTCAGATGAGGACTACTGAGAGGCATTGGAGGCCGCCTACCCGGAGCTTCCCGTCGAGGCTCGCGAGCGATTGGAGAACTGGCGACAAGAGGATAACGAGGACCATCTATCCTCGCTCGACGTTCTTCTTGAGGAGTTGCATGTCCTCCACCGGTTGCTACGCATAGCCGACGAAGGGCGTAGCGGACTGTGGCTCGCCGAGACGCTCGACCAGGAGCGCCAGCCCCTCGCCGCGCAAGCCGCCTACCTGCTACGCAACCCGTAGCCGACGTTATCACCAGGGCCGGGGTCTCGCTTCGCGCGGGGCTCCGGCCTTTTTCGTGTGCGTTTAGCGCAGGGTGGGTAGAGATGGTGATGTTACAGAAGCAGGTTGAGCATAGTTAAGATGCCTAAGAGAAGTAGAACGGGGACCGACGTGGGAGAGCCGCACGACATTTTAGACATCCTACAGCAGATACGATCGAACCTGGACGAGGCCCGCACGCTCTCTCGGAGCTTGGGCACCCCGGAAGAACCGTACAACCTGGAGGTTTCGCTGGACACCATGATTATGGGTATCGACGCCCAGATCGGGGCGGTGGAGAACGCGGGCGACCCCGCTCCTGGATAGATA
>CADCVF010000021.1:0-12993 GCA_902806095.1 uncultured Rubrobacteraceae bacterium
GAAGGACGCCGCGAGCAGTTTGACGGGTTCGCCCGTGCAGGGGAGGAGAAGATCATCCCGGCACTCCGGCGGTTGGACGGTTTCGAAGGATTGCTGGTTCTCGCCGACCGCCAGAATGGCAAGATACGGGTAGTGACCCTTTGGGAGAGCGAGGAAGTGATGCGCAGTTACGAGGAGGTCGCGCACTGGTTCCGCGCTTTCGGGGCTGAAGTAGCCGGCGGGGCAGTAACCGAAGTGGAGAGGTACGAGGTTCTCTATTCGGAAACGGAGGACAACGCGGCATTGGACGGAGTTCGAGGTTATCGCTCTTTAAGCGGAAGGCAGTGGTGATAGCCGCCGAGTTCGGCGTCGAGACGCCGCCTGGGGCAGCGCCCGGGCTGGCCAGCATATCGAGAGACACAACTGGAAAGGGGCATTGTGTTCAGAGTAGGAGACGAGTCCACAAGGAACCAGGAACAACAGCTCTACGAACGGGCACACACCAGGGTGCGGGCCATCAAGGGCTTCTACGTCCACGCAATAGCCTTCTTGGTGGTCAATATCGCCCTGTTCGCCCTGAACGCGCTCGTGGGCGGGGTGTGGTGGTTCTACTGGCCGCTGATAGGATGGGGCATCGGTCTGGGACTGCACGCCTTTGGTGTATTCGGCTTCGGCGGCCAAGGACCCTGGGGCCGGGAGTGGGAGGAGCGCAAGATCCAAGAGATGGTGGACGAGGAGAGAAGGAGATGAAGATGAGGAGAGCAACGCGAGCGAAGGGGTCCCCCTCCGGGATGCGGGTGGCATTCGGGCGGGCGGCCATCGGGGCTATGGGCCTCGGTGCCCTGGCGGTGGGAGCTACGGCGGTGGGCGCGGTGGCGATCGGCGCCCTGGCGATCCGGGCCCTCGCCGTGAAGCGCGGCAAGATCGGGCACCTCGACATAGAGGAACTAGATGTGGGAAGACTGCGCGTCAGAGAGCTCGTTGTCGAGCGGGAGCAAACCCGGCAGGAGAGTATATCGTAGCGGTCCTCGTACCCCGGCGAGCTGACTGGCTCGGCTGCAGCGGCTCGCCGGCAGGTAGGCAAGGATCGTTACCCGAGGCCGCTGCAATCCCGCATTGCCTAACGTGCGCGGTGGACGAAGCTAACGACCCTGTCCTGCTAGGAACCGCTTCGGTCGCCGAGCAAATTACGACGCCTACAACGAAAGAGGAGCTGTCGTGAATTGCGATTACCCCAGGAACGGACCTGGCACGAATACCGAGAACGAGGATGAGCGACACTATGGAGAGCCTGGCGAACATGAGACCAATCGCCTCCGACAAGGCGGCGCAAGTTACAAGAAGTATGCGGCGCGAGACCCGAAGTATCGACAGTAATGGGAAGAACTCGGTACGGTACCGAAGGCTCTTCTGGTTAGCGTGCGGGGCGCTGGGAGCACTCGGCTTCGTCTGGGGTACTTTTGCGGTGTTGCTGGCGGATCTGAGCCGCCTCCTCGACATCTCGCCCGGTCCTTTGGGGCTCGCCCTCTCCGGAGGAATGATCGCCTCCTTCCCTGTGATGAGCCTGGCAGGAAGAGTGATACGGAGGGTGAGGAAATGAAGCACCCTGCGAAGGTGATAGTGGCGGGTGCAGGCATCGGCGGGCTGACCGCAGCCATAGCGCTGCGCCAGTCGGGTTTCGAGGTCGCCGTCCTGGAGCGCGCGGCCGACCTAGGAGAGGTCGGCGCCGGCTTGCTTCTCGCAGCCAACGCCCAGAAGGCGCTTGGTAAGCTCGGCCTCGCCGAAGCAGTCTCAAGCCTGGGCACACCCGCCTCCGCCGCCGAGATACGCTCGTGGCGTGGAGAGGTGCTCGCCAGCATCCCCGCATCCGAACTGGAGAAGAAGGTGGGAGCCCCGAGTGCCGCCGTCCACCGGGCAGACCTGCAAGCCCTGCTCGTGCGAGGGGTGGGGGAGGGGACGCTGCGCCTCGGCGCCGAGGTGGGAGGCTTCGAGCAAGACCGGAGTGGCGTTACGCTCTCTCTCGCTGGCGGCAGCCAGGAGCGGGCCGATATCCTCGTGGGCGCGGACGGACTGCGCTCTAGAATCAGGGCCACACTGTTCGGTTCCCAGAAGCCCCGCTACGCAGGCTACACGGCCTGGCGGGCTGTGGTGGAGGTGGGGGAGGAGCTTCTGCCGTGGGGCAAGGGGTTCGAGTCGTGGGGGAGGGGCGCCAGATTCGGGTGCGCCCACATAGGTAGGGGAAGGATCTACTGGTTCGCCACCGCCAACGCCCCGGAGGGTGAAAAGGACGGCCCGCCCGGTAGTCTTGCCTCACCCAAGGCGACGCTCCTGCACCTCTTTGGGGACTGGCACCGCCCCATCGTGGAACTCATCGAGGCAACGGATGAGGGCGCCGTCCTTCGCACGGACATCTACGACCGGGAGCCGTTGGGCGAGCGGTGGGGGGAAGCTAAGGTGACGCTCCTCGGTGACGCCGCCCACCCCATGACGCCCAACCTCGGCCAGGGAGCTTGCCAGGCCATAGAAGACGCGGTGGTGCTCGCACGCTGCCTCAGCGAGGGGGGTGCCGCCCCAGTCGCCCTGCGACGCTACGAACGGCTGCGTTCCGATCAAGTGGCGATGGTAGTCAGACGGTCGCGGCGCATAGGAAGGGTAGGCCAACTCGAGAACCCCCTTCTGTGTCGGCTGCGCGATCGAGCGTTGGCTATGGTCCCCCCGAAGGTGCAGCTTAAGCAGCTGGGGGAGATCGTAGGGCATGAGGTGTAGAAAAGCGGCGACATTGACCATCGCGTCAGCTCTCGAATCGAGCGCGTAACTTAATGCAACCCGTACTGCCACCGAGCTAGTACAGGCTAATACGCAGCGGACGCAGGTGTTCTGCTAGACCGCCCGAAAACCCTGTAAACAAGCCGAAAAACCGGACACACTAGGACAGGCTAGAACGTGCTCAAGCGAACTCGTAAAGAGACTCTAGGTCAGCGGTTCGAGTCCGCTCGTCGGCTCTCCAAAAAACGCTGTTTTGCAGGTGAAACGTGAGGTAAGACAGAGCAGCCGAGCCTCGCTATATCGCAACCGTACTGCAACCCGTTGGCCGATGGCCTCGTCGAGCCCGCCCACCGTGTCCCCTCCGGTGCCGTCGAGGAGGTGAAAATAGGCGTCCATGGTCTGGTTGGTGGACGAAGTCCCCATCAGGACCTGGAGAAATTGATAGTACTCACCTTCCGGTGTATTGGTCCGTAGCTCATGTGGCCGGGTCAGCTTCCAGCGTACCACTCCTGGCGCCACTGGCGCATCTGCTCGATCTCGCGTTTCTGGGCAGAGACGATGTCCTCTGCAACACCCCTGATCTCCGAGTTCTTGCTCTTCTGCAGGGCGACCTCGGCCATGGTTATCGCGGACGTGTGGTGCGGGATCATGTTGTCTATAAACACCCGGTCGAAGGGGTCCTCGTCCGCGAGATGCTGCGGGTCCTTCATCATGCCCATCGTCGACATGTCCTCGCCGGACATCTTCATGACTGGACCGTCGAGGTCCTCCTGCATCCTCTCGAACTCTTCTATCTCGGCCCGTTGCGAATCGATGATGTTCTGCGCAAGCTGCCTTGTCTCTTCATGCTCGGCGTTCTTCAAGGCGACCTGGGCCATCTCGACCGCCCCCTCGTGGTGGGGTACCATCGCGTCTACGAACGCCGCGTCGGAGTACTCGCCGTTGGCCATGACCATCTTTCGGGACATGGCGGACATGTCTCCGGAGCCCATCTCCCCGTGGGCCATCCCGCCGGAGCTACCCGCGCTACCTCCGCAGGAAGCGAGCATTAGCACGGTCGCCAACAGCAGCCCGAGCCTCGTCAACACTTTCATGTCGTCTCCTCGTTGTTGATGTCTTACCAACTCAGAGCTTTGTCCCACGCGCTGTACGCGGGAGAGCAAGGAGCCTACATCCGGTACACCTGCAAGAGTGGGAGGGTTCTGCTAGACCCTGAGGAACCGCTCGACGGCTGCGGTCAGCTCTTCTATCTTCTCGTCGGCGCCCTCGCCCTTCTCTATGGATTCGCGGACACAGTGCTCGACGTGGTCTTTGAGCAGAATGGTCCCGACCTTCTCCAGCGCCGAGATGGCGCTGGAGATCTGGGTGAGGACGTCAACGCAGTAGACCTCTTCGTCCACCATCCGCTGCAGACCCCGCACCTGCCCCTCGATGCGTCTCAAGCGATTCTGCACCTTCTCCTTGTCGCTGGCTTTTATGTAGCCGTGCTGAGACTCGCGAACATCCTCCATCAGGACCCGCCTGGATCCTTGCTGCTGCGTCAAATCAGTCGCCTCCTCTCACGTTCTTCTCTAATGGACCCTTAACCGCCGCAACCTCAGGGCGTTCGCCAGCACCGTGATGCTGGAGAGCGCCATCGCCGCCGCCGCGAGGACGGGATTCAGGAACCCGTACTCTCCCAAAAACGGTTGGAAAGTTGCCGCTACACCGCCGGCGAAGACCGGGTAGAGGGCGCCCGCGGCGACCGGGATGAGGAGCACGTTATATGCGAAGGCCCAGAACAGGTTCTGCTTGATGTTCCTCACCGTGGCCTTGCTGAGGGCGATGGCGCGCGCCACACCGCGCACGTCGCCGCCGATCAGCGTCAAGTCCGAAGCCTCTATGGCTACCTCCGTGCCCGTGCCGATTGCGATCCCGACGTCAGCCCTGGCCAGCGCCGGGGCGTCGTTGATGCCGTCTCCGACCATCGCAACCCTCTTGCCCTTGGCTTGCAAACGCGCGATCTCCTCGGCCTTGTCCTCGGGCCGCACTTCGGCGAGGATCCTTTCTATGCCGAGCTCCCTCGCGATGGCGGCCGCAACGCGCCGGTTGTCGCCCGTGAGCATGGCCACGTCCAGCCCCAGTGAGTGCAGCCGCCCCACGGCCTCCCTCGACTCGTCCCGCACCACGTCGGCGACCGCAACCAGTCCAGCTGGGCTGCCGTCGACGACGACGAACATCGGCGTCTTGCCCGCCTCCGACAGCTCTTCGCCGCGCGGAAGCAGGCTTTCCTCGTCGACGCCCGACTCCTCCAGGAACCGCCGGTTGCCGATCACTACCTTGCGTCCCTCTACCGAAGCCCTCACACCTCCACCACTCGTCGCCTCGAAACCTTCGGCTTCAGCCAGCACGAGACCCCGCTCTCTCGCGCCCCGAACGATGGCCTCGCCGAGCGGATGTTCGCTGCCACGCTCGACCGAAGCCACGAGCCGCAGCAGCTCCTCTTCGGGGATGCCGTTCGTGACGACCACATCGGTCAACTCCGGCTCGCCCCTGGTGAGGGTGCCGGTCTTGTCGAGGACGACCGTGTCCAGCGTGTGGGCACCTTCGAGGGCCTCGCCACCCTTGATCAGGATCCCCTCCTCGGCGCCGCGGCCTGTGCCGACCATGATCGAGGTCGGCGTCGCCAGCCCCATCGCGCACGGGCAGGCGATGATTAGCACAGCGACGAAGTTCGAGAGCGCCAGCGTGAAAGCGGGCTCCGGCCCGAACACAAGCCAGACCACAAACGTGACGGCGGCGAGCGCCATTACAACGGGCACGAAGACGCCGCTGACCCTGTCCGCGAGCCTTTGTATGGGCGCCTTCGACCCCTGGGCCTCCTCGACCATGCGCGAGATCTGTGCGAGTGCCGTGTCCTTGCCAACCTTCGTAGCCTCGAAGCGGAAGGAGCCGGACTCGTTGACCGTGGCGCCGATGACCTCGTCGCCCACCCGCTTGGCAACCGGGACGGACTCGCCCGTGATCATGGCCTCATCTACCGCCGAAGCACCGGAGGCGACAACCCCGTCCACAGCAACCTTCTCCCCAGGCCGCACGACCACCACATCGCCAACACGCACGTCCTCAACCAGGACGTCCAACTCCTCTCCGCCCCGGTCCACCCGCGCGGTCTTCGCTCCAAGCACCGCAAGCCTCTTGACGGCCTCGTTCGTGCGCCCCCTTGCCCGCGCCTCGAGGAGCCGTCCTAGCAGTATAAGCGTGACGATGAGCGCCGAAGTGTCGAAGTACACGTCCGCCCCCACAAACAGCCCCGGCGCCATCACAGCCACCGCGCTATACAGGTAAGCCGCACTGGTGCCTAAGGCTACCAGCGTGTTCATGTTGGCCTGGCCGTGCCTCAAGGCCCCCCAGGCACCCCTGTAAAACCGCCAGCCCGCCCAGAACTGCACCGGCGTCGCCAGTATCAGGAGCCCCAGGTTCAGCCACGCCACAGGCACGGGGAGCATGAAGCCGAGCATCATGGGAAGGCTCCCGAGCAGGATGAGCGCCGTGAGTGCCGCTGCCACAAAGACGTCGCGCTCGAGCTTCCCGTATTCGCGCTCGTGCGTATCCGAAGCCCCTACTTCGTGACGGGCTACCGCATAGCCAGCACCCTCGACAGCGCGTTCCAGCTCACTTGGATCAACCTCGCCCGCCGGGTGCCTCACAGTGACGTTCTCGCTCGCCATGTTCGCGCTGGCGTCGAATACGCCAGGTACCTTCTTCAGCGCCCGCTCCACACGCCCCACGCAGCCCGCGCATGTCATCCCCGTTACCGGAATAGTGATCGTAGCCAAACCCCGCTTCTCCACGACCGAGCCTCTTCTTTCATCCCTTTGTACCATACCCCCCTACCCTATACAGAGAAAGCGAGAATGTCAAGACCCACCCGCCTCCTGGACCCTACTGCCACGACCTGCTATGCTCTCTTCAACGTATCAACAGACGTTGGAGTGTGAATCATGAGCCAAGACCGCTGCGACCTGATCTGCATAGATGCCCCACGAGCCGAGGCCATACGCGAGAGGCTCTTGGACGGCGAAGCTGCCCAGGGTGCTGCGGAGCGTGCAAAAGCACTCTCCGATCCCACGCGCCTCACACTGGCCGAAGCGTTACGCGAAGGTGAAGAGCTGTGCGTGTGCGACCTCTCCTGGATCGTGGGACGCTCGCAGAACCTCGTCTCTCACCACCTCGGGATGCTGCGCTCTCGCGGCCTGGTGCGCTCGCGCAAGGACGGCAAGATGGTCATGTATTCCCTCACCCCAATAGGACGCTCACTCCTGGGCGTGGTGGTGGGGGACCCGATAGGGGACCCGGCATGAAGGAAAAGAAGATGCTCCCCGTCTTCGGGCAGGCGCCTACGGAACCGGAGACGACACACGAGGGGGCCGACGCCTGCACGGACGATTGCTGCTCGGAGAACACCGCTGATGCGGTCGCCGTGGCCCCGCGAACGCGTGAAGCGAACCCGCAAGCTCACAGAGGAAGAGTTCCTAGGGACGGCTTTGCAAGGACCGTTGTGAGGGTCGAGGGGATGGACTGCGCGAGCTGTGCGGCGACGGTGGAGAAGCGAGTCGGGCAGCTACCGGGTATGCACCGGGCCGTGGTGAACTTCGCGGCGGGCCGCCTGGACGCCGAGCACGAGCTCGACCTGGACCTGCAGGAGATCGAGAAAGCCGTCAGGGACGCCGGGTACGGAGTGGGCAGCACCCAGGAGGTCGAGATGACCCCGTTCTGGCGCACCCCCAGGGCGGTCTCCGTCTTGGTCTCTGCCCTCCTGTTCGCCCTCGGTCTGGGACTGGGTGTTACAGGGGCACCCGAGGTCCTGCGCGTCGGAGCGTACCTTGCCGCCATCGCGGTAGGTGGCGTGCCGATCTTCCGGGCCGCCCTTGCAGGACTCAGGGCCCGCCACCTTGACATGAACGTGCTCATGAGCGCGGCCACGGTAGGGGCTGTGGGCATCGGGCAGTGGGCCGAGGCGGCTTCCGTAGTGGTGCTGTTCGCCGCGGGCAACGCCCTGCAGGTCTACGCCATAGACCGCACCCGTGGGGCCGTGCGCGCCCTTGCGGGGCTCGCCCCAGACGAGGTGCTGGTGAGGCGCAGCGGTGCGGAGAACGTTGTTGCTGCAGGCGAGGTCGCCGTAGGCGAGACGGTCATCGTCAGGCCTGGCGAGCGGCTCGCACTGGACGGCGAAGTGCTCGAGGGCAGGACCACAGTCGACGAGTCTCCCGTGACGGGCGAGAGCACCCCGGTGGAGAAGGGACCAGGAGACTCCGTCTACTCCGGCAGCCTCAACGGCCCAGGAGGCGTGATGGTTCGCGCCCTGCGGGAAGCCGGCGACTCTACCCTGCAGCGGATCACCCGTCTCGTGGAGGATGCGCAGGCCAGTAAGGCCCCGGCAGAGCAGTTCGTGGACCGCTTCTCGCGCCTCTACACGCCGCTCGTTGTGGCAGCGGCAGTGGTGCTGGCGGTCGTGCCACCGCTTCTGGGCGGGCAGTTCGACACCTGGTTCTACCGGGGGCTGGCGCTCCTGATCATCGCCTGCCCGTGCGCACTGGTGATCTCCACGCCCGTCACCGTCGTCTCCGGCATCGGGGCCGCCTCACGGCGCGGCATCCTGATCAAGGGCGGGTCGGCGCTGGAGGCGGCGGGGAGGCTCGAGGCCCTGGCCTTCGACAAGACCGGCACCCTCACCGAGGGCAGGCCCATCCTCGCGCGCGTCGTGGCGCTTGCGGAACGCTGCGACGAGTCGGAGGCGCTCGGGCTGGCCGCCGCGCTGGAGCGGCGCTCGGAGCACCCTTTGGCCCACGCTATTCTCTCCGCCGGCGCCGAGCAGGCCGTGGACGGGTTGCCCCCGGTAGCCAACTTCCGCTCGGTCCCTGGGCGGGGGGCCGAGGGCGACGTCAGTGGGCGAAGCTACCTCATCGGCAGTCCGAGGCTCTTCGAGGAACGGGGCATCTCGCTCGTCACTGCGCGCGAGGCACTCGCTGAGGTCGAGCGGGAAGGCGAGACGCCCGTGATCCTCGGTGGTGAGGGCGGCCCCTTGGCCGTCTTCGGGCTGGCCGACGCCGTACGTCCCGACGCCAGGACGACCCTGGAGGAACTGCGCGCGGCTGGGGTCAAAGAGCTCGTGATGCTCACCGGGGACGCAGAAGCGCCCGCGAGGAGAATCGCCAGGGAGCTTGGCGTAGGGTACAGGGCGCAGCTGCTCCCCGAGCAAAAGGTGGAGGCCGTACGCGAGCTCGTCTCGGAGCACGGCGACGTCGGGATGGTAGGCGACGGCGTGAACGACGCCCCGGCCCTGGCCGTCTCCTCGGTCGGGTTCGCAATGGGGGCGGCTGGTACCGACGTGGCCCTGGAGACCGCTGACGTCGCGCTGATGCAGGACGATCTGCCCAAGCTGGCCGAAGCGGTCGTGCTGTCCAGGGCAGCCGAGCGGATCATAAGGCAGAACGTGGTCGTCTCGATCGCGATCAAGGGTCTATTCGTGCTGCTCGCCCCCTTCGGGCTGGTGGCGCTCTGGCTCGCCGTCCTGGCCGACATGGGCACCTCCATAACTGTCACCCTCAACGGCCTCAGGCTGTTCCGAAAGGGAAGCGTCTGAATCCGTGGGCGCGACGTTCCCGACAGCGCTATGCATAAGGCTTGAGCCCTGGATACGATGAGCCATGAGCCTATCAGCCCTCAGCACAAAAGGCTGACTGGCTGAGAGCCGCCTGAAGGGCGGCGTGCTGAAATGCTGACCAGCGTGGTTTCAGGAAGGTTCAACCCTACCTGAAACCGCTATCAGACCCTTCCTCGATGAGGGTGAGTAGCGCCGAGTGGTCCCAGCCACCCCTCCCCTTGGCCTCCAGAACCCTGAACATCTGGTCCACGAGCGCCGTAACGGGGAGCGGTACTCCGTACTCCCTGCCCGCTACCAGGGCTATCCCCAGATCCTTGCGGTGGTACTCGACCTTGCCACCGGGGGTGAACTCATGCGACAAGAACTTCTCGCCTTTGACCTCCAGAACCTTGTTGGCTGCGAGACCCCCTGAGAGCACCTCTACGACCCTATCAGGAGCCACACCGGCCTTCGAGCCTAGGACCATGGCTTCGGCTACCGCCTCGATGACTAGCGCAACAACTATCTGATTGCAAGCCTTCACCACCTGACCCGCCCCTGCCCCTCCGACGTGGACGACCGTCTCGCCCATGACCTCGAAGAGGGGTCTCGCCTTCTCGAAGTCGTCATCTTCTCCGCCGACCATAATAGAGAGCGTCCCGTCCCTGGCACCGACGTCGCCGCCGGAGACAGGGGCGTCTAGCATCCCCACACTTGATTCTGTGGCGGTGCAGGCCAGTTCCCTGGCGAGGATCGGCGAGGAGGTGCTCATATCGACGATGAGGGAGCCTTCTCTGGTCCCCTCTAGCAATCCGTCCTCCCCGGCCACTACCTCCTCGACCTCGGGCGGTCCAGGTAGCATAGTGATAATAATGTCACTCGCCTCTGCTACCTCCCTGGGCGAATCGGCAACCAAAGCCCCGTATGGTACAAGCTGTTCCGCCTTCGTCCTGGTGCGGTTGTGGACCACGAGCTCGTGCCCGGCCTCCAATAAGTTACTCGCCATAGCCGCGCCCATGATTCCCAACCCCACAAACCCTACCTTCTCCACCGTTTACTCTCCTTTTCGGCAAGATCTCCTCGTTCGAGAAGAATAATCTATATCGTCAAATGTCCGCGCCGGCTACGACGAAGACCACGACCTGAGCGCGAAACTGGGTTGCAACGGAACCAGCGACTAGATCGCTTTCGAAGTATGGAATTCCATCTGAAGTAGCGCCGTTCACGCAGCCTTCGCTATAATGGGCGTAACCGCTTCGATGGGGAGCGTAGGGATAGGAGGCATGCCATGTCTGCGAGGTTGTGTAGGAAGGAGGTCCTATTCAGCCTGGCAGACCTCCAGAGTTCAAAGGGGCGATGGCCATCAGTGACCGCCACAAGACATGCGCGCCATAGAGGAAGAGACTAACCGGGTGCGCAGCAAGTGGGCGGAGGAGATCAGGGGTCAAGGGTTAGCAGGCGTTGTGGGAGAGGTACGAAGTCGCTCTCTTCGAGGTCTTAGAGAGCTAGAGCCGTAGGTCTCCAAGCTATGCAAGCACAAGCCGAACACGACCGGCAAGCCCAGCCCGCGCTTCGCATCTGGCTGCTTGGTGGCTTCAGGGTTTCGGTGGGGTCTCGGAGCATCGGGGAAGAGGAGTGGCACCTGAGGAAGGCTGGGAGCCTGCTCAAGGTGCTCGCCCTGGCACCGGGGCACCGTCTCCACCGCGAGCAGGCGATGGAACTGCTGTGGCCCAATCTCCACAAGGAGGCTGCCCTCAACAACCTCCACTACGCTCTGCACGTCGCCCGCCGCACCCTCGAACCCGGCGCACTAGCCAGCAGCAGCACCGCTTCCCGATACCTGCGCCTTCGGAGCGAGCAGATCACCCTGTGCCCAGATTCTCCGCTGTGGGTTGACGTCGAAGCCTTCGAGGAAGCAGGGGCCACTGCCCGCCACGCTCGCCTGGAGCCTGCGGCCTTTCGGGCGGCTATAGATCTGTACGCCGGCGAGCTTCTACCAGAAGACCGCTACGAGCCCTGGGTACAGGAGCGGCGGGCCGAGCTGCGAGAGCAGTACCTCTCGCAGCTCCTGGAGTTGGCCACACTCTACGAGCAACGTATGGAGTTTGAGTTAGGTATCGAAGCTTTGGGGAGGGTGGCGGCCGAAGAGCCTACACATGAAGGGGCCCGCGTAGGACTGATGTGCCTGTACGCCCTCTCGGGGCGTCGAAGGGAAGCTCTAAGGCACTACGAGCGGCTTAGGGAAGCTCTCCTCGAGGAGTTCGGGAGAGAGCCCGAGGCGGCCACCACGCGTCTGCAGCAGGAGATCTGGGCTGGCACCTTCCCACCGGCCGATTCAGTGCCCGCCGCCGGCTTACCGTCCGAAGAAGATGCTCCTACCTCTCGCGCGGGAGCCGCCAGGATGCACAACCTGCCCATTGCGCGTACCAGCTTCATAGGGCGCGAGATCGAGACGCTGGAGGTAAAGCGTCTGTTGGCCATGACGAGACTCCTTACCCTCACGGGAGCGGGCGGCTGTGGAAAGACGCGCCTGGCGCTCGAGGTGGCCAGGGACCTCGTGGGGGCCTACCCGGAGGGGACGTACCTGGTGGATCTCGCCCCGCTCTCTGAGGCAGATCTGGTGCCTCAGGCGGTGGCCCAGGTTTTGGGGGTGCGCGAGCAGCCAGGCCGCCCACTCCTCGAGACGCTGGAGGACGCCTTGCGCTCGAGGAAGATGCTCCTTGTGGTGGACAACTGCGAGCACCTCGTTGAGGCCGTGGCCACTCTGGTGGACGCACTTCTCGATTCCTGCCCCGGCTTGCGGGTGCTTGCGACCAGCCGGGAGACCTTCAACACCGCGGGCGAGGTTGCCTGGGTGGTGCCCTCCCTTACGGTGCCCGGTTCCCGCCAAGAAGCGTACACGCCCCAGGAGCTAGAGGGTTACGAGTCGGTTAGGCTGTTCGTGGAAAGGGCCAGCCGGCGCGATCCCTCCTTTGTGTTGACCTCCCCGAACGGGCAGGCCGTTGCACAGGTATGCCGACGGTTGGAGGGCATCCCGCTAGCCATCGAGCTGGCCGCCGGGCGGATGGGGGTGCTCTCGGTAGAGCAGCTCGCCTTGAGGCTCGAAGATCCCCTTAAGCTGCTTACTGGCGGCCGGACGGCCGACCCCCGCCACCGGACCTTGCGGGCTACGCTGGAGTGGAGTCACGAGCTCCTTAGTGAGGCCGAGCGGGCTCTGTTCCGGCGGCTTTCGGTGTTTGTCGGGGGATGGACACTTGAGGCGGCAGAGGAGGTGTGCTCGGGCGGGAGCGTCGAGCAAGATGACGTGTTGGAGCTGCTCTCTGAGCTGGTTGACAAGTCGTTGGTGGTGGTCGAGGCGGGGGAGCAAAGGGTGCCGCGCTTCAGGATGCTAGAGCCTATTCGCCAGTACGGCCAAGAACGCCTGCAGGAGAGCGGGACGGCGGAGCATCTCCGGGAGCGCCACGCACGATACTACCTGGCGCTTGCGCAAGAGGCTGAGCCCGAGCTTGAGGGAGCGGATCAGACCCGGTGGATGGACCGACTTGAGTCCGAGCATGACAACCTGCGGGCCGTCCTTTCGTGGGCGCTCGAAGGTGGGCAAGCCGAGCTCGGTCTTCGGCTTG
>CADCVF010000021.1:13058-13384 GCA_902806095.1 uncultured Rubrobacteraceae bacterium
CACTTTAGTGAGGGCAGACGCTGGTGCGAAGAGGGTTTGAAAAGTGGAGACTCGGCCCCACAGCCGGTGCGGGCGAACGCTTTGGTCGGGGCGGGATTCTTCACGACCATGCTGGGCGATCTTGAGCTGGCGATAGAGCGCCTCGAAGATGCTTTGGCCCTCTACAGGCAAGTCGGAGACAGGCGGGGTGCGGCGACCTGCCTCCGTCTCCTGGGAACCACGCTTTTTGAGCTAGGTGAGTGGGAGAGGGCAGAGCCGTTGCTCGAAGAAGGCCTGGCGCTGGCCCGAGAGTCAGGAAGCATACGGGATACTTGCAACGCGCTGAG
>CADCVF010000022.1 GCA_902806095.1 uncultured Rubrobacteraceae bacterium
CACGCAGGTTTATATCGAGTTGGCAATGTTCCGCGACCACTAAGAGCTATAAGTAAGTCGAGAGAGTCAGCCGAGAGGCGAAAGGAGTAGGAATGGACGTATTGGCGCTGATAATGCCCATGCTAGCGTTGCTTCAGGCCAGCGGGGACGTAACCATGATCGGGGTCGGTATCGCGGCAGGCACCGCGGTCATCGGGCCGGGAGCAGGAATGGGGTACCTCATAGGCCAGACCATCGCTTCGATCCACCGCCAGCCCGAGGCCTTCGACCAGACAAGGACGCTCATGTTCCTCGGCATCGGGCTGGTCGAGGCGTTCGCGCTCTACGGTATAGTGTTCGCCCTCCTCATCGCCTTCGTGCTCTAAAGACGTAGGTAGGGACACAGGAAAGGGTGATTATGGTAGTGCTTCTGGCACAGTTGGACCCGACGGGGATCTTCGACCTGGGTAATACCAGCTTGATCTTCTGGGAGGTCATAACCTTCCTGATCCTGCTGCTCTTGCTCGTCAGGTACGTCTACCCGCCAATCCGCAAACAGATCCAGGAGCGGCAGGCCGAGATCGAACGCTCCATAGACGAGGCCGAGAAGACGCGCGCCGAGGCCCGCGAGCTCCTCGCCGAGTACAGGCGCCAGATCGAGGAGGCCCGCGGCGAGGGGCGTCGCATTCTGGAGGAGGCTCGCAAACAGGCCGAGGCCCAGCGCGAGCGTACGAAAAAAGATGCGAGAGAAGAGGGCGACCGCATAATCCAGCGCGCCCGCGAGGAGATAGACCGCGAGCGAGAATCAGCCGTGCGCGAGGTCCGTCGCGAGGTCGCAGATATGGTGGTCCAGGCCTCCGAGCAGGTCATCGGGCGCTCCATAGACCGCGACGAGCACGAGATCCTCATCTCCCAGGCCCTCGACGATCTCGAAGCCGAGGTCGCTGGTGCGGCCTCCAGCGCGGGTGACGGGAGCGCTTGAGCGCCGTTTCCACATACGCCGAGGCCCTCTTCGAGGCGGCGCGTGAGCGAGACGAACTCGAGGAGGTCCTCTCGGATCTCGAAGAGTTCGTCGCCGCCCTGCACGAGAGCGAGGAGCTCAGGCTGTTTTACTACGGCGGGCAGGTCCCCGAGCGCCAGAAGCGCAGGGCCATCGACGGCCTGACCGAAGGTATGAGGAACTCGACTACCAACTTCCTTAAGGTGCTCGTGGACAACGGGCGCGAGGAGATCCTGGAGGAAGTGCTCGGCCGTTACGAGCAGCTCGTCAAAGAGCACCTCGGTAGGATCGAGGTCGCTGTGACGATCGCCGTCGAGCTCTCGCAAGAACAGCTCGATGGTCTCAAAGAGCGGCTCGAAAGTGTGCTCGAAGATCGGGAGGTAATTCTTGAAACCAACGTGGACCCTGAGCTTATCGGGGGCGCGGTCTTCCGCTTCGGGGGACGCATGATGGACGGCAGTATCCGGGGGCGGTTGGAGAGCCTCCGGGAGGGGATGCTCGAGAGGAGTGTTGTTTAGTGGGTAGGCTCAGGCCGGAGGAGATCTCCTCCATACTAAAAGGCGCTATTACGGATTACGAGAACCGTGTCCGCACCGAGGAGGTTGGGCAGGTCCTGGAGGTGGGGGACGGCATCGCGCGCGTTCACGGCCTGACCAACGTGATGTACCAGGAGATGGTGGAGTTCGAGGACTCCAGGGGAGAGAAGATCACAGGCCTCGCGCTCAACCTGGAGGAGGACAACGTAGGGGTTATCGTCGCCGGCGACGACACCCACGTCCAGGAGGGCAATACGGTAAGGCGTACGGAGCGGCTGGCGAGCGTGCCCGTCGGCGAAGGTGTCCTGGGCCGGGTCATAGACGCCCTCGGGCGTCCGATGGACGGCAAGGGTGAGATCGAGGCCGAGGAGACCCTCCCTGTGGAGATAGTGGCGCCCGGCATCATCAGGCGCCAGCCGGTCAAGCAGCCGCTCCAGACGGGGATCAAGGCCATAGACTCCATGATCCCGATCGGTCGTGGGCAGCGGGAGCTCGTCATCGGCGATAGGAAGACGGGTAAGACCTCGATCCTGCTCGACACCATCATCAACCAGGCCGACCAGGACGTGAAGTGCGTCTACGTCGCCATCGGCCAGAAAGACTCCACCGTGGCAGGCGTCGTCGCCTCCCTGGAGGAGGCCGGCGCGCTCGAGTACACCACCGTCGTCAACGCCTCGGCGGCCCAGTCTGCGACGCTGCAGTATCTGGCCCCGTACGCGGGGTGCGCCATCGGCGAGTTCTTCATGAACCGTGGCGAGGATTCGCTCCTGATCTACGACGACCTCTCCAAGCACGCCGTCGCCTACAGGCAGATGATGCTCCTCCTCAGGCGCCCGCCGGGCCGCGAGGCGTATCCCGGTGACGTCTTCTACCTGCACTCTCGCTTACTCGAGCGCGCGGCGAAGCTCTCGGAGGACTCGGGAGGAGGATCTCTCACGGCGTTGCCGGTCATCGAGACCAAGGCTGGGGACATCTCTGCTTACATCCCGACGAACGTCATCTCCATCACGGACGGCCAGATCTTCCTCGACTCCGACCTCTTCAACTCGGGCCAGCGCCCCGCCATAGATACGGGTAACTCGGTAAGCCGCGTGGGGTCTTCGGCCCAGATAAAAGCAATGAAGAGCGTCGCAGGCACGCTCAGGCTCGACCTGAACCAGTACCGCGAGCTCGCCAGCTTCGCCCAGTTCGGGAGTGACCTGGATCGGGCCACCCAGCAGACCCTGAACCGCGGGGAACGTCTCACGGCGATCCTGAAGCAGGACGAGCGCGACCCGATGCCGGTAGAGGAGCAGGTAGTCGTCCTCTACGCCGCCTCGAACGGCTACCTGGACGAGGTCGAAACCGACGCGGTCACGGACTGGGAGCGCCAGTTCCGCGACTTTATGCGCAACAGTCATAGCGACCTGCTCGATTCCGTCCGCTCCGAGCAACAGCTCTCGGATGAGAACGAGGAGAAGCTACGCGAGGCCGTAGAGCAGTTCGACTCCAACTACGAGCCCGAGCATACCAGCCTCGTCGATGTCTCCGTAGGGGACGAGGAAGATAACGCACCGGAGCCTGAGAACGGGGAGGACGAAGACCAGACCCGAGAGGAAGAGGGGAGCTAAGACTTGGCTTCCGCCAGGGACTTTCAGAGGCAGATCAATACCGTAAAGAACCAGGCCAGGGTCTTCTCGGCCCTGCAGACGGTCTCCTCGGTGAAGTTCCGCAAGGCGGAAGCCAGGGTCAAGCGTGCGCGCCCCTACGCGGAGAACGTCGAGCAGATGATGCGCGACGTGGCAGGCAGCGCTTCGGGGGATCTCCCTCTCCTCACTGGGCGGGAGATAAGGCGCATCGCCGTCTGCACCCTCACCGCAGACAGGGGCCTGGCCGGTGGTTTCAACGCGCAGGTACTCCGAAGGACCGTGCGCCTCAGAGACGAGAAAGACTCTGACGCGCTTCAGGTTGCGAGCGGCCGCAAGGCCGTTGCGTTCTTCCGGTTCAGGCGTGTCGAGCTCGCCGAGGTCTTTACCGGTTTCACGGACAACCCGACTTACGAGAAGGCGCGTGAGATCGGACGCACGCTCACCCACCTCTTCGACGAGGAGGAGGCGGACGAGGTCTACCTGGTCTACAACCGCTTCGAGAGCGCCCTGAATCAGAGGCCCGTGGTGAAACGACTCTTGCCTGTAGCCAAGGAGGAGGGCGAGGAAGAAGAGAGCGGCACCTCGTACATGGAGTACGTCCCCGACGCTGAGACAGTATTGAAGAGGCTGGTTCCCCGCTACGTGGAGACGATGGTGTGGCAGGCCCTCCTCGAAGGTGCGGCGGGCGAGCACGGCGCCCGCATGACGGCGATGAAGAACGCCACGGACAACGCAAACGACCTGGTGCGCGACCTTACCCTTCAAATGAACAAGGCCCGCCAGGCCCAGATCACACAGGAGATACTCGAGATCGTCGGCGGCGCGGAGGCACTCTCCGCGGGCTAGAGAACAGGAGTTTTTATGACCGAGAGCGACAGCGGGCAGTCCTTCAACCGCACGACCTTCGGCGGCGAGAGGGGCGAGGTAGATAACGGCCACCCGACCACCGAGCAGGAGAGCGGCAGGGACGGCCACAAGGAACGGGGTGAGGGTGTCGGCACCGTAGTCGAGGTAAAGGGACCCGTCGTGGACGTCAGGTTCCCGCCCGAGGACTTACCGGAGATCTTCAACGCTGTCACGGTGTCTGTCGGCACGGACGGGGAGACCACAGAGTTGACCCTCGAGGTGCAGCAGCTCCTCGGGGACGACATGGTCCGCACGGTGGCTATGGCCTCGACCGACGGCTTGAAGCGTGGCGTCGACGCGCAGGATACGGGACAACCCATAGCTGTGCCCGTTGGCAAGCAAGTGCTCGGCCGCGTGCTCGACGTGCTCGGTGATCCCGTCGACGAGCAGGGGCCCGTGGAGGACGCGGAGGACTACTGGCCCATACACCGTCCTTCCCCGAAGTTCGAGGACCTCACGACGCAGTCCGAGCAGTTCGTCACAGGCATCAAGGTCATAGACTTGTTGTGCCCCGTGCGCAGGGGCGGCAAAGCCGGCCTCTTCGGCGGCGCCGGCGTAGGCAAGACGGTAGTCATCCAGGAGCTGATCAACAACATAGCCCTGCAGTACGAGGGCACGTCGGTCTTCGCCGGCGTCGGCGAGCGCACGCGCGAGGGGAACGACCTCTACGGCGAGTTCGAAGAGGCCGGTATTCTCCCAAACGTCGGGCTCGTCTTCGGCCAGATGAACGAGCCCCCTGGCGCCCGCTTCCGCGTCGCGCTCACGGGCGTAACCATCGCCGAGTACTTCCGCGAAGAGCTCGGGCAGGACGTGCTCTTCTTCGTCGACAATATCTTCCGCTTCGTCCAGTCGGGGAATGAAGTCTCCGCGCTCATGGGCCGTATGCCTTCGGAGGTCGGCTACCAGCCCACCCTCGGCACCGAGATGGGCGCGCTCCAGGAGCGCATAACCTCGACGAAGAAAGGGTCGATCACGAGCTTCCAGGCCGTCTACGTGCCAGCCGACGACTTTACCGACCCTGCTCCTTTCACGGTGTTCGCCCACCTCGACTCGACGGTAGAGCTCTCGCGGTCCCTCTCGGCCCAGGGCATCTATCCCGCTGTCGATCCCCTGTCCTCGTCCTCGACCATCCTCGACCCGTCGGTGGTCGGCGACGAGCACTACGAGGTGGCCCAGGAGGTCAAGAACATCCTGCAGCGCTACAAGGAGCTGCAGGACATCATCGCGATCCTCGGTATAGACGAGCTCTCGGAGGAGGACAAGGTCATCGTCGGCCGGGCCAGGCGCCTTCAGCGCTTCCTCTCCCAGCCTTTCTTCGTGGCCGAGCAGTTCACCGGCCTCGAAGGCAAGTTCGTCGAGCTCGACGAGACGATCCGCTCCTTCAAGGAGGTCGTCGAAGGCAAGCACGACGAACTGCCCGAGCAGGCCTTCTACCTCGTCGGCGGCATAGACGAGGCCGTGGAGAAGGCTAGAAAATCCGGCGGCGAAGAAGAGTCAGAGGACGAGGAGTCTAGCGAAAACGGCGAAGACAACGAGGGCTAATGGCTGAGAGTAGCGACCAGCGGGGCGGGGGTCGGCAGCTCTTTTGCCGGGTCATCACGCCCGAGGAGGTAATCTACGACGGCGAGGCCAACCTCATTATCGCCCGCATAGCCGATGGGAACTTGGGGGTGCTGGTTGACCACTCTCCCCTGGTCTCATCCGTGGAGGTGGGGGAGGTCCGTATCAGGGAAAACGACGAACAGCACGTCTACGCAACCTCCGACGGGTTCTTCAAGGTCTCCGAAAACCTCGTGCAGGTCCTCGTCGAGGAGGCGGTCTCCGCCGAGGACATCGACGTCGAAGCGGCGGAGAACCGCGTCGAGGAGGCCGAAAGGGAGCTCTCGGAGGTTTCGGAAGAGGCCGAGGATCGTGATAGAGTGGTCGCTGAGATAGAGCGCCGCCAGCGTATGGGTGAGAACCTCGTGGCCGTAGCGCGCAAGTACAGAGAGAGCTAGCGCCAGAATACACGCCGGTCGTAACGCAGACGTTATCCGGCTGTTGTCGTTTCGTAACCTTTCGTGGGCATACTGATACAACGAGTCCGGATGTGAGCGGACCGGGAAGCAAGGCATACCGGGAGGATCCGTGTCTGAGAGATTCTACGTCGAAGGCGGGAAACGCCTGCAGGGGGAGATCGAGGTCTCGGGGGCCAAGAATGCCGCCCTGAAGTTCGTCGCGGCGGCGCTACTCGCTCCGGGGAAGTCCGTCCTCCACCACGTCCCCCGCATCAAAGACATGCACACGATGCTCGCCCTCCTTGACGAGCTCGGGGTCAGGACGAGCTTCTCGGGAAGCACCCTGGAGATCGATGCTTCCACCGTAGACTCGTACACGGCCCCCTACGAGTTGGTGCGCCAGATGCGGGCGAGCCTCGTCGTCCTTGGTCCGCTCGCGGCCCGCTTTGGGGAGGCCGAAGTCTCAGCGCCCGGCGGGTGCAACCTGGGCTTGCGGAAGTTCAACTTCCACGTCGACGGCCTACGGGCTCTCGGCGCGAACGTCGAGCTAGACCACGGCTTCATAAAGGCGAGCGCGCCCGACGGCTTGCGTGCCGCCGAGGTCAACTTCGAGTACCCGAGCGTCGGCGCCACAGAGAACGTCATGATGGCGGCCGTGCTCGCTGAAGGTGTCACCATAATAGAGAACGCCGCCAGGGAGCCGGAGATCTCCGCCCTCGCCGGTTTCCTCGATTCGATGGGCGCGCGCGTCATGGGAGCCGGTACGGGCCGCATAGTGATCGAAGGCGTCAAGGAACTGCAACCCACAGAGTGGACCGTAATGCCCGACCGCATAGAGGCGGGTACTTTCCTTATGGCCACGGCGGCGACCGGTGGGGACGTAACGGTCACGAACGCCCTCCCCGAACACCTGAAGATGGAGCTCGAGAAACTGCGGGAGATGGGCGTAGACGTGAGCGCCACCCCTGGTTCTCCAGGCATCAGGGTGAAGGTCGACGACCCCGCCTCGCTCTCAGGGGTAGACGTAGCAACTCTGCCTTTCCCAGGTTTCGCGACCGACCTCCAGGCCCAGATGATGGTCTTGCTCACCCAGGCTTCGGGTGCAGGCATCATCACGGAGAACGTCTACGAGAACAGGCTACAGGTGGCCGAAGAGCTCAACCGCCTCGACGCTGGTATAGACCTCTTCGGCGGCCACAGGGCCCTCGTCCGCGGCCCGCGCCGGCTCTCGGGGACCATCGTGCAGGCGCCAGACCTGCGCGGAGGCGCCGCCCTGGTGATGGCGGGCCTGGTCTCCGAAGGCACGACCGTCGTAGACGGCGCCACACACATCCTGCGCGGCTACGAGGATTTCGAGGAGAAGCTCACCGCCCTCGGCGCGACCGTAGCCTTCACAGCAGGGGCCCCTGTCAGCTAGGCAGCACGCTACGCCCTACGGACTCCGCTTGTCAGCACGGCGCTTCGGACCTGCGGTCCTCGCTTTCAGCATTTCAGCCAGGTGTTGCACATGCTGAAGTGCTGACAAGCGAAGGCGAAGCCTGAGCGTGCTGAGAAGCCGCCTGCAAGGCGGCGTGCTGAACTATAGACTGCTCTCGTTGGCGTCCGAAAAGCGGAGAGTCTTCTGACGGTAATATCCGAGAATACGGAGGTATTCGCGCTCACGCAGCAACTCGTGCGCTACAGATCTTACACGCCGGGCGCGGCGCAGTCTGCGATCGACTTTATCAACGGCTGGTTCGGGGCCCGCGGGCTCGAGACTGCGCGCTATACGGGCGCGGGGCCCCGCGAAGATCTCACCTCGCTAGTGGTACGGGTGGGGGACGGTGATCCAAGGATACTCCTGCACGGCCACGTCGACGTGGTGCCTGGCGAGGAGTCGCAGTTCGAGCCGCGTGAGGATGAGGACGAACTCTACGGTCGCGGCGTCTACGATATGAAGGGCGCCCTCGCCGCCATGATGTACGCCATCGAGGACCTGCAGAAGCTGGGGTGCCAGGCCACGGTCGAGCTCCTCGTCGTCCCCGATGAAGAGGGTGAGCACGGCGCGAAAACGGGTGCAGAAGTCTTGATCGGCAACGGCCACGTGGGAGACTTCATGATCACGGGCGAGCCGACGGATTTCCACATCGGTACGCAGGCGAAGGGTGTGCTCGACCTCCGTGTGACGATGCGTGGCAAGAGCGCCCATGGCTCCCAGCCCTGGTTGGGCAAGAACGCCGCGCTCCTCGCCTACGAGCACTACCGCAGGGTCGTCAGCCTGCCTTTCACACAACAGAGGAGCGAGCTTTTCCCTTACCCGAGCGTGAACCTGGCGCGTATCATCGGAGGCGACGTACTCAATCGCGTCCCCGATCGCTGCACCTACGACCTCGACGTCCGCTTCCTCCCCAACCAGGACCCTGAGGAGATCGTGCGTCAGATACGCTCGGTGGACCTCCCTGCCGATGTCGAGGTCCTGTTTTACCGCGAACCTACCTACGTGACGCGCAAGAATCCCTACGTAAAGGTGCTCCGCGAGGTCTCGGCACGACACTTCCGCGGCAACCCAGTCGGCGTAGGCCGCCACGGCGCGAGCGACGTCGTCTACTTCCAGCGCGCAGGCGTGCCTGGTGTCGAGTTCGGCCCCGTCGGCGGGGGGCACCACGGTCCGAACGAGTACGTCGTGACTTCCTCTCTGGAAACCTACAGGCAGATGATCGTCCAGTTCGTCCAGATCGTCGGCCGCAACGGCAAGGTACTCGGATGACAGAAGGTCAGAATCGTCTGGGGCGAGCAAGACGCATGGCTCGCCCCCTCCATCGCCGAACGTCTGCATGAGACCATCCCTGGCTCCGACCTCATAATGTTGCCCGAGACAGGCCATTTCGCAATGGAAGACAGCCCGCGAGAGGTCGCCGCGACGCTCTTCGAGTTCTTCACCGGCTGTAGCAAAACAACCGCGCATTAAACTACGAGCGAAAACAACAAGCTAAAATGCTGAGAAGCGAGGCTGCAGGCCGAAGCGTGCTGAAATGCTGACAAGCGGAGCCCGAAGGGCGTAGCGTGCTGACAAGGCGCGAAGCGGCGTGCTCAACTAGCTGCTAGATCCTGCTTCCTGGAAAGGCTCGGCTTCCCCTCGAGGCTGCGAGCCTCCGGCCATGGTCGCCTCTGCCTCGGCCCCAGCTTCCTCCTGGGGTATCGCGCCGCCTGAAATTGCGATGATGTCGTTCTCAATAGAGGAGATCTCGCCCCCCATGCTCGCCCAGACGCCGACGGAAAAGCCCTCGTCGACGGGCTCTCCTAGCTTCTGTTCGTATTCCACCTCGTCGCCCTCGGAGACGAGTGGCGTGGCCGGTTTCAACAATCCGCCGCCCAAGGGAAGGTTCACGCCCGAGACCTTGCCGACGAGAGAGACGATACCTTCTTCAGGACACTCTGTCTCTATCTCGGCGTACTCCTTGCCCCGCCTGTCCTCAGGGATCACAAAGAGGGAGTTCGTCATCCGCCGCACGTAGGCGTCGCCCTTACCCAGTTCCGCGATAGCCATGTCGTGCAGGTATGGCCCGCCGTCCAGGACCGTGAGGTGGCCGGAGTTCTCGACGTCCAGGCCGGCGATCCCCAAGACCTCGGCCACCGAGGCGCCAATCGGCACTTCGTATACCTTCGTGTCCACCTCCTCGCCGTACACGGTGAAGAACTTGGTGGTGAGAGGTTTGCCGAGGAAGAGCGCGTTGTAGACGTTGAGCAAGGACTCTGTATTGTTGACGACCTTGCCGACGTCGGGCGGCATCCCAGGGCGCCTGGTCCCGTCGGGGTTGTTCACGAACCGGGGCACCCTGCTCTCGGTGGAGTGCTTGACGAGGGTTTTCTCCTCGCCCAGGGCGTACGTGTTCGGCACGTAGCGAACGTCGTAGACGCCGTCGGAGGCATGATCCTGGTACTCGGCGAACCACTCCCGGTCCTTCTCGTGGACGGCGAGGGAGATCTGCTCGAAGCCGAAGATCGTCTTCATGGCGTCGAAAACCTGCAGGAACTCCTCGAGGTACTCCTTGTGTAGAAGCTTGTCCCCCCAGTAGCCGGGCTCGCTCTCGGTGGCGTTGACGATCAGGTGCGGCTGGGGCTTCATGTACTTGAAGTAG
This sequence comes from uncultured Rubrobacteraceae bacterium, assembly GCA_902806095.1. Classification (GTDB taxonomy): domain Bacteria; phylum Actinomycetota; class Rubrobacteria; order Rubrobacterales; family Rubrobacteraceae; genus Rubrobacter_D. Next base: position 10,165 of record CADCVF010000022.1, read on the forward strand.
GTCGGGAAACCGCCGCCCCCAGCGCCGACGATGCCGGCCTGGCGCATGATCTCCACGGCCTCTTCAGGGCCCAAACCCTTTACTTCCTCGAGACTGCGCTGCTTTATCTCGGCCATGATCCCCTGTCCGGAAGAGTCGTCAGACTAATTGATTTCGACGCCCGGCGCGACGTTCGAGTAGTCGAACTCGGCAGCCTTGGTGGCGTATTCTTCCAGATAGTCGGGGACCTCGTCGCCGGGGTAGATGGCCTCCACCGGGCACTCGGGCATGCACATAGAGCAGTCGATGCACTCCGCCGGGTTGATTATGAAGTGGTCACCGGCGTCGTAGATGCAGTCTACCGGGCAAGCACCCACGCAGGCCGTGTTCTTCGTACCGATACACGTTTCGGTTATAACGTAGGCCACACGCTCCCCTTTGTTGGTGCTGGATTCTCTGGAAACCAGTCTAACATGTCAGCACGGCGCTTCGCGCCTTGTCAGCTTGTCAGCACGCTTCGGCCTGCGGCCTCGCTCGTCAGCATTTCAGCCAGGACCTGCACATGCGAAAGCTGACTTGCTGAAATGCTGACGAGCGAAGGCGAAGCCGGAGCGTGCCGTCATGCGTGCACGGCAGGCATGACGTTGTTCACCGTTTGCTACCGTTAGTAGCTCCTTGAAAGTTGCTGCTTGCGAGGGTATATTGCGACTGGATTATCGGGTAGAAAGGCTAGGTTTGGCGCTGGGTATTTTGCAACAGGGAGCTTCCTACGGGATGGTGTATCTGTACGTGGGTATCTTCATGTTGCTCGTTACGGGTTTCATCGCAACCACGCTGGTGCTTGCGCGCCTGATCTCGCCCGGCCGGAGGTCGAACACCAAGGCGCAGAACTACGAGACGGGTGAGACGACGGTAACAGACCCGTGGCGGCCTTTCCCCGTCCGCTACTACGTCTTCGCCTTGCTCTTCCTGATCTTCGACGTGGAGGCGGCGTTCTTGTACCCGTGGGCGGTTATCTACGATAGCCTGGGCGTCTACGGTTTCGTGGAGATGGTTATCTTCGTTTTGATCCTGGCTGTGGGCCTGGTCTACGCCTGGAAGAAGGGGGCCCTCAAATGGGTGTGATGCAACAGTTCAACGAGCCGAACCTCATTACTACGAGTACGGACAAGCTATTTAACTGGGCCCGCAAGAACTCGCTGTGGCCACTGCAGTTCGGCCTGGCCTGCTGCGCCATAGAGATGATGTCGACGGGCATGGCCCACAACGACCTCGACCGCTTCGGTGCCGGATTCTTCGCGGCCTCCCCGAGGCAGGCCGACGTCATGATCGTCTCGGGCACCGTTTCGACCAAGATGGCCGAGCGGATGACCCGCCTCTACGAGCAGATGCCAGAGCCCAAGTGGGTCATAGCGATGGGGGCCTGCGCGATCTCGGGCGGCCCGTTCCTCGACGGCTACTCGGTGCTCATGGGCGCCGATAGGGTGATACCCGTCGACGTTTACGTGCCGGGGTGCCCGCCGCGTCCCGAGGCGCTGATCTTCGGGATCATGACGCTGCAGAAGAAGATAGAGCGCGACCAGCAGGTCGGCTACGAGAGGCCGCGGCCGGCACTTGTCGACGACGAAGGCAACGTGATGGAGTACCTTCCCGAGCGGGAGTACACCGGGATCAGCGAGGGCAAGGCCCCCCGCCTCGAAGGGATAAGGCCCCTTAAGAGAACCTACGTCTTCGAGCGCGCGGGCATGCCCCCCGCCTCCCAGACCGACGTCGGTTGGATTCCCGCGGAGGTCAAGAAGAAGCTTAAGGAGGAGGCGAAGAAGGCCGCGACGGACGGCCAGTCTGCGACTACCACCACCGAGGCCAAAGGCCAGACGAACGGCTCCTCCGAGGAACCGGCCGACCCGAAAGGGACCGCCTAGATGGCCGTAACGCTGCCGGAGGGGGATCTTCAGACCCGTCTCGCGCGCTATCTGGACGGTCTCAACAACCGCCACGGGATCGAAGACTCCTCGGTCGACGGGAACATCGTACTAGTCTGGGTCCGACCGGAGGACGTGCCCGCGGTGCTGGCGACCGCACGCGAGACCCTTGGCATCCTGCACCTCTCGTTCATCACCGTTGTCGACCGGCAAGGCTCCTTCGAGCTGACCTACGAGATGCTGGATCTGCGCGGCGGACAGGTGAGAGTCAAGACGGTCGTCGAGGGTGAGGAGCCGGTCATCCAGACCGTAACAGACATCTATCCGACGGCCAACTGGCACGAGCGCGAAGCCTACGATATGTTCGGGATCGCCTTCAGAGGCCACCCCGACCTCAGGCGCCTGTACATGTGGCAGGACCACTTCGACCACCACCCGTTGCTAAAGAGCTTCGAGATCAGCACGAAGCGGACCTTCGAGGGGCTGAGGTAAGAGTATGCTTGGAGAACAACGCCGCGCCGAACACGAGGGAGCGCTCACCGAGCCGGCGAGCGGCCGCCTCGCAAGCCCCGACATCAGGGACGAGTTCGGGCTGGAGACCATAGACATGAACATGGGGCCGCAGCACCCCGCGATGCACGGCCTCTTGCGCCTCATCCTCGAGCTCGACGGCGAGACGGTCGTCCGCTGCGACCCGGTTATGGGTTACCTGCATCGCAGCAAGGAGAAGATCTCCGAGAACCGGATGTACCCCGCGGTCATCCCCATCACCGACCGCATCGACTACATGAATAACATCGCCATGGAGTACGGGTACTGCCTTGCGGTGGAGAAGCTGCTCGACGTGGAGATACCGCCTCGGGCGGACGCGATCCGCGCGCTCATGAACGAGTTCGGCCGCATCATGAGCCACATCCCCTCCGTAGGTTTCCTCCTGCTGGAGCTCGGGGCGTTCACCCCGATCCTCTACGCTTTCAGGGAACGCGAGCGCATACAGAGCATCTTCGAGGCCGTCACCGGGGCCAGGATGATGTTCCACTACATCCGCATTGGGGGCGTCAAGGCCGATCTTCCTGAGGGTATGACGGAGACGATGTGGGAGTATATAGAAGGGCTCGAGAAGCGCCTGCAGCCCGACTTCGTCGACCTTATCGGAGGGAACGAGATCTTTATATCCCGGACGCGGGGCATCGGGAAGATGAGCCAGGAGAAAGCCGTGGAGATGGGCCTGACCGGGGTGCCGCTGCGCTGCACCGGGGTCGAGTTCGATGTGCGCAAGCATTACCCCTACGGCTGGTACAAGAACCTCGATTTCGACGTCATCACTGACGAGGCCGGCGACGTGGAGGCCTCCTACCGGGTGAGGATGGGCGAGGTCCGGCAGAGCATACGGATGATAAAGCAGATCCTCGAGAACTTGCCCGAGGGAGAGGTGCTCGGGGATCTGGGGCGCCGTCTACGCCCCAACGAGGGCGATGGCATAGCGCGCATCGAGTCGGCGCGGGGCGAGTACGCGGTCCACGTCGTCTCTGACGGTTCCGATACACCTTACCGGGTACACTACCGGACCCCCTGCACCGTGAACATGCAACTCTTGCAGGAGATAGTCCCGGGGCACTACCTGCCCGACATAATGCCTATCATGGGTCTCATAGACCCCGTCTCTGGGTCGTGGGACAAGTAATGCAGACGGTCCTCAACCTGCTCGAGGTAGAGCCGATCCGGCTGCTCATCTCCTTCGGGGCCGTTCTGTTCCTCGTGCTCAACCTCGCGGCCGTCCTGACGATGGCGGAGAGGAAGGTCTCGGGATACATCCAACTCCGCTACGGGCCGAACAGGGTCGGACCGCGCGGGCTGTTGCAGCCGGCAGCGGACGTCTTCAAGCTGTTTACCAAAGAGAACGTCTCGCCCGGCAGGTCGGATTTGTGGGTCTTCCTCGGGGCGCCTATCGCCATGTTCATACCCGCCGCGCTCGTGTGGCTCGTCGTGCCTTTCGCGCCCGAGGCGGTCGTCGCCGACCTCAACGTCGCGATACTGTTTTTCGTCGCGATTACCTCCATCGGAGCGCTCGGCGTCGTCATGGCAGGCTACGGGAGCCGCTCGGCGTTCTCGCTGCTCGGCGCCCTGCGCGGGGCGGCGCAGATGATCTCCTACGAGGTGCCGCTCATACTGAGCCTTCTGGGTGTCGTGATGCTCACGGGGAGCCTCTCGCTCGTGGACGTGGTCCAGGCGCAGGGGGATACGATCTGGACCTGGTACTTCCTGCCGCAACTCCCGATGTTCATCACCTTCTACATCGCGGGGCTCGCCGAGGTGAAGCGGGTGCCTTTCGACCTGCCCGAGGGGGAGAGCGAGATCGTCGGCGGGTACATGATCGAGTACTCGGGGATGACCTGGGCCCTCATACAGGCTGCGGAGTTCGCCTCGATGGCGGTTATCTCGGCGGTCACCGTGACGCTGTTCGTGGGCGGCTGGCAGCCGCCGCTGCCTTTCCTCGATCTCGGACCTTTCAACTGGGTCTGGTTCGGGTTAAAGACGGCGCTCATCATGTTTACCTTCCAGTGGATCCGTTGGAGCGTCCCCCGCCTGAGGATGGACCAGCTCATGGACCTCGGATGGAAGATCCTGGTCCCGGTCACCCTGATCTGGCTGTTCGTCACGGCCGGAGCTATGCTTGTTTTCTAGGAGGTTTCGATGCCGCAGGTAGGACAGGGCATTTTGAAGGGGATGGGGGTGACCTTACAGCACCTCTTTGGGCAGAAGATCACGCGCCAGTACCCAGAATACAAGCGCGAGCTCCCCGAGCGCAGCCGCGGGATGCTTACGGTCGATATGGACCGCTGCATCGCGTGCCTGCAGTGCATGAGGATCTGCCCCGACCACTGCATCTCGATCGAATCGACCAAGCGCGATGCCGACGGCTCGGGCAAGCCGAAGCCCTTCGCTGTAGGGTTCGTGATCGACGACTCGCGTTGCATGTACTGCTCGCTGTGCGTCGAGGTCTGCCCGGTCAACTGCATCTACCACACCGAAGAGTTCGAGGCGCAGGCCTACAATCGCCTGGAGCTCGCCAGGCAGTTCGGTGAGCTTCCCGTCGACCCTACTGTAGACCCCAAGCCGGCCGTGAAGAAGAAGAAAAAGCCCACCGGGAAGAAAGCCCCCAAGACCGTAGAGAAGCCCAGAACCGGAGATGAAGCGGCTTGACGGTCGCTTTCGTCTTCCTGGCTGGGATGACGCTGGTCTCGGCGCTCGGGGTCGTGTTGAGCCGCAGCGTCGTCCACTCGGCGCTCTTCATGTCAGGGTCGTTCCTCGGCATCTCCGGGTACTTCGTGATGCTCAACGCCCCTGCGCTCGCCGCGTTCCAGGTGCTCATCTACGTCGGGGCGGTAACCGTTGTGATCCTGTTCGGGATCATGTTCACCCAGAAGCCCCAGGTAAGGCGCTACCGCACCATAATCAATCGCCAGTTCTGGGCTGGCCTCCTCGTGGCCGTAGGCATCGGGGCTTTCCTGGCCTACGTACTCTCCGCCGAGGACTGGGGAGGAACCGAAGCAGGGAACGGGCCCCGCGAGGTCGGCGCTTTCGGGCGAGACCTGCTCGGCGTCAGCCAGGGGGCTGAGATCTTCACCCTGCTCTACGAGGTCGCCTCGGTGCTGCTCCTCGTCGCTGTCGTCGCGGCTATCGTCGTGAGCCGCCGCAAGATCGGAGGAGGCGTCGACAGGGGTGTGCGAGAGTAGTGCCCCAGATCCCCATGCAAGCACAGCAATTTCTGGACGCGCTGGTCTCGGCGCCGCCCCTCGAAGGATACCTGGTAGTGGGCGCGATCCTGTTCGCCATAGGGACGTGGGGGGCCCTGATCCGTCGCAACGCCGTCGTAATCTTTATGTGCGTCGAGCTCATGATAAACGGCGTCAACCTCACGCTCGTCGCATTCGCAGACTACCTCCCCAACGCCGGAGGTCTCGGCGTCAGCTACGCCGTACTCGTGATCGCCATAGCCGCGGCGGAGATCGCGGTAGGACTCGCTATCGTGCTCGCCGTGTTCCGCTCGCGGCGGACCGTGAACGTCGACGAAGTAACAGCGATGAGGGGCTAGAAGGGAACTAGTGCAGACCGTAGGCCAACAGTTGATCATCACGGCTATACCAACGCTACCCGCGCTGGTCTTCCTCGTACTGGTCCTCACCGGGCGTCTCCTCAGGGAGAACGCCCAGTACGTCGCCATACTCGGGGTGACCATCTCGCTCGTCTTCTCGGTCTTCGCCCTGTTGTTCGTCGCCGGTATCGTCCCCGGCGGCGGGGCGCCCATAGAGTTCTCGGTCAACTGGATCGACCTGAACCAGGGCGGTTCCTTCCCGATGGGCGTCTACATCGACGGGCTGGCCGCGGTGATGCTCGTCGTCGTTAGCTTCGTAAGCCTCATGATCCAGCTCTACTCGGGCGCGTTTATGGAGGGCGACAAGCGCTTCGCCTGGTTCTACGCGGTGCTCAACCTATTCACGGCCTCGATGCTAGGTCTCGTACTCGCGCCGAACTTCATCCAGCTTTATATTTTCTGGGAGCTAGTCGGCCTGTGCTCCTATCTGCTCGTCGGACATTGGTTCGAGAAGCCTTCGGCCCGCGACGCCGCGGTAAAGGCTTTCGTCGTCACCCGAATCGGGGACGCCGCGCTGTTCGTCGGGATCATTATCTTCTGGGCGACGACCGGCTCTACGGCCTTCACGGATGTCTCGGAGGCCGCGCAGGCCGGCTTTGTCGGCGGCTCTCTGTTAACCACGGCCGTCATACTCGTCTTCGTCGGCGCCGTCGGCAAGAGCGCGCAGTTCCCTTTGCACGTGTGGCTCCCCGACGCGATGGAGGGCCCCACGCCCGTGAGCGCCCTGATCCACGCCGCAACCATGGTCGCGGCTGGCGTCTACCTCGTGGCGCGCACCTACGACATCTTCGTCCAGAGCCCAACGGCCATGCTCGTCGTCGCCTATATAGGTGGCTTTACGGCGCTGATGGCCGCGACCATGGCGCTGGTCAAGAAGGACATAAAACGTGTGATCGCCTACTCCACCGTCTCGCAGCTCGGATACATGATGTTGGGCCTCGGGCTCGGCTCCTATACGGCCGGCATCTTCCACCTCTACAACCACGCCTTCTTCAAGGCCCTCCTATTCCTGTGCGCCGGCAGCATCATCTACGCCATGGACTCCTATAATCTCTTCGAGATGGGAGGACTGAGGCGTAGGATGCCGATCACGTTCTGGGCCATGCTCATAGCGGGGCTCTCGCTCTCGGGGATCTTCCCTTTCGCAGGCTTCTGGTCCAAAGACGCGATCGTCGCCTCAGCCTACGAGGAGCACTACTATTTGCTCTTCGGCATGGCGCTCGTGACCGTATTCCTTACAGCCTTCTACATCTTCCGCGCCATCTTCCTCGCCTTCACGGGGGAGCCGCGCACCGAGCCGGCCAGGGAGGCTGCAGAGTCGCCAGGGATCATGACGGGGCCGATGCTGATCCTCGCCTTCCTCGCCATCGTGAGCGGCTGGGTCGGGATACCGGAAGGTTTCGGGCTCCCCATAAGGGACTACTTCAGCGTGTTCGTGCAGCCGAGCGAGTTCGCCGCGGCGACGCTCGGCCTCGAAGCGCACGCCTTCAGCTTTGCGCTCGGCGGGATCTCGGTCGCCGCCGCCCTCCTCGGGATAGGGCTCGCCTACGCGCTCTACGTCGCGAGGCCGGAGTGGGCGGGAGCCCTCACCGCCAGGCTCTCGTGGCTCCACACGTTCCTGGACAAAGGATGGTACTTCGACACCCTCTACGGAGCGACGGTCGTGAGGTTCGCGATGTGGCTCGGAAGGGCTACCCGAGGGTTCGACCGTAACGTCATCGGCGGACTCGTTGGCGGGGTCGGCCGCGGGACGCTCGGGACCGGCGGACTGCTGCAGAGGCTCCAGAGCGGCGGGGTCCAGGCCTACGCGCTGTTTATCCTGCTGAGCGTCCTGCTCATCGGGGTCATAGCCGGGGCCCAGTACGCGGTGATGGTCGTCGGTCTGATCGCCCTGATAACGGTCGCCGCCTTCGCCGTAGGGGCCAGACTGTGATAACGACAGTTACTATCTTCACACCACTCCTCGGCGCCATCCTGGTGATGCTCCTGCCAGACGAGGAGCGTCTGCTGCGCTACACAGCCCTCGGGGTTGCGGCCGTACCTGTGCTCCTCTCCGTCTACCTCTATTTCGCTTTCGGGGACGATCTCGGCGTGGCCGCGCTCTCCCAGGACGTAACCTGGATACGGTCTCTTAACATAGGCTACCGCGTCGGCCTGGACGGTCTCGGGTTCGGGATGTTCTTCCTCTCGACGTTCCTCACAGTAATAGCGATTCTGGCTTCCTGGGACGTGCGCCGAAACCTCAAGCAGTACTTCGCAGCGATCTTCGTCGCCGAAGTAGGGATGCTTGGAGTCTTCGCGGCGCAGGACCTGATCCTGTTCTACATCTTCTTCGAGATCACGCTGATCCCCATGTATTTGCTCGTCGGTGTGTGGGGGGACGAGAACAGGCGTCCGGCCGCGATCAAGTTCTTCATCTACACGTTTCTCGGCTCGACGGTGATGCTGGCCGGGTTCCTGGCTTTCGGTATCCTCGCGGATACCTATGCGATGGACGCCCTCGGCGGCGGTGGCGGCCTCTCGCGGACGGCCCAGATCGCCGTGGCGGCCCCGATCCTCTTCGGATTGCTGGTAAAAGTGCCGGCCGTGCCGCTGCACAGCTGGCTTCTGGACGTCTACGTTTCGAGCCCGACCTCGACCAACGTGCTGCTCTCCGGAGTATTGCCGAAGCTGGGGACCTACGGCCTGATCGCTGTGGCCATCCCCCTGCTGCCCCAGGGGGTCGAGCCTTTCCTCCCTTATGTCGCCGCCTTCGGGGTGATCAACATCATTTACGGGTCGTTCGTGGCCTTCATGCAGCCCGACCTCAAGGCGCTCGTTGCCTACTCCTCCATAGGGACTCTGGGCTTCATCCTGCTAGGTGCCGCATCGGGGAACGCGGTCGGCCTCAACGGGGCCGTCTTCCAGCAGGTCTCGCACGGGCTCTACTCAGCCCTCCTTTTCATCCTCGTCGGCGTTGTCGCGGCCCGCACGGGGACCCGCCGCATCGAGGACCTCGGCGGGCTGGCGGCCAGGATGCCGTGGGCGGGGGGGCTGCTGGCCCTCGGTGCCCTCGCCGCAATGGGGCTGCCTGGGCTCGCTGTCTTCGTCTCCGAGTTCATGAGCATCATGGGCGTGTACGCGACGTTCCCGGTGCAGGGAGTGCTCGCGGCGCTGGGGATCATACTCTCGGCGATGTACCTGCTTTACATGCTGGCGCGTGTGATCTTCGGTCCCATAGAGCGTCCCGCCTACGATGAGGTCGGGGACGCGGGGCCGGCCGAGATGGCCGCCGTCGTGCCGCTGGCAGTGTTGCTCGTCGTACTCGGCATCTTCCCGGCCCTGCTGATAAACGTCCAGCGCCCGGCCGTGGATGCCGTACTGAGCGCGATAGGGGGTAGTTAGAGGCTATGACAGGACAGGCATTCATCGCGCTCTTGCCCGAGTTGATCTCTACGGGGTTCCTGATCCTGGTCCTCATGGTAGGCGTGTTCAGCGATAGCAACGTAGGGATCTCAGCCAGCCTGGCCGCCATAGGGACGCTGGCCGTGTTCGCGAGCGCCGCCGTTCTGCTTGCTAGCGGCTTCTCGGGAAGCTTCTTCGGCGACGGCTTCGTGGTCGACGGCTTCGCGCTGTACTTCAAGCTGATAGTAGCAGGGTCGGCCTTCTTCGCCGTGCTCGCAGCGGCCCGCTGGGCGGACCAGACCGGTGACGCCCCCGAGTACCTGACGCTCATCCTCTCCGTCGTGCTCGGTTCGACGCTCCTCGTCTCCATGCGGGACCTCTTCGGCATCTTCCTCGCGATCGAGCTGGCGACGATACCTTCCTACGCGATGGTCGCCTTCGACAGGAGCCGCCGCGAGAGCGCGGAGGGCGGGATGAAGTACCTGATCACCGGCGTCATCGCCTCCTCCGTACTGCTCTACGGCATCGTTTTGATCTACGGCGTCTCGGGCTCTGCGATGCTCTCGGACGTTGCTGACACGTTCACGGGCACCCTCACCCCCGTCGCCGTCCTCGGGCTCGTGCTCATGGTCTCGGGCTTCGCCTTCAAGCTCTCGGCGGCCCCCTTCCATTTCTGGACCCCGGACGCCTACCAGGGTGCCCCTACGAGCGCGGCCGCCTTCCTGTCGGTGGGCCCGAAGGCCGCCACCTTCGCGATCCTCCTGCGAATCCTGCTCGAAGGCATGCCAGGGGCCGCGCCGACCTGGACTGCCGTTATGGCCTTCCTGGCGATCATAACGATGTTCGTCGGCAACCTCTTCGCCCTCAGACAGCGCAACGTCAGGCGGATGCTCGCGTACAGTTCGGTAGCCCACTCTGGGTACATTCTGGCCGCCTTCGCGGCGCTCCAGGGAGGCGGGGTCGCGTTCGCCGTGCAGGCGGTCCTGATCTACACGGCTGCCTACGCCGTTATGAATATGGGCGCCTTCCTCGTCATAGACCTCGTAGGCGAGGACGCCAAGAGCTTCAACGGGCTCGTCAGGACGAACCCAGGCGTGGCGGCGAGCATGGCCCTGTTCATGGCCGCGCTCGTCGGCATACCCCCGCTCTCGGGATTCTTCGGGAAGCTCTGGATCATCATCGCCGGGGCCCCGACGGGCTCTATCCTCGTCTACATCGTCGTCGGCGCGCTCGTCGTCAACACCGTGCTCTCGGTCCCCTACTACTTCGGCATCATCAGGAACATGCTCTTCGAGGAGCCGACAACGGATACGGTCACGTCTAAAGGAAGCGGCGCCGTCAGGTTCTCCGTCTACGTGCTGGCCGTCCTTACCACCCTGTTCGGCCTGCTCATCATCCCTCTCTCCGCGCTGGTCGGAGCCTCGGGCCTGGCGTGAGGCACATAGATCGCCCGCTTCGTATTGGTCTGAGATCCGTGCCTGGTGTAAGCTAGGTTCATGCAAGCTGTCGTACTGGTTGGTGGTCAGGGGACCCGGCTGCGGCCTGTCACCTACGACATTCCAAAGTCGCTGGTGCCGCTCCGCAACCGTCCTTTTATGGGGTACATGCTCGACTTTCTGCGCAGCGGTGGCCTCGATGGCGCGGTGCTCTCTTTGGGGTACCTGCCAGACCCGATCCAGGCCTACCTCCGCGACAAGCAGGACCTGGGCGGTTTCGCCGTGGATTACGCCGTCGAGAATCAAGCCCTCGGGACGGCCGGCGGCATCAAGAACGCCGAGAAATACCTCGACGGCGACACGCTGGTCGTCGTCAACGGCGATGTGCTAACTGGTATGGACCTCGCCAGAACTATAGAGGTGCACAGAGCCTCGGACGCCCTGGCCACGATAGTCCTGACGAGCGTAGAGGACCCGACGGCGTACGGCCTCGTCGAGGTCGACCACGAGATGCTGGTGCACCGCTTTATCGAGAAGCCGGCCGCCGACGAGGTGACGACGAACCTGGTCAACGCTGGTGTCTACGTGCTCGAGCCCGAGGTCCTCGGTATGATCCCGCCCGACCGCGAGGTCTCCATCGAGCGTGAGATCTTCCCCGAGCTCCAGGAGAGCGGCAGGCTCAGGGCCAACATCACAAGTTCTTACTGGCGGGATATAGGGACGCCGCGCAGCTACCTGGCAGCCTCCCACGACGTCCTCTCCGGCGCCGTCGGCGCGCGTGAGGGTTTCGAGTACCTGGACGTCGACCCCTCGGTCGAGCTCGGCAAGAACGTCAGGCTCTTGCCTCCGGTATCGATAGCCGAAGGGTGCAAGATCTCGTCTCTCGCGACCATAGGCGGGCGTTCATCTCTGGGAAAGGGCAGCGTGGTGGGGGAGGGAGCCGTGGTCGAGGGGAGCATCCTCCTCGACGGCGCCGAGGTTGAGGCTGGCGCTATCGTGCGCGGTTCTGTCATAGGTCCGCGTGCCAGGGTCGGCAACAACTCCATCGTGCGTGGCCTCTCGGTGCTAGGCGCCGGCTGCGTGGTCGGCGAGGGGAACGTCCTCGACCAGGGTATCCGCGTGAACCCCGGCGTCGTAGTCTCGCCCCGCAGTTTGAGGTTTTAGAGCAGCTTGCACTGGGGTTCAATCCCATTGCAAGCATTTCAGCTAGTCAGCTTGTTGGTTTCGCTCGTAGCCGGATGCGCTCTTCGCGGTGGATCAAGATCTCCTAAGTCGCTCTAGCTTGAGCTCCTAGCCTCGCCGACCGACTACCCTCACAGTGCGACAAGCGGCATGTGGAGGAGTTCTCCGGTGTACGAACCGTATCTCAGTGCCCTTGCCGACCTTTTCTATCCCGAACGCTGCGTCGGCTGTGAGCGGCGGGCGAGCGACGTACTCTGCCGCACTTGCTTCGACGCTCTCCCCGGCCTTGGCAGCCCCGCCTGCGGGCGTTGCGGGCTGCCGACCGCCTTCGCGACGTTCGTGTGCGAGGAGTGCAAGAACGTCGACTTCGGTTTCGAGAGCGCGAAGGCGCCCCTGAAGTACGAGGGTGTCGGCAAGAAGATAGTCCACGCCCTGAAGTACCGAGGCTACAAACGAGTGGTCGAGAGGTTGGCCACGCCGCTGATGCTTCAGGTCCTCGACGATGGCCGCTTCGACGCCATTGTGCCCGTCCCCCTGCACCGCTTGCGCCTGAGAAAGAGGGGCTTCAACCAGGCCGAACTGCTCGCCCGTGGCGTCGCCGAGAAGACTAAGGCAACCGTATCGGATACACTAGAAGTCGTGCGCAGCACAAGGGACCAGGTCGAACTCTCGGCGGCCCAGAGACGGGCCAACGTCGCCGGCGCCTACAAGGCCACAGTACCTCTGCACGGCAGGATACTCCTGATCGACGACGTCTTCACCACAGGAGCGACCATGAGCGCGTGCGCCGGGACACTAGTCCGCGCAGGAGCGGAAGAAGTCCACGCCCTGAGCCTGTGCAGGACATGTTAGCACTTCAGCAAGTCGTCCCAGGGCGTCACCATAAGCAGGGAACCCAGCTAGTGCCGGCAGCGATACCTGGAGTGCCGCAGGGCAAGGCCATTAGGGGAAAGCTGAACTGCTGACAAGCGAGGGCCGAAGGCCCGATGCGTGCTGAAATGCTGAAATGCTCGCGACGACCGAAGGGAGGAGCGACGTGGACATATTCATCAAGGGCCGCAACATCCCGGTGACGGAGGCGCTCGAGCGCTACGCCTGGGAGAAGGTGGAGCGGGTCGCCAGGTTCTTCGACGACGAGCGCAGCGCCTCGCGGGCCGAGGTAGAGCTCACCCACGAGCGCAACCGCGCCGTCTCCGAGCCTGAGGTGGCCGAGGCCACTTTATTCATCAACGGATCGGTGCTCAAGGCCAGTGAGGCCTCCGAAGACATGTACGCGTCAATCGATGGGATGTCGGACAAGCTCGAGCGGCAGGTCAAGCGCTTCAGGGGGCGTCAGATCGACCGCTGGCAAGGCCAGCTCAAGAATACGCCGGACGTGGCGCCCGAGGTGGCGCAACCCTTCCTAGTCGAGGAAGAAGAGGAGATCGAGGCCCGCATCGTGAGGACCAAGCAGTTCCAGATGAAGCCTATGGGCGCCGAGGAGGCCGTCCTACAACTAGAGCTGCTCGACCACGACTTCTACGTGTTCACGAGCGCCGATACCGGTGATATAAATGTGGTATACCGGCGTCGTGACGGAGACTACGGGCTTATAGAGCCTGCTCGTTAGTCCCCTGCGACCACTACTACGAGGTAGCTTGTCTTGGCGAACTTGTTGACGAAGATATTGAGGATGGGCGAGGGCCGCAAGGTCAAGGTCCTCCAGAATCGCGTGGAGACGGTCTCGGCGTTGGAGCCCGAGATAGAGAAGCTCTCCGACTCCCAGCTACGGGAGAAGACGGACGAGTTTCGCGAGAGGCTCGCAGCGGGGGAGACCATCGACGAATTGCTGCCCGAGGCCTTCGCCGTGGTGCGGGAAGTCTCGAAGCGTACACTTGGAATGCGCCCCTTCGACGTGCAGATCATGGGCGGCATCGTCTTGCACGAAGGGAAGATCGCGGAGATGAAGACGGGCGAGGGCAAGACGCTCGCCGCGACCATGCCCGTGTATCTAAATGCCCTCGAGGGCAAGGGCGTCCACGTCGTCACCGTCAACGACTACCTTGCCCGTCGCGACGCGACCTGGATGGGTGAGATCTACGATTTCCTTGGCCTCGAGGTTGGCCTCGTCCAGGAGAGCATGAACTTCGAAGAGCGCAAGATCGCCTACCACTCCGACATAACCTACGGCACGAACGCGCAGTTCGGCTTCGACTACCTGAGAGACAATATAGCGACCTCGACCGACCAGCTCGTGCAGCGCGAGCTGAACTTCGGGATAGTGGACGAGGTCGACTCCATCCTGGTCGACGAGGCGCGCACCCCGCTCATCATCTCGGGTATGCCCGAGACCGCAGCTGACGTCTACTACCGCTTCGCCGCCATAGTTCCGCGCCTGAAAAGCGGCGAGGACTACGAGGTGGATGAGAAAAAGCAGCAGGTAGCCCCTACCGAAAGCGGTGTCGAGAAGGTCGAGAATGCTCTCGGCATAGAGAACCTCTACGACGACGTCAACACCAACCTCGTCAACCACCTCAACCAGGCGCTGAGGGCGCAGACGCTCTTCCACAAAGACGACGAGTACATCGTCACCGACGGGCAAGTCTACATCGTCGACGAGTTCACGGGGCGCGTGCTCGAGGGCAGGCGTTACTCCGAGGGGCTCCACCAGGCAATCGAGGCCAAAGAAGGCGTCGAGATCAAGGAAGAGAACCAGACCGTCGCAACCATCACCATCCAGAACTTCTTCAGGATGTACGATAAGCTCTCCGGCATGACGGGTACGGCGGCGACCGAGGCCGACGAGTTCATGCACACCTACAACATGGAAGTCGTCTCCATCCCGACGCACGAGGATATGATCAGGGACGACAAAGACGACCTGGTCTACAAGACCGAGAAGTCCAAGCACAAAGCCGTCGTCGAGGATATCGTCGAGCGAAACAAACAGGGTCAACCCGTGCTCGTCGGCACGGTCTCCGTGGACGTCTCGGAGCGCCTCTCGGCGCTGCTAAATCGGCGTGGGATCGCGCACAACGTCCTGAACGCCAAGCAGCACGAGCGGGAGGCGGAGATCATCGCCGAGGCCGGCGAGCGGGGCGCCGTGACGATAGCGACGAACATGGCAGGCCGTGGTACCGACATCAAGCTCGGCGAGGGAGTAGCCGAGCTCGGGGGGCTCTACGTCCTCGGCACCGAGCGTCACGAGGCCCGCCGCATAGACAACCAGCTGAGGGGCCGCTCTGGGAGGCAGGGGGACCAGGGCGAGTCGAGGTTCTACCTGTCCTTCGAGGACGAGCTCTTGAGGCTCTTCGGCGGCCAGCGGATGCAGGGGGTCATCGAGCGCATCGGGCTGGAGGAGGACGTGCCGATCGAGGCGGGTATGATCTCCAACTCGGTGCGGCGCGCCCAGGAGCAGGTCGAGAGCCGCAACTTCCAGATGCGCAAACGCATTCTCGAGTACGACGACGTCCTAAACAAACAGCGCGAGGTGATCTACGCGATAAGGCGCGACATCCTTATGGGCGAGGACGTCGACACGAAGTCCTACGTGGACGATGTGCTCACAGAAGTAGTCTCTGAGTACGTCTCCGAGAATGTCTACCCCGAGGACTGGGACCTGGACGCCCTCACGACCGAAGTGAATCGCTACTACCCGAGCACTATCGACTTCGAGTCAATCGACGTCGAGGGGTTGACGGCCGCCGATGTCCTCTCGATGGTTCTCGAAGATGCTGAGGAGATCCTCGAGGAGCGCAAGGCCGAGTGGGACGAGAGGACCGCAGAGCTAGAGAGGCGCGGGCTCGCGCGCGGTGACGGGGTTGCCACTTTCGAAGAGGCCGAGCGCCGGACACTGCTCTCGGTGGTCGATTCCCGCTGGCGGGAGCACCTCTACGAGATGGACTATTTGCGCGAGGGAATCGGCTGGCGCGGCCTCTCCCAGCGCGACCCGCTGGTCGAGTACAAGCGGGAGGGTTTCGACATCTTCCAGGAGATGGAGCGGGGCCTGAAGGCTGACTATGTCACCTACATCTACCGCGTGGAGAATATCAAGGTGCGCGAGGAGGAGATGCAGCAGCTCTCCTACAGCGGCGGCGAAGAGCCGAACCAGCCTCAGAAGAGTCCGCACAAGGCCGCGGCCAAGATCGGGCGTAACGAGCCCTGTCCGTGCGGCAGCGGCAAGAAGTACAAGAAGTGTCACGGGCAGCCTGGCGCGCCGCCGCTCGCGCCAGAAGCCCAGGCAGGTTAGTGACGGAGCTCAAGGACAAAACCTCCGAACTCGAAGGGCGCCTCGCGGAACTCGAGGCGTTCTTCGACGTGGAACGGTTGCGCACGGAGGCCGAAGAACTCGGCGAAGATATGAGCCGCCCTGGTTTCTGGGACGACCCCGAAGCGGCCAGGGTGGTATCAGCACGCTTCTCGCGGGTGCAGGGCAGGATCGAACTCCTCGACACGTTGAGGGAGCGCCTCTCGGATTCGGGGGAACTCCTCGAGCTCGCCGAGGAGGACGATGACCTTATCCCGGAGGTCGATGAGGAGCTGCGGCGGGTCGAGCGGGTGCTCGAAGAGCAAGAGGTAGCCAGGCTGTTCGCCGGCGACTATGACGAGGGCGACGCCATACTCACCATAAACTCGGGCGCGGGAGGGGTAGATTCGCAGGACTGGGCCGAGATGCTTGCGCGCATGTACCGACGCTGGGCCGAGCGGCGAGGCTTCGGGCTCGAGATTATCGAGTACACCGAGGGCGAAGAGGCAGGCATAAAGAGCGCCACCTTCACCATCTCCGGGGAGTATGCCTTCGGGCTCTCCTCAGCCGAGCGCGGCGTGCATCGTCTCGTCAGGATCAGCCCTTTCGACGCCGGCGCAAGGAGGCACACCAGCTTCGCCTCCGTCGCCGTCGCACCCGTAGTCGACGAGGCCGTCGAGGTCGAGATCGACGAGAAAGACCTCAAGGTAGATACCTACAGAGCCTCGGGGGCCGGCGGCCAACACGTCAACAAGACCGACTCGGCGGTCAGGATCACGCACCTCCCGACTGGCATCGTGGCCCAGTGCCAGAACGAGCGCAGCCAGCACCAGAATCGTGAGGTGGCCATGCGGGTCTTGCGGGCGCGGCTCTTCGAGCTACAGCGCGAGAAGCGGGAGCAGGAGATCGCCGCGCAGAGCGGGGAGAAGGCCGAGATCGAGTGGGGTTCGCAGATCCGGTCCTACGTACTCCACCCCTACAAGCTCGTAAAAGACCACCGCACCGGCGAAGAGACGGCGAACGTGGACAGGGTGCTCGACGGCGACCTCGATGCGTTCGTCTACGCTTACCTGAAAAACAGAACCGCGGCCTAGCGCCATGCGGAGTGTCATCGCGGCCGTACTCGTGCCCGCCGTCGTCATCTTCCTGATCGGGCCCTACACGTTCTTGCCTTCGCTGCTCGAGTACGCTGTCGCCCGTGACGTCAAGTCCCGTCTCGGGGCCGAAGAGCAACCCGATGTAGAGCTGAAGAGCGACCCCCCCTTGAGGATGCTTGCGGGTGAGTTCTCGGGCGGCCGCATCGTCATGAAGAATACAGAGCTTGGCAACGTAACGGCAAAGAAGACCCGCATCGACCTCGAGCCCTTCGACGTAAACGTCTGGGCCACTATGAGAGAGGGCCGCGTGGTGGATAGGGAGCCTCTATCGGGAGATCTCCGCGTCGACGTGACCGAGGCTGAGGTCTCGCGCCTCGTGAAGGCGGGATCCGAGATACCCATCATGGGCGTGGACGTGCAGGATGACGGGGTGCTCGTCCGCACGGAGGTCTCGGCGCTCGGCACGCGCTTCCCGGTCTCCGTAGAAGGGGATCCGATCTTGCGCGACGGAAGGCTTGTCTTCGAGCCGCAAGGACTTACGGCGGCTGGGATTGAGGTGCCCGATGATCTCGCAGCAAAGCTGCTCGCCGGCACGGCCTTCGAGTACCCGCTCGACCGCCTTCCCTACCAGACCAAAATGACAGGCGTCGAGGCCGAGGACGGGTGGATCACACTCAGCGGTAAGGTGCCGAGCATACCGCTCGGCGCGTACCCCGGCGGTTGATAACGCCTGCGGTTGTTGTTATCGTCTCCGATGGCCGGGTCCCTGGAGGGGGACTTCGAATCAAACTCGGAGGTTAGCGACGGCCGGCAAACCACGCGTGGAGACGTAATGATCCGATTCGACAACGTCACCAAGGTATACGGTAACGACACCGTTGCCCTCGAGCGGGTGAACCTCGGAATAGATTCTGGTGAGTTCGTGTTCCTGGTAGGGGCGAGCGGTTCGGGCAAGTCGACCATAGTTCGCCTGATCCTCAAAGAGATGGAACCCTCGGCGGGGTCCATCTACGTGAACGGTACCAGGCTCTCGTCCGTGCCGCGGCGTAGGATCCCGCGCCTGCGCCGGGATATCGGGTGCGTCTTTCAGGACTTCAAGCTGCTTCCGAACAAGACCGTAGCCGAGAACGTTGCTTACGCGATGGAGGTCACGGGCCAGAAGCGGCGTACGATCCGTACGAAGGTGCCCCAGATACTCGACCTCGTAGGCCTCTCGGGGAAGATGGAGAAGTTCCCCGATATGCTCTCAGGCGGCGAGCAGCAGCGCGTCTCCATAGCCAGGGCCTTCGTGTCGCAGCCGCCCATACTCGTCGCCGACGAGCCGACGGGCAACCTCGACCCCACGACCAGCGTCGGCATCATGCAGCTCTTGCACAGGATCAACCGCACAGGCACCACGGTCCTGGTCGCGACCCACGACAGGGAGATGGTCGACGTGATGCGCAAGCGGGTGGTCGCCCTCGAGGAGGGGCGTCTGGTCCGTGATAAGGTGAAGGGGGCCTACGCCGATGAGGTTTAACCTGGGGTTCTTTCTGGGCGAGGCGGTAAAGAACCTCCGCTTGAATCTGCTCATGAGCATCACCGCCGTCACTACCACGTTCATCTGCATCCTGGTCTTCGGACTCGGCCTGCTCGTCAGCGCCCACATCCAGAGCATAATAGGCTCCGTGCGCGAGGACGTCAGCGTCGAGGCGTTTATGCCTGAAGCCAGTAGTCAGGAAGTCGACTCCCTCGCAAGCAAGGTCGAAAGCTGGCCCGAAGTCGCCAGCGTGACCAAAGTCTCCGAAGAGCAAGCGTTCGCCGAGTTCAAGGACAAGTACGAGGACCAGCCTGACCTGTACGAGGACCTGGATCAGGGCGTATTCCCTGCATCCGTCCAGATCCAACTCACAGACCCTGATAACGCCAACGATGTGGCCGGGAGGCTAAAGCAAGAGGGATTCACGGAGCGTAACCTCAGCTACCCGCAGCAGACCATCGACCGCCTCAACTCGGTGACTTCTTACGTGAGCTGGGGCCTCTACGGGGCCACGCTCCTGTTCCTGGTCGCCAGCGTACTCCTTATCTCCAACGCAATCAGGCTCTCCATCTTCGCCAGGCGCAAGGAGATAGAGGTAATGAAGCTGGTCGGCGCCTCGGACGGCTTCGTGCGTACGCCTTTCGTCTTCGAGGGACTGCTCCAGGCCTTCGTCGGCGCAAGCCTCGCAGCATTCGCCGTAATCTGGATCAACCTTCTCTTCGTCGACTGGTCGCACAATGCCCTCCCCTACGTACCGATCTCCAGCGGCGCAGTAAACGCCTTCTCGACCCTGATACTCCTGATCGTCGTCGGAGTCATCATCGGCGTAATCGGCAGCTTCCTCTCCGTAACACGATTCCTGAAGAAGATATAGCGCCGCAGGCGCCATATCTTCAGCTAGTCAGCACGCCACCTGTGCTCGGCCGCGAACCACTCTCTTTCTAACAAATCATCTCCTCGTCGTCCGTAGCCAAGCTGAAGTGCTGACAAGGCGGCGGAGCCGCCGTGCTGACAAGCGAAGCCGCATGATAGACTCAGAGTGTGCCCTATCAGATACCTCTGATCGGAGATCTCTCTTGATACTACCGGCCATGCTGGTTCGTCGGGGGAAGTACTCGGTAGCAGACCCGCTTTTCGTCGAGGAGCGGCGTCCTGTGCTGGTCGCACGCAAGCTTCGCAGGGGCGCTGAGGCCGGCGATATAGTCCTCGTGAATGCCCGAGAGAAGAACCGCTCGCTGAGGGGCGAGGTAACGCGAGTTATCGGGGCTTCCGAGGATCCGCGCAACGTATACGAGGCGCTCTTCGCCTCTATCGGTACCTCCCGCGAGTTCCCGAGGACGGTCGAGGAGGAGGCCGATACTGTCGCAAACAGGGAGATCGGGGAGCGCAGGGACCTGCGTCACCTCCCAACGGTGACCATAGACGGCGCCGACGCCAAAGACTTCGACGATGCGATCTCGGTCCAGCGTACGGCAGAAGGCTTCAAGGTATGGGTGCACATAGCCGACGTAACGCATTACGTCGAACCTGGCTCTGCGCTCGACGGCCAGGCCGCATACAGGGGCAACTCCGTGTACCTTCCTGGGACCGTGGCGCCGATGCTTCCCAGGCGGCTCTCGAACGATGTCTGCTCCCTGCGCCCGCACTCGGAGCGGGCGGCCGTGACGGTGGAGATGGAGGTCACCGGAGATGGCGAAACAGAGGGCTACAGGGCTTTCCGGAGCACCATCGTAAGCGATGCCAGGCTCACCTACGAAGCCGTCGACGTATTCCTGCGCGATGCGGGGACAGTGGAGGAGGCGGATCTGGTCAGGAACGCTTACGAGCTCTCGCGCAAGCTCAGGACACGGGCTGCGAGGCGGGGCAAACTGGAGCTCGGTGGGCGGGAGCCGGAGTACCAGATGGACGAAGATGGGGTGCCCGTGGGTGCTGGAGTTCGTCGTTCGACACCGGCCAGGGAGTTGATCGAGGAGCTAATGGTCCTCGCTAACGAGTCGGTCGCGAAGATGCTGCAAGGGAAGAATGGCGGCGTCTTCAGGGTACATGAGAGGCCAGAAAAGGAGTCTCTGGAACTGCTCGGAGAGAGGCTCGCAGCCGTCGGGATGCAGGCCGAGCCGACTCCTGAGAACCTTGGGACGATCTCCCAGATGGCCAAGTCAGACGCGGTGAACTACCTGATCCTACGCTCCATCCCCCGCGCCCTATATTCACCGGATGACCTCGGCCACTACGGCCTTGGGCTGGAGCACTACACGCACTTCACGTCCCCGATCCGGCGCTACGCTGACGTCCTCGTTCACCGCGCCCTGCTCGGAGACGACCCCACCGAGGACCTCACAGGGGTCGCGGGCCACATCTCCGAGAGGGAGTACAGGTCCATGATGTGCGAGCGCACCGCGGACGAGTACACACTGATGTGGCTTATGCGCGACCGTGTTGGGGAGGTCCTCGAAGGGACGGTCGTGAGCACCGCCGCCTTCGGCCTCTTCGTCGAGCTCGAGACGGGGGCTACTGGCCTAGTCCACGTCAGCAAGCTCCCAGGATGGTGGGAGCTCGAGCCAAACGGCGTCGTCATCTCCAACGACGCCATAGGCGCCTCTTACAGGGTGGGGGACAGGGTTCTCGTAGAGTTGCTCGACGTTCTCCCGCTCATGCAACGGGCCGAGCTCAGGGTGGTGAAACGATTGTGACAGACTTCGCGCGTAACAGGAAGGCACTCCACGACTTTACTATCGAGGAGACCTACGAGGCCGGCATCCAGTTGACAGGGCCCGAGGTAAAGTCTGTCAGGGAGGGTCGGGCCAACCTCAAAGAGAGTTACGCCAGGGTGAGAGACGGGGAGGTGTTCCTGATCGGGGCGCACATATCACCCTACGCGAACGCCAGGCAAGAACGACAACTCCCCACCCGCGACCGCAAGCTACTCTTGCACAGAAAAGAGATCGACCGCCTCATCGGCAAGAGCCAGGAAGAGGGCAAGACCCTCATTCCCCTAAAGCTTTACTCCAAAAACGGCATCGTCAAGCTCCAGATCGCCGTAGCAAGCCGCAAGCGCCAGTACGACAAGCGACGTGAGATCGCCAAGAAGACGGCAGACCGCGAGATCGAACGCGCCATGAAAGAGCGCCTCCGTAATTAGCATTTCAGCTAGTCAGCACGCTCAGGCTTCGCCTTCGCTTGTCAGCATGTCAGCTGTGTTGGGAGCAGCTTGCGTTCGTTTTGCTCTGCGCCGAGGAGGGCCGCACATCGTTTGCCGCGGAGTCCCGCTGGAAGGTACTTGCTGAAATGCTGAAAGCCGTCGAAGGCGGCGTGCTGACAAGGTTTGTAGAACCTTGTCAAAATGGTAGAATATGCACCTTACAAGGGGGCGCATAGGCTTCGACGGGAGTGGTCAGCGTCCTGTGAGACGAGCCGAGTTTGCTGGAGACTCGTAAAACGCCGGCAGCAAAAGATACACGCCAACGATGAAATGGCTCTGGCTGCTTAATTAAAAAGTAGCCCATCGGTCCGGGCGGCCCACGGCCCGGTTCCCGGTGTCATTGAGTGGGCTCACCCTCAGTGTTCTGGCCCGGAGCACCGAGGGGACGTTCAACGGGCTAGGCCTCGCGGCGGCGCCCCGGTCCGTCGCAGCAGGCGAAGCTAAACCGGGAGCTATGCTCGTAGAATCTCACGGACGGCGCGCTCGCGGACGCGGGTTCGAATCCCGCCGCCTCCACTGAAGCGGGCCGGGTTCCCCGGCCCGCGCTGGTTAGCACGCTCCGGCCTTACGGCCCTCGCTTGTCAGCACTTCAGCACGGCGGCTCCGCCGCCTCGTCAGCCAGGGCTTGCTCATGCGCAAGCTGAAATGCTGACAAGTCGTCCGGCGAAGCCGGGCGGCGTGCTGACTTGCTGAAGTGCTGACAAGCTGAAATGCTGACATAATATAGCCTCGTGAGTGATCCACGGCCCATTGGAGTCTTCGATTCGGGTGTCGGCGGGCTTACGGTGCTCGCGGAGATCATGGACCGTCTGCCCTACGAGCATACTGTATATTTTGGGGACACGGCACGGGTGCCTTACGGGATACGTGACCTTGCCGAGGTCCGGTGGTTCACCTTCGAGATCATCAACTACCTCATCGGCATGGACGTGAAACTGATCGTGATCGCTTGCAACACAGCGACGGCTTCGGCCCTGCGGGCGACACAACGTTCTTTCGAGGTGCCGATAATCGGGGTCATAGAGCCTGGAGCCCGGGCCGCGGTCGAGGAGACGCGAAATAGGCGCGTCGGCGTCCTTGCGACGCCGCTCACGGCTGCAAGCGGAGCCTACAGGCGCGCGGTCCACGCCCTCGACGCAGGCGTCGAGGTCCACGAGCAGGCCTGTCCCGAGTTCGTGCCAATGATCGAACGCGGCGTCGTCGACGGTCCTGAGCTCGAAAGGGTCGCGCGGGGCTATCTCGAGCCCATCATGGAGCGCAATGTCGACGCGGTCGTACTCGGGTGCACCCACTACCCGCTGATCTCAGCGCCGATAAACCGCATACTCGGTCCAGAGGTGCGTCTGATCTCCTCCGCAGGCCAGACCGCCCTCGAAGTGGGCCGCGTCCTCTCCCGCAGGGACCGCCTCCGCCGCCCGCGCCACGTCGACGACGAAGGCAAAGCCACCTTTGTGTGCAGCGCGGACCCGGAAGAGTTCGCCGCACTCGGAGGTCGCTTCCTCGACGAGGAGATAGAGGCAGTGGTCCCGGCGACCGTAATTTAAAGACCCATCCCCCTTTGCTATACTCATGCCCGGTCCCCGCGGGGCGTGGCGCAGTCTGGTAGCGCACCTGCTTTGGGAGCAGGGGGTCGGAGGTTCG
This sequence comes from uncultured Rubrobacteraceae bacterium, assembly GCA_902806095.1. Lineage (GTDB taxonomy): Bacteria > Actinomycetota > Rubrobacteria > Rubrobacterales > Rubrobacteraceae > Rubrobacter_D. The sequence goes on from CADCVF010000022.1 coordinate 33,905, forward strand.
AATCCTCTCGCCCCGACAGCGAAGCTGGCGGGACCGCGTACAGAGCCGTGCGGGTGTAGCTCAAAGGTAGAGCCCCAGCCTTCCAAGCTGGTGATGGGGGTTCGATTCCCCTCACCCGCTCTCGCCCAACGTTGCAGAGGAAACGACAAGTACGCAGCAGCGCAAGACTGCTGCAAAGAACGAGGGGCATCGTCAGCGCCCTACTGTATGCTTGTCCTTCGTACCCGTCTCGGGGCGTAACCAAAGCGAGACGTGTGCCGGTTGCATCGTCCCTCTGACCACCGTTACGAGATCGTCGCCCAGGGCATCGAGATCAGTCTCTTGGCTTAGAGTGGCGGAGAAGGCTTCCAGGGTCTTTCTCGCGTCGTACTTCCTGCGGTAGAAGCGCTTATCTATAAGGGACTTGATGCGCCGCCTGAGTGGGTTGAACAGCGCGGCGATCACGAGGGTAGAGACGACTATGGCGAGTTGTGGCTGCTCCTCCTGGCCGGTGAGCGCGCGAAAGGCAGCCTCGGTCACTGTTACACCACCGAAGTACACCAGCGCGAGAGAGGCTGTGAGGATGCTGTAAACCAGCGTGCGGCGGATGACGATGTCGATGTCCCACAATCGATCGTGTACGATCGCTACACCGATCGACAACGGGATCAAGAGTAGGGCGCCAAAGAAACCAGCTTCGAGCGCAAGAGCGTGCAGCGGGCCGAACTGGCCGAGCGGAGAGCCAGCGACGGGTAGCTCGATTGCACCTCCTCCCAGCCCGGCCGACACCAGACCGAAGACCACCCACTTGGTTTGCTGACGCTCTACTGGAGACGACACATATCGATAGCGGTACATTTGCGAACCTATGGCGATACAAACGAAGGTCGTCAACATGGCAAAATCGAGTAGAGGTAATGATCTGGAGAAGTCGAAGATAGACCCGGGGAAGAGGTAGAAGAACGTTTCATGCGCGACGAGAAAGACGACCGCCCAACGCGTCCAGTGTGGCACAAACCGTCCGCTGGGAAAGAGGAGATAGAATGTATAGAATGCTACCATGCCGAAGAGCGCTAATAGACGAATCAGTAGCCACGCAGCGAAGGATTGGTCCGCTAGCGCAGGTAGAGTGGGAGGGAGACTCGAGGTGCCAAAAGTAAGGAGTAGCAGCGAAGCAAAGAAAGCCATCCAATTATCTGCCCTGCTCCAGAAGATGATCATAGCGACTGCGACCCACACCACCGTCGAAACGAAACCGATCGAGAGTAGGCATATAGCATAGAACTGAACCGAGACCTCACTTGTTTCGAGGCTGGCGCGGACGGCCGGAAAGCTGACAATCTTGTCATAGTACGCTGGGATACTGGCGAAGAACAGCCCTACACTCACCACGAACGCCACAAGCCATCCCACCCGAGCGCTAAGGAGGAGGCGTCCGCTCAGGGTGGAGGACATTAGGGCCTCGGCCCTACCGGCGAACGCGCACGGTCTCTTGCGCTCAGGACCCAAGCTAACCTGTACCTTTACCCTAGAGCTTGCTGACTCGACATGATGACAGACGACAACGAACTTGTCACCTCTCTACAGTCGACACGCGGGGGCCCTGCCTTCTACCCAAGTATTCTCTTTACCCTTACGTCTGCCGGATGCTCCGTCTGGTGGGGACTACGCTTGTGTCAAAGGGTTATTACTGGTTAAACTTCCCTGAGTGGGAGCAGAAGGTAGGCTGTGATGGGAGGGACCTCATGGAACACCAGGAGGAGATACGGTTAGAGGTGCTGAAGGCGCTGACCGTCTTGGCGGTACACGACGACCAGTTCCGGCACAGTATATGGGAGGATCTAGAAGGTACGCTAGCAAGATACGGCTTTGTCCTAAACGACCGGGAATTGGCGCAAGTAAGGGACTTCATCTATGCCGTTGACAACAGCATCAAGGATGAAGTCTTCGCAGGCCTGACAGAGCGCCACAGATAGTACCCGAACGTTGGATGTGCGCCACGCGGCAAACTTGGAAACGAACCCGTCCGCTGGGATAGCAAATTCAACCGCGATCCAATGAGGTCGTCAGCGTAGAGAGCCACAGCAAAACAGCAAGAGCCGATAAGAGGCGTCCGCGTGAGCGGGTGGAAAGAGTCTTTGCGTTCCTCGACGAGTTGATCCTGGCGCTACCCGTCCGCCAGGGCCACCGGCACTCATTGCAAATACACTTGAGGATTGGCAAAGAGCGGGCAGAGGCCTGGCCACAGATGTCCTCGATCCAGTTGCCGTTTCTGGTGCACGCCGCGATCACCGGCGATGAGAGGCCGGCTCTCCCCGTGGCTGGCGCCTGTACCCTCCTGTACCTCGGCGCCGACCTGTTCGACAGCATCCTCGATCACGAGCTGCCGCCCTTGTGGCACGCCCGCGACAGGTCGGAGGCTAGCCTGGCAGCGACCACTCTTCTCGGAGCGCTCCCCCAGCTTTCCATCGCTCGTCTACAAGAACAAGGGACGCCGCCAGCAAGGCTTTGGACGCTGGCCCACCTTTTCGCAGACGCCGGCCTGACGATGGGTGCTGGTCAGTATGAGGATCTACTCCTCCCAGCTCTGGAGAACGTGTCCGTAGAGGACAGCAGGGCGATGGCGGAGAAAAAGAGCGGGGCTGAATATGCTTTGTTTGCGGCTGCCGGAGCTACTCTAGCGACCGAGGATCCCTCCACGATCGAGGCATACGCAGCCTTCGGTTCGTGTTTCGGCATAGCCCAACAGCTGATAAACGACGCACAGGACATCTGGGGCGAGGAGTGCGGTCGAGACCTCTCGAACGGGAAGCGCACGCTCCCGGTAGTCCACGCCCTATCCACCCTGACCGGGGAACAACGCGGGCGACTTCAGAAGCTGCTCGCCGCCGCCCGTGAATCCACGGAACACCATGACGGGGTGCTGGCACTCCTGGCAGCGGCGGGATCGCTGCGCTACACGGCTCTGATCGTATGGCTCTATCAACAGCAAGCACGGAGTCACCTGGCTAGTGCCTCTCCTAGGGAGTCAGCAGCTCGGGAACTCTACACATTGCTAGATCAGGCATCCATCCTCCCTCAGCCCAGGGAAGCACGACTCTCAGATTAGCCCGCGGCAAGTCGGTCCCGGCGTACTTCGACGGCATCTCCTTCTGCCCCACCTCAGCCCACCCAGAGACGTTGCTGCCATTTTCTAACACTTGTTATACTGTTCTCGTTACGGGCAAAGGTGAAGAGCGGCGCGGCGGCTGTCCCGGCGACAAGTTGGTCGGGGTGGCGGGTAGGGGGGAGGCACCTTGAGCGTGGCCTTCTCGCTCGCCCTCTTCGGCATCGGCGTGGCGCTGGTTATCTGGGCGACGGAGCGTCTCCTGGATGGGCTGGTCGGGCTCGCGTGGCTGCTCAGGGTCTCGGCCTTCGCCGTCGCGGCGATCTTCTCGGGCTTCGAGGCAGAGAACGTGGCGGTTGGCCTCGCGGCTGCCAGGCGCGGCGCTGAGGAGGTGGCCTTGGGCACGGTCTTCGGCGGGGCTATCTTCCTGGTGTGCGTCGCCCTGGGCCTCGGGGCGGTACTCTACCCGTTACGGGTGAGGCTGCCCCGCGGCTTCCTCGTGCTGATGGCGGCCTGCCCGTTGGCGGTCGGGGTGGGGCTCCTCGGGGGCACGACCAGCCGCTTGGCGGGGGTGGCGTTGCTCGCGGCCTTCGCCCTGGCCGTCGCCTACCTCGTCGTGGCCTCCCGCCACCACCGCTTCCTGGAGTCCGAAGAGGTGAGGGAGGCCGAGGAGAAGCGCCGCTCGTACAAAGAGGCCGTCGGCCTGAGTGTCCTCGGCCTCGCCGTGATCGCGGTCGGCGGCGAGCTGGTCACCGTGGGGGCCGAGGGCATCGTCTCCGCCCTCGGCCTCTCGGCGCTCCTGGTCGGCATGGTCGTTACCCCGGCGGCCATAGAGGTCGAGGAGGTGATCCGCCAGGCAGTCCCGACCAGGGAGGGCCTGCCTGAGGTCTCGGCAGGCAACCTGGTCGGCACCCTACTGTACTTCCTGTGGTTCAACCTGGGCCTGATCTCACTGCTCGTGCCAGTACGGATAAACCCACAGGTGGTCGCCTTCGACTGGCCCTTCCTGGTCGCGGTCACCTGGCTGGCGACCTTCTTCTTCGCCCGGGGCCGGGTTGGTCGATTAGAGGGCGCGGCGCTCCTCTCCGCCTACGCCCTCTACGCAGCCCTCCGCACCTTCTACCTGTAAAGCGGATTGCAAAAGGTAAATCCTTTTGCAATCCGCGCTGATCAGCACTTTAGCTAGTCAGCACTTCAGTAGAAACAAAAAGCTGACCAGCTGACAAGCGAGGCCGAAGGCCGCAGCGTGCTGAAGTGCTGAAATGCTGAGCAGCTTGCAAAGAGGGAACCTCTTTGCAAGCTGCTCTAGAAGGCAGCGGCCCCCGCCTCGGCGACCTCTTGGTCCTGATCTACGGTACCGCCGCTCACGCCTACGGCCCCGGCCACTTCCTCTCCGCGCATCAGAGGGATCCCCCCGGCGAAGTTGATGACCCGACCTTCGTTGGTCGTCTCCAGGCCGTAGAGCGGCTGCCCCGGCTGCGTCATCTCGGCCAGTTCCTGGGTCGGCATCAGGAATGAGGCCGAGGTGAAGGCTTTGTCTACAGCGATGTTTATGCTGCCCAGCCAGGCGTCTTCCATTCGCGCGAAAGCCTTCAGGTCCCTACCGTTGTCGACGACGGCTACGTTCATGGGTTGGCCTATCTCCCTGGCCTTCTCCATGGCGGCCTGAATCACCGCCTGTGCTTCCTCCAGCAAGATCGTGCTCCTGTCTCCTGATTGCATATTCGTGCCTCCTCCTTCGTTCTGTTCCACCAGACAATAACCCGCCGGACGTTCGAACGGTGTTTAGACTTTGATACCCAACTCACCTGGTACATAAACTGCGGCGGGATGTGCCTGTAGGTCGCGGTCCGTCCTGCCTAAGAATCCCTTCGAGACCGTAGACCGGGAAGGCGTGGGCGAGCTCATCTCGATGGCCTGCGAAAGAGGCAGGGAAGCGAACTCCGAGCTCGAGCTCGGCATCTGCGGCGAACACGGCGGCGACCCGGAGAGCATAGAGTTCTGCCACGAGGCCGGCCTCGACTATGTCTCCTGCTCTTCATACCGGGTACCGGTCGCACGCCTGGCGACGGCTCAGGCGGCCATCGGCGGTCGCGAGAAAGCCGAGGACTGAAACCACACCTTCTACTCACCCCAGGTTTTGCGAAGGACACGGACCCAATTCTCGTGGGCGAGCTTTCGGAGATCCTGATCGTTGTAGCCGTGCTCCCCAAGCGCCGACATCAGCTTCGGCAGGCCCGACACATCGCCTATCTCCTGCGAGATCAAGACCCCATCGAAGTCGGAGCCGAAGCCGACCCTGTCTATCCCGACTCGCTCTACCAGGTAGTCGATCTGCCGGACCATCACTTCCAGAGGGGTGCTCGCATCCCTGGCCGCATCCTCACGCAGGAAGTTGACCGCGAAGTTGAGGCCGACCATCCCGTCGGAGGCGGCTATGGCGTCGAGCTGCGAGTCTGTGAGGTTTCGCGTGGAGGCGCAGAGGGCGTAAGCGTTGGAGTGGCTCGCAACGAGCGGGGCATCCGTGAGAGTTACCACATCCCAGAAGCCTCGCTCGTTCAGGTGGGACACATCGATCATGATGCGGAGGCTGTTGCAGGCGCGAACCAACTCCCTACCAGCTTCGGTTAGCCCCGGTCCCGTATCCGGTGAGCGCCGAAAGTGCACGGCGACACCTTCGGCAAAGGCGTTCGGCCGGCCCCAGACAAGGCCTAGCGAGCGCAGGCCCGCCCGGTAGAGCACGTGCAGCGTGTCGAGGTCGGTATCGATCGCGTCGGCGCCCTCCAGGTGCAGCACCGCCGCCATTACGTCCCCGTCCAGGCACCGTTGCAGTTCAGCGGCGGTGCTGACGACCCGGAACTTCCCGTCCGAGCAATCCTCGATCCTGAACAGCATGGCTGTATCGGCCATCGAGCGGCGCAACGCAAACGCGGCATCAAGCGCGGGCGGAAGCCCCCTCGTCCCCAGCGTCTGCTCTTTGGGTGAAGGGATCCAGACGGCAAAGAAGCCGCCCCCGAAGCCCCCCTCACGTGCCCGGGGTAGATCCAGGTGGCCCTTCTCACCGCGCTCGAAGAATGCGCCGGGTCCGCCCCCATCCGGCCCACCGAGCCTTAGCAGTACATCGTTGTGGCCATCGAACACGACCGGAAATGCATTCCGACCCATCCGAGCATCTCCCTTCTTGACGACACACTACTATCACATTGCAAAGCTATGAGGCTGATAGCTGAAACTTGGTGTGAACCCCAGGCAAACTATAGACTTAGGATCTCTACCTCCACTTTATCGTGCAGCCGATCGGTCGAGTCTGGGCGACCGGGGGTTCTTCGTCGGCCAGGGCCGCATCGAGAGCATCCCTGAGGTAATGGTTCTGTACGGCCCCGGGATCTTCGTAGTTATCGTCGACGGTGCCGTGGTAAAGCAGCGTGCCATCCTTCCCGAAGAGGAACACTTCGGGGGTGCGCTCCGCCCCGTACGCCCGAGCTACCTCCTGCGACTCATCGAAGAGGTAAGGGAAGTTAAACCCCTTCTCTTGTGCGCGCTCCTTCATCCTTGGGAAGTTATCGTCGGGATACCTTTCCGGGTCGTTGGCGCTGATGGCTATGACCTTCACACCCCTGTCGGCGTAGTCAGCCTGGGTCTGGACTATGCGATCCTCCCACGCCTGGGCGTAGGGGCAATGGTTGCAGGTGAAGACGACTGCCACGGCCACCTTATCCGCGTGATCCGCGAGGGCGTGGTGATGGTCATCCACCCCGGGTAGCTCGAAAGCTATCGCCTCGTCGCCTGGTTTGAGGTTGGCCACTTCTACCGCTCCTTTCTCGAAGCATACATCGTGTACGGGCGTGCCTACTGTCCATATACACAGCCTACCGCTATTATCCCCTATCCATCGCCTGGCTCGGACTTCTCCGCGGCGTCTATGGCCCGCCGAATCGTGTCCGGTGAAGGTAGCGGGGAGATGCGACCGTCCTCTAGATGGTAGGCGCGGCAGGTAAGTGCGTAGTGAGCATCGGGCGGCGGAGGGGCTATGTCCTGGCCGTCTAGTAGTATGGTGGGGGAGCCTACGAAGCGCAGCTCTTGGGCCTGCTCTTCGCTCTCGACCCCGACGACCTCGACGCTCGCGTCGATGCCCTTCTCGTCCAACACCTCACGCAGGCGTTCGAGCGCCAGCTCATGAGACGGACAGTCTTCGTAGAAGAGGAAACGCACACGCATCAAGATCAGGAGCAACCATAGATGGCTTTTGTAGGCGCGTCAAGGAGTCCGCCATCATCGTCGACCAGTGGCTCAGCGCGTTGCCTCCAGGGCCGGCCTCCACGACGATGTTCGCGTGTGCGACCTCGCGTACGGGGGCGCCATCGATCTCGAACCTCGTCACGATGCCGAGCATGCCGCCGGAACCAGCTGGATAGACCACGGGGGTGGTACTCCTCCAGTGGTTTCAGGTACTCCATGTGCTAGAACAGTCCAGAACGCACAACGGCCGATAGGAGAGACATGGCGAAGACCCACAAGGTTACCTTTCGGCGCAGGGGCGTAACCATAGATTGCGCCGAGGACGAGTATATCCTCGAACAAGCCGAGAACGCGGGCTTGCGCCTCCCCTACGATTGCCGCAGCGGTACCTGCACCACCTGTATTGTAAAGTGCCTCGAAGGCGAGATGGACCAGGACCTCGCTTTTGCACTGGACGATCTTGATCTGGAGCAAGGTTGGCGCCTCATCTGCATCGGCAGCCCGCTTTCGGACGTGGTGCTGGATAGATAGTAGCTAGAGCGTGTAGCCGTCACCAGGGCTAACCCGGAACCTCTTGGAAGCTCGAATCAGCCTGGCTCGGCCGAGAGCCCGCATCCCGGTCATACCTCCTTTCCGGATTGTGTATCATTTTACGGGATAGGGGAAGCCGAAAGGCAAGCAACGTGGAAAGGGGAAGGCTGTGCCGGACTACGATATCGTGGTCATCGGTAGCGGTTTCGCGGGCTCGACGGCTACGTTGAGCTTCCTGGAGGCGGCGGAGAAGACCGGCCAGGCCGGCCGTGTCGCGTTGATCGAGGCTGGAAAGAAGGGCACATGGCCGGGAGGTTCGCGCTGGACGAGGCCTTTTCTGCGGCTCGATCGCGACAACACGCTCTTGAGCCACCGGACCGAAAGAGTGGAGCAGAACCTGTCGGACCTCGACTACTGGCGCAAGTTTGCGGACGAGGTACCTGACACGGTCGAGTTCATGCAGGACCACGGCGTCAAGCTGATCCACCACGACGAGGAGAACGCCGCCCTGGACTTCGAGGAGCAGCACTTCGCCCACCCGTCAGGTGGTGGCAAGGAGATCGCGGATAACTACTTGATCTGCGGGCGAATACCTTCGGACGCATCGTCGGCATGAACGTCGCCGAATCACTCTCGGGCGCGCCAACCGGATAGGATACCCTTCACCGCCTTCCCGCTCGGCGCGGACCAGGAAGAACGAAGGGTGTGCTAGACGCCTTCGTGTAAAAGGGGGTAGTATTCGGAAGGGCGATTAGGAAAGGAAATTGCCATGGACGATCTTAACCCCATAGCCGCTAAAGGCGCGCAAAAGATAGCAGAGGCTCAACGACGGTTCTACGAACCGCGTATAGAAAAACTGGTGCAGATTGGCGCGACCCGCGAACTCGCCGAGTACCTCGTCGGCCTCGAAATAAGGGTAGCCCAACTCGAACAGGGGCCGCCCACGAACCGGTAACGGCCCGCGGGGCGCGCCGACCGCGTGGGGCCGGTCTTGGCGAGGAGGGCGTAGCCCTGCTTAACCTCTTATTCGTCCCTGGCTTATCGGGGAAGGGTTTGTACGCTTATGCTGCTGATTCAGGAGTTGTCGGTGGTAAGCAGTGACGGTTAGCCCTCGTTTAGAAGCGCCTCGAGCTCTTCGTCCAGCAGAACCAACTCCCAACCCCGCACCAGCGCCCCGTTCTCGAAAGCGCCGAAGTCCTTTACCCGCATCACCTCGGGATGGCTGGCGACAGGTTCGGCGTCCACGATCATGCCTTCGGTGAGGCGGGCGTACCTCAGGACGTTTTGTGTGAGGCGTATCTTCATCGCTCCTCTTCCCGCTATTATGAGCGCGCGCGGGAACCGGTTTTGTCCGTTTGCTTACACTTCCGTTTGCCGACCGCCTTTTGTGGCCGAGTACCATGGCCTCGCTCGGGAGACGCTGTGGCCCGGGTTCTCGGCTATCGCCCATTGCGATAGACTACACTGGTCCGGTTCCTTCCGACATCGTCGCCCAGGGAAGCTCCGGTGAAGTGCAGGTTGTGTCCACGAAGTAGGATATCGAGGATGAAGTGTATTAATCATCGGGCTACTCCAACCCATCAGCGAAGACTTGGGTAATGACAAGGTAGGCACCGCCAGGAGCGGCGACGGGTCCCGGCCCAGTGCGACGCCGACGGTGGACGAGTACAGCCGCGACCTGACGCGGATGGCGAAAGAAGGCAAGCTCGATCCCGTCATCGGGCGGGCAGAAGAGATCGAGACCCTTATCGAGATCCTCTCCAGGAGGACCAAGAACAACCCGGTGCTTATAGGGGATCCCGGCGTCGGCAAGACGGCCATCGTCGAGGGGCTTGCCCAGTGGATCGTCAACGGCGAGGTCCCGGATACGCTCGCCGATAAGCGCGTCCTCTCGCTGGACCTGTCGGGGATGGTCGCGGGGACGCAGTATCGCGGAGAGTTCGAGGCGCGCCTCAAGAAGGTCATAGAGGAGATCCGGGAGAACCCGGATGACCAGATAATCTTCCTCGATGAGCTGCATACCGTGGTTGGAGCCGGCGTGGTAGAGGGCTCGATGGACGCCTCCAACATGCTCAAGCCCGCCCTGGCATACGGTGAGATGCGTCTCGTGGGCGCAACCACGGTAGACGAATACCGCAAGAACATAGAGAAGGACGCGGCGCTGGAACGCCGCTTGCAGCCGGTCCTCATCGGCGAGCCCACCGTTGACGAGGCTATCGAGATCCTGCGCGGCCTCAAGGACCGCTACGAGGCGCACCACCGCGTCGAGATCACCGAAGAGGCGATCGTCGCCGCCGCCGAGCTCTCCGACCGCTACGTTGCCGGCCGCTTCCTCCCGGATAAGGCAATCGACCTGATGGACCTGGCGTCGGCGAGGGTGCGCCTGCGCGCGAAGACCAAACCCGGGGACACGAAAGCACTGGAAAAGGAGCTGAGGAGTCTTC
>CADCVF010000023.1 GCA_902806095.1 uncultured Rubrobacteraceae bacterium
CCGACGGGCAACCTGGAAGAATTGCCGGATGCCTTCGGCAGAGGAGGTATATAGAGCGTGCAGGGACTTGAGCGCGACATAGACATAAACAAACTGGAGAAGATCTCCATCGGTCTGGCCTCCGCCGAGGAGATCCGGGAGTGGTCCCGCGGCGAGGTAACGAAGCCGGAGACCATCAACTACCGTACTCTACGTCCCGAGAAGGATGGCCTCTTCGACGAGCGCATCTTCGGCCCGTCGAAGGACTGGGAGTGTTACTGCGGCAAGTACAAGCGCATCCGCTTTAAGGGCATCATCTGCGAGCGGTGCGGCGTGGAAGTCACCCGTGCCCGCGTACGCCGGGACCGCATGGGCCACGTCGAGCTCGCAGCGCCTGTGGCGCACGTGTGGTTCGTCAAGGGCGTGCCGAGCCGGATGGGCTACCTCTTGGACATCAGCCCGAAGGAGCTCGACAGGGTTCTGTACTTCGCGAGCTCCATCGTTACTTGGGTCGACCGGGAGGAGCGGGCCAACGACATAGACCTGCTCAGGGGCAGGGTCGAGGATGAGATCCGGCAGCTAGAACAGGACCGGGACGAGGAGATCGACCAGGTCCATGGGCTGCGCACCAAGCGCGAGAGCGTGATTAACGGCGACAGCTCCGCCGACGAGCTCACCGAGGAGTTCGCTGAAGTTCCGGAAGAGGACCGCGAGTCCACCGTGGCGAAGGTCCACAAAGAGGCCGAGGAGTCCATAGCGGACATCCAGCGCTCGGTGACGGACCAGATCGCCCTCGTTAGGCGCTCCTGGGAGGAGTTTCAAACTCTGGAGCCCCGCCAGATCGTGGACGACGAGGAACTTTTCCGCGAGATGAAGGACCGCTTCGGCGACGAGTACGGCTACGGCGTGTACTTCCGCGGCGGCATGGGCGCCGAGGCCATCAGGGACCTCATTCAGCAGGTTGACCTCAAGGACGAGGCCCAAGACCTGCGCGACACCGTCGGCTCGTCCAAGGGCCAGAAGCGCCAGAAGGCCATCAAGCGCCTGAAGGTCGTTGACGCCTTCCGCACCAGCGACAACAGCCCCGAGTGGATGATCATGGAGGCCATACCGGTCCTCCCGCCGGACCTCCGCCCAATGGTCCAGCTCGATGGTGGGCGCTTCGCCACGAGCGACCTGAACGATCTTTACAGGCGCGTCATAAACCGGAACAACCGCCTGCGCAGGCTACTCGACCTCGGGGCGCCCGACGTGATCGTGAACAACGAAAAACGGATGCTTCAAGAGGCCGTGGACGCCCTCTTCGATAACGGTCGTAGGGGACGGGCCGTCACCGGCGCCGGCAACCGCGCGCTCAAGTCCCTCTCGGACATGCTCAAGGGCAAGCAGGGGCGTTTCCGTCAGAACCTGCTCGGCAAGCGCGTAGACTACTCGGGCCGTTCGGTGATCGTGGTAGGCCCGGGGCTCAAGATGCACCAGTGCGGCCTGCCACGTCTGATGGCGGTCGAGCTGTTCAAGCCGTTCGTGATGAAGGTGCTCGTTGACCGGGCGCTCGCGCCGAACATCCGGAGCGCGAAGCAGATGGTCGAGAGGTTGAGGCCCGAGGTCTGGGACGTGCTCGAAGACGTGATCAAGGAGCACCCCGTGCTCCTCAACCGCGCGCCGACGCTCCACCGCCTGGGCATCCAGGCCTTCGAGCCGGTGCTGGTCGAGGGCAAGGCCATCCAGGTCCACCCGCTCGTCTGCTCCGCGTTCAACGCGGACTTCGATGGCGACCAGATGGCGGTACACGTGCCCCTGAGCCCGGAGGCGCAGGCCGAGGCCCGGGTCCTGATGCTTTCGACACAGAACATCCTCTTGCCGGCGAACGGGTTTCCTATCGCGGTCCCGTCGCAGGACATGGTGCTGGGACTTTACTACATTACCTCCACCGGCGAGGACTTCGAGAACGAAGAGCCCAAGGGCCTGATCTCCTCCTACGATGAGGC
>CADCVF010000024.1 GCA_902806095.1 uncultured Rubrobacteraceae bacterium
ACTTTTACAACTGGTCGTTTTCGCACGTGCACACGCGCTACGCGCTGAAGTGGGATGGGGACATGGTGCTGACGCCCGAGGGTGAGCGGGTGCTACGTGATCTTGCCTGGCAGCTGCAGGGTATCGACGGCACGGTGAAGATGTGTCGCTTCCCCGCCTATGTAGAGAGCGAGCGCGTCGCCTACGTCGACCTCGGGACAACGCCCTCCGAGCCGTGGGGTTGGCGGAACACATCTGAGCATACGTTCATCAAGTGCTTCGATTGGGAGCACATAAGGCCCGATGCCGACTACGCTCTCCAGGCACCCGACTGGGTGTGCTTCGAGCTGAAGTGGCTGGATGCAGACGAGTTCGGACACTGGTCCTATACGGACTTCAAGTTCGGGATCAACCGGCGCAAGCGGCGCGAGTGGGAGCTGTTTCACGCCCTCAGGGAGGGGGCTTCTCTTCCAGAGGGGGTGGAGCGGGTCGAGAGTCCGGAAGGGCTGCACATCGTCGAACATCTCCGCCGCACCTACGTGCCTTTGGTGCGCCGTCATGCTCTCCGCACAGCGGTTCTCCGCGGCCTGGGCGAAGTAAAAGAGAGGCAGCCCTCACCGGTCGAGGGTGGCGACGGAGTAGCACCACTCGCCGCGCAGGATGGTGCTTCGATTCCGCAATCGGCCCACAACGGGAAGGGAACTTCGCGTGAGTAAACACTTGCTTCTCGTTGCCGGTTCTGGACGCAGCGGCACAAGCCTTTTCGCGAGCGTCGTCGGCACCCTCGGCTTCCACGTGCCCAGGCCGTGGGTGAAGGCCGACGACAGTAATCCACGAGGATTCGGCGAGCCGCAGTGGGTCGTGGACAGGCACATGAAGTTCTTGCAGCAGGCCAACGTCCACACCTCAGACGCCCGACCGACCGCCTGGGCGGACACAGCCAAGCTCTGTCTCGATGAGCAGATCAGCGCCGAAGTGAGCCTGTGGTTACAAGAGCAGCTCTCAGTACACGACCAGGTGCTGATCAAAGACCCCAGGCTGCTATGGTTCCTACCGCTGTGGTGCCGGGTCGGTGAGGAACTGGACGCCACCGTTCATGTGGTAACCATGCTCCGCCATCCGGCGGAGGTGGTCAGGAGCAAACTCCACTGGTACCAGAACATGGGCCTGTTCGACGCCAACCGTGCGGCCGGCTGGCTCAACACCATGTTCTTGACCGAGCGCGCCACCCGCGACTACCGCCGAGTCTTCATCAGGTTCGAGGACCTACTGGAGGACTGGACCCAGCCTATCGCGCGCGTCAGCGCGCAGCTCGAAATTCCGAGCCTGGTGAACGCGCGGGCCAGGGAACAGTTGTCGGCGGACAGCCTCGTTGACAGCTCGCTGCACCGCTCGAAGGCGACCTGGGAGGATCTCGACGTTCCCAAGGGCCTGATCTACCTTATTGAGCAGGTGTGGGAGGACTTGCTTTCGCTCGCTGACCCCGAGGCTGACGGGAGCGAAGCAGTGCTCGAGCGTCTGGATGGACGCCGCGAGGAGTACGTGGCCTTCTACAGTCATGCCGAACAGCTCGCCCAGTCGACCACTCTTGCCGCGGTCCGGCCACTGCGTCAGAAGAGACCTTCAACGCCTGCCGTAGCGGGACCAGGCGCGGCGACCAGACCGGCCACCACTCAACTGCGGCCACCTGCGAATCCGGAGCCGCCTGCGAACTCGCGGTTGGGCCTGGCGAGACGGCTGATCCCTGCCGAGGCGCGTCGTCTTATTCCGCTTCGGCTAAAGCGGGCATTGGCGGAGCTGTTCGGATGACGTGCCATCCTGAGAGGGCTGCGGCGTGACGGGGATGAGCCTGCCGGGAGAGTGGACGAACAGGGAGGGGCTCTCCGAGTACGCGTTCCGCTGGAACTGGGTGGAGGACTCCGCAGGCTCGGGATTCACCGCAGTCTTGAGGGTCAAAGACGAGGCCCGTTCGCTGCCTTGGGTCTTGCCAGGGGTTTTGCGCTCCGTACAGCACACTATTGTGGTCGACAACGGCTCCACCGACGGCACCCCCGAGGTGGCCCTGGGAGTCGCCGAGGAGTTGGGGCTCTCTGAGAGGCTCAGGGTACTCTCCTACCCGTTTGCGGTCTCCAGGTGCGGGCCTGAGCATCTGTGGACCTACCCTGACTCGGTGCACAGCCTGACCTACTTTTACAACTGGTCGTTTTCGCACGTGCACACGCGCTACGCGCTGAAGTGGGATGGGGACATGGTGCTGACGCCCGAGGGTGAGCGGGTGCTACGTGATCTTGCCTGGCAGCTGCAGGGTATCGATGCGGCGATCACGATGCGGCGCGATCCTGTCTACGTGGAGAGCGAGCGCGTCGCCTACGTCGACCTCGTACCGGGGAAGGCCGAGCCGTGGGGTTGGCGGAACTCGCCGTCCTATACTTTCTCGAAGGCCTTCGACTGGGAGTTGATGCTGCCTCGCCCCGGTGACCCCGTGGTGAGGCTGCCGAACTTCGCGTGCTTCGAGCTGAAGTGGCTGGATGCAGACGAGTTCGGACACTGGTCCTATACGGACTTCAAGGTCGATGTCAACGACCGCAAGCGGCGCGAGTGGGAGCTATTCCACGCCCTCAGAGAGGGGGCTTCTCTTCCAGAGGGAGTAGAGCGGGTCGAGAGTCCGGAAGGGTTGCACGTCATCGAACACCTTCGCCGCACCTACGGGTCGCTCCGTCAGGCGACCGAAGTTCCTGCGATCTCACCGGTGCGTTGAGTCGTGCTGCTCGCTCCCGGCAAAGGCTTCGTTTTCCTCGCCACGCCAAAGTCGGGTTCGACCTCGATCGAGACCGCGTTCCTGGCGCATTCACAGATGATTCTCCAAAAGCCTCCAGCCATCAAGCACACTACCTACGCCGGGTTCCAGCGCTTTCTGCAGCCGTTCCTGAACTCGAAGGGCTTCCCGCGCGAGTCTTATGAGGTGGTGTGCGTGTTCCGGGAGCCGATAGACTGGCTCTCCAGCTGGTGGCGGTACCGGTCGCGCGAGAAGCTGGCGAACCCCAGGGACCCGAAGCACCGCAACTACACGGGAGACGTCTCGTTCGAGCAGTTTGCCCGCGCGTACATGGAGGGCAGCGAGCAGTTTGCACAGGTTGGACGCCTGTCCAGGTTCGTTCGACCCTCCCAAGGGGAGGCTGAGGTGGACCGGATCTTCCGCTACGATCGTCTCGACCTGTTGGTGGACTTTCTGTGCGAGAAGGTGGGTGAGGAGGTCGAAGTGGGCTCGGTGAACACTTCGCCCGAGCGCTCGGTTTCCCTGTCAGAAGAATGCGAGATCGAGTTGCGCGAGTTCTTCGCCCCCGAGTACCGTATCTACGAGCAGGCTATCGGCGGATGAGGCCCGCCGTAGGGTCGTCGAACTGACTCGATCTCTCCGGACGCCTGCAGGTTCGCCAACCTACTGGGGCGAACTACCCGGTCCGACGCAGGAATATAGGAGTGTAGTCTTTGACAATATGCCCGGGGGACAGTAGCTTTATGTCCGAGTCGTAGAATGCCCGGGTCGTAAAGAAAGGGCGAAGTTTGCCAGTGTTCAGACTCAATAGAGCTTTCGGCGTCGGGCGAGGCGCGAAGGCATTCCTGAACATGCAGGGTGGCCTCACGCGGGGGGCGGTACCGAATTCCAAGCACTACGAGGAGCAGGCCGAGAGACTCGGGAAGATCGTAACGAAGCAGAGGAAGGCGCTGCGGAGGAAAGACCGGCAGATCGAGAAGCAGGCCGAGAGACTCGGGAAGATCGTAAAGAGGCAGAGGAAGGCGCTGCGGAGGAGAGACCGGCAGATCGAGGAGCAAGCCGCGGTGCTCGAGACCCTGCGGGAGAGACGGCAACACGAGATCAGGCTGAGGTCAGAACTCAAACAGCAGAGGTTGGAGGTCTACCACCTGAAGAACGAACTTGACGCGATGAACGGGTTGGTAGAGACCGCCAGGGACGTTCCCTCGGTTGAGGAGGTATCGGATGAGCCGGATACAGGCACGCTACCCGACTTCGTCATCATAGGAGCGCAAAAGGGCGGGACATCCTTCCTCTACTATCTTCTCACGCGACACCCGCTCGTAGAGCCCGCAGCCCGTAAGGAATTACACTTCTTCGACAATCCAAAACGTTTCGACGATGGCGCCGAGTGGTATCGGCGGTGCTTCCCGCAGCTGGGGTGGAAGGACGGACGGAGATCCATAACCGGAGAGGCAACCCCCTCCTACCTGTTCTACCCACAAGTCGCACAGAGGATGGCTGGGTTGGTGCCGCAAGCACGGCTAATAGCGCTGCTCAGGAACCCGGTCGATAGGACTTACTCCCACTACCAGATGCAGGTGAAAAGGGGAACAGAGCAAGGCACCTTCGAAGAAGCCATAGAGCAGCAGCATGCCCCTTACGTGCCCAGGAGCATCTACGTGGACCAGCTCCTGCGCTGGTTTGAGTACTTTAGCAAAGAGCAGATGCTGATACTCAAGAGCGAGGACTTCTTCGAGCGCCCTGTCGAGACACTGAAGGTCGTCCTGAACTTCCTCGACCTGCCAGAGTGGCAGCCTGAGGCTTCGGAGCTTCGACAGAGACGACACACAGGCTCCTACAAGCAGAAGATGGACCCGTCCACCAGGCGGCGGCTGGAGGCCTACTTCGAGCCGCACAACAAGAGGCTTTATGAGTGTCTCGGCGTTGATTTCGGTTGGTAGCGCCGTTCGGAGCGCTTCGTGGACGCGCTGACTTCAAGGCAACTGATGAAACGCTTCTCGCCACGAGGGTGCTTCTCGCTTCCGTTTCGTATTTGAGTACGTTACCTGCCCGCTATCCTGGTCCGGATGCCGCTGATCCTGCCTAGTAGCCTCCAGGTCCTCGAGCTCTGTAGCTGTTTGAGTCTCCGGCGCCTGCGTACCCTGTCGCGCTTCAGCTCCCTGACCTTCTGCTGAAGCTGCCAGGTTTTGGCTTCCGTCTCATCCAGGTAGGCGGCGAGCGCGGACTTCGAGGTTCTCTGGATGTACAGTCCTGGCTTTACCCATTGCTTTTCGATGCGGTCGAGAATCCACGCTTCGGCGGCACGGTCGGCGTGCTTCTGTATCAGGGATCGCTTCTCCCCGCCAAGCGACTCCCTTGACCTCACCCGCTCGGACTGAGGAACTCCATCTGAGAACTCTGCCGTTACGTTCTCGTCGAACTCCAGCTCGAGGAAACGTGAGATCAGGGACGCGACGGTCTCGGTCCGGTAGAGGAAGTCATGGTAGCTGATAAGCAGTACCCTGGGAACCAGGCTATCCTTTATGAACCTCCGCGTGCCTTGCAAGCCTCTGCTCCAGGTTTTCACCGCGCGTCCGAAACCGTCGTCGGCATCTTCCGGCTCCCACGACTCGGCGACCTCTTCGATAGGACGGTACATGACTATAAAGCGCGCCCCGGGGTTGCTTCCTGCTACCGATTCCATACGCGTCAGGTAGTCGGAGTTGCTGGCGCCGATCCACTGCAGCCTGGACGGATCCCTGTTCGCCAGGAGCTCCGCGGGTGGCTTGATGAGCCGGTCCTTATCAGTGCGTGGCGCCGAGTCCCTTGGCTCCTTCGGCAGAGGGTCGAGCATTCTCTCGAATGTAGAGGGATTCAGGGTGATCTCCCCCTGCTGTGTCGTCTCGGAGCTTTCCTGGCAGACGAGGATCTTCGGATGTCGGGTCAGGTAGTCTGTGAGGGCCGTAGTCCCACTCCTGTCGCAACCACAGACGAAGAGAGCCCCCGGCTTTCTCGGGCTTTCGAACTCGTAGCCGAAGTACTCGACATCTCTCTTGAATCTCTCTCTTACGATCAACTCGGTATCTGGGGTGTAAAACGTACTGTAATGCCGATGGCCGGAGCGGTTGTGATGTGGGACTGTCTCTAACTCGAGGCCTATCCTACGGAAGACCTCCTGAATATCCTCGTCGAGGTTCTCGAGCCGGCCTATGAAATCTACGAGCAAGTCGCCGTGCTCGTCCGTCACGTAATCCAGTTGGTTGTACGCGAATGAGTAATAGACGCCCTTCCTTATCTCTACCTCGTCCGTGCAGTTGTGGATGAACTCTTCGAAGGTCGAACTGTTATCGTGCACGTATCGCCACAGTTCGTTGCCCGCCTTGTCGAACGTCGTTATCATGGTGTACCAGGAAACCAGTCGATCCCAGGGGTTTCTGGCGAAGGCGAACTTGAAGTATTCGTCCCAATCATCCAGCTCAGCCATCCCCCGCCTGGCGAACTCGTGCCTCGCCAGGATGTTGCGTAGATCAGGAATACGCTGCCTCAATAACTCATGTACGGTGACTCCACCCGTCTTCTGAATGTGGACGAAAACCAGCTTATGGCTATCGGAGACGAGCACTCTTGCCTAATCCTCTCTGGAGCTTTCTTACACGCCTAGTCTACTTTGCGGAGGAAAGCTCTTTCAACCGTGAGCCGCGGACAGCACGGTATCCGTGGATACGAAACGCGTGGCGGACGGCGAGTCACAGGTTAGGAGACCTCCCCGAACATCGGATGGCGTTGGCAGCGGAGATTATGGGGGCGGCTTGCCTGCTGCGGAGGCAAAGGGCAATATGGTGTCTCCGCGACAGATTCTGTGCGGTCGGCTCGAACCTGACTGCGTAGTATTCGGGATGTGGACGAAGACCGGAAAGAATAGTGTCGAGATCCGCGCACGGACGTGGGGGAGATAGCGAATGCCGAACCTAGAGCAGCATGCGGTATTGGATTTGGCCGGAAACGTGAGGGCATACTTGAAAATCGAGGTAGGGATCATCCGTGGCGAGGTGCCTGGCCCTGCCGAAGGCAGCAGGCCACCGGACCTCCTGCACGAGCAACTCGCCTCCAGAGACCGGGAGATCTCCCGGCTAAGGGCACGCCTCGACGCAGGAGACAGCGTTGCTACCGACGGCGGTATCCCTGCTGGGCACTTCATCTGGGTGTTCGGCGTCGCGAGGACCGGCAGTAGTTGGCTCGGCGCCATGATGGGAGATCTGGACGACCACGCTACGTGGTACGAGCCTTACGTGGGAGACGTGTTCGGCTACGCTTACTACATGCGTGCCGGGGAGCAGCAGAGGGAAAGGGAGGACTACATCCTCGGCGACCCCTACAGAGGTGCCTGGATAAGGTCCTTGAGGACTTTCGTCCTGGAAGGGGCCGACGCGCGCTTCCCCGAGTTGGGCGAGAATGGCTACCTGATCGTAAAGGAACCGAACGGCTCCGTGGGTGCGCCGCTCCTCGTAGAGGCCCTACCCGAGAGCCGTGTGATCCTGCTCGTCCGTGACCCGAGGGACGTTGTCGCCTCGCTTCTGGCCGCCCATAAAGAAGGGAGCTGGGGCGCCGGCGAGGACGCTCTGGCCGACACCGACCCGGACGAGTTCGTGCGGCAGCGGGCCAGGATGTACAACGCGAGCTTCGGGAAGGCCTGGGAGGCTTACGAGGCACACCGTGGGCGCAAGGTCGCGACCAGGTACGAGGACCTCAGGTACGACGCCCTCGGCGAGCTGCAGAAGGTCTACTCCTCGCTCGATATCCCCATCGAGGAGGAGCAACTGCGAAGGGTGGTCGAGAAGCACGCCTGGGAGAACATCCCCTCGAGGCAGAAGGGGCCCAGCAAGCCCCGTCGCAAGGCCAAGCCCGGCGGGTGGCGGGAGGACCTGACGCCGGGGCAAGCGAGGATGGTGGAAGAGATCACCACCCCCACAATGAACGAGTTCTACCCTGGCTGGGAGTATGCCGGGGCCACACCGTCCGATTGACGGCGTTTCGCCCTTTCTGGTAGTTTAGCCCCGCAGGGCACACGGCAGGACAAGGAGACTCGATGCACCCGAGAGGACCATCCACGGCGCATTTCCTGGTCACGATCGTCTTGATAGCCGGACTACTCACGGGCTGCGGCGGTGGCGATCAATCGGGGAGCGGGTCGCAGCAGGACGGCGGATCCAAAGCGGAGCAGGGCAAGAACACGCCGGTGAAGCAGGACAAGAACGCGCCGAAGAAGAAGATACTGTTTGGCGTCGTCAAGTTCGTGAACCCCAAGACCGAGGGGTTCAGCGTGCGCCCGACCGTAAACGAACAAGGCAAGAAGCCGGTGGTTTTCAGACTCGCGAAGGAGACCAGGATCACGCTCGGCGGCGAAGGCGCGAAGCTGGAGGACATGAAGAAGGGGCAGCAGGCGCAGATCGCGTACGTGGAGAGGAACGATCGTAACCGGGCTCGCACCGTGAGACTGTTCGAGGCCGGCGGAGGCGTCCGGGACGAAAAGGGCACTCCTGACGAAAAGGGCGCTCCGGACGAAAAGGGCACCGAGAAGACCGGCTGAGGGCCGTAGAAGGACGCCCCCGAGAGCCCGCACGAGGTCCCTGGGCAGGATGAGAATACTCCTCACGGGGGCGACGGGATTGCTCGGGGGCGAGCTACTCAGGCTGCTGCTCGCTGAGGGTCATGAGACACGTTGCCTCATCCGCGCGGACAGCCCCAACGCTTCCCGGCTCGCCGGGGAGAGGGCGGAGATCCTCCGCGGGGACGCCGCCAGAGAGGAGGATCTCTACCTGGCGCTCAAGGATATGGACGCCATTGTGCACGTCGCCGGGATCGAGTACGCTCCCCCCCTCGTGCGCGCGGCCAGCCGGGCAGGAGTCGAACGGATCCTGATCGTGGGCAGCACGAGCGCGCACTCGGCCTACGCCTTCCGTTCCGGTCCGAAGCTCAGGATGGAGGAGTTTGTGCGCGGGAGTGGGCTCGCATGGACGATACTCCGTCCTTCGATGATCTACGGCTCCGAGCGGGACAGGAACGTGCACCGCCTGCTGCGCTTCCTCGACCGCTCGCCCGTCTTGCCCGTCTTCGGCCCCGGCACGAACCTCTGGCAGCCGGTCTACCACGAGGACTGCGCCAGGGGCGTATTCGGGGCCCTCCAGCGTCCAGCGTCCGTACACCGCAGCTACGACCTGCCGGGCGCCGAACCCCTGACGTACCTCGACCTCGTGAAGATTGCGGCCGCGGCCCTGGGGAGGAGCCCAAGCATCGTCAGGCTGCCTATCGAACCGATCCGCCGGGCGCTCGCCGCCGCGGAGAGGCTGCGGCTGCCTTTGCCTGTCGACTCCGGTCAGGTAACGAGACTGCGCGAAGACAAGGCCTACCCTTACGAACAGGCCAGGCACGATCTCGATTACGCGCCCCGTCCTTTTTCGGAGGGTGTCGCCCTCGAAGTCGCGCGCCTGCGTAGGCTCGGTATGGTGCGGTCGTAGACAGTGGGGTGCTATGCTGAAATCGTGTGTCGCGAGAGGAGTCGGCGTGGCCGGCCTGACGATAACGGTAGGCGAAGAGAACACGAAGCAGGCAAGGGCTCTCGGGTCTGGCGCCGACGCATTGCCAACGGAGGGCATGCCGCACGGCCTCCTTGTCGAGGGTATTGGCCTTGAGAACCCTTTCCTGTAGGATGCAGGGGCCACGGTGAACGGGGTTGTCGCCGGCGGCGTAGCATTCCTGGTCGCGGGGGCATTCGTACCACTGCTCGTGCGGTTCGCCGTCGGACGGAACCTGCTCGACGTGCCCAACCTCCGTAGCTCGCACGAGGTACCGACACCCAGGCTCGGGGGCGTCGCCATACTCCTCGGGACGCTCGCGGGAGTGAGCCTACTTCGTCCGGAGGGACTGTGGCCGCTGCTCGCGGCGGCGGCCCTGATCTGGGCTGTCGGTCTCGCTGACGACCTGTCCAACCTACACTTCGGCGTGAAGGCCGTCCTCCAGGCTACTGCTGCCGTGGGCCTGCTGCTGTTCTATCCGCCAACGATCCTCTCTGACGCTCCTGGGGTGCTCGGCGTCCTCGTTTTCGTCGTCGGGGTGTTCTGGATCGTGGCCCTAAGCAATGCATTCAACTTCATGGACGGCATAGACGGTTTTACTGGAGGCGTCGCGCTCGTCAACGCGCTCTTCCTCGCGCTGCTCGTGGGGCCGGCTGGGGGGTTCCTGCCCGCGCTCATCGGGGCTACTGCGGGGTTCCTGATCTGGAACATAAACCCTGCATCCATCTTTATCGGGGATTCGGGAGCTTACTTCCTTGGCTTCAGCCTCGCCGCTGTAGCCTTCTACGCCCCCGCACTCTCTGGGCAGGAGTGGACGCCCTTGGGCTTCCTGGCCTGCGTGGTAGTCTTCACGCCTTACCTCTTCGACACCGCTTATACGCTGGTTCGGCGGTGGCGAACCGGGGCTGGAAAGAGCATCTTCCTCGCGCACCGGGAGCACATCTACCAGCGGATCACCCCGACCACGGGGATGCACAGGCGTACGAGCAACCTCTACTACGGGGCGAGCGTCGTCGCCGGCTTCGCCGCGCTGCTGATCTCCAGGGGAGACGCCCTGGCGTTCGTGGGCGTCGCGCTCGCGCTGGCGTGCTGCGCCCTGCTGGCTGCGCTGCCAAAGCTGATAAGCTAGTTAGCATTTCAGCCAGGCGGCTAGTTAGCACTTCAGCCTTTCAGCCGTAGACGGCGGCTCGCTAAAGGTAGATATCTCCACCCATGAGCGTTTGTTTCTTGGCTGTGAGCGGGGCCTTTCGAGGGGAAGCTGACGGCTGAGAGCCGCGAAGCGGCGTGCTGAAATGCTGACGAGCGGAGGCCGAAGGCCGGAGCGTGCTGACTAGCTGACTAGCTGACACCAGCCATAGAAGTTAGAATGTAGGATTATGTGGCTTTTGCAGAGGATGGGGGAGAAGCTTCTGGGTCGTGTGGACCGGTTGCAGAGGGCCTTCCACCGCTCGCCGCCCGCGTTCAGGCGTGGGGCGGCGATGCTCGTCGACGCCCTTATAGTGATCGAGTCTTTCGCCGTTACGCTCATCGTCCGCGTAGCCGGGGACGCGGAGGGTCCGTCTTGGCCGTTCTTCTGGCCGTTCGCGGTGTTCTCGGCGCTGGCATATGTGTTACTTCTCAACGAGAGCGGTGTCTACAGGAGCATCCTCAGGTACACCGGTATCCACCAGGGTGTGCGGGTTCTGAGCGCAACGGCGATCGCATCCGGCGGACTCTTCCTGGCGGTGTTCTGCGTCGGCCCATTCGGGTTCGGGTTCATGAGGGGCAACCTCGTCCCGCTCTCGGTGCCCCTGGTCGGCTCGGTGCTCGCATACGTGCAGCTCGTCGCCGTGCGACTCTATCCGCGGGTCTTCTACGAGATGTCTCTGAGGGAGGTCGGGCGTCGGACGCGGACGGCCATCGTCGGAACCGGGGAGCCCGGCGTGGCGCTCGCCGGACATATCTGGCGCACGTCGGCGGCCGAGACGCAGGTCGTGGGTTTCGTCAGTTCTTTGCCCGCGGAGGTCGGCAGGCACATAGAGGGCTCGCCAGTTCTCGGGGTGGTTGAGGAACTCGAAGACCTCATCTCCCGCCACGGCATAGACCGGGTCATAATCGCGACGCCCCAGGCCAGCCGGGAAGAGATGGACTGGATCTGGCGCACTTCCATCCGCGCTTCGGCCGAGGTGAAGGTCATGCCCGACCTCGGTGAGTATCTGGCCGAGGGCGCCATCAAGCTCCGTGAGCTCCAGATCGAGGACCTCCTCGGACGCGAACCCGTGGACATAGATCTTGACGCCCTCTCGGACTACATCAACGGCAAGCGGGTTCTCGTGACCGGCGCAGGAGGCTCCATTGGTAAGGAGCTCTCACGCCAGATCTCACGCCTCGGCCCTGCGAAACTGATCCTGCTCGACCGCGACGAGAGCGGCCTTTACTATCTGAACACGGAGCTCAGGCGCGAGGACTTCTACGATACGGAGGTCTTCGTCGGCGACGTCACGCACTCAGAGCGCGTCAGCTTCGCCTTCGAGACCTTCAGGCCGCAACTCGTCTTCCACGCGGCGGCCTACAAACACGTCCCCATGATGGAGCTGCAGGCGACCGAGGCCGTCGTCAACAACGTCCTCGGCACGCTCAACGTCGCCCGCGCGGCCGGGGCCTACCGGACGAGCAAGTTCATCAACGTCTCGACCGACAAGGCCGTAAACCCCGTCAACGTGATGGGCGCGACCAAACGCCTGGCCGAGATGGTGGTCAAGAATCTATCGGTAGAGTACCCGGAGACCGTCTACGCCTCGGTCCGCTTCGGGAACGTACTGGGCAGCCGCGGCTCTGTCGTTCCTACCTTCCGCCAGCAGATAGAGGCCGGCGGCCCTGTAACGGTGACGCACCCCGACATGATCCGCTACTTCATGACCATCCCCGAGGCGGTCTCCCTGATCCTGCAGGCCGGGGCGATGGCCGAAGGCTACGGTACCTACGTGCTCGAGATGGGCCGTCCCGTCGCCATCACCGATCTGGCACGAAAGATGATCGAGATAATGGGCGCGCCCAACGTCAAGATAAAGTTCGTCGGCCTGCGCCCCGGCGAGAAACTGAAGGAAGAGCTCTTCGAGGAGGGAGAAGAAAGGGAACCTACAGCCCATCAGATGGTCTTCAGGCTCTCATCGGAGAACATGAGCCCGCCAGATGACTCGAACCTCTCAGAACTGATCGATACCATGGTCTTCCACGCCCGTGGCCAGGAGGGGGGAAGGGCCCTTGAGTTCTTGCGCCGGGCCGTCCCCAACTACTCTGCCGCAGATATGCCCGACGCCACGGAGAGCAGACTCGATTACCCGCTGTAAGAGCTAGTCAGCACGCTCAGGCTTTAAGCTTTCGCTTGTCAGCACTTCAGCACGTCGTCACGACGCGCCGCCACGAATCTCGAACCTGACCGCCACCGGCAGTGGTCCTCATACACAGCTAGGCGAGGCTGGAATGGGAGAAGCTGAAATGCTGACAAGCGAAGGGCGAAGGGCGTAGCGTGCTGACTTGCTAACTCGCCCTCCGGCCCTTGAGACCAAGATAGACAAGATAGACGCCGATAGCGAGCCCGATCACGACGAGCGAGAAGTGTATGCCAGGCGCGACAAGTGTCCCTGCCCGGAACTCACTCAAGAAGGTGAAAACCCTCGTACCCCAGGTGAGGAGCATGTAGACGCCTATCGCAAGTAAGATGGTCGCGGTGCGCCTGCTCAGCTTCATGGGCGTTTGGGAGTGTACCAGAATGGGCCTCCCCGAACTAGCAACACAAAGGCGCAAAGGTTATACTGGCTGTAATAGTTGAATGGAGTTTGTAACAGTAAATATCTGGTGTATAGAGTGTTCGGAGGATAAGATCTTGGCTGAGTTAGAGCAGCGCAATCTCGATGAGGTAAAGGCCCTCAGCAGGGACGAGGCCGTCGAGATCATGCGTCAGGCCGGCATCGTAGGGGCCGGCGGCGGTGGTTTCCCGACCTACTTCAAGTGGAAGAATCCGCAACCGAACCTGATCGTGAACTGCACCGAGTCGGAGCCAGGCTACTGGGCGGACAAGGTGCTCCACAGGGAGTACTTCGACGAGTTTCTCGAGCTCTTCGACGCGATGAAGACGATCTTCGGGATCGAGAACGTTATCATGGGCGTGCACTTCAAGGACGAGGAATGGTTCTCCCGCTACGACGAGAACGCTGATGGTCTCTACGAGGTCGTCCACGTGCCCGACAAATACTCGATGGGTGAGGAGAAGACGCTCATCAAGAACATCTTCAACGAGGACAAGGGGAAGTGGGTTCCGCGCCGCGTAGAGTTGCCCGACGGCAACAAGCGCCCCGGTCTTCCGCTCGACGCTGGGCACATCGTTAATAACACCGAGACCCTCCTGAATATCTACAACGCGTTCTTCCTCGGCAAACCTGTGACGACCAAATACCTCCAGGTCTTCGGCCCCGAGCTCGAGCTCGAGCTCTTCGAGGCGCCGCTAGGGTCTTCTGCAACGGAGCTCCTCGAGCTCGCCGGTGTGGACGTCGAGGCCGAAGCCGGCAACCTCTCGGTCATCGACGGGGGACCTTACCTGAACGAGATGGGGATAGAGTCACTCGGCGAGAGCGACGCCTACGTCAGGCGCACCACCAACGGCTTCCTCGTCATCCCCAAGGGCGATGCCTCCAAGGAGTACGCGAACATCGAGACCAGGCGTCCCGAGGGCGTCACCTCGCTGGTCGGCAAGGTCAGCGGCGTGAGCATCCCGCTCGGTGGCCGGTTCCTAAAGCCAGCGACACCGCTCGTCTCCGAGGGGGAGGAGGTCTCCTTCGGGCAGAAGATCGGCGAGCCGGTCGACGAGGGCTTCTCCATCGGCGTCTGGTCCGGTATGGACGGTCCCATCTCCTCCATCGAGGAGGACATAGTCCAGATCTCCGGCGGAGCCGTGCCCAGGGAAGAGGCCAAAGCCGAGACGGAGGCCGAAGCGGCGAGATAGGCTGTAACCTATTCGCCTTCTTTGCGCGGAATCAGGTTCTGGGCCTGCCCGTAGAGGCTGGCGCGCAGATCCTCGAAGGTGATACCGCTAAGGGAGGGAAGCTCGAAGTCTTTGAGCATTCGCGTCAGGACGCCACCGCCGCCGAGCTCGATCCATTCCTCCACCCTCAGCTTCGCGAGTGTCTCGACGACCCTGACCCACCGGACAGGGGCGACCATCTGTTCCTTGAGCGCCTCCTTGACGGCTTCGGCCTTCGTAAGCACCGCGCCATCCATGGCGCTGACCATCGGGACTTGAGGCACGTTGAACTCGACGGAATCGAGGACCCCCCGCATCTTCTCACCGGCCGCCGCCACGTACGGGGAGTGGGCTGCGAAGGAGACGTTCAGTGGGATCTTACGCCCCTTGATCCTCGAGACGGCGTCCCCGAGGGCGTCGCGCAGCCCGGAGACGACCGTCTGGCGCGGTGAGTTGTAGTTGGCGACCACGGGACCGCCTGGCTCGTCGAGCGCCTTCTCGACCTCGGCGGGGTCCGTCCTTAGTATCGCGACCATCCCGCCAGGACACTCTCTGGCCGCCTCTGCGAGGAAGAGGTCGCGCTGCGCCACCAGCCAGAGGCCCGTCTCGAAGTCGAAGCAACCGGCAGCGTAAGCCGCACCGTACTCGCCGAGCGAGTGCCCGGCTACCACGTCGGGACGCACCTCCATGATCCGGCTCTCATCGGCGTCGCGCGCCGCGCGAACAAAGATCTTGACCTGGTCGGGGATGCGTTCCCCGACGACGCGTTGGATCTCAGGCACCATCTCGGGCGCGGGCTCGGAGACTCCGCCGCCCTGCCCAGGAAACACGAACGCTCTCATCTTTACTCTCCGGACCTCGATAACACTCTGAGATACAACCCTACCCCAGAGGAGTAGGGAAACTTTGTACCACAAGAAGGCAGGATGGGGAAGGCTCGAGCCTGATGCACGGCGCTACGGTGCCACGATACGTAGTGCTCCTGGCAGCACCCGCGCCCTGAAGTGTTGGGTGCCCGCAAGCATCTCACCGTCAACGTGCGCTGGTACTTCTTCGGAGAGTTCTACCTCGACCTCCCGCGCGCGGGCCGTATGCACTTTCCTACGCTCGGCGAGCGTGCCCCGTAAGGCCGCCGGTATGAGCCGCAGAACCTCGGCCCGGTTCACTTCCTCGGACCAGATCACATCGAAGAGGCCGTCGTCCAGCGCTGCCTCCGGCGCGAGCCTGAACATCGAGCCGTACGTGGTGCCGATAGCCACCGCGACGAGTATTGTCGTGGCCTCGATGACTTCGCCGCCGATGACGAGCCTGGCTTCGTGGCACTGGAAGTCTCTGAGCAACCGCCCGACCGACCACAGGTACCGTCCTGCCCCCCCGAGATACACAGGCGCCTCAGCGACGCCAGCAGCGACTTCGGCGTCGAAGCCGATACCGAGACCGTTGTTGAACGGAACTCCATTGACCTCTGCTGTATCCACGACGCGAACTCTCCCCCTGACGAGCACTTCCAGGGCCCTCCGGAGATCCGTGCCTACGCCGAGGGCCTTGGCGTAGTCGTTGCCGCTACCTGCGGGCAACACGCCCATAATCCGTCCCGTTCCTGCGCACGCCGCCGCCACCTCGTGCACTGTCCCGTCTCCACCGACTGCCACCGCAGACGCCTCCCCGGACAAACCGCGCACGATGCTGCGCGCGTGGTCAGGCCCCTCCGTAACGTGCCAGACCGGCCGCAACCCTCGCCCCTCGAGAGACCGTGAGACGAACGCCCGCAATCTACCCGACCGCCCCCTTCCGGCCGACGGGTTGAGGACCAGATGCACATCTCCTCCACGAAATATCACAGCCGGAAAATACCAGAACCGTAGTCCAGCGGCCCAACATTGAGGTTGTTCAGGCTCTACTCGAGGTGTAGCTCGTGATGAGATTCGGCGCCCGCCCGCCAGGCCGCTGAAGCTACCCAAGCAAGGAGCGCGTGTACACGAAACAATCAGACATAGACTCCTTTGCGGGTAAAACACGGTCCGAGGTCCTCCAGAGAAACTACCAATGCCGTATGAAGGTTCCCTGCCAGTATGGACTTCCGTTTGGTCTAGAGTTGATGTTAAGGTATAGAGAATCTTCGTGCTCTTTGTGAGAGTCGCGTGTGGGAGGGAAAAGAGTACAATACTGGTCCACATGGCTGACCTGATCGAAAACTGCCTGCACTCAGAAGGCTTGATGGTCTCTGCCGGATCCGAGTACCGTTGCCCGGTGTGTGATGAGAGCATGGATCTCGATGGTGTTGGCCGGTGGGTCCAGGATGCCGAGAGGAGCCGCGATGAGGCTTACTCTATGGTCGAAGGTGACGGGTTCGAAGAGATAGTGCGCGAAGAGTTACAGCGGGAAGTCTACCGGCGACGGAGGGTAATGTATGAGTTGGAGAACGTACCCCGGGTTGTGACGGCGAGGCCGGAGATGATCCTGGTTATCTACGACGCGATGAAGGCTTCTTATGGGTGCCGAATCTTCTACAAGGAGCCGCGGTCGGCGGGGGTGGTGGAGCAAGTGAGCGTCGGAGCCGTACTCGAGAGAATCCTGGAGCTTCGCTCTGATCCCGACCCCGTTGTAAGGCTGATCTCCGAGAAGGTGGAGCAGTTTCATGCCTTCCGTTCGAAACTCTCCGAAGACGGGGAGCCAGCGCCCGAGCGCAGGGTGTTCTACGCTAACGAGCTTTGAAACGTCTCGGGCGCTGGCAGACGCGTCCAGCAACGGCTAGAATTGATCGCCGGATGGATACTTACCTTAGAGGCGCGGTCGCATGAGCGGGAGTACCTTCATAGCTCTGGTCGTCATGATCCTAATCCTGCTCTTCATCATCATGTCCATCGGGCCTCTGGTCACAGCCTTCTAGAACGAGAACGTTTCGAGAATTGAGTAGGTGACTCCGCCCGCCCCTGGCGCGCTCTCTACAAGCTCTACACCGGATACCGTAAAGCGAAGCGCGGGCGGGGCGACGCTCGCGACTTCGACCTTCGCTCTGCGGTCCCGCGTCCGGCCGAGAGTCAGGTGGGGTACGTAGGGTCGCTCCTCTCTCCCGAAACCGGCCGGCTCGAGGAGATCCTCTACGGTCTTGGCCACTGCAGCAAGCGACTCTGACCCTTCTCCGACGCCGGCCCAGAGGATGCGGGCCTTCGTCTCGGAGGGAAAGGCCCCGAAGCCCGAAGTCGAGACCTGGAACGGTTCGTGCCTCTCGCGTAGCGGCCCGAGTGATCGAGTCACCCGGCTCAGGTCATCTTCGGCCACGTCGCCAAGAAACTTAAAGGTCAGGTGGAGTTTCTCGGGGCCGATGAGACGAAAATCCTTGCTCGCCGGCAGGTCGCGCGCCGCGTGAAACAGCGTCTCCCTGACTCTTTGCGGCGGGAAGACGGCGACGAAGGTTCGCACCACGGTCCTAGACGGGGCTTGACGTTCGGCCGTCCTCGCTGGCCGTACGCCCGGCGGCGGCGCGGTTGGCGATCAAGGCTGCTGTGGCCCCCGCGCCGACACCGTTGTCCACGTTGACGACGGAGAGACCTGGGGAGCAGGTCTGGAGCATGCCGAGTATGGCGGCAGTACCGTCGCCGCCGAGGCCGTAACCCGTGGAGGTCGGAAGCCCTATAACGGGCACTGCGACGAGGCCTGAGACCACGCTCGGCAGCGCTCCTTCCATCCCGGCGGCGACCACCAGGCAGTCGGGGTCGAACCTTCTAAGCTCCTCCAACGGGACGGCGAGGCGGTGGACGCCGGCTACCCCGACGTCGTTGAAGCCAAGCACGGATGCGCCCATCTCGCCGGCCACGGCGAGCGCCTCCTCGAGAATGGGCAGGTCTGAGGTGCCGGCGCTCAGGGTGCCGACGCGGCCCCCGCTCGATGCCGGCTCTCCGCCACCGAGCACGACCGAGCGTCCGGCCCGCCGGAGCGGGGTCTCAGGGAGCGTCGCGCTGATCCTGGCCTCATGCTCAGGAGTAAGGGAGCTTACGATCACGCGCTCGCACGACTCCAGCAGGGTCGCGCAGATACT
The DNA here is from genome assembly GCA_902806095.1 of uncultured Rubrobacteraceae bacterium. Lineage (GTDB taxonomy): Bacteria > Actinomycetota > Rubrobacteria > Rubrobacterales > Rubrobacteraceae > Rubrobacter_D. The sequence goes on from CADCVF010000024.1 coordinate 18,348, forward strand.
TGCCACCTGGGCGGGACTCTTGCCGCGGGCGTAGACGACCTCGGGGACGCCCTTCCTGACGGAGCGGCCGAGATCAAGGGCGGCGAACTCGTCGAGGTAACGGACCTCCCCCCTCTTCAGGTGTCCTGCAGCCGACTCCGGAGAGAGTTCGCCGCTCGCGACCGCCACCAGGGTCTTCTCGAGTTCGTCCATGTCCTCCGCTTCCAGGTATAGTAAGGTTGCCAGCGGGTAAGAATCTAGCACGTTCCTACCTCTAGTGGTCGTAAGGAGAGCCCTTGACGATAATCGAGTTGGTCCTGTCCCTGGCGGCGATACTCGGTGCCGCGATCCTTTTCACCAACGCTGTTGAGATCATGGGCGACCGGCTGAACCTCGGGGCAGGGGCCGTGGGGAGCATACTCGCGGCCGTCGGCACGGCGTTGCCTGAGACCATGATCCCGCTGGTCGCGATCTTTGGCGCCTTACTCCTCGGCTCGGGCAGCGCCGCCGCAGGCGAGATAGGTATCGGCGCGATCCTTGGCGCGCCTTTCTTGCTCGCGACGCTGGCCCTGTTCATCGTCGGGGCGACGGGCATAGGCTACAAGGGCCGAAGGCAGACGGGCAGTGAGATCACAGCAGACAGGCAGACCGCCATCCCCGACCTCGTGTTCTTCCTGGCCTGCTTTGTTCCGGCCGCTGCAGCGGGCATTCTGCCCCTGCCTCTGCCGCTGAAGATAGGCCTCGCTGTGGCGCTGCTGGTCGCTTACGTCCTCTACGTGGTACGTACGGTAAAGCAGGGCGGAGAGGCCGCAGATGATGTACCCGCCAGGCTCACGCTCTGGCCCTTTAGCTCTCAGGGGCCGACCTGGGCCGTGGCCGCGCAGCTGATCGGGACGATCGCCGTGATGGCCTTCGGAGCCCACCTCTTCGTCGGCGCCGTCGAGCACCTCTCCAAGTCCGTAGGGATCCCCGCCGGCCTGATCGCACTCGTCCTCGCGCCTCTGGCGACGGAGCTGCCGGAGAAATTCAACTCTGTTCTCTGGCTCAGGGATAACAAAGACACCCTGGCAATCGGGAACATCACAGGGGCGATGGTCTTCCAGAGCACCATCCCGGTCTCGGTCGGGGTGCTCTTTACGCCGTGGCGACTCGACTTCATTACCGCCGTCGCGGCCATCTTCGCCATCCTCTCGGGCATAGTCTTCCTCGGGTTCCTGCTGCGTAAGGCCCCGCTCAGGGCGTTCTACATGCTCGGCGCAGGATCTCTCTACATAGTCTTCCTCGTGACGGCGATCATCTACCTCGTCCGCGGCTGAGTCGGACCAGACCTCGCACTTGTTTTTCCCCTTTCCTGATAACATAGATAGTCTGTCGTATGGTCGAGGAGGAAGCCGACTCAGATGGAGTTCATAACGGGAGAGTGGTTTGGCCGGCTCTTAGGAGTATTGGTTGTGAACCTGATCCTCTCCGGCGACAACGCTGTGGTCATCGCGATGGCGGCCCGCACCCTCGAGGGAGCCAACCGGAGGAAGGCCATCATCTGGGGCGCGGCTGGGGCCGTCGTGCTCAGGCTAGTCTTCGCCGGCCTCATCACCTTGCTGCTGGCGGTGCCTTTATTGCAGGTGGTTGGAGGATTGCTGCTCGTCTGGATCGCCTGGAAGCTGATCCACGAGGGTGACGGCGGTGATGACGAGGATAAGGTAAAGGCTGGTACGAGCACCTGGCAGGCCGTCAGGATCATAATCGTCGCCGACGCGGTGATGTCGCTGGATAACGTTATCGCGCTGGTCCAGGCCGCCAGGATCGGGGGCGAGGTAGACACCTCGCTACTCGTTATCGGGCTGGCGACAACGATACCGTTGGTGATCTTCGGGGCCGCGTTGCTTACTTCTTTGTTGAGTCGTTTCCCCTTCCTCGTCTATCTGGGCGCCGGTCTGCTCATCTACCTGGCCGTGGAGATGATCTTCGCCGACAAACTAACCCATCCCTATCTGGAGCATTACGAGAGCATCGAGTGGATCATCGGCCTCGGCGCGGCCGTTGCCTTCATGGTCGTGGCCTGGTTGTGGGCACGAAGATCGAGCACCGAGGAGACAGGGTAAGACGACTCTCTAGCGGTTCAGGAGCCTACCAAGGAGCCTCCTGTTCCTGAGACGCTCGACCTCGGAGGAGCTATCCTCTAGTTCCTGCTCCACACGGGCTATGTGTTCGATGCGCTCCATGAGCATAAGCCTCTCCTCGGCCGCTGCCCGCAGCTCCAGCACCTCTTCCGTCAGGCGCCTGCGCTCCTCGACCGAGCCTTTGAGTTCTCTCTGCAGCCGCGCATTGGAGGCGCGGACCTCCCCTAGTTGGCCCGACAACCTTCCGACCTCCTCGCGGGCGGCGGCCAACTCCCTCGCGATGGCCGCCGCCCCGGCCAGGCTCCTTACGGTCTCTAGCGAGACATTGCCCTCGGCGTCGGAGAGCCCTTGCGCTTCCTCTTCGGGAATGTTTAGAAAGCGTGCCGCGTCTGACACAGAGACGGAGGATTCGGGCATGGATCAGCCCACGTCGGGGTCGGCGCCGGGGGAAGGCTCGGCTTTGTGTCCAGCCTCCTCTATGGCGTCCTCGATCCTACCGAGCTCCGTCTCCCCACCCTCGTACGAGACTGCGACGAGCCCCCTCTCCGAATCGACGTTCACTAGGTCCACGAACTCCAGGCGCGTGAGAGCCCGCTCCAGCTTCTCTGACTCTTCAGCGCCAGCGAAGTCACTCACCACGAAAGTCACGTCGGGCATTATCGCTCCCCTCGGTCGCTTGGCATTTCAGCACCTCAGCACGCTCCAGCCTGCGGCTGTCGCTCGTCAGCATTTCAGCTTTCTGTAGACGAGACCGCTACGCGGCTGCGTCGCTCTCTCAAGTGTGTAAGTTTGGTCTATTCTCGTCCGGTTGTCATCCTCGCCCTTCGCCGACCACGTTCTTGCTGAAATGCTGACAAGCGCCCGACAGGGCACGTGCTGACATGCTATTCTGCCGGCTGTTCTCGGGGCCGCACGGTGAGTGATAGTTCCCTGTTGCCCCGTAGCACGCGTAGCGTGGCGTTCTGGTCGATTGACGATGCGTCGAGAAGGTTGAGGAGATCGTCGTTGGAGTGGACGGGCTCTCCTTTCAGGCCGACGATAACGTCACCCGGTTTCACGCCGGCCCTCTCGGCCGGGCTGTTCGGGGCTATGTTCCTCACGCCGGCGCCGCCCTCGAACTCGCCGCGCGCCTGCCGGCTCTCGACCACCACGCCGAGGTAGGCGCGGCGTACCCGCCCTTCAGTTACGAGCGTGAAGACCACGCGGCGGAACGTACCAGAGACCGGGACGGCGAAGCCTATGCCCTGTGCCCCGCCGATGATGGCCGTGTTGATGCCCACGACCCTTGCCGAAGCGTCGGCCAGCGGGCCGCCAGAGTTGCCGGGGTTGATCGCCGCGTCGGTCTGGATCACGTTCTCTATGAGCCGGCCGCTCTCACCCCTTATAGAACGTCCGAGGGCGCTGACCACCCCAGCCGTGACGCTCCGCTGAAAGCCGAGAGGGTTCCCGATCGCGACGACGAGCTGGCCGACTACGAGATCCCCCGCGTCGCCCAACGTGGCGACCGTCGGCTCCTCCTCGGTGTCGAAACGAACCACGGCGAGATCGCTCGGCGGATCCTCGCCGAGCACCTCGGCTGGTACGAATGACCCGTCCGAGAGTGTGACCTGTATATCTCCGCCAGGGTTGCCCGCACTGCGGCTGCGCAGACCTCGCACGACGTGGCTGTTTGTAATGGCGGTGGCCGAGTCGCCTTCGATGCCGACTATTACCCCGCTCCCACCGCCGCGTCCGTCGGGTAGGCCGACCGAGATCACGGCCGGCTCAAGTCTCTCTGTTACGTCCCGAACCGCCCGCGAGTAGGCGTCGAGCTCCGCACCTTCGAGCCGCGAACTCGCCGAGAGGTTCTCGAAGATCTCCATTCGCTATTTGTACCGCACCGAAGGGGCGGCGCCACCCGGAAGAACGGCCAGGTATCGCCCGGGTGAGAGTGATGAGAGTATGCTAGCTTTCCCCGATGGAAACGTCTCAGGCCTGTGCAGCATACCGGTGAAGGCCCGGTCTCCCGATGGATCGTCGCGACGGAGTAGCGGCCTGACTCGTCTGAGATCGCCGGATGCGCTCGTATTGCTCTCGTGCGTGGCGGCGGTGATCCTGCTCCTGCCCCTGAGGGGCCTCTCAGAAGCCTTCCCTCCCCTTGCCTTCGCCGCCACTATTATTCTCTTCACGGCGCCGGGGTTGCTCATGTCGCACTGGCTTCTCAATGATGACATGTCGGGGATAGCCCTGGTGCCCGTGGGGTTCGCGATCAGCACCGGCCTCTTCGGGCTCCTTGGCGTGCCGGCCCTGATCCTGCACCTAAGCACCGATGATTACCTCCTGGCCACGGGGACTGTGCTCGCCGCCTTTCTCGCTGTGGCGGCGTGGAGAATCCTGCACGTGAAGACGCCAGCACCGGAGTCCTCTCCCGAACAGGACGCTCCTTACGGTCCTCCGGCGGGCTGGTTGTGGGCGCCGTTCGCTTTGCTCTGCGGGGTTCTGGCCTTTGTGGGGATCAGGAGGGTCCCAAGCAGCTACGACGACGTATGGGTCTACCTCTCATGGGTGAAGGACTTCGCGAACTCCGAGAGGCTCGCCTTGCTGGATCCTTACTTCGGCGAGAGGATCGCCGAGTTCTCGCGGGCGAAGGTCAACGGATGGTTGCTCGAGCAGGCAGCCCTCTCTCGCGTCTCCGGCCTGGACACGATCGAACTGGTGCTCAGATACCTGACTCCCACGCTGGTTATTGTCGCCCTCTTGATGGTCTACGCCCTGGCCCTTACCGTCTCGAAGAGTGAGCGGGCTGCGGTTCTCATCGCCTCTGTCTACGCCCTGTTTCACATCATCTTCATCCAGCCTTCTGTGCACAACGTCGGAGTTGAGCTGGCAGCCCGTATCTCGGAGGATAAGTACGCCGCAAGGTTCTTGATCCTGCCCGTCACGCTGCTCTTCGCCGTGCTGTTCGTGGAGAGCAGAAGATGGAGGCATCTCGGCCTCTTCACGTTCTGCTGCTGGGCTGCGGTGGCCGTGCACCCTTCTGTACTACCGGCTATCGGGTTGTGCATGCTCGGCTTCGGGTTGGCGCACGTGGGCTCCAACCCGCGCCTGAGGTCGGCATGGACTGGGATGGTGGCCCTCGCGCTCGGGATGTGGAGCGTGCTCCTCGGGCCCGCGCTCTTGCTGTTTACGGGCAGGTCTCCGGAGGCCGTGCTGTTCTCCGCGGATATCAACGCAACGCCTCCGAAAGTGCTCGAATACACGGTCTTCATAACGGAGAGTTGGAGGCACATCTACGAGCTCGGCGACGGCTACTACATCATGCACCCCTGGCTGCTGCTCAATCCCGTGATACTTGGTGCTTACGTGTTCGGCGTTCCTTTCCTGCTTTGGCGGGTGAGAACGAGCGTGGCCGCCCAGCTCCTCCTCGGAGGCCTCGGCGTCGTAACCGTGGCCGTCTACCTTCCCCCTGTCGCCACGTTCATAGGGAATGATCTCATCGTCCCAGGACTCCTCTGGCGCCTCGCGTGGCCAATACCGTTGCTCGCCCTGATCACCATCGGCTGGATGGTGTGGGAAGCCCTGAGTTACGCCGAGACGCGCTTGAGGGGGATCGGGATCGCTCGCAGCGTTACCAGGGTCCTGCCACTGGCACTGGTCGCCCTCTTGACGGCCGCCGCCGCGCCGCCTTCAGTGGAGAAGGCCGTAGGGCTGTACCGCAAGTTCGATATCGCGCGAACGACCAATTACGACCCGGATCCCATCTACCCCTGGATCAGGAACAATATAAAAGACCCTAGCGTACTGCTCGCCCGCGACAGCGCGAATAACATCGTCCCCGCGTACTCGTCCTCGTTGAATGTGGTGAGCCAGAGGGGCGAAGGCATGATCAGGGACCGCGATGAACTGGAGAAGCTGGCCGGGTCCCACATCAACATCCCCCAACGCTACCTCGACGTACACAGCTTCTTCTTCGGACCCACCCTGGACGCAGAGGCCTACGACATACTGCGCCGCTACCGCGCGGATTACCTGATGATCTACGCCGGCAGCCCGCTCGACGAGCGATTGAAGACCCTGTCAGGGTTCTCTCCGGTAGACGATGCCCCCAGAGAGAAGTACAGTCTCTACAACGTGGACCTCGAAAGACTCGGCAAACCGGCCAGCGGTTCCGACCGGCCCAGCGAGACCGCACCACCGGCATCCTAAACTTTCTATTGACGCCTGCTCATCCGTGTGCTCGAATATCCACCAAGTAGCCTCAACCCGGGGAGCGCCAGAGACCTACTCCACAAGCTCGAGCGCCAACCGCCGGAGAGAGGCACATTCGAGTGAGCATCCGCACCGAGCGATTGGGCATTGCCGTCTGGGTGGCGCTTGTCTCCATTGGAGCGCTGTTGGCGTTCGTCGCCCGCGTGGCCGGACCGCTGCCGGGCGACCTGCCCTTGGCCAGGTTCCTCCAGGATCTCCCGCTGCCGGGCGGCGGGTCGGGCGCTCTGCTGTCTAATGCCGACAGGATGGTGTGGCTCCTGCTAGTAGTGGCCCTCGCGGGCACGCTGCTGAGAAGACGTTGGTCGGACGCCCTGTTCATCTTCCTGGCGAGTTTTACTGCTGTGCTTGTGGGCCTCGCGCTTAAGCTGGTCGTGGCACGCCCACGTCCATCGGCCGAGCTAGTGCGAGTCTACGATCCTTCGCAGAGCTACAGCTTTCCGAGCATCACCGCCTTCTTCTCGGTGGTACTCCTGGGCGCGATCGTCTACCTGATCTGGCGTACGCAGCTGCCGCATTCCGTCTTGAGCGTCGCTGTTGGGACTTCATCGGTGTTGATCCTGGTGCTCGGTCTCTCGCGGGTGTACGTCGGGGAGCACTGGGCGACCGACGTCTTAGGGGGCTGGCTCTTCGGAGCCGCATGGCTGCTCGTGTTGGTAAGACTGAGGCAACACTTCATACTCCGCAGAGGATGGATGTGAGAGACGCCCCGGAAGCGTTTTGCGTAAAGCGGCATTACACACTGCGGATATAATCCACACCATGAGTCCCTCGCCCGACCCACGTCTCTCCGCCGCGATACTGGCCGCCCGCTCGGCCCGGTTCGCGAGCCGGGCGCTGAAGACAGGAGGGGGCTCGACGGTGCCAGGGGTCGTGGCGCGCAGGGTGGACCCGAAGGTCCTCACCAAGCTCTCGCGGCGGCTGCGGCTCGGGTCGGCTGCGATAACGGGCACCAACGGCAAGACGACAACGACCAGGATGGTGTCGAAAGTTCTCCAGACCGCCGGTATCCGTACCGTGAACAACTCGACGGGGGCGAACCTGATTACCGGCGTAACCGCGGCCCTCGTCTCGGACTCGGGGCTGGCCGGGACGCCTCTCTCGGAGATGGGTCTCTTCGAGGTGGACGAAGCGAGCGTGCCTAAGGTGGCCGCAGAGGCGGAGATCGAGATCCTCGCGGTCCTGAATCTGTTCAGGGACCAGCTCGACCGCTACGGGGAGCTCGCCTACACGGGCAAGGTCATAGCCTCAGCCTTCGGGGACCTTCCACAGGGCGGCGGGGTGGTCCTGAACGCCGACGATCCCCTCGTCGCGAGCCTCGGGCGGTCTGCCAGGAGACCCGTCTTCTACAGTGTGGACGAGCCTTCTCTGGACACCGGCCGTCTGCAGCACGTTGCTGACTCCAAGGACTGTCCCGTCTGCGGAACGGCCCTCGTCTACGAGACCGTGTACATGGGGCACGTCGGCGTCTACGACTGCCGGCGCTGTGACTTCGCCCGCCCAAAACCGGCGTACCGCGCGAGCAGGGTGCGGCTCCATGGGGCCCAGGGATCAGAATTTCTGCTCTCGACCCCGAATGGCGAGACGGACGTAAAGATAGAGCTCCCCGGGCTCTACAACGTCTACAACGCCCTCGCCGCGTCCGCGGTGGCCGGGAAGGCCGGGGTCGGGCTCGCGGAGATCTCCCGTGGCCTCGGGGAGTTCGGGGGGGCTTTCGGGAGGGTCGAGCGGGTGAAGGCGGGCGACAGAGAAGCTTTTTTGCTGCTCATCAAGAACCCTGTCGGGTTCAATGAGATCCTGCGCACCTTCGTCACGGGCGTCGAAGCCCGCAACGTCCTGATCGCCATAAACGACAACGACGCCGACGGCCGCGACGTCTCGTGGCTCTGGGATGTAGACTTCGAGATGCTCGCCGACGCGAGGGAGGAGGGCAAGACGGATGCCGCCCCTTTCTTTGTCAGCGGCATCAGGGCCGAAGACATGGCCGTGCGCCTCAAGTACGCCGAGCTTCCCGTAGGCCCCGTCATCCCCGACCGCGAAGAAGCTATAAAGTTTGCGCTCGCCGCGACCCCGCCGGGCGAGACGCTCTACGTGCTACCGACGTACACGGCTATGCTCGAGATCCGGAAGACCCTGAGCGAGATGGGCTACACGCATCCGTTTTGGGAAGATTAGCATTTCAGCACGCCGCCTTACAGGCGGCTTGTCAGCACGGCGCTTCGCGCCTTGTCAGCATGTCAGCCAGGGCTTGTGATGCGGAGGCTGAAATGCTGACAAGGCGCCTGGCGGAGCCTGGCGACATGCTGACATGCTAGAACGACCGAAGGGAGGAGCGTTGAGGTTCGTCATTCGTCGGTGGACATAAGGATCTCGCCTTTCGCGTTAGCCTCCGGCCCGACGACCGTTCGTCTCATCGCATGAGAGCGGCGCCCCCGATGCAGGCTTCTGCTACCGCCTTCTAGTGGGCCCACGCAAGCCGGGACAACGTCTAGCATAGCATTCCTAGTCCTGCTTTCCGGAGAGCGCATGTAGATCTGATGGTAGCGCTCTAGCCACGCACTTGGGTGAGCGGTCATGTTCTAACAGCAAATTCGAGCGCGACCGCTGCACGGGCCGATTACATCCTCAGCGTAAAGAGGCTCCCCACAAGGTCGGAGTAGCCAGCCCCCGTAAACCCCGTACACTCACGGCGTTGCCTGCGAAGATAGAAGGAAGGTAAGCCGATGAGCGAGCGAGCACCACTGCGGGTCGTCGCCACCCACGACTTCTGTTGTGCCTACCCGCCCTCGCCGACCTCCTACGGTTCGCTGCCGGGTGGCGAGGGTCTGAAGAATATGGTCGAGGCGCTAAGGGCGCAGGGACCCTTCGTCAGGGCGGACGCGGGCGACTTCGCGGCGCCTGGAGCGCTCGCCACCCTCTCGGGCGGCGAAGGGGGATTTGCGGCGGTGGCCGACCTAGGCATAGACGTGGGCGTGGTTGGCAACCACGAGTTCGAGTGGGGTGTGGAGCACCTGCTCATGCACGCACCACAGACAGGCTTCCCGCTCTTGTGCGCCAACGCCCCCGAGGTCGAGCTGCCCCCGGCGGCGCTCGTCGAGACTGAAGGGGCCGTTGTGGGCTTCGTCGGGCTGACCTGCCCCGATCCGGAGGTCTACGTCTCCGCCCCCGATCTCGACCCCGACCTCGCCGGCGTGGCCATGAAGCACGCCGAGGAACTCCGGGCCTCGGGCGCGCAGTGGGTGGTGGCGCTCTTGCACGACGGAGTCGATTGGCGCTTCGGGCCGCGGGGCTACGAGGTACACCCTGAGCGCTTCTCGGAGGTTTGTAGGCCGTGGGCGAGGTCGGTGGACGCGATCTTCGCGAGCCACACCCTGGGTAGATGGATCGGAGGTCAGATTCCAGGCTGTGATCCGAGACGCGGAGTGTGCAATATTGAGCGTCACTCTCTAGACACGCGAGTTTCGCGAGGAGGCGGAGGCAGATCGTGGGGTGTAGCGCCACGCCATAACAGACTTCGCCCTACCCGCCGACCCGATGCGTTCTCACGCACCAGCCTTGAGGCCCCATACTTGGAATGTGGGCGCCATGCTCATCAGCGTCCTGTCGTCATCGGCGAGCCTGCCCAACTCGCCGACGATGCTATCCACCTCGGGATCGGATGCCAACCCCGCGCCAACTACTGCCTCCCTTATGTGCTCCATCGTAACCTGCGTAACCAGCTTGCCCTCGCCTTCGCGGAAAGTGGGCACGACGAGCCCTACGCGCACCTCTTCCAGCCCGGCCTCAAGCGCCATCCCCAGCAGGCGCACCCCGATCGCCGCGTCCCCGCCCTCCTTCATCCTGGCAACGGCCTGGTAGAGCTCAACGAAGCGGTCGAAAGCGGCGTTGGACGGGTAGCAGACGTGACCGGGGAAGAAGACGTCTTCGAAGACCAAGCGCCCGCCCGGCCGCGCGGCCCGTACCATCGCCTCGACGGCCCGTTGCGGCCGAGGCAGGTGCGAGAGGAGGTAGCGGGCGAAGACCAGGTCGTAGGCCGACTCCTCTGCCAACTCCTCGGTGTCCAGTGTTCGGAAGGTCACCGGTAGACCTTGTTTTTCGGCCTCCTGACGCGCAAGGTGCAGGATCGACTGGTCGCGGTCGATTCCAACTGCGCTGCCTTCGGCCCCGACGAGCACGGCCATCTTCAGCGTCACATCCCCGCTGCCGCACCCCACGTCCAGGCAACTCATCCCGGCTCGCAGGCCGGCCACCCTAAGCAGCGGCTCCGTGGTCGGCCATTTGACCCGGTTCAGGAGGTGCAGTCGTTCCGCTCCCGCTCGGCCTCCTCGCAGCACGTAACCCTCAGACCGCGACGAACGTCCCATCCCCATGCTCTCCATTCTGTTGCCATCGTATGCCTTGCCCGGAGGCATGATGCCAGTCGGGCCGTTCCGGTGCACGTCCCCAGCACCGGACGTGGCGAGAGGATGCTCGATAGGCCCGCGAGGAGGACAGGTAGGCACTCACCCCGGACGCACGGCATCTGATGGAGTGGATCGTGGTGAGCTCTGGTAACCTCAGAGTTGGTCGCGGGACGAGCGGAGGAGGACAGTGTGGAGCCGCATGACCCTACTGACGATCAGCACAAAGCCATGCTCGGGGCTATCCACGAGCGCGAGGGCAGATGGGACGAGGTAGACCCCGACACCGAGGTCGCCCGCATAGGCGAGGACATGGGCTTGAGTGAAGACCAATCCTACGAGTTGTTCGGGCATCTCGTGGATGATGGCTTCGTCGATCCGGGTCGTGCTTATCGCGACGGGGGTGCGATGCCGGGTAGCATCAGCCGGGTCGTCGGACGTGAAGAGAACATGACGGTCATAGGCGACGACGTTCGGCTCACTAGCAAAGGGCTAGCTGAGATCGAGTAGTTCCACTCGAGGTTCGCAAAACGGAGGCGCCGGCAGAGGCTGTGGTCGCGCTACCGGTTAGCGCGCCAGAGCAGCTTGCTCTGTACCCACCTTCCGGCTGTAGGCGCATGGTAGCTGACCCGGCCGGGTAATATGAGGAGGACCGGAAAAGTGGCACTATGGCCGAGCCCATAAACGTGAAGTGTCCGTCATGCGACCAGATCCTAGCAGCCGCCGACGAAGGCGGCCTGGTGAGCGCCCTACAGGCGCACCTCTACGAAGGGCACGCCCTAGAAACGCTGCCCGAAAGGATCCGGGAGAACGTCGCCGCTCAGTTGCGAGATTTCGACGGCTACAACGCCCGACCTATTAGCGGGGCATAAAAGCTATCAGCAGTTGCTCTGAGCTCATCGGCTCAGACAGATGGCCTTGGGATGTCTCAATTCTCATCGTCTACCCGGTAGACAACTTCGACCTCAGTCGGGCCGTTACCGATCACCAATACCGCCTCTATGCTATCCCTTCCTTCGTAGAGCTCGTTGACGCGAAGTATCGCCTCGTCCCGGTCAGCGGCCCATCCTGCATAGTGCCTTTCGTGCGTTGCGGCACCGCCCGAAGAATGGGTTCGTTGTAGGTGCTGTAAACGCTCAAGTTACTCCTATGGTTGGGTTGTGGCCAACAGTTCCTTCGGGGCCGCTGCCGGTGAGGCGAGACTGTAAAGAAACATTTGCTACAATTATGATAAGTGCTGGCGAGGTGGAAGTCAAGTGACCTAGACGTTGTGAGGGAACACCAGACCGATCCTCTCACGATGCTGCCGGAAGAGGCGCTGGCGGGGCCGCAAGTGGCCTGTAGTGTGGCAGCGGCGCTACCCTCTCCCTATGCTCAGCTAGCCCATCAGAACTTCCGTAAGTGAAGTCATCTCTTTTCGACCGCGGTCACCGCTGCACGTCCTCGGTTATACTCGCTGTCCGTACAGCGGGGAACGTCGTTGTCGCCGACCACCGAAGGGCAGCGCATGTACCATCCCACCTTGTCGTCCGCGGTCACACGACGCATCTGGAGCAGCCCCGACGCCATCCTGCTGTTCTTCGCCGGTGGTGCGGCAGAGTTCGCGGCGATCAAGGCGGTGGACTGGTTGTTCTTCACGGGGAGGCTGCCCGGTGCCCCGGTCGAGCGGTTCTTCGAGACGGTGAGGTTCGCCCAGAGCGTGTTCTTCGCCGACCCCGCCGGTGCGACTGACGCCATAGAGCGAATAAACCGTATCCACCGGCGCGTCGAGGATGCGCGCGGCGAAGAGATCCCCCAGTGGGCCTATCGGGATATGCTGTTCATCCTGATCGACTACGGCGAGCGGGCGCACGAGGTCGTGTTCGGACCCATGACGGAGGCTGAGCGCGCCTCTCACTTCGGTGTAGGACTAGCGTTAGGGCGGACGATGCATTTGAGGGGCCTTCCCACCACCTACGCGGAGTATAAGGACCAGCGCCACCAGCAGCTCTTAGAGGACTACGCCCGCGGTCCGCTCACGGACGAACTCTATTCGAGCTACCGACGGGCTCTTGGCCCGTTGCGCTTTCGGCTTCTGCGTCTGGTACAAGCCAGCGTGCTACCGGAGGAGCTCAGAGACGTTCTCAGGCTCGAACCATACCCTCTCGTCGATGAGCTCCTGCGGCGCTACCGCTTCCTGCCTGGCGGTGGCAACAAGCTGCGCCCTTTCCACACCGTACTGTTGCCCGGCCGGTTCGCCAAACAGCTGCGCCAGTTGGAACGTGCCCCAGACGCTCCACAGTAGTTTCGATTCTAGGGCCAGCTCTCGGCCGTGCGCGGGGGAGGCGCCGGCGGCGGATTGTGTTAGGTAGCGGAACTGGGTTCGTCGAGCTCGGTCGCCTGTCTGACGGGGAGCGAATAGCAGAGCGTCCCGCCCTCTCTACGGAGAGGTGCCCGCCTCCGGCCAACTCCGAGAGCCCCGTTTGTTGGCTTCTTGCAAAGCGCTGGCGAGGAGCGCGACAGCGGGGATCATCAGGTCGAAGGAGACCACCAGCGTGCCTGGCGGGGCAAGGATGCCGAAAACGAACGCGCCGAAGACGAACACGAGGCCCAGGCTCACCTTGACATAGTCGAGGCCCTCCGGTTCCGGCTCTGGCGCTCGATGTCACCCAATTCTCTCCTCCACGGCCATGCTCTAGTTCTCTTCTACGTTGCCGAACATTCTAGCTCAACCGTTCGAAGGTGGCGGAGCTCTCGCGCGAGCGGCGCGGTTCGCGGGGACCGAGGGCCCGTACAAGCGGCATGGACGCTAACGCCAGCAGCACCGCCGACGGAAGCGCCGGCGGGGGCGGACCGTTACCGCCTTCTCGTGGGGAGGGTGCCGTATCCCCACCTACCTAAGGGCTGTCACAACATCTTCTTGTGCTCAATGAAGATGCGTTCCCACTAGCAGGAAAAGACCGCCAATGCACTGCTCAGGTGGGGTTGGCATCCTCAGAGGAAAGCTCGTCGTTCTGCAAACTCTGCTCCTCGGCCTCCAGGCGGAGTACGGGCATACCGCCGCAGCCCGCGAGCCGGATCAGCAAGAACACCCGCATCAGGGAATGTATGTGCGGTTGTGGCCGTGCTACGACGGGTCTTTTCGCTCAGGGACACGATATGCGGAAGTTTCAGGTGGCTCGCGAGCACCTGACGGAAGGCCGAGAGCTCACCGAGGAACAGCGCAAGTACCTGGAGGATTCCGGCAAGATGGAGCGCGTGAGGGCACGTATCGCGGAGGGGGGAGGGCAAACGCCGGGGTAAGGAGCAGCGGAAGACCAAGCGCGTCGCCAAGAGGAGAGGAGCGAAGTAAATGACGTCCATGAAGACTACCGTCGCCTACTGCCGGGTTTCCACGGACGAGCAGGCCCGCTCGGGCTATTCCATCGCCGACCAAGAGGAGGCGCTGCGAGCCTGGTGCACCGATAATCAGCACGAGCTCTTGGAAGTCGTGAAGGACGAGGGTCACTCGGGAGCGTACCTCGAAAGGCCCGGTCTGGATCGGGTACGCGACCTCGTGGAGGAAGGCGGGGTCTCGGTGGTCGTCGCCCAGGACGCCGACCGTATCACCCGCGAAGCACACCACCGGATGCTCCTGCACGACGAGTTTGAGCGACGCGGTTGCAAGCTAATAGCTCTCGATGACTGGGGCGACGACAGCCACGAAGGACAGCTACTAAAGTTTATGAAGGGCTGGGTTTCGAAGGGTGAGCGCCTCAAAATCGCCTAGCGCACGCGCAGGGGGAGGCGGCAGAAGACCAAGCAGGGCTACCTCGTCGCTCCCTCGACTGTCCCTTTTGGCTTCAAGCTCAACGGGACTAGGGACGGATACATTGTGGACGAGGACCAGATGGCTGTCGTTCGGAGAATATTCCAGTTAGTCGCAGATGCTGCGAGCTTACACGGGGTCAAGCGCGTCCTTGAGAGGGAGGGGTGCCTTCGCCGTCCGGCGGCCAAGCCTGGAGTCGCTCGACCTTGCGCGTGTCCGTGAAGCGCGACGCCTATTTCCCGCACACCTGCTCCAAAGTCGCAGTGCTCGTGGCACCCGGCGTCGCCGAGCGGCTGGACCCGGAGCGAAGCTACGGCGTCTCGTGGGCGTCTCGCCACGACTGGAAGTTTCTGGGCCGCGAACGTCGCCCCGACGGGCGGTACCGCGACCGCCGCAAGCGCGGCGAGAAGCCTCGCGAGGAGTGGCTGGCACTCCCGACGCCCGACGCCGGCGTCCCGAGGGAGGTCGCCGAAAGGGCGCGCCGGAACGTGGAGCTCCGGGTCAGCCCGCATAAGAAGAACCGGAGATTCTGGGAGCTCTCGGGCGGAGTGCTTCGGTGCGCCGAGTGTGGGCGCGCCATGGTAGACCACACGGTCGCCCCGAAAGGGCGCAAGACTCATTACTACTACGTGTGCCCCAAAAAGGTCGAGGAGGAACGGCGGTCGGCCTGCCCGAACCGCAACCACCGCGCTGGTGAGCTTGAGGGGCGGGTGCGCGACTTCGCCCTGCGACTCATCGAGAATCCCGACACCTTGCGCGAGCAGATCGAGCAGCAGGCGAGGGCCGAAAGAGAGTCCAAGCCGTGGCTGCGCGACGCGAGGGAGGCGGCAAGCGCTCGGGAGCGCCTCGCCAAGCTCGAAATAATGGAGGACAACTACCGCGACCAGCAGGCCGAGGGGCTCATCACGATGGCGAAGCTCTGCGAGAAGCTCGACGGGGTGCGCGAAGAGCGCGAGGGCCTGCAAGTGCGGCTCGCTATGCTCGCGGACGGGGAGAGCCGCCTGCGCGAGCTTGAGGAGCTTCCCCTGTTAGTCGAGGAGTACCTAAAGGACTTGCCGTACCTCGTGGACCGGATGCCGGTCATTCGTGAGTACGAGACCATAGGCGCAGAGCGCACCCCCGACAACCCACTCGGGATCTACATGCTCACCCCCGAGAGGATCCGGCTCCTCCCCGAGGAAGAGGTCGCTAAGAGGAGGCGGGCCGCAGAGTCCGCGAGGGACGCGAGGTTCCGGGAGCTTTATGCTATGCTCGGGCTTCGGGCGGCTATCCACGCCGATGGCACCCTGGATATAGCGGTGGGGGCCACCGGCGAAGCTACGAAGGGAGTTATGCCGTGCGACGGCTCAGGTTAACCATCCACCACCTCTACGCCGACATGATGAACCTCTACGGCGACAGGGGAAACGTAATCTCCATCAAGAAACGTTGCGAGTGGCGCGGCATTCCCGTGCAGGTCGTCGACGTTGGCCTCCAAGAGAGGATAAGGCCGACAGGCTGCGACCTCTTCCTCTTCGGTGGCGGCCAGGACAGGGAACAAGCACTGCTCGCAGAAGACCTCTCGGGCTCGAAGGGCGCGGACCTGAGGGCTATCGTGGAGGACGGCGGCGTGGTCCTCGGGGTGTGCGGCGGCCACCAGCTCATGGGCCACTCATACGAGACGCCCGAGGGCGAGGAGCTCCCCGGCGTCGGCATCTTCGACCTGCATACCGAGCCCAGGAAGGCTGACGAGGAGCGCCTGATCGGGAACGTGCTTGTCCGCGTCTTGGCCCCTGAGACCGGCGAGACGCACGAGATCGTCGGCTTCGAGAATCATGGCGGTCGCACCTACCTCGGTGAAGACGTGAAGCCCCTCGGCGAGGTCGTTGTAGGTTACGGCAACAACGGTAAAGACGGTACTGAGGGTGCACGCAGGCTCAACGCCTACGGCACCTACCTGCACGGCTCCTTGCTCCCCAAGAACCCCTGGCTCACAGACCAGCTAATCCTGAACGCCCTGCGTCGTGTAGACGAAAGCTTCGAGCTCGAACCCCTGGACGATACGATGGAGGGCATCGCTTTCTCGTCGGTGGCCGGCCGCGTGGCCGGCAGGCGGTAGGGTTGGAAGGCAAGGTCGACAGAGCCAGCGATTATCGGCGAGGTTTCAATCGCACCGCTTCCTATCCACCATAAGGACGCCTATGCTGCAGACGAGGATCAGCAACGCTCCGGTCAGCGTGCTCGGGGTGAACGTCTCTCCGAAGAGCAGCAGCAGAGCCGTGGACAGGAGCGCCGTGGCGTACCCCAGTGGGGCTAGCCTCTTCGCTCCTCCCCCTGACATTGCCACCCTCCACAGCGCAAAGCCCCCGACCATCGGCCCGACGCCGGCGTAGACCGAAGCCACCCATGCGCCCCTGCCCACCCACGCCCAGGGAGCGAAACCGCCGACGCAGAGCGCTAGGGCGAAGACCATCCCGAAACCCGTCGCGGGCAACAGGAAGGTATCCGTGGGGACGCGCGAACGGCCGGAGGCGACTGTGTAGAAGGTCATGCATACCGCCGAAGCCAGGGCCGCGACGTATCCGACCGTCGCGCCGCCGGCGGAACCGAGATCGGTCCCGGAGCCCAGGATAAGCGCGACGCCAGCGAAGCCGACCATCGCCAGTGGCACCCCGGCCAACGCCTGGCGGCTACGGTAGGCGAGCGCGGCCCAGAGCACGGCGAAGAGCGGCCAGCCGTAGGCGAGAACGTTGGCCTCGAAGATCGGGGCCGTGGCGAAGGCCAGGTACTGGAGGAAGACGGTCCCCGCGAGGCCAACCACCCCGACGATCACCCCGCCCAAAACGTCCGGCCAGGCTAACGAAGCCCGTGCGACGGTCTCACCCACCCTCGCCGAGCGTGCCACCCGCAGCGTCGCAAGCGATGCTGTCGCCGCGCCGAACTGAAGGGCGAGCACCTGGACCACCCCGAGCTCGGCCAGCGCGAACTTCGCCGCCAGTGCGTTGGTCGACCACAGCGCGACCGCCGCGAAGGCGGCGGCGACCCCCGTCGGGACCACACCGTTGCAAAGTCGCTCCCTCATGAGGCCAGGTTATATAGCACATTGGCTAAATAGCAAATTAGCTATATACGACACACGCTATACTATCCGGGATGGAGGAGGTAGAAGTTGCCAAAGCACTTGCGTCCGGAATTCGTATGCGGATTCTGCGGTGGCTGCGCGACCCTGAAGAGAACTTCGAGTCTCGGGTGGACGGCGACTTGACCGAAGACGGGGTTTGCGTCAGTCTGATCGCCGCGAGAGCAGGGGTTTCGCAACCTACAGTTTCGAGACACTTGTCTGTGCTCAAGAGGGCGGGATTGGTGGAGACCAGGCGCGTTGCGCAGCGTAACTACCATCGGCGCGACGAGGCCGGGATAGAGGAGGCGAAGCGGCTTCTGTCACAGGGGCTCTGAATATCCAGAAGGTCTTCGTCGATGGCCCCGACGTGCTGACGTGGTACGATCTACACACGACTGTCGCTTCTCCCGTGCCCGTTGCTAACTGGCTACACGTCGAGAATGGCAAGGTCACATCGCTGCGGGTGGCCTTCGACGCCCGCGAACTCGCTCCTTGAAACCAAAGAGTAACTCCTTGGCATGGACGGATTCCCGTGTCTCTGGAAGCCCGGCCTATCGTAGCGGCCCGTTGCTATCTGGTATGCCGGAAGCATACTGGCGCCGCGTAAATGGTCCTAAAGTCGGGAAAGGTATCAGAAACCAGGTGGAGGTGCACAGATGCGCAGGATCTATGCTGCGATGGAAGACGAGTTGCTAGTGATCGACGCTGCGGAACGCCCGCGGGCCGAGCGCCGACTGGACGGTTCCAAGCCCCAGTGCCTCGCAGCAGACCCCGGAAGGCCGGAGCTACTCTACTGCGGCACGGCGGAGAGAGGGCTGTGGCGCAGCCCCGATGCTGGTGCTGAGTGGGAGCCCGTCGGGGACGGTATATCCTACGCAAACGTGACGGCTGTAGCGGTTAGCGCGGTGGAGCACGCGAACGGGAGCAGCATCGTCTACGCGGGGACTGAGCCTAGCGCGCTGTTCCGGTCGGAGGACGGCGGCGACTCCTGGCAGGAGCTCGAAGGTATGCGCCGGTTGCCTTCCTCCTCGGAATGGAGTTTCCCGCCGAAGCCCTGGACCAGTCACGTGCGCTGGATCTCCCCCGACCCCGCTGTGCCAGGTCGCCTGTTCGTGTGCATCGAGGCCGGCGCCCTAATACGGAGCCACGATGGGGGAGAGACCTGGGTAGACAGGGTCAGCGAAGGCCCCATCGACACCCACACCCTGGCCGTCCGCGAAGACGCTCCGGGTCGCCTCTACTCCGCGGCGGGCGACGGATACTTCTCTGCGGGAGGGGGCTATCTGGAGAGCCTGGACGGGGGCGACTCCTGGGAACGGCACTCAGAGGGCCTCACCCACCCCTACCTCTGGGGCCTGGCCGTGGACCCGGCAGACCCCGAGACCGTACTGGTCTCCGCGGCAAAGAGTCCCATGCAGGCCCACTCTGCGGGCGCCGCGGAGTCCACCATCTATCGCAGGGAGGACGGAGGAGTGTGGCAAGAGGTGCGCGGCGGCTTGCCGGACACGGAGGGAACGCTCGCCTCGGTGCTCGAGGCCGACAATGCAGGGTCCGGCGTCTTCTACGCGCTCAACAACCACGGGCTCTACCGCTCCCTCGACGGGGGGAACAAGTGGGAGCGTCTGGAGGTACCATGGCCGGAGCACTATCTGCGGCAGCATCCACAGGCCCTCCTGGTCACGGAAAACCCCTGGTAGTCTTGCGCGCGTTGCCGAAACACGAAGGTCCGAAATCCCGCGCGACTCTTCTTCGGGGACCTGGGCATCGAGAATCCGCACCTCGCTACCGCGGGCTAGAGAGACGTCAAATAACCGTTATCATGCCTACTCAGAGCAGGCTGCAATGAGGTTGAGAACCTCTCTGCAAGCATTTCGCTTGTTCTTGCTGATGCCTGTGGCCTGCGGTCCACAAGAGGCGCAGCCTCTGTGCGAACCGCTCTAGAAGCTCTCCACTGCGGGCCTTAGATCCAGCTCCAGAGTCCAGGTTGTACGGTCCTGCGAGTGGAGTAGCCAGTAGGTTTCGGCGATGGCATCGGGGGAGAGCAGGGTGTGCTCCTCGCGATCGGGTGACATCTCTTGGATACTTGGTGTGTTTATCTGGCCGTCTATGATGACGTGCGCGACGTGTATGCCCTGCGGCCCGAACTCCCGCGCCATGGACTGCGCCAGCGCCCTCAAGCCGAACTTGCCGACCGCGAGTGCCGAGAACCTGGCCTTGCCACGCAGCGCTGCTGAGGCGCCCGTCAACAGGATGGTTCCATGCCCGGCCTCGACCATCGCAGGCAGCACCTCACGCGCGGCGTAGAAGGCCCCGGCGCAGTTGGCCCTGAAGCACTCGTCGAACTGCGCGGGCGAAACCTCGAGAACACCGCCCATCTGGAAGGCGCCGGCGTTGTAGACGAAGACTTCGGGGTCGCCGAGATCGTTACGTACCCGCTCGAATGATGCTGCGACCGAGCCTGAGTCAGTGGCATCGGTGGAGACGGGTAGCGCCTCGCCTCCGCTGGCCTCGATCTCCTCCCTCACCGCCGCTACGCTCTCCGCCCTGCGCGCCATGAGGGCCACGGCGTAGCCTTCGCCAGCGAAGCGCCGGGCGATAGCCGCGCCGAGCCCAGGACCAACTCCAAGGACCGCCGCCACCTTCATACGTTGCTCCTCTCCCTCTCTGTCCACGCACTGCGGGACGGGAACATGGCTGCGACGCACAGCTCGCTAGCGCGCCTGATGGTGGAGGTGAGGCTGTGGCCTTCGAGGTTAGTCTCCGTCCTCAGGATCGCGTAAGCGGCCGAATAGTCGGGGGCCTGGTTCATGCTGTCTGAGCCCTCGCGATTCTCGGATGTGGGAAAGCGGATGTCGCGGGCGACTACCCTGTTTATGGTGGTGGGCATATTGTCTACCTCACTTATCGAGCGGCTTCTTTGCCAGGATCCACAGCCAGGTCTCGTCGTCTCCGCTACCCTTACCGGTGCGCGCCTCGGTGGAGACGATCTCGAAGCCGGCGTTGCGCAGCATCTCTAGGTTAGTCTCCCAGCCGTAGTGACTCCACCGCATGGGCGCGCCCCAGTCCTCCCAGTCCTCCTCCTCGCCATCCCACTCGCCCGTGGCCCAGTTGGCCAGAAAAGGTCCGCCGGGACCGAGCCAGCGGTGGATGCTTTCTAGGAGCGCGGGTTGATCCTCTCGGGGCACGTGGATGATGGAACTGAAGGCCACTACCGCGTCGAAGGTTTCAGGTCCAAAGTCCAACTCCGTCATGTCGGCCCTGATGAATGTAGCCGTAGAAGCATGCTGCCGGGCCAGCTCCAGTTGTCTGGCCGAGAAGTCCACACCTGTGACGGTGAACCCTCTGTCAGCGAGCCAGCGTGTTACAGGCACACCAGCGCCGCAACCAAGATCGAGCACGGTGGCTTCCTGTTGCAGGAGGGAGGCGAGATCCTCCAGGGCCGCCAGTGCAAGCGGGTCTTCGGGATCTTTGGTGGCCAGATATTGTTCCGCCATCTGGTCGTAGCCTGACTCGACCGTGCGCCTGTGGGCCCAGCTCACCTGGCCGTCACGCCCCCGTCCACGACCATGCACGCCCCTATCACCGATGCCGATTCATCTGAGGCGAGGTAGGCCGCCATCGCGGCGATCTCCTCGGGTGCGACGAACCGGCCGTGCGGCTGGCGGGCTTGCATATTCCGGCGCGCCTCTTCTGGATCGTCGTAGCCCGCTGTGATGCGGCCGATCCAGGGAGTATCCACGGTGCCAGGAGCTATGCAATTTACCCTCACGCCTTCTTCCACGTGGTCGATGGCAGCGGCGCGGGTGATGGCGAGGATCGCACCCTTCGCAGCGCTGTAGACGGCCCTGTCGGCTATCCCGACGAGCGCGGCAACCGACGATAGATTGATAACCGACCCGCCCCCCGAGTCCCTGATGGCCGGGATGGCATGCTTCATCCCGAAAAACGTGCCTCTGAGGCACACGTCCATGACCCTCTCGTAGTCCTCTTCCGAGGTATTGGTGGTGGTGCCGGCTACGCCTATTCCCGCGTTGTTGACCATAATGTCGAGGCCACCCCACTCCTCGACCGCTGTTCCTACCAGTGCCTCGACCTCGCTCGAGTCGGCGACGTCAGTCTTGCGGATCAGGGTCTCGCCTCCGGCTTCGGACGCCACATTCGTGGCCGCCTCCTCGTCCACATCCGAGATGACTACGCGCGCTCCCTCCTCGGCGAGCCTGAGGACTATGGCGCGGCCGATGCCGGAGCCTGCGCCCGTGACTATGGCCCTCTTCCCTCTAAGCCGTTCCATCTCACCCCCGAATACGTAGGAACGATCAGTATAATGACGCCCTGACCAGTGGCGCAAACGCGTCGCTCGCAGGGAAAGGAGTCGCTTTGAACCCTTATGCGCGTTGGATCCAGGACCTTCCGCAGGTAGACACGCCCTTCGAGGGGTTGGAGGGGCGAATGATCTCAGGCCCCGACGGCCAGGCGGTCTTCTTCCGGGCCGCCGAGAGGTTCGAAGTCCCTTCCCACGCCCACGGGGCGCAGTGGGGCATCGTCGTGACGGGCCAGCTCCACCTGACCGTAGACGGCGAGCGGGGGACCTACGAGCCGGGGGAGACATACGATATCCCGGCTGGAGCGGAGCATTCGGCCATCCTCGAAGCCGGAACCTGCGTTATAGACGTCTTCGAAGACCCCGACCGCTACAGCCCGAAGTAACGTTCATTCAGCCTACCCCAGGACCTCAGTCCTCGCGGATGGCAGCGAGGCCCTGGCGCAGGGCCCTGGCGTAGAGCCAGATGTCACCCCAATAGGCCACGCAGCGGAAGCCCTGATCGAGCTGCGCGCGTGCTTCGTCCACGCCGGTGGACATGATGCCTGGCGCTTTGCCGTGTCTGCGGCAGGCTTCGAGGAAACGGTCGATGGCACGCAAATAGTCGGGGTGGTCGAACCGGCCGGGTATGCCCATCGAATTGGTCAGGTCGTTGTGGCCGATCCAGAGTACGTCTAGGCCTTCGACGGCGGCGATCTCATCGACGTTGTCGGTGCCCCTCCTGGTCTCAATCTGGGCGATCAAGAGCGTCTGATCGTTGGCGTTCCGCATCCCTGAGATCGCATCTTCTGCTGCCTCGTAATCGTCATGGGCAATGCCGAAGGCAGCGCCGCGGTTGCCGAGCGGCGGGTACTTGGCCGAGCTCACGACGAGGCGGGCCTGTTCCGCGGTCTCGACCATGGGGACCATTATGCCGGAAGCCCCGACGTCGAGCGGGCGTGAGATGAAGTGATACTGGGTTGCTGGCACGCGCACCAGCGGCACGACGTCGGCGGCGAGGGCCGTGGCCATGAGCATGCGTATGGTGTCGATACCCCAACCAGAGTGCTCCTGGTCGAAGACCACGAAGTCCGCGCCGGCCGAGGCCACGATGCGCGCGATGCCCGGCGTCGCGAACTCGAAGACCATCGTCCCGAGCGCCGTATCACCCTCGCGGAGAGCGTGCTTGACGAAGTTGGACCTCATCCCATCTACTACCCCTCGCCGTAGCTGGCGAGTTTCTCTTGCAAGAGTGGGGTGTCTATGACTTCCTGGTTTACGACGTTCTTCGGGATGCGACCCGCTGCCACGTCCAGGACGCTCTCACAGGCGCTGCGGCCGTTTCCGAGGGCTAGCTCGTCGGTCCAGGCCAGGGCGTGGGGGGCGCAGATCACGTTGGGTAGCGAGAAGATCTCGTCGTCGGGATCGGCGGGTTCTTCCTCGAAAACGTCGAGCCCCGCCCCGGCGATGCGCCCTTCCCGCAGGGCCTCGGTCAGAGCCGCCTGATTGATTATCTGGCCGCGGGCGGTGTTGATCAGAAAGGACGTCTCCTTCATGAGCCCGAGTCTCCGGTCGTCCAGCAGGTGGCGGGTCTCGGGCGTCAGGGCGCAGTTGACGGCGACGAAATCCGAGGCGCCTAGCAAGGCTTCGAGATCGACCAGCTCGACTCCCGCTTCGGCAGCCGTCTCGGGCGTGGCGTAGGGATCGAAGGCGAGGTGTCGCATGCCGAGAGGCTCTGCCAGGACGAACACCTCGCGGGCGATGTTGCCCAGCCCGATCGAACCCAGCGTCTTCCCCGTGAGGCCCGTGCCCATGTGGGCGAGCTTCCCTTCCCAGTGGCCGCTGCGGGCGATGCGGTCTTTGACAAGCAGCCTGTGACTCAGGGCCAGCAGCAGGGCCAGGATCGAAGCGGCCACGGGTCGGCGCACGCCGTCGGGGGTGATGGTGAGGATCACGCCGTTTCGAGTGCAGGCCTCCACATCGACGTTGTCGTAGCCGACGCCGAAGCGTGCGATCAGGGCCAGCCGATCCGCGCCTTCGACGGTGGCGGCGCCCACGTGGGGAGCCAGCACGATCAGGGCGTCGTAAGGACTCACCTGCTCTGCGGTCAGCTCTTGCCCACCTTCCGGCAGAAATTCCCACGTCACCCCGCGTGCCTCGTCGAGCGCCCCAAGACCGATGTCGCCCCATCCGATCGCGCCGTCCTCGCGGAGGAAGTCGCGGGTCAGGCCGACGCGAAAAGTCCCTGGCATGGGCTACGATCCCCTTGTCATGAGTACAGTCGCAGGCCCTCGGTCTCGACCTCGAAGGCTTCTACGCGGCCGAACTCGTCTTCGGTGACGTAGATCTTCCGCTCCCCGGGTCTGCCGAAGGCGACGTTGGTCGGTAGCCTTCCTGCCGTCTCTATACGCCTTACTACTTCTCCTTCCGGCGAGAGCACGGTCACGTCGCCCTGACCGTGGACCGTCACGTAGAGATACCCGTCCGCCCCGAAGGCCATGCCGTCCGGTCCGATGGGGACCTCTGTGGACTCCCTGTACGCCACGTTCCCGAAGTCCACTCTGCCGCCGACGAGCTCCCCATCTTCCCACCTGTAGCGGTAGACCATACCGGTCAGGGTCTCGTTGACGTAGAGGTTGTCGTCGGGCCCGAAGGCTATACCGTTGGTGAAGCGGAAGCCGGAGTCCAGCTTTTCGATCTCCGAAGTGCCGGGGTTTATCCGGTAGACTCTGCCATCTGTCTGCGCTTCCATGAAGTCCTCGCGGATCTGGCCTCCCGGA
The DNA here is from genome assembly GCA_902806095.1 of uncultured Rubrobacteraceae bacterium. GTDB lineage: Bacteria > Actinomycetota > Rubrobacteria > Rubrobacterales > Rubrobacteraceae > Rubrobacter_D. Next base: position 43,059 of record CADCVF010000024.1, read on the forward strand.
GCCCAGTCCTCGACGAGTAGCCCCGAGTCGGTCATGTATAGAGCGCCGTCGGGACCGAAACAGAGATCGTTGGGGAACAGGAAGGGCTCGCCGTCGCACTCGGTCAAGACTGTCTCCGCGTGGCCCTCCATGTTCAGACGCACCAGGGACGGTTCCTGCGACTCGGCCACCCAGAGGGTTCCGTCCCTGTCCACGGCCAGCCCGTTGGGGCGCCCGGTGCGGGCGATCACGCGCTCGATGTACCCTTCTTTGTCCAACAGGGTCACGCAACCCCTGTCAGGGTGCATCTCTACGACGAGCCAGCTCCCGTCAGCGAGCACCACAGGGCCTTCGGGCACGCCCAGGTTGTCCGCGAAGATCATTCGACTCTGCCTCCCCGCCACTCGAATCCTTCCACCAATATACAGCAGTACTTCATGCCCGTGCGAGGGCTTCCGGCGCTCCACGATTACCAGGCGGCGGTTGCCGCGGGTGAGCGCGTCAGGGTATAGTGGGCGGGTCGTGTGCGGCGTTGGATCCGGGCGATTCCGGCGACGCCCTGGAGGGAGTTCCGTGCGGTCCGCGCGGAGGTCGGGAGAGGAGAAGCATGGCCGGAAACGTCAGTCCTGAGGCGACGTCCCGTAACAGGTACATACCCAGGGGTCATGCACTCTCATGGTGGATGCTCGTTGTTACGACCGGCGCCATCCTCATAACCTCTATAGACCGTGCGATCTTACCCACGGTCTTGCCCGGCATCCTCAAGGAGTTCAACCTGAGCGAGACGGCCGGAGGAGTCCTCGTCGGCCTTAGCTTCGCTGGCACGATGACCGGCGGTCTCATCCTCGGTGTGTTCGGCGACTCTATGGGCAAGGGTGTCAGGCGCGCGTGGACGTGGGCCGTGGCGGTTGTCATAACGGTGGTCTCGGCCATTGCGACGGCCATCTCGCAGACGCTTCTGCAGCTACAGGTCCTCCGATTTACGATGGGCATCGGAACCGGCGGTATGGAACCCGTCAACGTGGCGATGGTCGGCGAATGGTGGCAGAAGGAGGATCGGGGCTTCGCCGTCGGTACGCACCATACCGGCTTCCCCATCGGCCAGTTCGTCGGTCCCGTCCTTATCGGAACGGTCATCGCGGCGGCCACCTGGCGGGAGGTATTCCTGCTGCTCCCGCTGCTCGCCATACCCGTCGTAGTCCTGCAGATAGTGCTCGCCCGTAGGGAGAACCTGAGGAGGGTGAACGCCTGGATCGAAGAGCACGATATGACCCCTTCTGTTACGGAGAGCGAGCTCGACGCCGAGCGGCAGGAGAGGCCCCTGGCGACCGCCTGGGAGGCGATGAAGCTTGCCCTCTCCGAGCGCAACGTGAGGCTCTCGGTCGTCGCGAACTTCCTGTTTCTGTGGGCCGAGACGGGCGTAGTCTCGTTCCTGACGCTGCAGCTCACCAGGGAGGCAGGCCTCTCACTCGCCGCCGCAGCGGTGGTCGCAGGGGCCTCGGGCATAACGGGGTGGATGGGCCAGATCTTCTGGGGCACGGTCTCTGACCACAAGGGCCGCAAGTGGTCTCTTGGTATCCTCGCCGTCGGCTGGGCCATAACCGTTCTGGCCATGATCTTTATCAGCAGCGGCGCCCTGGGTTGGATCATCCTGATCGGCTGGGGTGTATTCCGCAATTCGCCCTTCCCCGTGATGTACGCATCCATCATAGACGCCGTGCCAGAGGGGGCATCCTCCGGCCTCGGGCTGATGATCGGTATAGGCCTTGGTTCGGCTGGCTTCCTGGCTGCCCCTGTAGCAGGCTTCATAATCCAGCACTACGGGTTCACCTAGCACTACATCTTCCTCGCCGCCATCTGCCTTCTGACGCTCGTGCCCATAGCACTCATCCGCGAGACCGCCGCGGGCCAGGAGGCTACCCCACAGGAGGCGTAAAGCGTTGAACCAGCCGTTCGACGGATACGAGTGGGTCGACCTCTCCCACACGCTGGAGGAGGATATCCCCGCCTACCCTACACACGCCCGCTTCGGTAGAACCCTCTACGAGTCATATGAATTTGGTGACGACGCCCGCCACTACGGCCTTACGTTGAGCGAGCATACAGGGACCCACATGGACGCGCCCCTCCACTTCATCTCGGAGGGGCCTGCCCACTACGGCACCGATGAGATACCCATCGACCGGCTCGCAGGCCGTGCCGCGACCATAGAGGCCACGGACCTCGGAGCAGGCGGCCTGTTGGGCATCGGGCGAATCGAAGCGTGGGAAGAGGAGCACGGCCCCATCGAGGCGGGGTATAGCGTTTTGATCCGCTACGGGTGGGACCGCAGATGGGCGACCGGCCCTGAAGGGCGCCGTTTCCTGAAAGCCTGGCCTGGCCTCTCCGGAGAGGCCGCAGAGTACCTGGTCGGTAAGGGCGTCTCGCTCGTCGGTTGCGATACGCTCGCGATAGACGCCACCGTTTCTACGGAGAACCCGGCACACTACGCGTTGCTGGGCAATGAGGTGTACATCGTCGAGAACCTGAAGAACCTGGACCGGTTGCCTCCGTTCTGCCTCTTCCTCGCGTTGCCGCTAAAGATCAAGGGCGGCTCGGGCTCGCCCGTTAGGGCTGTCGCGCTCGTGCCGCGCTGATCGCAGCGCGCCGTCTTCGGGAGTAAGATAAACGGTCAGGGACACTCGCAACGGGAAGGTGGAAACATGAAGGGGATCGTGTGGCACGGGCCTGAGGAGATGTCAGTGGAGGAGGTGCCCGAGCCGGAGGTCGAGCCAGGGACCGTCGTCGTCCGCCCTACAGCGGCGGGGATCTGCGGCTCGGAGATCGAGGGCTACCTCGGCAGGATGGGCAACCGTACACCGCCCCTCGTGATGGGTCACGAGTTCGCAGGCACCGTCACTGAGGTCGGCGAAGGGAGCGACGAGGATCTCCTCGGCCGCCTCGTGGCCGTGAACCCGCTCTCCTCCGACGGGACGTGCCGCCTGTGCCTGGCAGGGCTGACCAATCTATGTCCGAATCGCAGGCTCGTCGGCATACACTCTTCTGGCGGTTTCGCCGAGTACACGCTCGCGCCCGCGGCGAACGTCTACCCGCTCCCCGATGGCGTCGAGGCGCGTACAGGCGCCCTCGCCGAGCCGCTTGCAAACGGCGTCCATGCTGCGAGGCTCGGGCTTGCGGATGGTTCCGTGGAGCACGCCGTCGTGATCGGAGCCGGCACTATCGGCCTGATGTGCCTCCAGGCCGCGGTCCTGGACGGGATCCCCGAAGTACACGCCGTCGAGCCCGTGCAAACGCGCCGCGAGCAGGCGCTCGCCCTCGGAGCGAGCGCGGCCCACGAGTCGGGTGAGGTGGCGCACGATGCACTGGAGGATTCAACGGAAGGCCTCGGTGCCGACCTCGTCATAGACGCCGTCGGCGCTGAGATCACGCGGCGGATGGCCCCAGGTCTCCTGCGGCCTGGCGGAAGGGTCGTGTACATAGGTTTGCACGACGACGACACGACAATCGGGTTCCATGACGTCGTGCGCGGGCAACTCGATTTGCAGGGGTCATACGCGTACACGGCGGAGGACTACGAGCAGGCGCTCGAATGGCTCGTCGAGGGCAAGGCCGGTATCGGGGGGCTACCGCCCGTTCTGCCGCTGGAGGAGGGGCCTGAGGCGTTCGCCGAGTTGGTGCGCGGTCCCTCGGCGCAGATCAAAGTCTTCCTCGCGGAGTCGGGGGCGTAGTGGAAGGCGCGGCCCTCTCGGGGAAGACTGCGCTCGTCATCGGGGCGAGCAGCGGTATCGGGCTCGCCACGGCCAACCTCTTCGCTGACGTCGGGGCCATGGTCCACGCCGCCGCCCGTCGTCGCGAGTCGATACAGACGGGCGCAGGAGGGCGTAACGTCACGGCGCACGCGCTCGACATCTCGGATAAAGAGGCCGTCTGGCGTACCGTCGAAGAAGTAGGGAAATCGGATGGGATAGACATCCTCGTCGTCGCCGCCGGGATGAACTTCCCCGAGCGGCGGCTGGAGCAGCTCACGGCCGAGGGGTGGGACGCCATGATCTCGGTGAACCTCAGCGGCGCCTTCTACGCGATCCGGGCGGCGTTGCCTTACCTTCGCTCCTCCGGCGGTCTTGTCGTCCTGATCAGCAGCGTCTCGGGACGCTGGCCCGACGCCTCGGGCCCGGCCTACCAGGCCTCGAAAGCCGGGATGATCGAGCTTGCGCACGCCGCTGGTTTCGAAGAACACGTTAACGGGGTGCGCTTCACCTCGATCCTGCCAGGCATAGTGGATACGCCTATCCTGGACAATCGCCCCGAGCCGCCCCCGAAGGAGGTCCGCGACGCCGCCCTCGAGCCCGAGGATGTCGCCCAGGCATGCCTCTTCCTCGCGACGCTCCCGCCCCGCGCCTACGTTCCCGAGCTGACGATGATCCCGACCGCGATACAGGCCCTCGGCAAGACCTCGACGGCGACTCCTCCCGTCTCACAGGTCGATGAGTAGGACGAAGACCCGACAAGGAGATCTGCCATGACTTCGGACAACGGTTCCCCAAGCTGGTTCCGCTCGCGCGACTGGTTCGACGATCCCCATCGCCGGGACCAGAGCGCGCTGTATCTAGAGCGCTTTATGAACTATGGGATCACACCTGAGGAGCTGCGCTCCGGCAGGCCTGTGGTCGGGATTGCCCAGAGCGGAAGCGACCTCTCGCCCTGCAACAGGCACCATCTGGACCTCGCTGTTCGCGTGCGGGACGGGATACGCGACGGTGGTGGGATCCCGATGGAGTTCCCCGTGCATCCCATCAACGAGAACTGCCGCAGGCCGACCGCCGCGCTGGACCGCAACCTCTCCTATCTCGGGCTCGTGGAGATTCTCTACGGTTACTTTATAGACGCCGTGGTGCTTACGACAGGCTGCGATAAGACGACGCCGGCGGCGATCATGGCCGCCTCGACGGTGGACATCCCAGCCATCGTGCTCTCCGGCGGTCCTATGCTCGACGGTTACTTCGAGGGCGAGCTGGTAGGCTCGGGTACGGCCATCTGGAAGAGCCGCCGTCGTCTGGCAGCCGGCCAGATCGACGAGGAGGAGTTCTTCGAGACGGCCCTGGCTTCCGCACCGTCTGCAGGCCACTGCAACACCATGGGTACGGCCTCGACCATGAACGCCCTGGCCGAGGTGCTCGGTCTATCGTTGCCAGGGTGCGCTGCGATCCCCGCACCTTACCGCGAGCGCGGCCAGATGGCGTATGACACGGGGAAGCGCATCGCGGAGATGGCCTACGAGGATCTGCGCCCTTCGAAGATCCTGACGCGCGAGTCTTTTTTGAACGCGATCGTCGCGACCACGGCGATAGGCGGGTCGACCAACGCCCAGCCGCACATCATGGCCATGGCGCGCCACGCCGGGGTCGAGATCGAACCCTCCGACTGGGAGCACGGCTACGACGTGCCTCTGCTCGTCAACATGCAGCCGGCGGGCGAGTACCTGGGCGAGCGGTTCCACCGCGCGGGCGGTGTGCCTGCCGTGGTAAACGAGCTTCTGCAGGCCGGTAAGGTCGACGGCGGGACGATGACCGTCACAGGCAGGACCCTGGCCGAGAGCGTCGCCGGGCGAGAGAGCGTGGACCGCGAGATGATCGCAGCCTATGATGAGCCGCTGCAGGCGCGGGCTGGTTTCAGAGTACTATCCGGCAACCTCTTCGACTTCGCCATCATCAAGACCAGTGTGATCTCAGACGAGTTCCGCGAGCGTTACCTCGGAGACCCCGACAACAAGGACGTGTTCGAGGGACGCGCGGTCGTCTTCGACGGCTCGGATGACTACCACGAGCGCATCAACGACCCAGACCTGGATATCGACGAGATCTCCATTCTGGTGATCCGGGGCGCAGGACCTCTTGGATGGCCCGGCTCGGCCGAGGTCGTCAACATGCAGCCCCCCGACTCGCTCCTCAAGCGTGGGATCAACACCCTGCCAACTATAGGCGACGGCAGGCAGTCGGGCACCTCGGACAGCCCCTCGATCCTCAACGCCGCGCCGGAGAGCGCCGCCGGCGGCGGCCTGGCCTGGGTGCGGACGGGGGATACCATCCGCATCGACCTGGGTGCCGGACGCTGCGACATGCTTGTCTCCGAGGAGGAGATAGAACGCCGCAGGCGGGAGGAGGGCATCCCTGACTTCCCCGAGAGCCAGACGCCCTGGCAGGAGATCTACCGCGCCTCGGTGAGCCAACTCGACGGCGGCGGGGTACTCGAAGCGGCGCTGAAGTACAGGGGAATCGCCTCGAAGACACCCCGCCACAACCACTGATGGAGAGACCAATCGATGCTGAGACGGTGCTGGACGTTATTCCATGAATGGGCCACCTGGACCGGTCGAGGCGAGTGAGTACCTGGCTTCGCAGCCGCCCGAACTGCGGGTTCCCGATGCTCTGGAGAGAATCAGGTGCAAGATAAGCGAGAGTGGCCGACGCCTCGCGGTCCTTGACGACGACCCGACGGGTACACAGACCGTCCACGGCGTTCCCGTTCTGACGACGTGGTCCGTCGAAGACCTGCGGTGGGCGCTGGAGCAGCCCTCCTCTACGTTCTACATTCTTACCAACTCGCGCAGCTTCCCCGAAGAGGAAGCCGCCGGGATGAACCGGGAGATCTCGGCCAACCTCGCGTCGGTTGCGGAACGAACCGGCGAAGACTTCGCCATCGTCAGCCGCAGCGACTCCACCCTGCGCGGCTACTACGAGGCCGAGACCGAGGCGCTGCGGAGAGATCTCGGGGTGGACTTCGACGGCATCGTCCTTTGCCCCTGCTACATCGAGGCAGGCAGGCTCACCGTGGATGACATCCACTGGGTGCGCCAGGCTGAGAGGCTCGTGCCAGCGGGAGAGACGGAGTTCGCCAGCGACGCCAGCTTCGGCTACTCTTCCTCGAACCTCGCCGCGTGGGTCGAGGAGAAGACGGCAGGCCGCATAAAGGCCTCTGAGGTTTCGAGCGTGGAACTCGCGGACATCAGGGAGGGTGGGCCCGGGCGGGTCGCCGAGGTCCTGCTCGGCGTAAGCGGCGGCAGACCTGTCGTGGTCAACGCGGCCTCCTACGCCGATATCGAGGTCTTCGTCCTCGGCCTGCTTGACGCGGAGAAGCGGGGCAGGCGCTTCCTTTACCGCACGGGACCTTCATTCGTGCGGGTGCGCGGCGGAATCTCAGAGAAGGGACCTCTGGGCGCGGATGAATTGTACGGGCATCGCCCGCGGCGGGGGCACGGGCTCGTGCTGGTAGGCTCCCACGTCGAGATGACCACGCGACAGTTGGAATACGCGCTCGCCCTCTCAGGCGTTCGGGCAGTCGAGCTCTCTGTGCCGCGGTTGCTCGACGCCGGCACGCGGGATGGGGAGTTGGACAGGGTAGCCTCAGAGGTCAACCTGGGGCTGGCCGAGGCCGAGGTCGTCGTGTACACGAGCAGGGAGGTCGTACACGGCGGTGCTGGCAGGACGGGGCTCGATGTCGGGGTCTCGGTCTCCGACGCGCTCGTGGAGGTGATGCGGCGGGTGGACAGAAGGTTGCCGCCAGCGTTCGTGGTGGCCAAGGGCGGCATCACGTCGAGCGACATCGGCACCCGCGGCCTAGGTGTGCGTCGGGCCGAGGTCGCCGGCCAGGTGCTCCCAGGGATAATATCCGTCTGGATCCTGCCTGAGGACAGCGCCTTTCCAGGCCTGCCATACATCATCTTCGCCGGCAATGTAGGCGAGGAAGACTCGCTGGCAAGGGTTATCGAGATCCTCAGGGAGGGATAGATGCGACGCGTCGGATTTATAGGACTCGGGGCTATGGGTGCCCCGATGGCCAGGATGATCGTCTCCGCCGGTTTCGACCTTTCGGTCTTCGACGTACGCCCCGAGAACGCTGATCCCCTGGTCGAACTGGGGGCCAGGCGCACGGGCTCGCCGCGAGATGCGGCCGAGGGAGCCGAAGCGCTCGTCCTTATGGTCGTGAACGTGGAGCAGGCCGAAGACGCCCTGTTCGGAGGTGATGGCGCAGCCAAGACCCTGTCTCCGGAGTCCGCAGTCGTGGTCATGAGCACCGTCGGACCCGAGGCGGTTCGCGGGATCGAAGGGCGATTGGCCTGTAGCGGGGTAAGGGTGCTCGACGCGCCCGTCAGCGGCGGTGTGGCGCGGGCCGAGCGTGGAGACCTGCTCATCATGGCGGGCGGTCCTGCTGACCTGTTCGAGGAGGCCCGTTCCTTGCTCGAGGCGATGGGGTCGACGGTCGCACATTGCGGCGCGTCGGTGGGAGCCGGGCAATCGGTCAAGCTGGTCAATCAGTTGCTCTGCGGGGTGCACATCGCGGCGGCGGGAGAGGCACTCGCCTACGCCGAGGCGCTGGGTCTCGATCCCAGGTCGGTGTTCGAGACGATCAGACACGGCGCGGCCAACTCATTCATGCTAGAGGACAGGGGTGAACGGATGCTTGCGCGTGATTTCGTCCCCGCGAAGAGCGCCCTCGACATCTTCGTCAAGGACATGGGGTTGGTGCTGGATGCCGCGGAGGAGCGAGGCTTTCGGACGCCGCTCGCCGACGCCGTACACGGGCTATACGAGGCGGGATCCTCGCTCGGTCTCGGCGGGGAGGACGATTCCGGCGTCGTGCGCGTCTTCGAGAGGACGGACCGAGCGGACTTGGATTCAACGTCGCTGTAGGCCCTTCTCAGGAGCAAGAGATTCGCCCTGGATCTAGCTCATTTGTACGATGCAGGTTCTTCGCGAAGAGGCCGCCTCGAAGGCCGGCGCCGATGCCGCCATATCCAAGAAGACTCCCCTGCCCGACATAATCTCTTCCCTCAGACGGCTAGTAAAATAGGCAACAGGTTTCAGGCTACAGGCAGCGAGTTCGAGCGAAACCGAGAAGCTGACTGGCTGAAATGCTGACAAGCTGATAGCTTACATTCCTCTTGCAAACTACAGGGAGGTAACAGTAGCATGGCTTTCTCGGATGAGGTCGCGTGGGTGACGGGGAGCAGCACGGGGATCGGACGCGCCGTCGCCATGGCGCTTGCTGAACAGGGACGCCGGGTGGTAGTCCACTACAACGCGAGCGAGGACGAGGCACGGGAGGTGGTCGAGGAGGTCGAGATTTCCGGCGGGGAGGCTTCGCTCGTCGGGGGGGATGTCTCTGACGCGGACGAGGTCGGGCGGATGGTCGGGGAGATAGAGGAGCGGTTCGGGCGGCTCGACGTCCTGGTCAACAACGCGGGGTCTCTGATCGAACGCAGGACGCTCGCCGAGATGACCGATGACCTCTGGGATAGGGTGATGGACGTGAACCTGAAGAGCGTCTACCTGGTCTCTCGGGCAGTCTTGCCGATCATGAAGCGTCAGGGGAGTGGCAGGATCATCAACATGACGTCGATCGCGGCCCGCAACGGCGGCGGTCCTGGTTCGGTCGCCTACGCCACGGCCAAAGGCGGCGTAAGCACCCTGACCCGCGCGATGGCCAAGGAACTCGTCTCCGAGAACATCCTGGTCAACGGGGTCGCCCCTGGCGTAATAACCACCCCCTTCCACGACCACTTTACGCCCCCCGACGTACGCGAGAACCTGAAGAACGCCATCCCTATGGGACGCGAGGGCACCCCCGAGGAGACAGCAGGGGTCGTCGCTTTCCTCGCTTCTCCTGCCGCCGACTACCTGGTAGGTGAGATCATCGAGGTCAACGGCGGCCAGTTGATGGACTAGTCGCGGAAAAGAGACCAATCGGGCAAGAGAAGGGGCCGGGAGAAGTGACCCGGCCCCTTCCAACTCAGACTATCACCGTTTGGATGCTAGTCGTCGTTGGGCTCGTCCTTGTCGTCGGGGCTTTCGACATCTGCTGACGTGGTGAGGACTTTGAAGTCGCGGTCGAGGTGGACGTCGGCCTGGCTGCCGTCGTCGCTTGTGACCTCGATCTCGTAGTAGCCTTCTTCGTCGCCGACCTCGGTCCCTGTAACGCTGCCCCCGTCAGTGTGGTCGAGCGCGGCGCTCTTTGCCTTCTCGATGTTGTCTCCGGTCGGCTGAGCCGAGGAGTCGTCACCGGCAGCATAAGCCACGCCTGCCCCGACGAGCAGCAACAGCGCGACCACCGCCGCTACCAGCCCCGTCTTTATGTTTAGTGCTCTCGCGTGCATTCCTTCACCTCCTTCTGTCCGATGCTTGGGTAAAGTATAGGTCACGAACCTGAGAGTCGAATGAGAAGCTACGCAGGTCACCCTAACCGTTCGGGGAAACCAGCGCGTCTATTCGCTTCCACAAGTCGGCCGGTATCGGATGGGTGGCGAGGGAGCCCTTCCTCATCCGAGGATCTCTCCTATGCGGGCGGCGACAGCCTCGCCGAGCTTTCCGTGCGCGCCGGCGTCGAGGTGGATGCCGTCTACCTCGCTCGAGACGATGACCTCGGAGGCGTCGAGGAACTCGCACCCGTGCTGCTCGGCGAAGCGCTCGTAGTGCCCGACGAACTGCCTGGATTTCTCTTCGGCTCCTTCGAACATCTGCGCCATGTCGGTGAGCGTCGCGACCGCGGGAGGGGAGATCAAAACCACAACGGGAGATCCGCCATCAGGCCCGCACCCGCTCCTCATCATCATGTCAGCCAGGCTGGCGGCCCCCTGTGCGATGTCCGAGGCGGAGCTGCCGAAGCGGTCCTTGAGGTCGTTGGTCCCAAGCATGAGCGTTATGAGGGCAAGCGGGCGGTGCGACTCGAGGCACGCCATCAGGTAAGTCCTGCCGTTCTTGTGATCCCCTTCTATGGGATCGTTCCTCACCGTCGTTCTGCCAGGCAAGCCCTCCTCGATCACACGATATTCGTGGCCGAGTCTATTTCTGAGCACCCCTGGCCAACGCACGTCCTCGGGAAACCGCTCCCCGGTCTCGGGATCCGAGCCCCAGGTGTTCGAGTCCCCGTAACACAGTATGGTTCTCACCCTACCCCCTCTCGCTCGAAGATACCAAGCTCGTTGTCGGCGTGAGCCGCAGGCCGACCTGGCTATGCACGAAGGAAACACATTGGAGGTTGTCCTACCCGTTTCTTGACCGGAGCAATCCCGCCGGTTAATGTCCATAGTGGGGTGTTGAGACAGCGTTGATGGCCGCGTGTAGCAGGCGCAGCGGAGAGCATAGATGATCACCGGACGTCGAGCTTTTCTTCGAGGGGTAAACCGATGAACGAGCGACGGTACAGGCAGGTCCACCTTGACTTCCACACTTCGTCAGACTGCGAGAATGTCGGTGCTGATTTCGACCCCGAGGTCTTCGCGGAGACGGTAAGGACGGGGCGCGTCGATTCCATGACGGTCTTCGCCAAGTGCCACCACGGCTTCTCTTACTACCCGACGGAGGTGGGCACACAGCACCCGAACCTGGCTGTGCCTGATCTCATGGGCGTCCAGATAGAGGCGTTGCACGGGATTGGGGTACGAGCCCCAATCTACGTCAGCATCATGTGGGACGACCTCGCCGGCGAGAAGGAGCCTGGCTGGGTCGTAGCGCGCAGTGACGGGAGCCTCATGATCCGTCCCCCCCTCTCCAACGAGTCGCCCCTGACAGGGGGATGGGGATGGACCACGCTCGACGTATCCACCGGATACGGTGACTACCTCGTGGCGCAGACGGAGGAGATCTGCGACCGCTACGATGTGGACGGCTTCTTCTTCGACATCTGCTTCCCCGTCCCGAATTACTCTCCCTGGGGCCAGGCACGGATGCGGGAGGTCGGGGTCCGCCCTGACGATGAGCAGGCAGTGTTGCGTTTTGCCGAAGACAAGCTGAAGGGCTTCCTCGAACGGATGAGCGAGGCGGTCCGCGCGAAGGTCCCCGAGGCCACCATCTTCTACAACGGCACGGTCAACCCGCGGATGTCCCAGACGCTCCCTTACCAGACCCACTTCGAGATAGAGAGCCTGCCTACCTCATCGGGGCTCTGGGGATACCTGCACTACCCCGTAATGGCGCGGCAGGCACGTACCTACGGGGTCGACTTCGTCGGGATGACAGGCCGTTTCCACAAAGCCTGGGCTGACTTCGGCGGCCTGAAGACCCGCGACCAGCTCGACTACGAGTGCGGCACCATCCTCGCCGCAGGGGGTGAGATCTCCGTGGGCGATCAGCTCCACCCGAGAGGCGTCCTCGACCCCGCCGTATACCGCCTGCTCGAGCATTCCTTCGGCAGGGTGGAGAGACTCGAGCCTTTCCTGCAGGGGACGAAGCCCACAGCTGAGGTGGCGATCCTGTCAGGGTACGAGCCCTCCTCCCTCGGAAGCATCCCCATGAACGCGCACGTCGCCGACGTAGAAGGAGCCGCGCAACTCTTCCTGGAAGCGGCGATCCAGTTCGATATCATCGATCCTTCGCACGACTCCTTCGAAGACTACGCAGCCCTCCTGCTCCCTGACGAAACGACAGTGGATGCGCAGCTTCGCGCGAAGCTGGAGAGGTATATGTCGGCCGGCGGCAGACTTATCCTGGGCGGCACTGCCACCCTCGATGCAGAGACGGGCGAGTTTGGCCTCAGTGGCGTCCCTGTCGCCTACGAGGGGCAGGCCCCGACGGTGCCGGCTTACCTGCGGCTCGACGAGACGCTCGCTGGTGAGACCGAACTCGCCACAGACTACGACTACGTGTTCTACGACAGGGCGCACCTGGTCCGTCCGCTCGAAGGCGCCACGGCGCACGGGCAACTTCGTCGCGCGCTCTTCGACAGGACGTGGGAGCACTTCACGAGCCACGCCCAGGCGCCGGTCGGCGAGTCGTTGGAATCTCCGCTCGTGGTAAGGGGCGAGGGCGTTCTCTACTTCGCGGCGCCGCTCTTCGGGGCTTACCGCGACCACGACTACTGGGTCTACAGGGAGATCGCCAGGAACGCGATCCGCGAACTCCTGCCCCGGCCGTTGCTGAGGCTCTCGGGACCAGGATGGGTGGAGGCCACGCTGCACGATCAACCGGCGGGCGACGACTATCCTGAGCGGCGGATCTTGCACCTCGTCGCCTACCATCCCCGCCGTACGACCCAGCAGATACAGCACGTGGACCAGTCATGGCCGACCTCAGGGCTCGTCGTCGATGTCCTGACGGGTGGGAGAACGGTCGAGCGCGCATATCTCGCGCCAGAGAATGAACCTCTGGACTTCGACGTGATTGACGGCTACGCGCGGATAGCGCTGCCGCCGGTCGGGGCGCACGCCGCGGTCGTACTGGAGTAGAGAAGAGCGGGCCGGGGCACAGCACCGACCCGATAGAAAGCGCAGGTCAACGTCGCTGACGATCAGGCGATGTTTGAAACGTGTTGCACTATCCGATACAGGGGTTGTATCCTAATACTATGGTGTTAGGTTAGTGTAAGCTGGCAAGTCGAAGGGGAGCAAGAGAAGGAGACCTGTGGAACAAAGATCGGCAAGTTCGAGGATTGATCCCACCGTATTCTGGGTTGCAGCAGTTCTTTCGGCGGTGTTCGTGGCATGGGGGATTCTCTTCACGGACAGTCTGGCCGCCGTCTTCGATACGGTCCTGTGGAGTTTCCTGGTGCCTAATTTCGGCTGGGTGTTCATCCTGTCGTCCTTCGGCTTCCTGGCCTTCTCGCTCTATCTGGCCTTTTCCAGGTACGGCAAGGTCCGGCTTGGTGGGCAGGACGAGCAGCCGGAGTTCAGTACTGTATCGTGGATAGCCATGATGTTCAGCGCGGGGATGGGCATCGGGCTGATGTTCTTCGGGGTTGCCGAGCCTCTCTCCCATATGAGCTCTCCCCCTGGAGGGACGGCGGAGGCAGGCACCAGGGGCGCCGCGCAGGTAGCGATGGAGTACTCCTACTTCCACTGGGCTTTCCATCCGTGGGCGATCTACGCGGTGATGGGATTGGCCCTCGCCTACTTCGTCTTCCGCAAGGGGATGCCAAACCTCATCAGCACGGCGTTCTACCCGCTCCTAGGCGACAGGGTCTACGGGCCGATTGGCAAGACGATAGACATCCTGGCGATCTTCGCCACGCTGTTCGGCTCGGCGACTTCGCTGGGACTCGGCGCCTTGCAGATCAACCAGGGGCTGGAAGCCATGTTCGGTATCGGCGGGCGAGAGGCGGTCGGACTGGCGATCGTGATCATAGCTATCCTGACGGCGGCGTTCGTCCTCTCGGCCGTCAGCGGGGTGCATCGCGGTATCCAGTGGATCGCCAACACCAACATGGTCCTTGCCGTGTTCCTGCTGGTGTTCCTGTTCGTCGTGGGGCCGACGGTGTTCATCCTCAACACCTTTACCGAGTCGCTCGGCGGTTACATGGCGAACCTGATCCCGATGAGCTTCCGCACGGCAGCCTTCAGCGACGGCGAGTTCGTCACCGGCTGGACGATCTTCTACTGGGCGTGGTGGATCTCCTGGGCGCCGTTCGTCGGCACCTTCATCGCCCGCATCTCCCGCGGGCGCACCATCCGCGAATTCGTCCTCGGCGTGATCCTGGCACCCAGCGTGGTCAGCTTCGTGTGGTTCGCCGTCCTCGGTGGAGCCGCCATTAACCTGCAGCTTTCGGGCGCGGCGAACATCGCCGAGACCGCCGCGAACAACCAACCAGCGGCGCTGTTCCTCACCCTGGAGCAGTTCCCGCTGTTCTGGCTGATGGCTGGCATCGCGATCATCCTGGTCGCGCTGTTCTTCGTGAGCGGGGCCGACGCGGCCTCGATGGTTATGGGCATGCTCTCCTCGAAAGGCAACCTGCATCCCAAGAGTTGGAACATCGTCATCTGGGGCGTCTTCACCGGGGCGGCGGCGGCGATCTGCCTGCTGGCAGGGGCAATCCAGGGTTCGGTGGACGCTGCTCTTACGGCCTTGCAGGCCGTGGCCATCGCGTCCGCTGCGCCGTTCGTGGTCATCCTGGTCGGGCTGTGCTTCTCCATCCTGAAAGCGCTGCGCGAGGAGCGGTTGCCTGGCGGGGAACCAGGACGTGAGGCGCCCGAGCCAGGCAGGGCTATGTCGCGTCCGCAGGGCACCACGGCACCGCAGCAGATGGCAGCGGAAAACCCCGAAGAGCAGCGCGGCAACCGCGGCTAGAAAAGCTCCGGGGATCTAGAACACGCTCGATACGACGGGCGGGTGGCTCAAGCCACCCGCCCGTCGTATCGAATTACAGAAGGAGGGAAGATGGGCAGGACACGCAACCCATTTCGGGGGCTCATGGACCACATGAGCGAGATGGCCAGGATGCGGGAGTACGCCGAGGGTGGGGGACAGGAAGACCAGCGGAGAACCCACGCGACAGCCTGGGTCCCGACAGCCGATATATTCGCCAAGGGCGACGATCTGGTGCTGCGTTGCGAGCTCGCCGGGGTAGAAAGGGAGGATGTCGAAGTCTCCCTCTCCGGCGGCGTTCTGACCATCGACGGGGAACGCAAGGGCGAACCGGAAGACGTGAGTTACTACGCCAGAGAACGCTATTACGGGCACTTCAGAAGGAGCATAAACCTGCCGGAAGGTATAAGCGGCAGCAGGATAAGCGCCGACTTCGAGAACGGGTTGCTGGAGGTCACCGTGATGGGCGGGGCAGATCATCCAGAGCCCGAGCGCATACAGATCGGGAACCAGTCCAGCTAAGTAGCAGACCAGGGAAGGCTCGAGCCTTCCCTGGTGCACGCATTTCAGCAATTCAGCACGCGCCCTGACGGGCGCTTGTCAGCATCTCAGCCAGGGCTCGCGCACACGAAACCCGAAGTGCTGCCATGCTGACAAGAGAAGCCCGAAGGGCGAAGCGTGCTGAATTGCTTCTTGACTCCCACGCCTCTCTATGTTAGTTGTGCCGTATACAGGAGAGGAGTTCGCCATGTGCAACAAATCTCGAATACATTCGTGTGGCTTCCGTCCCATGGCGGGATCTTCGGGGATGTTGGGTGGAGATAGCGGGAGTGTGGCGCCGCTGGCCTGCTTGTGGCTGTCTGGGGTGGTGCATGGAGAGTAGTGCGGGGGTTGTGATCGTTGGGGTCGGGATCGTCGGCTGCAGCGTGGCCGAGCATCTGACGCGGCTCGGTGTGCGGGATGTGGTGGTCTTGGATCAGGGTCCCCTCTTCGAGGCTGGCGGGTCCACTTCTCACGCTCCCGGACTCATGTTCCAGACCAATCCGTCCAAGACGATGACCGACCTGGCCATCTACAGCGTCCGGCGCTATATGGAGTTCGAACTGGACGGCGAGCCGTGTGGCTACCAGGTGGGGGGCATAGAGGTCGCCGAGACTACGGAGCGGTGGAAGGATCTCCAGCGCAAGCACGGGCTCGCTACCTCGTGGGGGCTTGACTCCGAACTCATCTCGCCCGAGGAGTGTGTGGAGAAAGTACCGCTCCTGGATAAAGGCAGGATCAGGGGCGGCTTCTACGTCCCCACGGACGGTATCGCCAAAGCCGTCAGGGCGTGCGAGGCGATGGCCCGGCTGGCCGGGGAGCGCGGAGCGAAGTTCTACGGGGAGACGGAGGTCTCGGGCATCGAGGTCAAGGATGGTCGTGTGAGATCCGTCGAGACGGACAAGGGACGCGTCGAGACCGGGATCGTGTTGAGCTGCGCGGGGATGTGGGGGCCAAGGATCGGGCGTATGGTCGGAATGAAAGTACCGCTCGTGCCGATGCAGCACCAGTACGCGTGGACTACGCCGCTTACGGAGCTCGCCGGGGAGACGCGGGAGGCCGTCCACCCCATCGTGCGCCACCAGGACTTCTCTATGTACTTCCGTCAGAGGGGAGACCACTACGGCATCGGGACCTACAGGCACAGGCCTATGCCCGTCTCCGCCGACGACATCAGGAGAGACTACAGGGGTGAAGGGGAGTTTCCCTCGGTCTGGGAGTTCACGCCCGAGGACTTCGAGCCCTCCTGGCAAGAGGCGCGCAAGATGCTTCCCGCCTTGCAGGGGGTGGAACTAGACAGGCCGATGAACGGGCTGTTCTCCTTCACCCCCGACGGCGGGCCTTTGCTCGGAGAGTCGAAGGAGGTCAAGGGGTTCTGGATCGCTGAGGCGGTCTGGATCACCCACGCCATCGGCGTGGGGAAGGTGATGGCCGAGTGGATCACCGAAGGTGTACCGAGCATCGATATCAGCGGCGCCGACGTACACCGCTTCGAGTCCTACGCCCTTAGCCCCTCTTACATCCTGGCCCGCAGCGCGCAGTCGTTCCGGGAGGTCTACGACATCATCCACCCCCAGCAGCCGATAGAGGAGCCGCGCCCCCTGCGCGCCAGTCCCTTCTACCCGCGCCATCAAGCGCTCGGGGCCCACTTCTTCGAGGCCTCAGGCTGGGAGCGACCGCAATGGTTCGAGGCCAACGAGTCACTACTCGAAGGGCGCGAGGTTTCGGACCGCGAAGAGTGGTCAGGAAGGTACTGGTCGAAGGTCGTCGCCGCCGAAGCCCTGGCCACCCGCGAACGCGTGGCCCTCTACGACATGACCTCCCTGAAGAAGGCCGAAGTGAGAGGACCAGGCGCCCTGGATTTCCTGCAGCGCCTCACTACGGGAGAGCTGGACAAGCCCGCCGGAAAGGTGACTTACACGCTTATGCTTGACGGTGCGGCCGGCATCAGGAGCGACGTTACAGTGGCCCGGCTCGGCGAGGACCACTTCCAGCTAGGCCTCAACGGCCCGCGGGACATCGACTGGATGGGGCGCCGCATGCCCCGAGACGGGTCCGTTCTGGTTCGTGATATCACTCCGGGGACCTGTTGTATCGGGGTGTGGGGTCCTGCCGCCCGCGACGTGGTGCAGAGCCTCTCCGAGGACGACTTCTCGAACGAGGCTTTCGGGTTCTTCAACGCCAGGCGGGCTTACCTGCGCGAGGTGCCAGTGACGGCCCTCAGGCTCTCCTACGTCGGGGAGTTGGGGTGGGAGATCTACACTTCCGCTGACCTGGGCTTGAGGCTGTGGGACCTTTTGTGGGAGGCAGGACGGCCTTACGGCGTGCTCGCCGGCGGACGCGGCGCCTTCAACGCGCTGCGCGTGGAGAAGGGCTACCGCGCCTGGGGCACCGACATGACAACCGAGCACGACCCCTACGAGGCTGGCCTCGGTTTCGCCGTCAAGCCGGAAAAGGGCGACTTCGTCGGCCGCGAGGCGCTGCTCCGGCGCAAAGAGGCCGGACCGCGCAGGAAACTGGTGTGCACGGTGCTAGACGACCCGAACGTAGTCGTCATGGGCAGCGAGCCGGTCTGGGCCGATACGGCGGTCGGCTACGTGACCAGCGCCGACTTCGGATACTCGCTCGGACGCAGTATCGCCTACGCCTGGGTCACGCCAGAGCACGCCGGAGTGGGGAACAGGCTGGAGATCGCATACTTCGGTGTGCGCCATCCGGCCACAGTCACCGAAGAGCCGCTCTTCGATCCGGCGATGAAGAGGATGAGGGCGTGATGGAGGCTTCCTAGCCTGATGCCCGCAAGCGAAAGCCACCCGAAAGAAAGGAGAAGCGTTCGATGAACGACAATATCAATCTCGACCCTGGCATCCTACAGTACACGAGGATATTCAAGTCCCCGTACTTCTACGGTTCGCGCCGGCACGGGGTCCAGAAGTATAGTGTCTACAACCATCACTACCACCCGCGCTACTACAGAGACCCGGTCGAGGAGTACTGGCAGCTCCTGGAAGGCGTTACCCTCTGGGACGTCGGAGGGGCCGAAAGGCAGGTCGAGATCACAGGCCCCGACGCCTTCGAGTTTACGAACATGCTCACCCCGCGCAATCTGCACAAGTGCGCGGTAGGACAGTGCAAGTACGCCTTTATCACCAACGCAGAGGGCGGCATCATCAACGATCCTGTGCTGCTGCGTCTCGACGAGAACCACTTCTGGCTCTCACTGGCCGACAGCGACGTGTTGCTCTGGGCGCAGGGGCTTGCCTATAACATGGGGCTAAACGTCGAGATCAAGGAGCCCGACGTCGGCCCGATGCAAGTACAGGGGCCAAAGTCCAGGGAGGTGATGACCGACCTCTTCGGTGAAGAGATACTCGACGTGCCATACTATTATATGGTGCACAGGGAACTCGACGGGATGGAGCTCGTGATCTCCCGCACCGGGTACTCCGGGGAGCTTGGATACGAACTCTACCTGAAGAACGCGAGCCGCGACGGGCTCGGGCTCTGGGACCGGATGCTCGAGGCCGGCGAGCCGCACGGGATATCCCCGATCGGACCTTGCCACATCCGCAGGATCGAGGGTGGCATCCTGGCCCTTGGCTGCGACATGTGGTACGACACCAACCCATACGAGGTAGGCTACGGCTACAAGTGGATGGTCGAGTTGGAGCAGGAGCAGGACTTCGTCGGAAGGGATGCGCTGAAGAGGATCAGCGAGGGGGGCGTTAGCCGCAAGCTGGTCGGCGTCGAGATCGGGGGTGGGAACCTCGGATCGTATAACGACGGCTCCATGATCGACTACTTCCCGGTCCACAAACACGGCGAGAGGATCGGCAAGGTCACCTCGGCCTGCTACTCGCCGCGTCTCGAGAAGAACATCGGGTTCGCCATGGTGCCCGTCGAGTACAGCGAGATTGGAATCGAGCTCGAGGTCGAGCGGCCCGAGGAGACGGTCGATGCCACCGTGGCTGACCGCGTCTTCTTCAAACCGGAGAAGGCCGAGCAGAATCTGGACGCCACCAGCTCATCTAAAGGGGCCTGAGAAGAGCGACGCGGCCCTGTGGCGGAGAAAGAAGTGCCGACGCAGCAGAGCACCGAAGAGAGGCAGAGGGCGAACCGGAGGCTGGCAGGATTTCTGCGGCATCCCGGCTACGAGGTGATACCCCTCCAGGGGACGGAGGAATCGGTCGTCGAGCATGTCCCGAAGGACGTAGCACTCACGGTCACGGCTTCGCCTGGTAAGGGAACCTGGGCCACGGTAGAGTTGGCCGAGCGGTTGGCTGGACACGGCTTCGGCGTGGCGCCCCACCTCTCGGCGCGGCTCATTCGTGACAGGCTGGAACTGGGCGAGATCCTGCAGAGGTTGCGCGAGGCAGGCATAAGGAACGCGTTTGTCGTCGCCGGCGACATCGATGAGCCAGCCGGGGAGTTCGAGGACGCGACCGGCCTGCTCGAAGTGATGTCGGAGATCGGGCACGACCTCGACGAGGTTGGCATCACAGGCTACCCGGAGAGCCACCCCAAGATCAGCGACGAGATGACGATCCAGGCCATGTACGAAAAGGCGCCCTACGCCACCTACATCATCAGCCAGATCTGCTTCGACCCCGAGGTGACCTCGGACTGGGCCAGGCGGGTGTGGTCGCGGGGTGTGAAGCTGCCGATCCGCGTCGGTATGCCAGGCTACGTGAACCGCCAGAAGCTCGTGCGGATCTCCGCGGGCATCGGCCTCGGCGAATCGGCGCGTTTTTTGCACAGACAGCGTAACTGGCTGGTAAAGCTGTTGCTGCCTGGTGGCTACAGCCCCGACCGTCTGATCGAAGGCCTGAAGCCAGGCTTTGCAGACCCCAACCCCAACATCCAGGGCCTCCATATATACACCTTCAACGAGTTGGAGCAGACCGAGGCGTGGCGGCGTAAGATGCTACAGCGTGCCGAACTCTCCTCCTGACAGGCCGGCAGAAGGATGGACTTGTCACCACAAAACACCACCCCGGATTATCTGGATCTCTCACTAAGAGAATTCCTCGACCGCGTGGCCTCGGACGGGCCTGCTCCCGGCGGAGGCTCTGTAGCCGCAGTAGCCGTTGCCTTCGCCGCAGGGCTGTCAGGCATGGCCGCCCGCCTCTCCGCCGACCAATTAGCCGACGCCACAGTGTTGGCCGACCGCGCGGACGCCTCGAGGCTGAGGGTCGCACCCCTCGCCAGGGCCGACGCAGAGTCCTACGGGCGCGTCCTCGCCGCTCGCCGCGAGCCTGACTCCGAGACCCGTGCGGAACGCGTCAGGGATGCCCTCTCGGGGGCCGCCGACGTGCCGCTGGCCGTCGCCGTGGCCGGCAACGAGGTCGCTGACATCGCGGCCCGGCTGCTGGAGGAGGGGAATCCAAACCTCGAGGGAGACGCGATGACCGCGGTCTTACTCGCTGACGCAGGGGTACGCGCTGCTGCGGCACTGGCCAAGATCAATCTGTCTTCGGCAAATGTGAATGACGACCGGCTCGGGCGGGCGAACGAACTCGTCGATATGACCGCAGCGACCGTGCGGCGGGCCACTCAAGGCGATGGACGAGGATGACCTTGACGGGGACTTGCAGTATAGTTTACAAACAGTGTTACTAAGAGAGGGGTAGTTCATGCCGGAGAGAAGGACACCGTTCTACGACTTCCACCGCCGTTCGGCCAGGAACCTGATCAAGGGCGGCGGGGATTTCATGTTCCCCACCTCCTACGCCTCCTCTTTAGAAGAGCACATGAACGTGCGCAGAAACGTCGGGATGCAGGATCTCTCCACTATGGGCGAGGTGGACATCAAGGGGCCAGGTGCCGAACGGCTGGTGAGGCGACTGCTTGTCAACGAAGTCCAGGACATGGAGCCTGGACAGCTCAGGTACTCGACGATGTGCAACGAAGACGGCGGCATCGTCGACGACGTCACGGTCTACAAGTTCGACGACGAGCACTTCATGATCGTCACCGGTTCAGGACCGCGCGAAAAGGCTTGCCGTTGGATCTCCGAGCACGCCGTTGGCTCGAGCGCCTACGTGACCGACATGACTGCGGCCGTCGCCCTGCCTGTGATCCAGGGCCCACGCTCGCGGGCCTTCCTCAAGACCGTGATCGAAGGCGTAAATCTGGATTCCTTGCGCTTCTTCAGGTTCGCGCCGTGCCGGGTCGGAGACGTTGAGCTGCTGATCTCACGCTCAGGCTACACCGGCGAGCTTGGCTACGAGCTGTACACCCCCGCGGATCAGGCCCCTGCGCTGTGGGAGCATCTCTTGCAGACGGGTCAGGGGTTCAACCTGAAGCCCTACGGCGTCGAAGCCATGCAGTCCCTGCGCATCGAGAAGGGTCTTCCTCTCTACGGCCCCGACATAAGCGAGGAAGACACCCCATTCCACGTTGGCCTCGGTCGGTGGGTCCGATTCGAAAAGCGCGACTTCGTCGGCCGCGAGGCCCTGCTGCGGGTCCAGGAACGTGGCCTCGAGAGGCGCTGGGTCGGCCTGACCCTGGAGAGCGAGGTTCCCGCCGCCGCTGGCGCCGGGGTCTACGGTATCGCCGACGTGGCCACCTTCAGGGAGGTGGTCGAGACAGGGGCCGAGGCCGGCGAGAACGAGGACGACTTCATGCCTGGCGAAAGGCAGGTCGGACGCGTCACCTCGAGCGCAATGGGGCACACTGTAGGCAGGATGCTTGCAATGGCCTATGTCGACACCGCCCACTCCTGGCCCGGCAACAATCTGATCCTCGAGTCGGGCGGCAGGCCCATCCTCGCCAGGGTCGCCCAGACGCCATTCTTCGACCCCGAGAACGCCCGCGTAAGGGCCAGACCCCATGAAGACGACCAGCTCTCGGAAGTGGTCCCCGAACCGGCGCGGCTGTCGAACGCCAGGGTGCCTGCGAGACAGTCCCCGAACGGGAACACCAGATAGTGAACGTCCAGTCCTCCGGTCGCTACGACGCTATCGTCGTCGGCGTTGGGGGGATGGGTAGCGCCACCGCCTACTATCTCGCCCGGCGTGGCAAGCGGGTGCTCGGTTTGGAGCGGTTCGGAATACCGCACGCGATGGGCTCCTCGCACGGGCACACGCGTATCATCCGCCTGGCCTACTACGAAGATCCTTCCTACGTGCTGCTCCTCCGGCGCGCCTACGAGCTTTGGCGTGAGATCCAGGGCAAGGCCGGCGAGAAGCTGTTGCACATCACGGGCTCCATAGATTCCGGACCCGGTGAATCCTGGGTCTTCAAGGGCTCCTGGGAGTCCTGCAAGCTCCACGACCTCCCGCACGAGGTGCTGACGGGCGCGGAGCTCGGGCGGCGCCACCCTGGCTATCACCTCCCCCCCGAACACCTCGCGCTCGTCCAGCCCGAGGGAGGCTTCCTCACGCCGGAGCGGTGCATCGTCTCCTACGTAATGGCGGCCCAGTCTCTGGGGGCTGAGATCCACGGCCACGAGCGGGTCCTGGAGTGGGTCCCGCTCGAGGGAGGGGTGCGTGTCCGAACCGACCGCGGCACTTACGAGGCCGACAGGCTCGTGATGACCGCCGGCGCCTGGAATGGGGATCTCCTCGATGTACTCGATGGGCTCGCCGTGCCAGAGAGGCAGGTCCTCGCCTGGCTGCAGCCGGCGAGGCCGGATCACTTCCGGCCCGATAACTTCCCCGTCTTCAACCTGCTCGTGGACGAAGGCCGCTTCTACGGCTTCCCCGTCTTCGGCGTGCCAGGCTTCAAGTTCGGCAAGTACTTCCACCTGGGCGAGACCGGCAATGCCGACGAGATCGACCGCCAGCCCCGCGACTATGACGAGCATCTCCTCAGGAGCTTCGCCGAACGATACTTTCCTGACGGCTGCGGCCCAACGATGGACCTTCAGACCTGCATGTTCACCAATACACCGGACCACCACTTCGTCATAGACCTGCACCCTGAATACCCGCAAGTCTCTATCGCCTCGCCCTGCTCGGGCCACGGCTTCAAGTTCGCCAGCGTCGTAGGCGAGATCATGGCCGACCTGGCCGAGAAGGGGTTTACCCGCCACGATATCGGCCTCTTCCGCCTCGACCGGCTGAGGCAACAGGCCTCCGTCCACAAGCCGGGCCAGCCGGTTCGCAACGGGCAAACGGCTGAGCCCCCAGACGGTCGTCCTCGCTCCTTCACCCGCGTGGAAGACATAAAGACGTTCTGGTAGCCGCAGGCTAGCCTCTCGCCAACAGAACGCCGCCGAAGCAGATCACAAGCCCCACAACGGCGAGCACACCGACGCGCTCTCCGAACATCAGGTAGGCCCAGACCATCGTCGTTGGGGATGGCCGAAGACGCTGCGCAAAAGGCCAGGCAGATCGCCGCACCTCTCGTCGCCGATCTCCGGTAGTAAGAGAACGAAACACCCTGATCCTCTACGGGCACGCGTCCATCTCCTCCACGAGGCGGACTGCCCGGGTCGAACCATGATACAGAAGGTGGTGTAGGATCTGCGCTTATGTGCGCCGTAGTCCGCAGGAGCCCCTCGCTACAGTCGGTCGACAGGGCCGTCTCCGTCATGGAGTTCTTGTCGCGTCGCGGGTGGTCGGGCGTGACCGAGGTCTCCAGGGAGCTCGGGATCCACAAGTCCACTGCGTACCGGTTGCTAACGACGTTGAGAGACCGGGGACTGGTCGAGCAGGACGCGGCGACCGAGAAGTACAGGCTGGGCTTCGGGCTGGTGCTACTCGCGAGGGCGGTGAGGGCCGACCTCGACATCCTTCGCTGCGCCAGGCCGGTCTGCGAGCGTTTGAGCGAGCGTACGAAGGAGACGGTCACAATCGCCGTCCTGGAGCGTGATGATGCTGTTGTAATCCACCAGAGCATCTCGCGGGCGTCAGCACTCGGCGTCGACTGGACAGGACGTCACACGCCGTTGCACGCCACAGCCGCGGGGAAGATATTCCTGGCGTACATGCCGGAAGATCAACTACTCCGCATCCTTGAAGGACCGCTGGAGCACTTTACCGAGAACACCATCGTCGACCCGGCAAGCCTGAGTGATCACAGCAAGAAGGTTCGGGCCGAAGGATATGGCTATACCGTCGAGGAACTGGAGACGGGGTTGAACGCGGTCGGGGCGCCGATCCGCGGCGCCGACGGCGCGGTCGTTGGCGCTGTGAGCGTGTCTGGACCGGCCTTCCGTCTGCCACAGGAGACTCTCCCCGAGATCGGCGAGCTATGCAGACGGGCCGCCGCCGAGATCTCCCGGTGCCTGGGATTCCAGGGCTGAATCGAAAGGGGAAAGCGTGAGTGGTTACGGAGATTTCGGGAGCAGCCTGCGGGATCTCCCGCGCCTGAGAAGCAGTCGCCGCAGACGGACCTCCAGCTGGGACCGCTCCGGCGGCAACGACGATCGCCTCATCCTAGAGCCTGGCGGGACCGCGACCCTGGCCGAAATGAGCGGAGCCGGCTGTGTGAATCACGTCTGGATCACCGTCGCCAACGAGCACATGGATAGGACCCCGAACTCTATCGAGCCTGACTTCCTGCGCAGGCTGCTCCTCAAAATGTGCTGGGATGGAGAAAAAGAGCCGAGCGTACTCGTGCCCGTCGGGGATTTCTTCGGCGTCGGCTACGCCCGCACGAAGAACTTCGTCTCTGCACCCTTGCAGATGAGCCCCGAGAGTGGCAAATCCTTCAACTGCTTTTTCCACATGCCTTTCGCCGATGGTGCCAGGATAGAGGTCGTGAGCGAGCTGGAGCACGAGAAGGTCCTCTTCTATTACTACGTGGATTATGAGGAGTTCGACAGGCTCGAGGAAGGTCTCGGCCGTTTCCACGCCCAGTGGCGTAGAGAGAATCCTACGGACGGCGCCGGGGAGGAAGGTCGGGGCAACGAGGAGTTTCTCTTCGGCGGCGAGAACGTCACGGGCGAGAGTAACTATACGATCCTGGAGGCCGAAGGGCGCGGCCACTACATTGGTTGTGTCCTAAACGTACACAACCTCCGCGAGACGAACCTGTGGAACTGGTACGGGGAGGGGGACGACATGATCTTCATCGATGGCGAAGAATGGCCGCCCTCCCTGCACGGGACGGGCACCGAGGATTACTTCAATACGGCCTGGTGCCCACAAGAGGAGTACTCAGCGCCCTACCACGGCATCACCCTCGGAGGCGGGGACAACTGGGGCGGACACGTCAGCCTCTACCGGTTCCACGTGGAGGACCCTGTGCCGTTCGAACGCTCCATCAGGGTCACCATCGAGCACGGCCACGCCAACAAGCGCTCAGACGACTACTCATCAGTCGCCTACTGGTACCAGGCCGAACCACACAGTCCCTTCTCCATACTCCCCGTCGAACAGCGTATCCCCCGACCTGAGTGATTCAGACTACACGGGATCACTTCCGTGGTGTGCGACTCACTCGAGCGCAACTCCTACCCCGTTGCTCACTGCATCACCGTCATTCCCGCGAAAGCGGGAATCCACCGCTGCAAGCGCTCTGCCGATTCAACCAGAACCAATCTACGGATTACGCCTGATACCTGGAGAGTTAAGCGCTCCTGGGAACGATCTCGCCTCCTTCGAAGCGCATCGGCTGGGGTTCTTCCAGGATCTCCAGCCGCTCGTTGTTCTCGACCTCGCGAAGCAGCGCCTCGGAGACCCAAATCCTCCCGAGTTTGAGGGTGTTCTCTATGCGGACGACCCTGGCTTCGGCGGGGTCGACGCCCGCGCACATGGTCAGGGCCGCGGCGACCGCCATCTCACCCGTCGGCATGACCATGGGCGTCTTTACCGGCGCGGGTGTGGTCGAGGTGAGTGCGTTCATGTAGGTAGAGGGACGATCCACCGAGCCGGCGAGGCGCTCGGTAACGACGTCTGCCATGCCGAGGCCGTTGGCGTTGCCGCCGGTCTCCTCAGTCAAGCCTAGGTAGACCATGCGCTCGACGGAAGGGCCGCCAGAGGCTGCGGTCGTCGGATAGCGGCCCGTGACGTTGGGGTCGGCGCCGTCACCCGAGATATTCTTCCCGATCTCGTCGACGATGAGCACATCGATCTCGTCGAACGGCAGCCGTGCGAGGTTACGCTTCGCCTCTTCGAGGAGTGGTGCCTCAGCCTCCTCCAGTTCCCCGGCGGGGATCGCGACTATCTTGCAAGGCTCTTCTTCTGCGTTCTCGACGGTGGCCAGGCCGAAGGCGACCTTGGCGCTCTCGACGGCGACGCGGGCCGCCTCGGGGATAGTCCGGTGGATATTCTCCCAGCCCGCGGAGTGTATGGAATGCGCCCCCCGCTGCTTGCCCATCCCGATGGCGAGCATCTTCGTCGGCCCGCTCTCTACGGGTCCTCTGAATGCGGTGTGGGGCTTGACTCTGTTGACCACGATGACCGAGTCGGCCTCGTAAGCGTTACGGTCCATGTAGACGGCAACGCCAGAGGGTGTCTCCCCGATCCTCACGCTCTCCATCGTCGCCCGCACGGGGCACCCGACCTTCTCCTCGCTCACGCCCAGATGACCAAGAACCTGTGCCTGGCCCTCCGCGGTCGAGGCGCCGTGGCTCCCCATCGCGGGGACCACGAAAGGCTCGGCGCCTGACTCCTTCAGGGCCTCAACGAGGGCTGCGACTACCTCCCCAATCCTGGCGACGCCCCTGCTCCCGACGCCAATGGCCACAGAGCCTGAGGGTAGCTCCACGGAGCTCAGCGCCTCGCGGACGCTCTCCCCGATATTCATGAGCGCCAGCGGAGAATCTATCTGCTGCCCGATGGGCGCGACCCTGGGGAGTTCGATCGCGCGCAGGATCTCCTGTATCTCCTCGTAGACGGGGTTCTCTGTCTGCACTTCCTCACCTCCGTAGAGACCGCCTTTACGACGGCGCTAAGATTTCTAATCCGGCGGGCCACCCTGCTCGAACCGGGGTAGACCATCGTCGACACCCTCCCAGGCGAGTTTGTCTTCCAACCATAGATGGCGCGTGGGAGAGAACTCGTCGGGGAGGTCCAGGCTCGCGGCGGTCACGTCGATGGAGTCAGGCTCCTCGTCGTGCCTGTAGGTGAGCGACGTGCCGCAACTCTGGCAGAATGTCCTGCTCACCTCATCGGAAGAACGGTAGTCGGCTGGCTCACCATGGACGACTGAGAACCTTTTAGAGGGGAAGGTAAGCCACGCGACCGACTGCGCCCCCGACGTCCTGCGGCACGAGACGCAGTGGCAGACCGCAGACCGCAGAGGCTCCCCGGCCACCCTGTATCTCACCCTCCCGCAGAAGCACCCGCCCTCGCGGGGATCGCCGTTCATCCCTTCTCCCTACCCTTCTCGGTACCAGCGACCATTCTAGCAGCGCAGCGCGGAGTCGGATCTGTTAGCGTTGCTATACTTGGCGTGGGAAGTAGCCAAAAGGCGGAAAGGTCGTGAATATTGAGGGTAGCCCTGTTCGTGCCGTGTTATGTCGACCAGATCAACCCCGAGGTTGGCGTTAGCGTGGTGCGTGTACTGAGGAGGCTTGGGGTGGAGGTGATCTACCCCGAGGGCCAGACCTGCTGCGGGCAGCCCGCCTTCAACTCCGGCTTCTTCGACGAGGCTCGCACCATCGGGCGCCGCTTCCTGGATGTCTTCGAGGGAGAGCGTTTCGACTATATAGTCTGTCCTTCCGGATCGTGCACCACCATGGTTTCCCACTACTACCCGTTCGTTTTCGAGAACCAGGCTCTGCCCGACGACCGCGAACGCGCGGAGGCTCTCGGCCATCGGGTCAGGGAGTTCTCGGACTTCGTGGTGAACGTGCTCGGCGTAAAGGACCTGGGCGCCAGCCATGCTGGGCGCGCGGTCTTCCACACCGGCTGCCACCAGCGGCGGGAACTCGGGATCTTGAACGAGCCGCGAGACCTTCTGCAAAACGTCTCCGGCCTGGAGCTACTTGAGTGGGAGAACGAGGAACTGTGCTGTGGGTTCGGGGGTATGTTCTCGGTGAAGATGCCGGACGTTTCGACCGCGATGGCAGATGAGAAGATAGCGGCTCTGGAGAAAAGCGGGGCTGACACGGTAATATCCTGTGACTCGAGTTGTCTGATGCATCTCGGAGGCAGGCTGCGCCGGACTGGGCACGACACACGTGTCTTGCATCTGGCCCAGATACTCGACTCTGACGGGAGGTAGGGCACGTGGAGACCAGCAAGCCCGCGCGCCGGCGCGACACCGAAGACCGCAGGCGGGAAGGACTGGAGAGCAAGGTCGAAGGCTTCAATGAGCGTGGGCGGAAGGCGGTCAGGGATCGGAAGCTGCACGACTCGATCTCTTTGTTCACCAACAAGACCCTCACCGGACGCAATGCCCAGTTAGGAGCCCATCCCGACGCGCCGGAGTTGAGGGAAAGAGCGTATCGTACCAAGCAAGAGACGATGGCGAACCTCGACTACTACCTTTCGCAGATGGCCGATGCCATCGAGGAGCGGGGTGGCAACGTGTTCTTCGCAGACGATGGCGAGGACGTGGTCCGCTACGTCGGGGATCTAGCGCGGAGGTGTGGGGCGAAGATCCTCGCCAAATCCAAGAGTATGGCGACCGAGGAGATCGAGCTAAACCACCGTCTCGAAGAAGATTACGCGGACCTTGGGCTCGAGATCGTGGAGACAGACCTGGGAGAGTGGATCGCACAGCTCGCCGGAGAGACTCCCTCGCACATCGTCGGACCGATCCTTCACATGAACAAGGAGAGGATCACGGAGATCCTCTCCGGTGTCTCCGACGAGGACCTGCCGCCGGACGTGGAGTCTCTGGCCGCCTTCGCCAGAAAGCGTCTCAGGGAGAAATTCTTGAACGCGGACATCGGTATCACTGGCGCCAACTTCGGGGTCGCCGAGACGGGTACTATCTGCACCGTCACCAACGAGGGCAACGCGCGGCTGGTAACGAGCGTACCTCCCGTACACGTCGTCGTGATGGGGATAGAGAAGGTGATCCCGAAGTTCGAGGACCTCTCGACGTTCGTGCAACTCCTGTCGAGGAGTGGGACTGGGCAGAAGATCACGGTCTACACCAACTTCATCACAGGCCCGCGCGGCGAAGGCGAGCTGGACGGCGCGGAGGAATTCCATCTCATCCTCATGGACAACGGCCGCTCGAAGCTGCTGGGCACGGAGTACGAAGAGGCTCTCTACTGCATCCGCTGCGGCTCGTGCCTGAACGTCTGTCCCGTATACAGGCAGACCGGCGGACACGCCTACGGTTCGACCTACTCTGGTCCCATAGGAGCCGTCATAACGCCGCTGCTCAAGGGAGATAAAGAGGCGAAGGACCTTCCGTACGCCTCCTCGCTGTGCGGGGCGTGTACGGAGACGTGTCCGGTCGGCATCCCGCTCCACGACCTCCTGCTGAAGCTGCGGAACCGGCAGGTCGAAGAGGGTATGGCCGGACGCGCTGAGAGCCTGATGTTCAAGGGCTTCGAGAGAACGATGAAGAGTCCTGTCGCTTACAAAGCCGGCGCGAAGGTCGGCAGGCTTATGCAGAAGCCGTTCGCGAAGGACGGCTCCATCGAGGGCGCGCCTGGAATACGTGGCTGGACGGACTTTCGGGAGCTTGCGCCGCTCGCAGAGAAGTCGTTCCGAGAGCTGTGGAAGGAAGGCATATAGCGATGGCCGATCGGACTAAGTTCCTGGAGTCCATCCGCCACCGCACCCGCAGAGGACGATACAAACCCACCAAGTCGCCCGACTCGGTGTGGACGCCGGGCGTAGACCGTCCGGGACGAGAGGAGATCGAAGACCCTCCGGCCAGGTTTATCGAGGAGCTGGAGGCGCTGGGTGGGCACGGCGAACGGGCCGAGAGCCTGGAAGAGGCACGGGATTACGTCCTGGATCTGGCGCGGGAGCGGGAAGCGGAGCTACTCGTTCGCTGGGACGTTGGGTACCTCGACGAGCTTGCCGCGGACGAGCCTCTGCGAGAAGCAGGCGTCGAGGTCGCTCTCTGGCGCGACCTGCCCGGCCTCAGGGAGATAGCCGCGCGCGCGGACATCGGGCTTTCGACAGGCACGTGGGCCATCGCCGAGACGGGCAGCCTGGTGCTCGAGCACGGTCCGGGGCGAGGACGCAGCGTGACGCTCCTGCCGCCGACTTACGTGGCGATACTTCCGGCAGATAGGGTCTTGCGGGCGGTCCCAGAAGCCATTCAGAAGTATGCTCGCGGCACTCTGCCGGCGAACGTGTGTTTCCACACCGGGCCGAGCCGTTCGGGGGACATCGAGATGTCGCTCGTGGTGGGGATGCACGGGCCGGGCGACGTGCACGTCATCCTGATCGGCTGAGAGCTGCGGAGCCTTACAACATTCTTCGTTCCCCCAACGGAATGCTGGTTCCCTCACCCATTTTGGAGCAGCCTTTCCCCCACCGCCAGGGACACGTACAGCGAGTTCAGGACAAAGACCTCTCCTATCTCCGCGTGGTTAGTAGTACCGAACCAGTACGTAGATAGTTGCCACCACAAGGGAGACCAGGGTTACGGGAATGCCGTAGAACATGAACTTGACGAAGGAGATCCTCTGTCCGGCGCGCTCGCTCATGCCGGCCGCGACGACGTTGGCTGAGGCGCCGATAAGGGTGAGGTTGCCGCCGAAATCCGCGCCAAGGGCCAGGGACCACCACAGGGGGCGCACCTCCTTTTCCGAGAGACCCTCTGCCTTCGCGAGGTCCTGTATGACCGGGATCATGGTCGCCGTGAACGGGATGTTGTCCACTATGCCCGACGCAATGCCGCTGCCCCAGATCACGACGATGGCTGTGAAGGCAGAAGCCCCGCCGGCGACGTTCGTGAGAGCCGTGGCTATGCTCCCGACGAAACCCGTCGCCTCGAGTCCGCCCACGAGCACGAAGAGTCCGACGAAAAATAGCAGGGTGGGCCACTCGACCTCTCGCAGCACCTCTTCGACGTCGCTGCGCGCGTAGAGCATGAGTGCTGCGGCCCCGAAGAGCGCGATTGTAGCTGCCTCGAGGTGCAGCGCGCCGTGAAAGAAGAAAGCTACTATTACGATTCCGAGCACGATGAGCGATTTTCGGAGCAAGATAGGGTCGCGGATGCTGGCCGCCGCGTCCATCGCCCCGATGGTCTCCTCAGCGTCCTTACTGTGATTGAGGTCCTTTCGGAACATCAGGTAGAGCACGCCGAGCACCGCCGGCAGAGTGAGCAGAACTACAGGGGTGAGGGCGAAGACGAAGTCCAGAAAGGATAGGTTGGCGGCGCTCCCTATGAGGATGTTTGGCGGGTCACCGATGAGGGTCGCCGCCCCGCCCACGTTTGATGCCATCACCTGTGTCAGCAGGAAGGGCATGGGCGAGGATTCGAGGGCATCGGCGATCAGGAACGTCACGGGGACCATCAATATCACGGTAGTTACGTTGTCCAGAAAGGCGGAGAGTAAGGCCGTGACGAGGGAGAGCAGGATGAGAATGCGTCCAGGACGGGCCTTGCCCCACTGGGCACTCTTTATAGCCAGGTACTCGAAGACGCCTGTCCTCTCGAGAATGGCGACGATCACCATCATCCCGGCGAGAAGTCCTATGGTGTTCCAGTCGACGAACTCTGTGGCCGCCTGCTCCTGATCCAGGATGCCGAAGGAGATCAACACGGCTGCGCCGAGCAATGCTGCGACTGTACGGTTCAACACCTCTAGTGCGATGAGCACGAGGACCACGACAAACAGCGCGACGGCGAAGTATTCCTGCATCCTGACCCTAGATTATACAATTAGAGCCTGGGTCACATAGTATGAAGTACGAAGGAGGCGGTCATGGACGACGAAGTTAAATCAGGCGGAGACGTCAAGATCGAAGATGTCATGCGTCCCGCGGACACCGTGCGGCCCGACACACTAGCCCGCGACGCACTCAAGGTGATGAGGGAACACAACGTTCCCGGCGTTCCCGTGACAGATGAGGATGGCACCCTCCGGGGCTTTGTCACCGACGGTCAACTACTCGAAGCGGCGCTCCCGAAGTACATGAAGATGATGGACCGGCTCTCTTTCGTTCCCGAGAACGCAGACAAATGGGTCCATTACCTCACTGAGGCCGCGGACCGGCCAGTGGGAGAGATCATGAGCTCGAAAGTGTCGAGCATCGAGTTGGGGAGGAGCGAGCTGGCCGTGGCGCACAGGATGGTTCATGATGGTGTCTCCAGCGTGGTCATCACTCGGGACGGCAAGGTGGAGGGCATCGTGAATCGCCTCGACCTCTACGCCACTATAGTGGGCCTGGAATGACGGGTAACTTCTCTTCCGTTTCTTCGTGCTGCTCAGACACCGCACGCTTCCAGCAAGTGTACCTTCCCGATTTTGCACTAACCCGTAGTGTTGAGGAGAGAGACGTACCTCAGGGAGGTATGGAGCGTGTAATGGCCGCCTGCTAGGATGGTCGCAGCGAGTGGCTCCGTCGCCAGGAGGTAACGGGAGAGCTTGCGGCCGGACGGATCGGGTATCGAAGGGTCGCCGAAGCTATGACGTCGTGCGCGGTCGGGAGACCAACGTGATGATCTTCGCCATCGGGGTCTTTCTCGTGGTGCTGGCCGTTTTCGCAGTGGACCTAGTCCACCGTACTCCGGCGGCCCTCGCTGGCGGCATACTGCTGGTGATGGCAGGCACTATCGGCCAAGAAGAGGCAATCGAAGCTGTCCACTGGGAGACTTTGGGACTCTTGGTAGGGATGATGATCCTGGTTGGGATCCTCAAGGATTCGGGCATCTTCGGCTACCTGGCCATCAAGAGCGCCCAGGTAGCTAGGGGCCAGCCTGGGCTAGTGCTGATCTACCTGGCTGCGATTACGGCTGTCCTCTCCGCCTTCCTAGACAACGTCACCACCGTGCTCCTGATGTTCCCGGTGACTCTGGTTATCTCCCGGATACTGGAAGAGGACCCGGTCCCCTTTCTCATTGTAGAGGTAATAGCGTCTAACATAGGGGGGACGGCCACGCTCGTCGGGGATCCTCCCAACATCATCATAGGGACCGTGGTCGAGGAGCTGACGTTTATGGACTTTATTGTCAACCTCGCGCCACCGATCCTGGTGATCCTGCTCGTCACGTTGGGGATCGTCTGGCTCGTGCACGCAAGAAAGCTACACACCACCGAAGAGGACCGCAAAGAGATAATGGCCCTTGAGGCGGGTGAAGAGATCAAGGACCGAACGCTGCTCATCCGCTCGGGCGCCGTGGCGGGCACGACGGTTGTCGGCTTCTTTCTCCAGCAGATCACGGGCTTCAACCCCGCGATCGTGGCGCTCGCCGGGGCAGCCGTAGCCATGCTCGTCTGCGGTCCCGAGGTCGAGAACGTCTTGCACGAGGTCGAGTGGCCGACGATTCTGTTCTTTGTCGGCCTCTTCGTCATGGTCGGAGCCCTTGAGACCACAGGATTCATAGACCTGGTGGCACATTCTTTAGCCTCTGCCTCGAGCTCTTTGGCCGGGACCGCCCTGATAGTAATGTGGGGGAGCGCCTTCGCCTCCGGTATCGTGGACAACATCCCATTCACGGCGACGATGGTGCCGGTAATAGAGCAGCTTGCCGAAACCCGAGGATACGACGCAGCTACCGTAGAGCCTCTATGGTGGTCGCTCTCTCTGGGCGCCTGCCTGGGAGGCAATTTCACCCTCATAGGGGCCTCCGCCAATCTCGTCGTCGCCGGGCTAGTGGCGCGGGAGGGGATGACCTCGTTTACCTTCTGGCGATTCATGCTCTGGGGCTTTCCCCTGACGCTTATCGCGCTAATCCTCTCCAGCCTCTACATCCTAATCTTTCAAGTCGGGTAGGTAGGGAAACTGCGACACATCGCGGCACCTGCAGCACGAGAATCGAAGGAGGAGATAGCGCATGATCGATCCCGACCGGGTGATGCAAATGGCTTACCTGCCTGGGGAGAGGGTGCGGGCCGAGCTTGGCTTCAACTGGGAAGGGGAAATCACGGCGGTTACCGCGCACTTTCGTAGGTTTGTCGGCTCCCGTTTCTCTGCCCGCAGTTTACAACCGGGGATTGCCCTGTCAGGCAAAGCGCCTCGGCGGGTTGTCGAAGGCGACGAGGCATACCTATCGGGCAAGCCTTTTCGGTTTCAGGTTCCTAGCGTGAAGGGTTACACTCGAGGACCCTGAAGCACTCGACTTCGTCCGCGAGATGATCCGCCATCGCCCCATCGGCGAGTTTCTCGTTTCTCGACGTCGCTGTACCGGTAGAGTGTATGGTCCCTTCGCTCGTCTCGACGGGCTGCACGTTTGCTCCTCTCCCCCTACTCGGTCGGGCGCGGGCTCGTCAAGCCGCGGGACCGCACAGATCTTTACCGACGCCTAAAGTATTGTGGAACCTGCAAATTCGAACGATCTTTGGTACCTATTAGAAGCCTCAAACGACCTCTGGTTCGGCCGCAATCTATTCGGAGACCGTCCTGGCGAGTCTTGGGAAAGATCACCGGTTCCTTTGACCATCGTGCCCGACAGACGACATGGACCTTGTCTCTCGCGGCCCGGTCTCAAGGTGAACCTCTAGAAAATTCTGGAGGGTGGAGCGGGTGATCTGGGAGCCCCATCCTCCCCAGAAGAAGTCGAAGGTGTGGTTTGCCCACGGCAGCCCGATGAGGCGATGTGGCACGCCGACCTCCCGCAACCGCTCCGCGAGTAGCTCGGACTCTCCCGGTGGCACTATCTGGTCGTCGCCCCCGTGGGCAAGGAAGGTCGGCGGAGAGCGAGGGTCGACACGGGAAACGGGCGAGAGGAGCCGGTAGCGCTCGGGTACGGCGTCCCGGGTGCCACCGAGGAACCTGTCCATACCGCCCAGATAGCCCAGGGAGGAGAGACGGGCGAGGTCAGTTGGCGGGTAGAATGCCACCACCGCAGCCACCCCGGTATCCTGGAAGTTACTGACGTCGCAGCCGGGCGTCGGGTCGGAGCCCTGCGTGTAGGCTGAAAGCAGGGCCAGGTGCCCGCCGGCGGAGCGGCCCATGAGGGCCACGCGCTCGGGATCTACCCCGTAGCGGGCAGCGTTCTCCTTGACCCACCCTACAGCGCATCTCACGTCATCGGGGGCATCTCGCCAGTTGGGTGGTGGCGAAAGCCGGTAGTCAATATCGAAGACTACGTATCCCTTGCTGGCGAGCCAGGCGTTCCAGAGGGGGAAGTCGCCGCGTTCCCCCGAGCGCCAACCGCCGCCGTGCACCACGATTACTGCTGGACGCCCCATGGCAGGCTCTTCCTCTCCGACAGAGCCTCCTCCGGGCGGTCGCGAGATGTCAGCCTTGAGCTCCTCTCCCCCCGGGCGGGCGTAGGTCACAATCTCCGGCGACCGGTCCGCCGCGAAAGCGGGACCCGCGAAGTATCCGAGGAGTGAGAGCGATACATCCTCAGCGGAGGCCGCCTTCCATGCCTGCGC
Source organism: uncultured Rubrobacteraceae bacterium (assembly GCA_902806095.1). GTDB lineage: Bacteria > Actinomycetota > Rubrobacteria > Rubrobacterales > Rubrobacteraceae > Rubrobacter_D. The sequence continues at coordinate 79,005 of CADCVF010000024.1, forward strand.
CACAGGCACCAGCGAGACCGCGACCGTGGCGGTGCACAGCACGGTGGCGACTAGCGAGCTCTTGCGGGCGCCGCTACGGCGCGCCAGGGCGGCCATAACCAAACCGAAGAGGGCGAAGGCGGTGAGCAGGAGGCTCATCTCCTTGAAGATCATGACGATGAAGCGCTGCGGATGGGTCGAGGACGGAACGTTACCGAGGAGTTCGGCAAACAAAGGCGGCGGAAGCAGGGGGTTCGGGAGCAAGATCACCTGTGCCCATAGAAGCCCGAGGGTGGCCCACGAGAGCACTGCCGCCGCACTGAACCACTTCCACCTCACCACGCGTTCGTTGGTGCTCATCGTACGCTACCCGGCAGGTTCTTTCCTCCGAGGGTCGTCTCGCGGTTCGGTACTCTTCTCAAGCGCAGAGCGTCTCCTTTATGGTTCGGCCGGGTCGTAGAGGAGTGGCTCAATGACTTCACCAGGGCACCCGTTTATCCGAGATCGGGTCCCCGACGAGCTAGCTCTCCTCGCGCTCCGAGCCAGAAATTAAGCCGGCAAGACCTCCGCTGCCCTGATTCGGGTCGAGGAGCCAGCCAGGCTCGGTCCAACTAAACCTTAAGACGACTTCCCCTGCAAGTCAACCCGCCGGCTCAGGTAGCTGATTGCCCAGCCAGGGGGTGAGGGTTCGCACGTACGTCGCCGTGAGGTGGGCGCCGTTGCGGTAGACGAGCACGTCGCCAACGACGGCCGGGCAAGCCTTCTCGAGGCACACCACGGGCGTCGGGTCGATCAGCCTTACGCCCTCAACCCCCTCTGCGACGCGGGTGTTGACCTTCGGGTAGTCGAGTGCCTTGCCTTGAGGAATCGCGCATCTCTCCAACTGATCGAGCGAGCGCGAGACACACTCTGGTATGTTCTTGTCCGGGTGCGGCACGTCTTCGATGAGCGCTATCGGGGCTCCAGTGCTGCGCAGCTTCCTCAAGGTCGAGGCATAGCCCTCGACCATCGCCTCCTCGCCCGCCTCTCGACGGAGGCGCTTGCCGTCTTCCCTCGGCCTGTAAGTGGGGAGGCTGCTCGTTACGACGAGGCTCGGATCCTCATCCTGCACGATGCGCTCTAGCATCCGCTCCCGCCACTCGTCGCACTCGCGGTAGGACCTGCGCAAGGTTGCGTTGTAGATGTGCACCTCGGCGGGCGGGCAGGCAGCCTTGGTCAGCCCGACCAGGCGCCAGTCGCGCTCCTTGGCGAGCTCGTTTAAGGCGGGAAACCATTGCATGGCGTGGGAATCGCCGAAGAGCACCACGGTGGTCTTGGATGAGGGGTTGCCGTAGACGCACTCGGGCACCTCCGTCTCCGGAGGATCGAGATGGCAGCCGTCGGCGTACATCTGTGGCCGGTTCTCTTTGGTCTCCGCCTCGCGCGGGGTGGGGTTGACGGCTTTGGCGCTCTTCTGCAACGAGTGGTCGCTCTGCAACGCCGCGGCGCCAGCGACCTCATTCTCCGGCGCCTCCGGAACGCTCGGCGTCACCGCGAAGAGCAGCAAGCCCAGGGCGACCGAGGAGACGGTACACGCCCCACCCAGGGCGAGGGCTTTGCGGGGGAAGCGGGTGAGGGTCTCAGAGTGGAGGAAGGGCTTCTCGATGAGGTGGTTGGTTAGCACGGCCGGGACGTAGGAGGCGGCGAGGACGCCCAGGCCCTCCAGGGGCGACAGTCTCCCCCAGATCGCGGCGGCGAAGACAAGCGGCGGCCAGTGCCACAGGTACCAGGAGTAGGAGATCCGCCCGACGTGCCTGACAGGACCCAGGGTGAGCAGCCGCGCCGGTCCCGCGAAGGTCGCTGTGGCCCCGAACCCTGCCGCGATGATCGCCGCGGTCCCCAGCGTCGGCACGAGCGCCGCGTACCCCGGGAAGAGGGTGCTGTCGTTGAATCGGAAGGTCGCGAACGCGATAGCGCCAAGCCCCGCCCACGCCAGGACGAAGGCCACCCACCGGGGCAGCCGCCCCAGGCGGGAGGCCGGCACGATCGCCAGCATCCCGCCGATCGCGAGCTCCCATCCGCGGGTCAGCGTTGAGAAGTAGGCGGCTCCGGCTTGCAGCTCAGTGGAGTAGACGCTATAGGCGAGGGACACTATGGTCACGGCCGCGAAGGCTGCGGCAAGGGTCGGCCGCAAGCCCCGGCCTGTTCGCCGGCACCACCACGCGACACCTAGCAGGAGCGCCGGCCAGATCAGGTAGAACTGCTCCTCGACGGCCAGCGTCCAGAAGTGCTGAACCGGACTCGCCTGCAACCCGGCCGCGAAGTAGTCGGTGGCCCTGGCGGCGAGCAGCCAGTTCATGACGTAGAGGCCGGATGCGACCACGCCCAGGGAGACCTCGTCCATGCGCACCGGGTCGAACAGCGGCCAAGACACCGCGACCACGAACGCCAGCACGACCACGGTCAGCGGTAGCAGGCGCTTGGCGCGCCGCGAGTAGAAGCGTGCGAGAGACACCGTGCCGGTCTTCTCCAGCTCGCGGACGAGCAGCCCGGTTATGAGGAAGCCCGAGATCACGAAGAAGACGTCCACGCCGACGTAGCCACCCGGCGCGAACGGCACCCCGGCATGGTAGAGAAGCACGGCCCCGACGGCCACGGCCCTTAGACCCTCTACGTCCGGACGGAATCCCTCCTTCGCCGGCTTCGGGTTCGCTCCCTCAGGCGATCCATCGGGGGCATCGGCTGGCTTGTCGTAGGCGACGATACGACCAAAGGTGCTCCGGACGGCGTGAAGGTACGTGGCAACTCTGCTGATGATGCTCAAAGGAGCCTTATCAACACCCGAGCGTGGTGACGCGCTCTCGCTAACGGGGAGAAGGAGCACGGGCTATCGACGATCCAGCTTACGAACCTCTCCCGGCTTACACTGACCAGGCGGATCGTCTCCGCCACCATCTCCGGCGAGGGATCGAGCGCCACCCTCCCCACACCCACGCAGGGCCCATAGAGAATCGAGACGAGCTCCCCGGCGGAGGTCTCTCTGACCCGCCAGCCATCTTCGAACGCGCCTTTGAGCCAAACGAACATTTCCGCCTCGCCCTCGCCGCTAAAGATCGGCAATGCTTGCTCGCCGCCGCAGTCCGCGAGGAGCACCCCCGCCCCGAGATTCCCCTCCTTCGCCACAAGCCACCACTTCGAAGCCGGGCGTCTTCCTGGCGGCCACCGGTCCGGCTGCGCATTGTTGTCCTCAGTCATCCGCGCTCACCGCGCCGAAGCCTTCTCGGACGGCACTACCAAGACTGGGCCATGCGCCGACCTGAGCACCTTGGTCGAGACGCTACGCGAAAGGGCACGATCGAGCGCACCCAGCCCACGGCTGCCGACCGCGAGGAGCGTTCGCTCCTCTTCCCTCTTTCCGGCTACCAACGACATAGCGGGCGCGGCTTTCGTTTCGATCAGCGTGGTCCCGATGCGGTGGTGCGTAAGCGCCGCCAGTTGTTCGGCCCGCTCGTCGAGGTCCTCCCGGCGCCGGCTTAGGGCCTCGTCGAGTTCGCAGCGGTCCTGAGCGCTCCAGCCTCCCACCGGCTCAGGCGGATTCTCGTAGGCCCGCACCAGTACGACTTCGGCCCCGAAGAGGCTGGCAATCTCTGCCGCGAGGACATCTGCCCGCTCGGCCGCTTCTGTGCCGTCGTCGCCTACTACGACCCTCGCCGGAGGCCATGCGGCCTTCCCGCCGCGCACGATCAGGACCGGTCTCGAAGACCCGTGCACCAGGCCCTCTGACACGCTGCCGGTGATGAGCCGCTTCGCCCACCCCACAGCGCGACTGCCGGCGACCACGAGGCCGGCGTCCAGCTCTTGGGCGAGGGCGCTTATCTCCTTTGCCGGCTTGCCTTCCCTGACGTGTTCCCCCGCGATTTCCACTCCGTCGACCCGCGCCTTCCACCCTTGTTTGCGCAGTAGTTCTCTGGCTTCCTCCTCGGCCAGGCGGGAGTAGTCGTCGGAAATCGTCGAGCCGGGGTGGGACGGGGGCAGCACTTCCGGAAAGACGTGGACCACGTGCAGCTCCGCACCCATCTTACAGGAGATGTCCGCCGCCGCCCGCATCGCGAGGGTAGCCTCTCGTAAGCCGTCGGTGGCCAGCAAGATTTTCGTCAGGGAAGCATTCATCATCAATCACCCCTTCGCACTTTCGCCTCAAGCGGTTCGCCTGACGATCAGGCCGTAGAGATACAGTGACATGACCGCGCCCAGCGCGGCCACAAGCACGGTCAAGACGTCGAAGCTCGTCGTTCCGGAGCCGCCGAGGACGCCCATAGTGAAGCCCCCCAGGGAGGCCCCCGCCATCCCCAAGATAACGGTAACGATGAAGCGTCCAGGGTCCGGCCCTGGCACGATCCGCCTGGCCAGCAACCCCGCGATGGCCCCGATGACTATCCAGCTGATGAACCCCATATATCTCTCCTCCACGTCGGGCCTCTCGTTTCGGATCACGTACCATTAATAGTGTGGGGGCGGTAGATTGGAGCGGTATTTGGCCTCCATTAGGATTTTCAAAGGAGTGGTGCTTCCCGCACCATGCTGGAGTAGGATTGCTCCAGAGATAATGATGCGGATATTGATCGTGGAAGACGAGGAGCACCTAGGCCGGCTTCTCGCCGAGGTCCTGGGCAGAGAGGGCCACGCCGCCGAGACGGCCTCCGACGGTCGCACGGCCCTCGCGCGTGCCCTCGTAGAGCCGTTCGACCTGCTGGTAGTCGACTGGATGCTGCCCGACCTCGACGGGGTCCAGGTCGTCAAGAGACTCAGGGCGGCGGACGTTCGCGTCCCGGTCTTGATGCTCACGGCCCGCGCCCAGGTCGAAGACCGTGTCGAGGGCCTGGATGCCGGGGCCGACGACTATCTTCCCAAGCCCTTCGCCTTTCCCGAGCTTCTCGCGAGGGTAAGGGCCTTGGCGCGCAGGCCACCCGAAAATGAGACAGGAGAGACGGTGCTGACAGCCGGCGACGTCGCGCTGGATCCGGCGCGCCACGAGGTCAGGCGCGCCGGAGAACGCGTCGACCTTACGGCCAAGGAGTTTGCCCTGCTCGCCACACTGATGCAGCGACCGGGGCAGGTCTTCACCCGGTCGGTGCTGCTGGACACCGTCTGGGGCGGCACCACGGGTGCCTACACCAACGTGGTCGACCTATATATTCACTACCTGCGCAAGAAGCTCGACGTGGGTGAAGAACCTTCCAGGATCCGAACCGTGCACGGCGCAGGCTACACCTTTGACCCGAGACCGGAATACTCGGGACAGGGCTCTCCACAAGGGCCAGAACCGATCCAGGAAACCTGATGCTAGAGAGGATGCGCTGGCGCTTGACCATGGGGTACGCGGGCATCTTCGCGCTCATCCTCATCTTTCTAGCGATAGCAGCCGTGGCCGGCTTCTCGCGAGAGCTGACCAACCAGCAAGACACCCTGCTCAGGCAGGAGGCCGAGGACCAGACGAGAAATCTGCTGGACGGCGAGCACAGGGAGGTTCTGGCAGAGGGTTCGGCTGAATACAGCTGGGTCGCGCTCGACCCCGCAGGCCACGTCACGGACAGGGATCCCACCGCTGCGACCCTCGGGACCCTGGGTCTCCCCTCCAAGGAGCTCGCCGAACAGGCCCTAATGGAAGGCGAGGAGGTCTCCGCGACGATCCGCGGGCCGCAGGGTCGGGTGAGGGTCGTGAGCATGCCCATGCGCGAATCGGGCGAGGTGGTCGGGGTCATCCAGTACGCGCGTTCCCTCAAGGGGGTGCAGCAGACTATTAGCAGGCTCGTCCTCGTCCTGCTGCCCCTGGCGCTCGGCGGTCTTGGAGCCGCCCTCCTCGGGGGCCTCTACATGGCCGGCCGGGCCGTGCGCCCGGCGCGCGAGTCCTTCGAGAGGCAGCGCGCATTCATCGCCGACGCCTCCCACGAACTCAAGACGCCCCTGACCCTCATCCGGGCCGACGCAGAGGTGGTGCTCTACCGCGGGACGTTGAATGAGGACGACAGGAAACTGGTGGAGCACGCACTCGCCGAGACTGAGCGGATGGGCGCGATCCTCTCAGACCTCCTCTTGGTCGCCCGGCTGGACGCCGGCAAACTCGAGGTGTCCGAAAAGCCCTTCGACCTCACTGCCATCCTCTCGGAGGAGGCCGAGCGCTTCGGGGTGCGGGCGGCCGCTAGAGAGATCCGGCTCGAGGTTCGGGTACCCGGCGAGCTCCCGGCCTTCGGAGACGCGAAGAGAACGGGGCAGGTTCTCGCCGTCCTGCTCGACAACGCAGTGAGATTTACACCGTCGGGGGGTTACATAGCCGTGAGAGGCCGGTTGCGAGACCGCTGGGTGGAGGTGAGCGTGATGGATTCCGGTCCCGGCATGTCCTCCGAGCACCTCTCCCGGGTCTTCGATCGTTTTTACAGGGCAGAGGCCGCGCGCACCCGCGGCAGGGCCGGCGGAGGCACGGGCCTCGGGCTCGCCATCGCCCGCGACCTCGCCCGCGCCCAAGGCGGCGACCTCACGGCCGAGAACGTGGAGGGTCAAGGAGCGACGCTTCGGCTCCGCTTACCCAGAGGGTGAGCGATCCGTTCACGCGTGCCAAAAACCCATGAAGCACAGGGATGTCTCCATCCGCCGCTACGCCTCGCCCGCGCAGCCAAGACCGCGTGCTCGGGTCCCGCGGCCGCACTATTTGCGCTGACCGTTACGAAAGTGGTCGCTCGGGCGCAGGGTGTCGGGGCCATCGAGGTGGACTTCGTCCACGACATACTCCTCGATCAGGCGCTTCTCTGCGCACCTGGCACCGCCCGGACTCTTCCGTTGCCCTGAGCGAGAGTCTCCCCTCGCCCGGTGCCACTGGCCTCGCGCACCGTTCGAAGGCTCCGATCACTTCCATGTGCGCTCCTCCCGCTCCCTTCTCTGTCGGATTCCTGACCTGTCCGCCGCGTAGCAGAGCCGCGCGAACCACCGTCTTCTAACCCCGTAGTTTGTACTCTGCGGGTATGAACTGTATTTGAGAACGATCAGGATCTTCAAAGGCCACGGACGCCGCGCAGGGAATGCCGGGCGGCCCACCCTGGGCTACTCCCCGGCGAACGGGGCGGCTAACCCCACCGCCCTGACCCCGGCTCCCGGTTCAGACGTTGCCCGGACTCGTCGACGGCACCCGGCGCCTCCATTCTCTCCCCCCGCCTGTAGGCGGCCCGCGCGATAACGTGGGCCGAGACGGGGGTGGTGAGCATCAGGAAGACCGCTATCAGCGCCGCGCGTAGGATGATCTCCTCGTCGCCCGTCACGACCGAGGCGACCAGGAGGGAGATAACTCCCAGGAAGACGGCTTTGCTCGCCGCGTGCAATCGAGTGTAGGTGTCGGGCATTCGGATCACGCCGTAGACCCCGACGGTCATGACGAAGAGGCCAAGGACGACGAGGGCGTCCGCCAGGTAGGGGACCGCGAGTGACGGCGCGGATGCGAGGGCCACTAGAAGATCTTCCTTTCGCCGTGATAGCGAGCCAGGGCCAGGGTCGCCGCGAAGGCCAGGAGCGAGAGCACGAGCGCGGCATCCATGTAGTACGAGGAACGGTTGGCGTCCGCGTAGAGCACCAGAAGCGCGACAAGTATGAGGGTCACCGTGTCGAGGGCCAGGATGCGACCCGCGGTGGAGCGCAGCCGGATCACGGCCGCCACGCCGATCACGAGCAGGACGGTCATCCACGCGAAGGCCGCATAGAAGACTATGTCATGCAACAGAAACCTCCACTTCCATCCGGGTTCAAGGGAATACCTTTCTCTGGTAGCGCCTGTAGAACTGCTGGTGCGCCTCGCGGACCGCGTCCGGGTCCCGAGCGCTTATGGTATGGATCAGCATCACCCCCCGATCTTCGTCCACGTCCACCAGAAAGGTACCGGGTGAGAGCGTCGTGACGAGCGCCGAGACCGCGACCCCGGTCGGCGTCCTCTCGCCTACAGGGACCGCGACCACGCCCGGACTCTCGAGCTTTCGGAGGTGCAGGGTGACGAGGGTCACCTCCCAGGTGCCTTCGATTATGGCCCACACTGTGGCGGCCGCGAAGGGCCCGAAGGCCGCCACTCGCTCCAACAGGCCAGGCCGCCGGACGCGGCCCTGGCCGGATGCGGGGTCCCCAAAGACGGAGTTACCGAACACGAAGAGCAGCGCCGCCGAGAGGACGCCGCCGAGCAGCAGGTCCCAAGGGTCGAAGCTCGCCAGCACGAAAGCGTAGGTGAGCGTGAGGAGCGTGGCCGCCAGGAGGTAGCGCCCCATCTAGGGACCCCCGACCAGGATGTCGGCTGCGGTCTCGCTCAAGGCGAGAAGCGGCTCGGGCCAGAGTCCCACGGCCAACGCCAGCGCGGCTAAGAGGACCACGACTACGCGCGGCGCCACCGGGCTCGGCTTGCCGCGGTCCCCTTGGTCGTCCGGTTTCGGCGCCCAGAAGCGGCTCTGGTAGATCTGGAAGGAGTACACGAAAGAGAGCGCGCTTCCGAGAAAGATCAGGACAACCAGGGCGACGCTCGTGGGGACCGTCCCGGACGCGAGGCCGCTCTCGAAGAGCGCCACCTTCCCGAGGAATCCAGCGGTCGGGGGGACCCCCGCCACGGAGAAGGCCCCGACGGCGAACGCCGGGCCGACCAGGGGACCGCGCAGGCCGGCGGCCAGGAAGAGCAGCCCCTTGTTCAGTGAGTTCACGACCGCGTAGAGCACGGCCGCCGCGTAACCGACCGTTCCGCCGACGCCCAGGGCCACGAGGACGTAGCCGGCCTGACCTATCGCTGAGTAGGCGAGGACCTCCGAGGTGTCGCGGCGCGAGATCGCCTGCAGCGCCCCGTAGATTATGCTCGCGGTCCCGAGGACCACCACGACGGCCGACCCGAACTCGAGCTCCCTGGGTAGCAGGCCGCCGCCGAAGCGCAGCAGCCCATAGCTTCCGATGTTCGCCAGGGCACCCGAGAGGATGGCGGCTACGGGCGGGTGGCTCCCGACGTAGACCGCCGGCAGCCAGAAGTGGAACGGGAAGAGTCCGAGCTTCAGGCTGAAAGCCACGAAGATGGCGGCTGCTATGGCGATCACCGAGTTCGGCTGCACGGGATCTATCCGCTCGGCGATGGTCACCATGTCCAGGCTGCCGGTGACGTGGTAGAGCGCGGCGACCCCTATGAGGAAGACGACCGAGCCCAGCAGGTTTATGACGGCGAAGATGAAAGCCGCGCGCACCTGGTGGTCTTGCTCCCGATAGCTCGCCAGCACGTACGCCGCGGTCATGGAGACCTCGAAGAACACGTAGAAGTTGAAGACATCTCCCGTCAGAAACAGTCCCGTGAGCCCCGCGGTCATGAACACGACCAACGCCGGGAATGTCCGCGAGCGCACCCCGCCCAGAACCTCGTAGAGCAGGGAGGCGAAGATCACCCCGACGGAGACGAGCGCGAACGTGGCGCCCAGAGCGTCGGCCCTTAACGTTATCCCGACCCCCTCCGGCCATCCTCCCGCGGTCATCTCGACCCTGCCTCCGCCTACGACCAGCACGGCCAGCCGCGCGAGCGCGGCCAGGGTCGCCCCGAGGCCCGCGACCGCGACCCACCCCACCCACCGCTTGCGGCCGTCGAGGAGAGAGAGCGCCGCCGCGAGCGCCCACGGGATGCCGACAGCGAGCGCGAGTACCAAGGACTCTGCCGGGACCCTCACCGTGTTTCCTCCTCGAGCTCAACCTCCGCGGGCTTGCCCTCTGGTTCCTCTTCGCGCTCGGGCTCTTCCTCCCTCTCCAGGGCCTCGGCCTCGCGGGTCTCCGCCTCCGAGATGTCCTCGACGTCCACGGTGCGGTGCGCTGCGTAGAGTCGGTAGACTAGCCCTAGGAGCAAGGCGGCCGTGCTGAAGCTTATGACGATGGCTGTCAGGGCCATCGCCTGGACCAGCGGATCGCTCGTCCCAGCGTCCAGCAAGCCCCCCTCCGGGAGCGGGTAGATCGGCGCGTCCCCCCGCGACAAGCCGGCGGCGATTATGAAGAGGATCGCCGAATTGGAGACAAAGACTATCCCCACGACCACCCGGAGCAGGTCGCGCTGCAAAAGCAGGAACACCCCGGAGCCGAAGATAGCCGAGATCGCGAGCGAGACGGCCAGGATCACTCCCTCGTCCCCTCGCCGCTGCGCCCTTCTCCCCGTTCCACGCCTGTTCCGGCCCGATTGTGCCCGCCGCCAGCCTCGCCAGCGCGGGCGAAAATCGTAACCGTGCCGACCGCGAACCCAAAGACGAGCAGGAAGACGCCGACGTCGAAGAGGACGGCGGTTATCAGCTCGAGCGTCCCCAGGTAGACGACTTTCGAGCCGGGGGGCGGGTAGTGGGTCAGGACCGCGTCCCCGAAAAGCAGCGGCGCGGCGGCTACGCCGATCGACGCGAGCAGTCCCACGAACGCCAGGGGCACGGCGTGCCGCACGACCGGTAGCTTCTCCGCCTCTTCGCGACCGAAGGCCAGGTACTGGAGCAGGACGCCGAGGGCCGCCACAACGCCGGCGGAGAAGCCGTCGCCGGATTCCGCGTAGCCCTTGACGAGGATGCCCGCGGCGACGAGGAGCGCCGGGAGCAGTAGTAGCCTGGCCACCTTGCGCGCCATGACGCTGGTCGCAGGCTCCGCCCGAGGGTTAGCATCGGGGGTCGCTCCAGGAACGCCCGGCGGACCGGGGCTCACCGCGTGCCCCCTCGGCCGAGGAGGGTCGCCACCCCGAGGAGGACCAGCGCGACGACGGTGATCTCGCCCAAGGTGTCCAGCCCGCGAAAGTCCGCGAGGATCGCCGTGACAGCGTCCTTGGCGTGGGCCTCGGGCGTCAGCCGGAGGAGTTTCCGGGCGACGCTCTCTTCAGCGGCCGGCTGTGATAGCGCCCCCCACACTACCGCAAAGGCGAAGGCCGCTGCCACCAACGAGATCAGGGCCTTGCGCCGCGGCCTCTGCAGCGGCAGCTCCGCCTGACGGTGTAAGACCTCGTAAGGGATCAGCTTGAGGGTCGCGACGAACAGCAGCGTTAGTATGGTCTCGACCAGAACCGCCACGAGCGCCACGTCCGGCGCTCCGAAGAAGGCATAGACCACCGCCAGCATGAAGCCCGCGCCCGAGAGGACCAGCGCGAGGGTGACGTGTGGTCGCGTGCGGGTCGCCGCGAGCGAGGCGACTGCTGCCGCCGCGAGCGCCAGCAAGAGCGGCGCCTCCCCCGCCCGGAGCTCCCCCACCCGGTAGGCACCCGCCGAGGGGGTCGCCAGAACCCCAGCGCCGACGAGCACGCCCGCAGGCAAGAGTATGGCCGCGACCCTGCTCCTGAGGTCGCGCACCTCCGCCCAGTGCGCCCAGTCCGACAGACGGTTGAGCCCCCTCAGGGTCAGATCGTAGATACGCTCGGGCCCCACCCTCTCCCCGAGCCGGGAGACGCCGAGCGCCGACCGGGACCAGGCCGGCCAGGAGAGAACGATCAGGGCGCCTAACCCGTAAGCCGCGAGCGCCATAAGGTTCTCGGGGCGGGCGTCGAGGTGGTAGGCAGGCTCCACCGGCGTCGGGGACGCGAAGGAGGCCTTCCCAGCGGCCTCGGCTAGCGCCTCGAACGGCCCGACGAGGATACCCCCCACTAGCACGAGCGCCCCCAGTACCACAACTGGCGCGACGAGGGCCGCCGGCAACTGGCGCTCCCCGTGCGTCCCCTCGCCAGGGGCGCCGAGGAAGATGCCGCTCCAGAAGCGCCAGATGTAGGCGAGCGTCAGCGCCGCCCACAGCACCGCGAGGGCGGCGAGAGCGGGGCCCCGCTCAAGCGCTGCGCCGAAGAGGAGTTCGTCCTTGAAAAAGCCGATGGTGAGGGGCACCGCTCCCAGCCCCGCAGCGGCGGCCCCGCTCGCCGCCGCCAGTACCGGCATGCGTTTCCTCAGGCCCCCAAGCCTGCTCAGGCGGTCCTCACCCGTCGCCTCCGTCACTGCGCCGGCGGTCAGGAACAGCGCGCTCTTGGAGAGCGCGTGGGCGATCACGTAGAAGGAGGCTCCAGCGACGCCGTACTTCCCGCCGAGGCCGAACATATAGACGACGTAGCCGTACTGGCTTATCGTGGAGTAGGCGAGGAGCTGCTTGAGGACGTCGCGCGTGAGCGCCAGGAAGCCGCCGACGATGACGGACGCGGCGCCAAACAACAGGAAGCTGTCGAGGAGGACCTCACTCTTTTGCAAGAGCGGGTACACGCGCCCGATCAGCAAGACCCCGGCGGCGACCATCGCTGCGGAGTGCAAATAGGCGGAGACCGGTGTTGGCGCGGCCATCGCCCGCGGCAGCCAGAAGTGCAGCGGCGCCTGGGCGCTCTTCGCGAGCCCGGCGACCGCGATCAGGAGGCCCGAGACGGTGAGGAGAGGGCCCGGCTCGACCATGCGGGCGAGCTCCGGGACGGAGAAGGTCCCGTATGCAGCGTGGAGCATCAGGGCGCCTATCAGGAGGAGGACCGCCGTGACGCCGGTTACGAGTAGGGCCATGAGCGCCGAGGCACGGGCGTCCGGGTCGTGGCGATCAAAGCCGATCAGGTAGTACGAGGCTATGGCCGTCAGGTCCCAGAACACGAAGATCAGAATGAGGTCCTGCGCCATCGCCAAGCCCACCATCGAGCCCATGAAGAGCAAGATAAAGAAGTAGAAGCCCACGCCGTCGGACTCAGGTCGTCCCTCGTGCCCCAGGTGCAGCGGCAGGTAGCGTGACGAGTACACCAGTACCGCGAAGCCGATCCCGGTAGCCAGCAGGGCGTAGAGCGCCGCTAGCCCGTCGAACGCCACAGCGAACCGTATCTCCCAAGTAGGGGCCCACGCCACGTCGATCACGCCGCCGCCCATTCCCCACCCCCAGAGCGAGGCCCCGAAGGCCAGGGCGGCCAGGGTTGCCCCGACCGGCGCCGCGAGCGAGGGCCGTAAGTACCCGGCGAGCGCCGAGGCGGGGGCTGCGAGGAGGGCTGCGAGAAGTGGAAGGAGCACCCAGAGCGTCGTCATGGCCTCCCCACGATCCGACCCGCGCGCCCCGCCTCCCTCACGGGCGACGCCAGTCCGCGACCGCTCGGGAGGACGTTTTCGGGACGCTCCATCGCTCTCTCCAAACCCCGGACGGCGGCTTCGTCCGGCCGCCGGAGCCGGCGGTCGGCCGTCGCCCCATTCTAATACCTTTTCGCTGACCCTTCGGCGCTCCCTATCGGGCGCCCTGGAAGGTCGCGGGTCGCTGGGGAGGTCCTTTCGCCCCGCCGCCGATCTCCCGACACGCGCCGGGCTCCCGGGCGGATTTCGACTTTACCGAGGGGCGCTAGGGAAGCGGGTATCAAGGGCTGGATTTACAGCTGCTTTATTTACCCAGCGAACGTTCATTTGAAAACTCTAACGCTGCTCAAACACACCTCCAATACTCGTCGCCTAGAATCATCCTAAAGACTCCCGAGAACCTGGGGAGCTACGAGAGAGGAGGCGTTGGGTGATGATGCACTCATCACGCGCAGGGATAGGGCTAGTGAGGCTAGAAGATTCGGACTTCGTGCCCGCAAACCCCGAGAACGAAGTGCGTGGCAAAGTCATCTACGACGCAGAAGGGCAGCGGATAGGCTCTGTGGAGGATCTCTACATCGACCCGCAGGAGCGCGAGGTGCGCTTCCTGGAGGTGGGCGCCGGCGGCTTCCTGGGGATAGGGGAGAAGCACTTTCTGGTACCGGTTGAGGCGGTCACGCAGGTCGCGGAGGATCGGGTTACCATCGAGGTGGGCAGGACGGAGAAGGTGGACGGGTCCTTCCCCTTCGACACCAAAGTAGCGCCCCCTCGCGTAGACGAGTCGCGCGAGGACCACGCCTCGCTCCCGCGGGGCAACGCCGAGGAAACCGCCGACCGACGACGCGACATCATCCACTCCTCGTTGCCGTACGGCAGCTGGCCATACTAGCATGGCGATGGTACTTGTGGAATCCGCCCGTAGGGAAACTGATCGTACCGAAGCCTACGATGGGGCGAGCCCCAACCCAGTGCGGGGGTCTAAGGAAATTATGGCCATAGATATCTTGCCAGACCAACCCGCCGATCGCCGCAGGAGGAGCAGGCTATGCGCGCTTAGGGCCATGGACAGGCTGGGGATGCTTGGCGAAGAGAACCTGATCCCCACACTGGCCAGAAGACCGCAGCTCAGATGGCTGGCCGACGAGGAAGGAGCGAGGTGGGCGCTCCTCGCAGAGCTGGGTCGCATCGGGGAGCCGGATACGTTTGAGAGGGCGGTCGGGTGGGCTCTGGAGAACCGGCCCAGTCCCGAGGGAGCCAAGAGCTACGTCCGCCGAATCAGGGCCTGTTAGGGTCTTGCGCCCGCCGAGCGGATGAGGCGGGCAGAGCGTGAGGGTAGGGGGATAGATCCGGGGGCGTGATGAGGTGCGATACAATCACATCGAACCTACGAATTCGCCCATGCCTAACATCCTCACGTCCCGGCCAGAGGGCGCTTTGCCGATGGTGACACTGGCAGCGATCGCGGTGATCCTTCTCCTTCTCGGGCTCATGTTGTTCGTCGTAGACCTGAGCGTAACCAACCATGGCCTGCCCACCGCGGGGGGCATCGTGACGCTCCTTGCCGGAGGCTTGGTGCTCCTTGTGGCAGGCGTCCCCTACTCGGGCGTGTTGCTCGGTGCTGTCGTGGTCGTCGCGATAAGCATGGGCGGCGCGCTCTTCGGGGTCCTGGGTTCTTTGCGCGTCCGCGGAAGGAGGCCAGCTCTTACCGGCAAGGAGGAGATGATCGGTGAGGTTGGCACCGTAAGGAGCCTCGTTGGGGTGAACTCCGAGGGGTGGGTGTTCGTGCACGGCGAGCTGTGGCGGGCCGTGCTAGCCTACGCCCCCCAGCACACCGACCAGCCAGAGAATGAGGCGGTTACAGCGGTGGGACGCAAGGTGCGCGTGGTGGGTTTCGGTGAGGGTGGGGTAGTGCAGGTAGTGCCCATCGAATTGCCTGGCCGTGGCCGGGATCTCGAGGGGCCAGGATAAAGGAGGATTACGCGTGTACGCAACCTTAGGATTGTTGCAGGCCGTTGGGGTAGGAATTGGGGCTATCGTGGTGGTGATCATCGCGATATTTGTCGCCTCGGTCGTAATAAGCGCCATCAAGGTCGTCAAGGAGTACGAGCGGGGTGTGATCTTCCGCCTCGGTAGGGTGCAGGGAGGACCAAAAGGACCAGGACTGTTCATCCTCCTTCCCATGGTCGACAGGATGGTCAAGATAGACCTTAGGACCGTAACCATGGACGTCCCTCCCCAGGACGTCATAACCCGCGACAACGTCCCAGCCAGGGTCAACGCCGTAGTCTACTTCCGCGTAGTGGACCCCAACAAGAGCGTCATCGAGGTCGAAAACCATGTGCTTGCCACCAGCCAGATCTCCCAGACCACCCTTAGAAGCGTCCTTGGACAGAAGGATCTGGATGAGCTCCTGATCAACCGCGAGGAGATAAACGAAGAGCTGCAGACCATAATCGACGAGCAGACCGACCCCTGGGGGGTGAAGGTAAGCGTTGTCGAGGTCAAGGACGTGGAGATCCCGCAGCAAATGCAGCGGGCGATGGCCCGTCAGGCCGAGTCCGAGCGCGAGAGGCGGGCCAAGATCATCGCCGCCGAAGGCGAGTACCAGGCCTCCCAGCGCCTGAGGCAGGCCGCAGACCGACTGGAGAGCCCGACGGCGCTCCAGCTAAGGCTGTTTCAGACGATGGGGGAGATCGCCGTCAACCAGAACTCCACCATCATCCTGCCCGTGCCGATAGACCTCTTCAAGCCATTTCTGGAGTCCCAAAACGGAGCCTCCGGCTCCTACGGCGAAGAAGTGAGGGCTGCGCGCCTCAAGGAGGAGGAGGAGGAAGAAGCCGAGCGCCTCTACGAAGAGGCCGTCGGAGAGGCCAAACGCGAGGTGTCGAGCGAGGAGGTTCCTGCCGAGATGCCAGACGGGGAAGCCTCCCGTTAGTTGCCTCTCAGAACCAGATAGAGAAACCATCGAGGAGCAGGTCAGGTTGATCCTGCCAGATGCCTAATACGAATATTTCGTTACCTCCCCACGGTAGCCACCAGTCGTTGTAAAGCCCTGCAGCTCCTTGACGAAGAGCGCCGCGAGGTGTACTATGAGTCAACACTCAATATAATGAGCAGTTGCTCAGTAGGAGGTCTGTGCGGTGTCGGGACCACGGAGGGACGAGGTGCGCGAACTGGTCGTCCGTGCCCGACGGGAGCAGATCGTCGGGGCGGCCACGCGGGTCTTCGCGGAGAAGGGGTTCCGCCGCGCGACCACCAGGGAGGTGGCGCGGGCGGCGGGTGTCTCGGAGGGGACCATCTACAACTACTTCGAGGACAAGGACGCCCTCCTGCTGGCGATCCTCGACAGGTTGAACGAGACGGAGCGGCGGGCGGCGGACTTCGAGGAGGGGATGGCCACGGATTTCCGGGGTTTCCTCGAGCACTACCTGCGCCGGCGCATCGCTTGGATCTGGGAGAGCCGGGAGATCTTTCGGGTCGCCCTCTCGGAGATGCTGGTGAACGCAGAATTGCGCGAACGCTATCTTCGTAGTGTGGTGGATCCGACCATGAAGATCGCCGAGGACAACTTCCGGACGAGGATGGAACAGGGGGAGGTTCGGGAGACGGAAGCGCCCCTGGCGATGCGGTCCGTGGCCGGGGCTGTACTGGGAATCCTGGTCCTGGGCCTGCTGGGTGACAAGGAGATAAATTCACGGTCGGACGAGGTGCCCGACGTCCTCGCCGGGCTGCTGATCCACGGCTTCGGCGCGGCTGAGGGGGATCGACGTGGATAGTAGTGTAAGAGGAGCCAGCCCGACCGGGGTCGTCGCGCCCGACCTAGCCAGCCCGGCATTCAAGGCCAACCCTTACCCGTTCTACACGCGACTGCGTGCCGAGGCTCCCGTCTGGCGCGCGACCCTTCGCGACCGGCGGACGGCGTGGTTGGTCACCCGCTACGAGGACGTGACAAGGGTGTTGAAGGATGACACGTTCGCCAAGGATAAGCTGAACGCTATGGACCCGGAGCAGCGGGCGAAGACGCCGTGGGTACCTGGATTCCTCAAACCGCTCGAACGCAACATGCTCGACCTGGACGACCCGGACCACGCGCGGCTGCGGGCCCTCGTCTCCAAGGCGTTCACCCCTCGCCTCATCGAGCGACTACGGGGCCGGGTCGAGGAGATCTGCGAAGAGCTCCTCGACGCCATGGAACGCGAAAGGGAGCGGAAGGGCGGGACCGATCTGGTCGCCGGCTACGCGCTGCCCCTGCCGGCGACCGTGATCGCCGAACTGCTGGGTGTACCGGCGGAAGACCATGCCAGGTTCCACCGGTGGTCGAACAGGTTGGTCTCGGTCTCCTCGGGCCGCGACATGTTGGGTGCTCTCCCCGCCGCATTCTCGTTCGTGCGCTACCTCCGCAAGCTCGTAGATCGGCGTCGCGCCGACCCCGAGGACGATCTCATCACAGCGCTGATCCGGGCGGAGGAGGCGGGTGACAAGCTGAGCGAGGACGAGCTCCTGGCCATGGCGTTCCTGCTCCTGGTGGCCGGCCACGAAACCACCGTCAACCTGATCGCCAGCGGCACGCTCGCCCTCCTGGAGCATCCAGAGCAGTCGGAGAGGCTCAGGTGCGATCCTTCGCTAGTTAAGCCTGCGGTCGAGGAACTCTTGCGCTACACCTCTCCCGTGGAGATGGCGACCGAGCGCTACGCGCGCGAGGACGTGGAGATCGGGGGCACGACGGTATCGCGCGGCGAACTGGTTCTGGCGGTGCTCGGCTCGGCTAACCGCGATGAGCGGCATTTCGAGAACCCCGACGCCCTCGACCTCGCGCGCGATCCGAACAGGCACCTCGCCTTCGGGCGGGGCGGCGTGCACCACTGCCTGGGCGCACCGCTCGCCCGGATGGAAGGACAGATCGGCTTGAACGCTCTCCTGCGACGCTTCCCCGGTGCGCGCCTGGCGGTGACGCCCGAAACCCTGCGCTGGCGGCGCGGATTGTTCCTTCGTGGGCTGGAGAGGCTGCCGCTCGTTCTCTAGGGGAAAAGTTCTTGGCCCCAAGATGCCTTCACTGGCGGTACAGATGAGCATCCCGGTTGCGCATCACTATCAAGCGTCCGACGCCTCCCTCGGAAGACAAAGCCCGGCTTTGGGCAGTGCTCCGGTCGTCGGGCGGTCTTCTCTTACCCGCGCACCACGAATACGGGGCAGTGGGCGTGCCTGATCACCGACTCCGAAACACTGCCCATCACCGCCCTGCTTACGGCGCCCAGGCCTCTGCTTCCTATCACGATCGTCCCTACACCCAGATCCTCGCTGAGCCTCACGATCTCCTTATCTGGCCGTCCCGCCTTGAGGTGCGTCTCGGCCACCTTACCCCCGGACGCTCTGACCTGCTCGGCCTGCTCCTCGAGGAACGAACGGGCATCCCCCTCGGCTTGCTCGAGGATCGACCGCATAACCTCCTCAGAGTAGTAGTGATGCCCCCTGAGCTCCGTAGGAGACGGCAGCACGTAAGCAACGTGCACCTCCGAGCCGGTTTCCTTGGAGAGCTCGGCGGCCGCCTGTGCGGCTTGGCGTGCCTCCTCGGAACCGTCGGTGGCCAGAAGGATCTTGGTGGGGAAGATACTCATCAGGATAACCTCCTTGCTCTACACGTTTCCCTTGGACGCCAT
This sequence comes from uncultured Rubrobacteraceae bacterium, assembly GCA_902806095.1. Lineage (GTDB taxonomy): Bacteria > Actinomycetota > Rubrobacteria > Rubrobacterales > Rubrobacteraceae > Rubrobacter_D. The sequence goes on from CADCVF010000024.1 coordinate 97,687, forward strand.
AATGCCATGTGGAGGAACCCGGCGCATCCGTCCAAGGGCTGTTCACCGAGTTGCATAGCAGACGTGTTCTCGGTTCTGTGACGGTGGACCTGAACAGCGACTCCGTACTTGGCCACATATTCTCCTTGGGCATCCGGTCGGACAAAGAACCGCTCGGGTCGTCACGAGAGCAGCCCAAGCAGGTAGGCCATGGTGGTCAGGACGCAGAAGATCACCAAGCCCAAGAGAATGCGCAGCCAGAGTTGTTTAAGCACCCTGGCTGCGCATTTCCATCAAGAACGTTCGACCTCCACTCAGGCGAACGACCCCGGTCCCTGGGTCACCATCTGGTAGACGAGTACCAGCGAGAAGCTGACGAAGAATATGGCGATCAGGATCATCACCGGCAGCCGCCAGCCCTTGAGCTTGGCGAAATCGGGCAGGGCCCGGCGGTTGAGCAGGATGAGCAGCACCGAGTAGAAGGCCATGACGAATCCGCCCCCCGTCGAGGAGAGGACCAAGAGCACGACCGGCTCGATTTGCGCCAATACGATTAGCCCACCACCGATTATCAGGAGCCACGCGACCGTGACGTAGATCTTGCTCTCGCTCCAGAACTCGCTCTCCTTCAGGAAGGTCACCTTGAGCGTGTCGGCGGTCAGCCGGGAGGTGTAGTCCACAACGCCAATGTTGGTGGAGAAGAGCATCAGGAAGCCGGCGATGAGGAAGAACGTCGAGAACCAGGGCGCTATGGCATTGCCGAGTGCGTCGGCCTCCTCTTGGATGAATATCAGATCCGTCCCGATGTTCGGCCTTACGCCTATGGTCGAGAAGACCAGGACCGAGAGGGCGACGAGCAAGAGCGCGCCGATGCCCCAGAAGGTGATGAGCTGCTCCTGGTTGGCGATCTTCCACCACTGCTTCCAGCGGCGCTCGTTCTCCTCGGTCGACGGCGGCATGTACCCCAGCCCCGGTGCGGCCTCCTCTTCACCGGTGATCGGGGAGACGATGTTGGGGATATGTATCCCCATGCCCATCCCCTTGTCCCTGACGTAATTACTCTGGACCAGGTTGTTGGCGCCGCCCGCGCCCGCGAAGGCTATCGCCCCCAGGAAGGTCGCCGCGCCGATCGTGCTGATGTAGCCGGGCAGGTTGGCGGCTCCCTGGGGCGCCTCGGTGACGACCCCGGCCCAGGCCCCCCCGTCGGTCGCTATGACTATCGCCACCACGATGAAGACTAGTACGATGGCGATCGCCCCGGCCTGGACCTTCTCGAGGGTCTGGTAGACGACCGGCGAGAGGGTTATCGCTAGTCCTATGGAGATAAGGAATATGATGGTGATTATGGGGCTGACCGCGTCGCTGAGGCCGAAGATGAACGTGAACACCTTGGCCCCGCTGGTGGCCCAACCGGGGAAGGCGTTGGGCAGTATGGCCCCAAGGGCGAAGATTAGGCCCCATCCCACCCACAAACGGCTGAAACCCGTTACGGCGGTCTCGCCGGTGACCAGGGTGTAGCGTTCGATCTCCATGTTGAGGATGTACTGCATCGTGATCCCGAGCACCGAGAGCCACACGATCCCTATCCCCACCAGCGTGGTGAGGTAGGGCCAGATGATGAGCTCGCCGGAGCCTAGCGCGGTGGCGGTAATGATCACGCTGGCGCCCGCGTACTTGCGCAGCCCCTGAGGCTCCGGCAGATCCCGGTACTCTACCTGTGGTAGATATTTACTCGGTAGTTCGGTGGCGAGCTCGCCCCTTGACTCCGTTGCTTCAGCCATGCGCCTCCTCCTTGTCTCCCTAACCTTGCGTGGCATGTTATTGGAATCGTTACAGCGTGTCAATAGGCATCACCAAGGTGTCTTCACCCCTTCCACCTGCACGTCGCGCGGGTTTGACGGGCCGAGCATCACGGTGATAGGTTGTGGACTAAATGCGCAGCTTGCGTCAAAGTGCACAGACGTCTTGCCGCGTGGCATCGGCAGGGATGGAGGTAGTGTGACGGAGAGGGCAGCGCGGGAACTCGGCAGGTTGCGTGGGAAATCCGCGGTCGTCACAGGGGCTGCGAAGGGTATCGGAAGGGCGACCGCCGAGCTCTTCGCCAGGGAGGAGGCGCGCCTCGTCATCACCGACGTGGACGAAGACGGTCTCTCGCGGCTGCGGGAGCGGCTGGCCAGCTCCGGTGCCGAGGTCGAGTCTGTCGTCGGAGACGTCTCGGTCGTGGAGGACGCGCGACGCATGATAAGCGTGGCCGTCGAAGGCTTCGGGCGCATAGACGTGCTCGTTGCCAACGCTGGCATAATCCCGCTGAATACCATCGTGGAGGCGACGCCAGAGGACTGGGACCACGTGATGGCCGTGGACGGGCGGGGGATGTTCCTCACCTGCAAGTTCGCTGTCGAGGCCATGCTGGGTCAGGCGGAGCCGGGAGGTTCCATAGTCTGTCTGTCCTCGATCTCGGGTCTCGCCGGGCAGGCCAAACAGTCCACGTACGGGCCAGCAAAGTTCGTCGCGTCAGGGATCACCAAGCACCTCGCGGTCGAGTGGGCCGCAAGTGGCATCCGCGTCAACGCCGTCGCGCCAGGCACGATAGCGACAGAGGCCGTCGTGGAACTGCCCGAAGAGTACATAGCCCCGATGCGAGAGGCACACCCCGTAGGCAGGCTCGGCGAACCGGCCGAGGTGGCAAACGCCATCCTCTTCCTCGCCTCGGAGGAAGCCTCCTTCGTCACAGGCGCGATCCTCTCTGTGGACGGCGGATATATGGCGCAATGAAAGCATTTCAGCACGCTACGCCTTCGGGCTCCGCTTGTCAGCACGTCGCCGGGCTTCGCCAGGCGACTTGTCAGCATTTCAGCCAGTCAGCTAAGTGTAGTGTGGTGAGACGTTCGTGCACCTGAGAGGATGCCAGAGAAGCACCTACTCAGTGAGAGTCCTTTCAGGTCGTGAGACCTGACAAGCGGAGGCGAAGCCGGAGCGTGCTGTATTGCTGATAGCTATAATCGCCGATGACCTGACCGGTGCGGCGGACACGGGCGTCCAGTTCGTACACGCCGGTTACAGGACCGCTGTGTTCTTTCGTGATTCCGAGGTTCTTGATGATAACCTCGACGCGGTGTCTTTCGACACCGACTCCCGCGCCATGCCCGCTGGCTTCGCCGCGAAGCGTGTTCTCGAGGCGGCGCGCGCGGCCAGTGAGGCGCGTATCGTCTACAAGAAGTTGGACTCCACCTTGCGGGGGAACGTCGCCGCAGAGCTCGCCGCAGCGCTGGGTGGTGCGAGGCGAGATCGTGCCGTCGTCGCGCCTGCGTTTCCGGCCGCCGGGCGTACGACCGTCGGCGGTGTTCAGCAAGTCCACGGCGTCCCCGTCGATGAGACCGAGATGGCGAATGACCCCGACACCCCCGTTCGGGTGGCCCACCTCCCTGGCCTGCTCGCTGAGGCGTTCTCCTCGGTCGGCGTGTTGGGCGTTGATGACCTCGCTGACCCAGAGATAGTGCACCGATCTCTGGAGGAGAACGAATGCGTCGTCGCCGATGCGGACCGCGACGCCGACCTCGAGGCGTTGGTACGGGCCGTGCCAGACCCAGCGCGGGTACTCTGGGCCGGCTCTGCCGGACTCGCGAACGCGCTCGGGAGCGTCTACTCTGCGCCCCGCGCAGGAGCCGCGGGCGTGCAAAGAGTCCAGGTCCGTCCTGTACTCGTAGTCGTCGGGAGTTTGAGTGGCGTTGCGCGGGAGCAGGTGCGGGGGCTGGTCGGTGAGTACGGGGAGGTAGACGTCCCTCTCCAGGCAGGCGTGTCGGAAAGGACTGTAGCTGCGGTGCGTGAGGCGCTCGCGGGGAGGGCGTGCGCCGTCGTCCGCTCGCCCGAGGAGAGAAGCGCTTCCGGCGAATCGGTACTCGGGCCGCTGGCCGAGGTGGCCGCGCTTCTCTCGGAGAGAGGGTGCTTCGAGGGGCTGGTCTTGACCGGGGGGGCGACGGCGGTCGCGGTGGCGCGGCGGCTCGGGGCCGCTGGGATCAGGCTCGAAGGAGAAGTGGAGACGGGGGTCCCGATGGGCACCCTGGTGGGGCCCAGGCCTTACCCTGTGGTTACCAAGGCCGGAGGTTTCGGCGGACCGGGTACACTCGTAGGGGCCGTAGAGGCGCTCAGCGGGGAGGAGAAGAACTCATGACACCGCCCCTCATAGCCGTGACGATGGGGGACCCGGCCGGAATCGGGCCGGAGATCATAGTCAGGACCTTCGACGAAGTGGGCTTCGGGAAACACAACCGGGCCATCGTGGTGGGCGACGCGGGGATTCTGGAGCGCGCCGCGCGCCTGCTCGACCTGCCCCTGCGCGCACACGTCGTCGCAGAACCCGAGGACGCGAAGTTCGAGCCTGGCACGATAGATGTGATCTCCGAGACCGAACTGCCTGAAAATCTACCTTTCGGCGAGCTCGACGCGAGGGCTGGCGATGCCGCCTTCCGCTACGTCGAGCGGGCGACGGGACTGGCGGGCGCGGGGCGCGTAGGGGCGATAGCGACAGCGCCGCTCAACAAGGAGGCCATGCACCTGGCAGGTCACGAGTATCCCGGGCACACCGAGATCCTGGCCGAACTCACGGGCACGAAAGACTACGCGATGATGCTCGTCACAGACGAGCTGAAGGTGATCCACGTCTCGACCCACGTCTCTCTCAAGGAGGCCATAGAGCGGACCAGGCCCGAGCGGGAGCTGGCCGTCATACGTCTCGCCCACGAGTCGTTGAAAAAGCTAGGCGTTGAAAGTCCGAGGGTGGCCGTCGCTGGCCTGAACCCCCACGCCGGGGAGAACGGGCTCTTCGGCACCGAGGACGCAGAGCGAATAGCGCCGGCGGTCGCTGCTGCTGTGGAGGAGGGCATCGACGCGACGGGACCGCACCCGCCCGACACCGTGATGATGCGGGCCAGGACGGGCGCGTTCGACATCGTCGTCGTGCAGTACCACGACCAGGGGCATATTCCCATAAAACTGATGGGCTTCGATACCGGGGTAAACGTGACGGTGGGTCTGCCGTTCTTCAGGACGAGCGTGGATCATGGCACAGCCTTCGACATAGCCGGTACAGGGGAAGCCGATCCTTCGAGCCTGCGCGCCGCCCTCGGTCTCGCCCGCAGGCTGGCCGGGGTCGAGGAGCGGGCGGAAGAGAGGAGTTAGAAGTGGAGTTCCCGAAGGTGGTCAAGGTCAGGCAGAAGTTCCCAAGGCCGCGCGTCGAAAATGTCGAGGCGGTGCTGCGGGAGCAGTTGGGCCGCGAAGAGATAGCTTCGGCTATCAGGCCGGGTATGAGCGTGGCGCTCACCGCCGGTAGCCGCGGCATCGCGCAGATAGATGGGATCCTGCACTCTCTCGTCGAGATCCTGAAGGAGATGGAGGCTGAACCCTTTATCGTGCCTTCGATGGGGAGCCATGGTGGGGCTACGGCCGAGGGGCAGGTCGAGATCCTCGCATCTTTAGGTATCACCGAAGAGTTGTGTGGAGCGCCGATACGCTCTTCGATGGAGGTAGTAGAGCTCGGAGAGACGGAGCGCGGGGTGCCCGTGTATATGGACAGAATAGCCTCTGAGTCCGACGGCATCGTGCTCGTCAACAGGATCAAAGCCCACACGGACTTCCGCTCTACGATAGAGAGCGGCCTCATGAAGATGGCCTCCATCGGTCTTGGAAAGCACGAGCAGGCGCTCGCGCTGCACGGCTACGGCGTAGAGGGCATCCGCGATTTCATGGTCGAGGTCGGTGACGAGGTGCTCGAGTCTGGCCACATCCTCTTCGGCGTTGCGACCGTCGAGAATGCCTACGACGAGCCTGCCATTATCGAGGCGATACCGGCGGCCGAGATCCACGAGCGCGAGGCCGAGCTGCTCGCCGAGTACATGCGGATGATGCCCGATCTCCCCGTCTCAGATATTGATATGCTCTACGTCGACGCCCTGGGCAAGAACTACTCGGGGACGGGGATGGACACGAACGTGATCGGACGCTTCCGCATCCTCGGCGTCGATGAGCCTGAGACGCCCGCCGTCAAATATCTGATCGTCGGGGACATCAGCAAGGAGTCGCACGGCAACGCCCTCGGGGTCGGCCTCGCCGACCTGACGACGCAGCGTCTGGCCGACCAGATCGAACGCAAAGCCATGAACGCCAACGTCGTCACGAGCACGTTTATCGAGCGGGCCAAGGTGCCAATGGTCCTCGCAAGCGACGAGGAGGCGCTCCAGACCGCCGTCCGCTGCAACTGGGGTGTCCCACCCGAAGAGACGCGGTTCGTCCGCATCCCCAACACGTTGCACCTGGAGTACCTATACGTCTCCGAGAACCTCCTCGACGAAGTGCTCCGCAACGGCGAAACCGAGGTGGTCGGCGACCCTGAAGAGGTGAGCTTCGATGCCGATGGGTATTTCGAAGGGTTTTGAGGGAGGAGCCTTGGACTTCGCATCGCTGGCGGGAGCGAGGATCATGGATCTCTCACTGACCGTATCGGAGCGGTTGCCTGGTACGTGGCCAGGGCACATGACCTACGCGCACCACAACTGGAACTGGTTCGCCGAGGTCGAGGGCCCGACGGGCAAGACCAGGAGCGCCGCCCCCTACCAGACCAACTTCCTCGTCATGGACGAGCATTGCGGCACCCACTTCGACGCCCCGACCCACTTCGTCCCGCCTCCCGACTCGGGCCTGAATCTCGCAGGACCCCTCGGGGATCAGACAGGGGACAGAGTGCCCCTCGAAGACTTGATGGGACCTGCGGCGGTGATCGACGTCAGGATCCTGGCTGAAGAAGGCGAGCCTGGGGTCAGCCCCTTAATAACCGCCGGGCACGTAGAGGATTGGGAGAGAGAAAACGGATCGCTCCGGGCTGGCGAGGTCGTGCTCTTTTTGACAGGCTGGGACCGCTACTACGTCGAGGGCAAGGAGGGCGAGAGTTACATGCACGGCTCGCTTGTCACGGGTGAGGCTCCAGGCTGGCCCGCCCCTGCTCCGGAGACTGCCATCTATCTGCACGAACGTGGCGTAAAGACCATAGGCATCGACGCTCCCAGTATCGGTAGCGCCCACGACGCCATCCCTGTTCACCAGGAGGGGCTGAGCCGTGGGATGCGCTACGTGGAGATCCTGACCAACCTTGGCGAGTTGCCGGTGCGTGGCGCCTACTTCATCTTCATGCCGGTCAAGATCGCCGAATCCTCCGGCGGACCAGGTCGGGCCATGGCACTGCTACCGGAGTAGAGTGATACCGAGTCCGTTCGACGGGTCTGCATTCGGGCTCTGCGGGCGAGCACACGTGGGAGAACCTGCCACACAAGTCATTCCTGCGAAAGTGGGAATCCAGTAACAGTATCCCGTGGGCGACAGTGTTGCTAACGGAGTAGAAAGCCACCTGAATGTGGGAGAGGTGTTCATGCACGCCCTCCTTTGTATGGTAGCGTGTCGGCAGGCAAACGATAGGTTAGTAGAGGTGTGAAGGTGCAACTATTCGAGAAGCTGATCGAGTACCCCGAAGCCGAGCGACTAGTGTTCGAGAGTACGCCCAGGCTTCCCGTCGAGGAGACGCCTCTAGGGGAAGCTCTGGGGCTCGCGCTCGCGCAGGACCTCGCGGCCACCACCGACTCGCCGCCTTTCGATAACTCGGCGGTGGACGGGTACGCGCTGCGGAGCGAAGACGCCGAGGCCGGACGTGTGTTCGGCGTGGTCGACGAGGCGCCAGCGGGACGCCCGGCGAAGAGAAGCGTCGGAGAAGGCGAGGCCATCAAGATCTTCACCGGCGGCGTCATCCCTGACGGGGCCGACGCCGTGGTGATGGTCGAGAATACCTCGGGCTGGGGAGAGGAGTTCGAACTGAAGAAGGTCCCCTCTCCCGGCGACAACATCCGCGCGGCGGGTGAGGATACGCGCAATGGAGACGTCATCCTGGCCGCAGGAACCGAGGTCGGTGCGCCCGAGATTGCCCTCGCCGCGACTCAGGGCTACGGTTCGCTCCCTGTCTACCGCAGGCCGCAGGTGGTCGTGTTATCGACGGGAACCGAGCTCGTCGAGCCGGGGACGCGGGATCTCGATCCGGGTGAGATCTTCGACTCCAACTCCTACGCCATCGTCGCAGCGGCCCTCGAGGCCGGCACAGACGCCCGCCGCCTCTACGCCGCCTCGGACGACGCGGACACCCTGCGCGCGGCCATAGAGGAGGCGCTGGAGACGGCCGACGTCGTCGTGACGAGTGGCGGGGTCTCGGTGGGGGAGAAGGATCTCGTCAAGAGCACGATGCTCGACCTTGGGGTGGAGCAGGTCTTCTGGGGCGTAAAGTTCAAGCCAGGCAAGCCCTTGTTCTACGGTACGCGAGGCGAGACCCGCCTCTTCGGCCTTCCAGGCAACCCCGTCTCCGCGGTGGTCTGCTTCGACCTCTTCGTAAGGCCGGCCTTGATGGGTATGATGGGCCGCGAGGACAGGAGGAGACCGCGCGTCCCTGTCTACTTCGAGAGGGACGTCGTCAACAAGTTTGGCAGGCTGCACGCCATGCGCGTCAGCATAAAGCGGACGGAGAAAGGCTGGCTGGCCGAATCCGTCGGGGCCCAGGGCTCGGGCCTCGTCAGCTCGCTAACAAGAGCCGACGCCCTCGCCCTCGTCGGTCCTGCCTCCGATGGCATCCCCGCAGGAGAGCCTATCGAGGCAATTGTTTTGCGACAGGAGAAGCTTCTGAGCTAGTCAGCATTTCAGCCACTCAGCACGCGCCCTGCGGGCGCTTGTCAGCACTTCAGCCAGTCATCCCGTAGCCTCGCCAACAGCGTAGAACCCGACTGCTGTTGGTAGCGATTCGTCGTGCGCGGCAGGGCAGGGTCCGGAACGGCAGAAGCTGAATTGCTGACAAGCGGAGGGGTCAGCCGGAGCGTGCTGAAGTGCTAAAATTACCTTCCGATGTTCGAGTCAGATCTCGAAGATAACGTCTTCCGCAGGCGGCTGATGAAGGAAGTGGCACCGGGGGTTCCGGTTCACTTCTCTTTTTATTCGCCTTCGGTCAAGGTGCAGGTGATGTACCCCGCGGAGAATCTCCCAGGGGCGAACGGCCGCTACATCGGGGACGCTGTCACCATCGAGTTCGTCCCGGATGACGCTGCGGCCGTCGAGCGGGTCCGCGAGTACGTCTGGCACTGGGAGGGATACAACGCCTTCACGGCTGTACGCAAGATCGACCACCTCAGACGCGGCGTCTGCCCCGAAGGTGTGCAGGGCATCCTCGAGAGAGTCCGCGGCGTGGACAAGCGGGCCGCCGCGAAGACGGCCGAGGCTCTGGACCCTGAGGAGTTGGAGGAGATACTCTCCAGGGGGGATTGCAAGACGTTGGCTCGACTGCCAGGCATGGGTGAGAAACGGGCCCGTGCCGTCGTCGAGTTCTACGAGAACGAGAGGGGCGACCGGCGCTTCCTTTATGCCGCCAACCGCAACGACCGTTTCCGGGGCAAGCCGGTGATCACGGAGCTGGACCTCGGCAGCGACCTCGAAGAGCAGGTGTGGGACCACGCGGTGCTGGCGCGGAGGCTCGGCGACCCTGACCCGCTCGGGCCCGACGAGCCTCCAGGCCACACCACCGTTCGCAACGCGAACCTCATGCACCCGCTCCCGATGACGCCTTCCCTGATGGGCCGGGGTGTCTACTATCCGGAGCAGGTCGGGCGCTTCGCCGACAGATGTAGACGTGTCCTCGTGGACGGGGAGAGGCTGGCCGGTGTCGGATCTCTACGCATCCAGCGCGGCAAGCTCTTCCACACCACCAAGATGGCCGGCGTTGGGATGAAGACGCGTGCCAGAGTCCTCGCGAGCGGGTTGCTCGACGACGAGTACACCTACGAGAGCCTCGTCGCCATCCCCGGCGTGACTGTGGCGCAGGCCAGGACCATCGCAGGGGCCGCGAGGGCCGAGGCTGCGAAAGAGGAACCTGTCCCAGCTTCGCTCGGGGCGGCGCGGACGGAGGTCCGTGTCTCTTAGTCTCTATGGCTTCGTGAAAGATCACGAGCCCGTGAGTCCGGAAGAGATCTCCACAGAATTCCTCTCTTTGACGAGCCCGAACGGCGATGCAAGGGCCCTCGTCGAGAGGCTCGTCGAAGGCGACCCGAGGTTTACCTGGGAAGATGCGGACTTGAGGACCGCGCATGTAGGCTCGCTCGCGCTCGAGGAGGCCCCTTACGTCGTCTTCGACGTCGAGACCACAGGCTCCGCGGCCGGGAAGGGGGGTGCCATCACGGAGTTCGGCGCCCTCAAGCTCTTGCGCGGGGAGGTGATCGACCAGTTCTCGACGCTCGTCAACCCGGGTCGCCCGATAGACTCCTTCGTGGTGCGTCTGACAGGCATAACGGACCGCATGGTCTCGGATGCCCCTTCCATCTCCGAGGTAATGCCGCGCTTCGAGGAGTTTGTCGAGGGGTGTATCCTCGTCGGGCACAATGTCCACTTCGACTGCTCCTTCGTCACGGCTGCAAGAGGTGGGGATCCACTCTCCAACGAAGTCCTCGACACCCTGAAACTCGCCCGTTGCCTGGTGCCTGGTCTCAAACGCTACCGTCTGGGCGCGCTCGTCAGCCACTTCGGCGTGCGCCAGGCGCCGAACCACAGGGCCCTCTCCGACGCTGCTGCCACGACGGAGATCTTCCGGAGACTGCTGAAGCTCCTCGGCTCCGCAGGCATAGAGAGCGTAGGTGAAGCGCTCGCTATCCGCGGGGGAAGGGGACGCATCAAACCCCAGAAGCAGCACCTCGCAAGCGGGTTGCCGAACACGCCGGGTGTCTACTACTTCGTCGACAAGCACGGCACCACGCTCTACGTCGGCAAGGCGAAGGACCTGAAGACCCGAGTCAGGACCTACTTCAACGGCGGGGACGGACGCCGCAAGGTAGGGCGTCTCGTCGAAGAAGTCGCCGAGGTACGCGTCAAGGAGACCGAGAGCGAGCTTCACGCCCTCATCCTCGAGGCCAGGGAGATAAAACGCCTGTTGCCGCGCTACAACTCCGTCGGCAGGGACGACAAGGCCAGCTGGTTTCTAAGGCTCGACACCAATGAGCCTTACCCTGTACCCGAGCGGGTCTCCGCTAACCCGCCCGAGGGGGGTCTCATCCACCTCGGCCCGTACAGGAGCGCCGGGGTCCTGGACACCTGCATCGAGGCTCTAGGCAGGATCTTCCCACTCAAGAGGTGCTCGGGTGATGGGGAGGTCTGCTTCTACGGCCAGCTGGGACGCTGCGCGCCGTGCCTGGGCATGGGTGAGCAGGAATACCGCAGGGAGGTCGTAGACGAGGTGGTCGCGCTCCTGCGCGGCGAGGGTGGCGAGGAGCACCTGAGGGCGCTGGTCAGGGAGCGGGAAAGGATGGCCGCGGCGCTCGAGTTCGAGGCCGCGGCCAGGCTGCGAGACTTGATCTCCGGCATAGAGCGGATACGCTTCTCCAGGACCGTAGTAGGCGCTGAGGGTGTTCAGGCCGTCGTCGCCCCATCGACGGAGCCAGGTGTGATCGAGGTGTTCATCCTGAGCGCGGGCCGTCTAATCGCCCACCGCGGCTTCGACCCTGGCGATGCGAGCGGCCTCGCACGCTTCGCCGAGGAGGTGCTGGAGGGGACCAGGGATAACGGGTCCCGTCCCGAGAAGGAAGGCACGAACGAGGCGCGAATCGTCGCGGCCTATCTCAGGCGCCGGCAGGCAGTGGTCGAGGCCGTGCGCCTGAAAGAAGCGCGGGATCTCCTGGAGGCGGCGGAAAGGGTCGGCGAGGCCGCGGTCCCGCTGGAGTGAGGAGCCGCCGAATTCAGGAGGCTTTGTACTCCCTCATGCTAGAATAAGTAAGGTGAATTAGTGGTTCCTGTGTACAAGAAGAGAGTTTGACCGGGGATGGTACAGGATCTACAGGGTGTGACGCGCAAGATCCTTCTGGTCGACGACGAGCCGTCGCTCCAGAAGATGCTCACGCATGCCCTCGAGCGCGAGGGATTCCAGGTCCAGGTCGCTGGCGACGGCGAAGCCGCTCTGGAAGCGTTCAAGGCCTTCGAGCCGCACCTGATCGTGCTCGACATCATGCTCCCCAAGCTCGACGGCACCGAGGTCATAAGGAGGATACGCTCTCAGAGCGACGTGCCCGTCATCATGCTGACAGCCCGCGACGACGAGATAGACAGGGTCGTCGGCCTCGAGCTCGGGGCTGACGACTATGTCACCAAGCCTTTCGCCGTCAGGGAGCTTGTGGCGCGCGTCAGGGCGATCATGCGCAGGGCGGCGGTACCGGCGGGCCAGCGCCCTGACGAGCTGACCTACGATAGGCTCAGGATCAACCTGCCGAGCCGCAGGGTGTCGGCCGACGGTGAAGAAGTCGACCTCACCTACACCGAGTTCGAGCTCCTGGTGACCCTGGCCTCGAGCCCTGGCAGGGTGTTCTCGCGCAGCGCGCTCCTGCGCAGGGTGTGGGGCGACGAGTTCCGTGACGAACGCACGGTGGACGTCCACATCCGCCACCTCCGCGAGAAGATAGAACGCGACCCCAGGAACCCCGAGTTCATCCACACCGCGCGGGGTGTCGGATATGTTTTCCGCTAGAGATAGGTCGACGGGAAGGAGCCCGGATCTAGACCTCAGGCAAAAGGCCAGGAAGCTGCTCGCTTCGAAGACGGGGGGCGAGTTCAGGCCCCGCCTCAGCATGCGCATCTGGCTCACGGCACTCTTCGTGCTCGTGACCGCCTTCGCGGCGATAACCGCTTACGAGATCGTGCATCCCATCCTCTATGAGACTGTCAATCGGTCGAGCGAGGCCGCCTTCAAGCAGGTCGGAGACCAGTTCGAGGACCAGGTGCAGCGGTTGAGGGAACGCGGCGAGCCCGTAACCGAGCAGCGCATCAACGCGTTCGCCCGCTCCCACGGGTTGGAGTGGGGCATAGTCAGGTACGAGGACGGCCAGCAGACGCGTGGAGAGCTCGACGACTGGTCCCCCAGGCCGGTGAGGCGCGCCGTAGAGGAGCCCAGAAGGCCGAGCGACGACATGGAACAGGTCGAGACGGGTGTCCACAAAGGACAGTTGCAGGCCACTTACGCCTATCCCATAAACGTGGACGTCAAGGGCATAGCTGAGTCTCAGCCTCGGGCCATAGTCTTCGTCAAGTACTTCACGGAGAATGACGTCGAGAACGTGCAGGCGGCGCTGAGGAATATAGAGCGATTGGCCCTACTCGCCGGCGTCCTGGCGCTGCTCATTGCCGGGTTCGCAGGGTACTTCGCAGCGGTCTTGATCTCCAGGCGCGTCAGCCGCCTGGGACTGGCCGCCGATCACCTGGCCGCCGGCAACTTCGACGCGAGGATAACTACGCGCGTCGAGGATGAGGTCGGCTCTCTGGGCGCGACGTTCAACGCTATGGCAGTCTCCCTCAAGGGGGCTTTCGACCAGATAGAGCAGGAGAAGGAGCGTGGGAGCGCCATACTCGACGGCATGACGGACGCGGTCGTCGGTGTGGACAGAAACCTGAATCCCGTCTTTTTGAACCCCCGCGCAAGGAAGCTCCTCGAGTCTTCCGACCATGCCTTCCACAACCGCCTGCAGGAGGTGCTCGCCAAGACTCGCTACAGCGGTCCCGTGACAGAGTCCGAGGCGAAGGCCGGGGACAGGGTCATCGAGATAAGGGCCGCCCCCCTCGAGGACGGGGCGCTCGCCATCCTGCGCGACGTTACGGAGGAGCGCCACATGCAGCGCGTCAAGGCTGAGTTTATCGCCAACGCTTCCCACGAGCTCAAGACACCGCTGACGGCCCTCTCCGGCTACCTGGAGATGCTCGAGGACGAGGAGAATGAAAGGGTCAGGGCTGAGTTCCTGAACGACATGCGCGTTCAGACCACGCGCCTGCAGAGCCTGGCACGTACCCTGCTCGACCTCTCGCGCCTCGACGCCAACGCCGTCACCTTCCGGACGGAGGAGGTCGACGTCGAAGACCTCCTCCACGGGCTTCGCAGGGACTTCGGCTACACGGGCCGCCCACTGAGCATCAGGGTCGAGGAGAATGTGCCGCTCGTAAGGACCGACCCGAACCAGTTACATAGGGCAATCGCGATCCTAGTGGACAACGCTCTCAAGTACTCGGATGAGAGTTCGCCCGTTGGCCTCGGCCTCTCTCGCGAAGACGGGCAGATCATTATCAGCGTAACAGACCGCGGCTGCGGCATCCCGGAATCCGAGATACCCTACATCTTCGACCGCTTCTACCGGGCCCAGGGCTCGTCCCGCGCCGATGGCACAGGACTCGGGCTCGCCCTCGCCCACGAGATCACCGACCATCTCGGAGGTGAGATCCAGGTTCACAGCCGTCCCGATGCCGGAAGCATCTTCTCTGTTCTCCTCCCCCTGGCGGCAGACTCCCCTGGCACCAACGGAAGCCGGTCTCTTTAGTCTCTACCTGAGGTTTAGCTCACGCTTTAGCGACTTTGAGGGTAGAATACGTGCGGGGCAGCACGGTATCCGTAGATTCTCCCCCCTCCCTACGGACCGCGTTGCCCCGTCTATCAGCACTTCAGCATTTCAGCACGCTTCGCCCTTCGGGCTCCGCTTGTCAGCACTTCAGCATTTCAGTTAGTCAGCTTTCGCGGGCTTGCTGACTAGCTCAGAAAACCACGGGTAGTCCGAGAATGGTCAGGAGGGGTCGTACTGGGGCGAGCAGGATGCTGAAGATAGGGAGATTCGTCAGGAACGAGACCAGGATGAGACCGAGCAGGATCATGGGTCCGTACTGGTTCATGAAGTCTACAAAGCCGTCCAGGGCGCGGGGCAGGAAAGGGAAGATCACCTTCGAGCCGTCGAGCGGGGGGATAGGGATGAGGTTGAAGATGAAGAGCAGTGCGTTGGTGAAGGCGACCATGACCACGAGTATGAACAGGTAGCCAGCCTGATCTCTGAACGGTGGCAGCAGATACAGTACGGCGCAGAAGACTACGATCAGAAAGTTCGAGACTGGCCCTGCGAGCGCGACGGCCACGGACCCGAACACCCCGCCCCTTAGCTTGGAGGGTACTACCGGGGTTGGCCTACCCCATCCAAAGCCAGCCATTAAAAGCATTAGGCTGCCCAGCAGGTCGAGGTGCGAGATGGGGTTTAGGGTCACCCTGCCGTCGCGATAGGCCGTGTCGTCGCCGAGTAGGTAGGCCGAGGTCGCGTGGGACGCCTCGTGCACCGTAATACCGATGACCAGGCCGAGGAGGAAAGCCACAGCGGCGGACGCGTTCGATTGGAAGAGGCTCAGGAACATGGATGCTCGTATGATACACGCAGGTCAGCATCTCAGCACGCTCAGGCTTCGCCTTCGCTTGTCAGCACTTCAGCCTGTTGTCGCTCGTAGCCGAATGCGTAATTCGCGGCGTCTGGATACCTCTGCGAATCGCTATAAAGCAGTGCAAGGAGGTCGAACCTTCGTTGGAAGCGCTGCCAGCTGTCCAGCAAAAACAAAAAGCTGACAAGCTGACAAGCGAAAGCCAAAGGCTTGAGCGTGCTGAAATGCTGACTAGCGCGATCTGCTTTCAGCAGATCGCTTTAGCCTGTCTTGGAGACAGAGACGGTGACGTGGTTGCCTGCGTCGGCAGTGTAAGAGGAGAGCTGGGGGTCCAAGACCTCCGCCGTGTCGGCCACGGTGCCCAGTTCGGTCTTACCGGCCGTCACGGAGTCGTTGACGCCCGCATCCCCGTCGCTACGCACTAGGGCGACGCTGAGGCGGACGTCCGGATTGACGTCCGGTTTTATCTCTACGATGTTGGCGTTCTGAACCATGGGGTCGGGACGTATCGCCGTGACCGTGCCGGTCACAGGGGCGTAGACGGTGGTACCCGGCGTTGCGCCGACGTCGACGGCACCGGTCTCGGGCCCATCCCGCCCTGCGGCGTCCATAACGTAGTAGTGGATCCTCTCCGGCGTCTCTCCCCTCGAGAGAAGACCAACAAACACGTTGGCCGAGATGTTCTTACCCCGCGGTTCCATAGCAGCGAGGCTCTCGCCCTCGGGATGATAGCCGAGCCCGGTGAGGCTCGCCGGACGGACCGGGGTGGAAACGCTGACACCGGCGGCCTCCGCCAGCACCGTGTCTGGACCCGCGTTGTTCGGATCGATAGGGACAGCGCGCTCCGCCGTGTCCGAGGCTCTGGTCTGGACGAAAACCGCGAAGACCAGCGCGACTGCGCCGAGCATCAGCAAGGAAACGGCCATAAAGCGCCGTCTCCTGTAGACCTCGCCCCTCTTCGCCTTTCTCGCCTCGCGCAGTTCGATGAAGTTGCTCCCGGTGCGATCGCCCGCCCGGTCTGGTCGCGTAGACTTTCTGGTGGCCGGCTGATGACCCGGCGCTTCACGCCTATCCCCAAGATGTTGGGCTCTCTGTGCGTTAACCCCTCTCATACTGGGCGGGGATTATACAGAGGGGGATGGGGAGTGTAAACTCGCGCGTGACCTCGTGCGGGGCTGGTATATTTCGTATCGTAGAGATCCGATCGGAGATCCTGTGTCAGCCAGAAAACTGGTCGTCTCGACATACTTCCAGTACATCGTGCTCGCGGTGGGAGTTGTGTTGCTGGTGTCCTTTGTGCGGCAGATAAGTGGCGTGCTGCTGACCTTCCTGGCCGCCGGCGTCCTTGCCTACGCCCTCAATCCCCTCGTGCGTCGCCTCGAAGGACTGGGGATACCGAGGGTCATAGCCGTGATCGGGGTTTTCCTCGTCTTGATCATCGTGGTCGTCGTGACGTTGCTTCTGATAATCGTCCCGTCGGTCGGGCAGGTACAGGTCCTGGTCCGTAACCCGCAAGATCTCGTCGACCAGGTCATCGCTCAGGCCAATCGGCTCCAGAACATTCCCTACGTCGGCCAGTACGTGTCCGCGCTGGACCAGGATCGAATCCTGCAACTCCTGAAGCAAAACGCGCCGTCGGCGGAACAGGTCGCGAACGTCGCGACGGGCGTAATCGGTGGGGTGTTCGGGGTCTTCGGAACCATCTTCAACCTGCTCTTGATGGTGATCGTCTCCGTGTACCTGCTGCTGGAGCGGGAGAGGATCACCCGCGCTCTACTCGGTGCGATTCCCGAGACGGTCCGTGACCAGAGCCTGGAGCTATTCTACGCGGTCGAGCACACTCTCATCAGATACCTCAGAGGCCAGTTACTACTGTGCGCGATCATGGGCGTCCTCGGAGCAATGATAATGTACTTCACGGTCGGGGAGTATGCCCTTCCAGTCGGGGCCTGGGTGGCGGCGACGGAGATCATTCCCGTCATAGGAGCTTTTCTCGGTGCCGTGCCTGCGGTCGCTATCGCGCTCCTAGTCCCCGGCGGCGGGTTCGGCAAGGCCCTGCTGGTCGCCTTCCTTTTTCTCGTAGCCCAGCAGATCGAAGGCAACCTACTGGTGCCGAGGATACAGGGCGGCTCGGTAGGAGTACATCCGCTCTGGGTGCTCTTCGCCACGCTAGCAGGGACGGCGCTCTACGGTTTGATCGGCGCGATCTTCGCCGTTCCAATAGTCGCCATCATCGCCGCGACGCTGCGCTACATGCGGGAGACGCTGGTCTTCGAACGCTGGGGCACACCACCTGTCAAGCCCTCTGAGGAGGGGCCAGGGGCAGCCTCCCAGGCCGCCAGTGTTGGCGGCACCAGCCCCGACGACAGGAAGGAGGGCGACCAATGACTATCCCTCACCGCGAACCCCAGAAGCCCACCTTCAGAGAGGCTTCGAAGGAGGCGCTCCTTCTCGTACTGCGCCCGCTCGTCAGGTGGCTCTCCGTCATGCGGGTTCGGCCCGACACGCTCACGGTTATCGGCTGGAGCTTGGCGCTCTGCTCCGCCGTACTGTTCGGCCTCGGATACGCCAGGATCGCCGGTGTCGTGATGCTTTTGGGGGGGCTCTTCGACGCGCTCGATGGCGCCGTCGCGCGCGAGTCGAACAGGATGAGCTCCTTCGGCGCCTTCCTCGACTCGACCCTGGACCGGCTCTCGGAGTCGGCGGTCTTCGTCGGCCTGATCTTCTTCTACGCCACCATGGCCTACCCTTACGGGGCTCTGCTCGCCGGTGTCGCGATGACGTTCTCGCTCCTTACTTCTTACGCCCGCGCCCGCGCCGAAGGCCTCAACATAGACTGCGAGGTCGGACTTCTGGAGCGCGCAGGGAGGATCGTGATCCTCTCGGTGTTCTCGATCTTCGGCCTGCTGACGGTAGGGCTCGGCCTGGTCGCGGCGGGCGCCCTCGTAACCACGGCCCAGCGCATCCTCCACGTCCGCCGTGCGACCCGCGGGTAGGGAGGCCAGCCAACCCCGCGACGCGGCCGGCGACTACAGGCAGAAGACGGCGTACGAGGTCTCCCGTCTCTCCAGCCGCATGAAAGGCGAAGGTCATCCTGCTCCAATCGGAGATCCCACCTCAGGGGTCGTGCTCGTGCTCGAGCAGCCCTTCGGCCCTCGCACCCTGCAAGCCCTGAAGCTCAGCCTGCAGGCCGTCGGGCTGCACCAAGCCTACGTGACCTACGAGTCGACCGGGCTCCTCGCACATGAGATTCAGGCCACCGAGCCATACGTCCTCGTGGCAATAGGTGCCGGCGCCGCCAACTATATCGACGGCATCGACTACCCGCTCGTCAGGCAACCCTTCTCCACAACGGAACCCGGTGTGTGGTTCCACTGGACAAGGGGCACGAAAGGCCTCAGGATCCCCGCCCTCGCGCCGGCGCTGGACGACGACGCAGCCAAACGACGCTTCTGGCTGGCTTTCCTAACGCTGAGAGACCTCGGTCGCAACTCCTGAACCGAACTGTAAGCAACACGTCCTTCGGGAGGTATGATCACAACAAGTCCATGCATAGGGCTCGAGAACCTTACGCACAACAGACCAGCAGCAACTCAGCAAGTACAAAAAGCTGAAGTGCTGACATGCTGACCAGCGCGGTATCAGGAAGGGTCGACCCTTCCTGATACCGCTGTATGTAGTGATCCAGATCGCGCCCTACACTCCATGATGCCTTTCAGTCACGTTACAAGTATTAAGTTTCGTTAATAATTTATTTCGTGTAGGAAACACAGATCCCCCATACTTAAGCCACTTTCATAAACAGGGAGCAACGCTGGCAACAGCGGCGTGCATTGCACAACATATGGCCTTCTTCTAGAGTGCCCGCCCTAGGAGGGGGGATTCTCTCTAGCAGGTCCCCTTACAGTGTTTATATAACCTACTGGAAGGAGCCTGGGCGTATGCCTCGAAGGGCGAGTATGTTCGTGTTTCTCGGTCTTGCCATTGCGCTTGTGTTCGTAACGGGCATCTCCGCCGGAGCCGAGCCTGACGGCAGCATCAGGGCGAAAAAGGCTGATGTCGCCGCTGCCCAGGACCGTTTGATGGAGATTCGCATGGAGGCGAGCGCGGCCGAGGCAGCCTACAACAACGCACTCTACGAGATGAACCAGTTAAACGGGCAGATCATCAGGACGACGGACCATCTCAGGGTCGCCAAAGAGCGGCTCGCCGAGGCCAAAAAAACTCTGGAAGAGCGTGCTGCGCAGGTTTACAAGAGTGGGAACGTAGCCTTCATGGACGTTCTGGTCGGGGTGGACGACTTCTCCGAGTTCGCCTCGAGGCTGAACCTGTGGGTGAGGCTGCTCGACAGGGAGAGGGCCGAGTTCTTGGAGGTCCGCGAGGCCAGAAACGAGTTGGCGGCGCGCAGGGACAGGCTCGAGGCCCAGCGT
The DNA here is from genome assembly GCA_902806095.1 of uncultured Rubrobacteraceae bacterium. Classification (GTDB taxonomy): domain Bacteria; phylum Actinomycetota; class Rubrobacteria; order Rubrobacterales; family Rubrobacteraceae; genus Rubrobacter_D. Next base: position 117,381 of record CADCVF010000024.1, read on the forward strand.
GAACAGAGGGTCGCTGCGGTCGAGACGGCTATCGCCCAGAAAGAGCGCGCCAACGAGGCCGAAGCGCAGGCCGAGGCCTATCTGAACTCCCTCAACGCCGAGCTCAGGGGGGAGATCCAGGCTGCGCAGGATCGGCAGGCTGCGCGGGCTCGCGCTGCCGCCGCTGCGATAGTCGAGAGAGCACCGAAGCCCGCTCCGCAGGACGCAGAGCCCGTTCCTGTTGAGGAGCCCGAGCCGATACCGGAGGTACAGGCCTCCCAGGTCAAGCGGGCCCAGGTGCCGCGGGCCGATCTACAATCCGAACAGGCAGCCGCCGAGCGCGAGGCCGCCGCACAGGCGGCCGCCGAGAGGGCACAGCGGCTCGCAGAACAGCGCGCCGCCGAGCGACGGGCCGCCAGGAGAGCGGCGGAGCAGGCCGCAGAACAGGCCGCCGCCGAGAGGCAGGCCGCCAGGCTGGCCAGGCAGGAAGCAAGAGAGGAAGCCGAGAGGCAGGCCGAACTCGCAGAACAGCGTGCCGCCGAGCGACAGGCCGCGAGGGAGGAGGCAGAACGTGAGGCCGAGCGAGCCGCCCGGCGTGCCGCGATAGAGGAGGCCGCAGCAGAACAGGCCGCCGCCGAGAGGCAGGCCGCCAGGCTGGCAGCCGAGAGGCGTGCCGAACGGCGTGCCGAGGAGCGGGTGGCCGACAGGCGGGCCGAAGAACGCGCTGAGGCCAGCGCATCTGCCAGCGCCGCCGCGATAGAGGAGGCCGCAGCAGAACAGGCCGCCGAACGGCGTGTCGAGAAGCGTGCAGAAGCTAGGCAGGAGGCACGCGCCGCCGAGGCCGGCGCATCCGCGAGTGCTGCCGCCGGTGAGGAGGCCGCCGAACGTGCCGAGGCCAGCGCATCTGCCAGCGCATCTGCTCCCAGTGCGCAAGATTCCGGGCTAGGCGGCGGTGGTAGGAGCAGCGGCGCAAAAGCATCGTCCTCTGCCAGCGCGACAGCTAGCGCCTCGGCCCCCGCTTCCACATCGCAGCGCGGCGGTGGGGTGGGTGGTTATGGAGGCGACGTGCTCGCCGTGGCGCAGGAGCACCTGGGGACCCCCTACGAGTTCTCCCCTCCTGGGCCGTGCGTGGCTTTCGAGGCCGAGGATTGCTCCTGCTTCACGATGCTGGTCTTCCAGGAGTTCGGCATCGCCTTACCTGATTCTCCGGGTGGACAGATGGGCTACGGGATCCCGGTCCACGGAGCTCCGCAGGCAGGAGACCTCCTCTTCTGGAGCGAGGACGGCAGCGGATACATCACCCACGTCGGCATAGCCATGGGCGACGGGACCACCATTCACGCCCAGATCGGTAGCGAGGTGACCATTACCAGCATCAACTACATAAACGGTTACGTCGGAGCGAGGAGACTCCTCTAGCAGGCACTTTTAGCGGGAAGCGAGAGGGAGGTCCGTTTTTGGACCTTCCTCTCTCGTGCTTTTTCTCCCTATGGGGAGAGATAAAGGATCTCAAACACTCGCAGCCCGTTGGTCTATGCGGCGGGTTAGCACCGTATACATCTGGGTAAGAAGATTCGCGAAGTTGCAAAGTTACGCTTCCGGCAAGCCATCTCGTCAGTTTGCGTGAGGGGAGCCGGATGACCGAGAGGTCCGATGGAGCGTGAAACAGCCAGGATAACGGAAGAGGGGAGCGGGCTCTCGGACCCGATCTCACTGACCCTTCCGAGCAGCCCAGAGTACGTGCTGCTCGCGCGTTTGGTGATGGGCCAGGCCGGACGTCTGGCGGGGCTCGAACCCGAGGAGGTCTACGACCTCAAGCTTGCCGTTACCGAGGCGGTGACCAACGTGATCCGCCACGCCTCCGTGGAGAGCTACGAGATCGAGTACAGAGTCTTGCCGTTGGGCGTCGAGGTAAGCGTGACAGACGCCGGCGGCGGTTTCAGGGTTACGGATCTCACGGGCGAGCCTGACGAGCACGGCGGATTCGGCCTTACCGTGATACGCAATCTAGTGGACGAGCTGGTGCTCGACTCTACGAAGGGCGGGGGGACACGACTGAAGATGATCCGGCGCGTCCGCAGATAGTTCACGAAATGCCAGAAAAAGGACTATCTTCCGACGTTTCGTGAACTATCAGGTTGAATCTTCGGTGGACGTTAATATACAGTTAACCGTGTACGTAGCGGTGTCGTGTGCCAGAATGCTAAGAGACTAGAAGGTATATAGTGCAGCAGCGTGTAAATCCCGGCAACAAATCGCTCGCCGATTACCGCAGCATAGTTCGTCGGGAGCTCTACGATGAGATAGTGACCCTCGGGGAGCGCCTGAGGGGTAAGCGGGTACTGCACGTCAGTGCGACGAGCTTCGGTGGTGGGGTCGCGGAGATCTTGTACACGCTCGTGCCGCTGATGCGGGATGCCGGCCTCGAGACAGAGTGGGACATCATGTTCGGGTCGGAGCCTTTCTTCAACGTCACCAAGAGCTTCCACAACGCCCTGCAAGGCGCCGAGTACGAGCTCACCGTCGAGGACCGGGCGATCTACGAAGAGTACAACCGCCTCTCTGCCGAAGCCCTCCAGAAGTCCGGCGAGGAGTGGGACATCATGTTCGTCCACGATCCGCAGCCGGCCCTGCTCAAGCACTTCTCGGGCGGCCTTTCGCCGCAGACGAAGTGGATCTGGCGCTGCCACCCTGATCTCTCGACCCCGAACAGGCACGTGCTCGACTACCTCGTGCCACACATAGCGGACTACGACGCGCAGATTTACACCATGGAGGAGTACACCCCTCCCGACGTGCACCTGCCGGGGCTTACCCTCATCCCGCCGGCGATAGACCCCCTTTCGCCCAAAAACATGGCCCTGAGCGCTGACGACTCCCGCTACATCGTCAGCCAGTTCGGCGTAGACGCGGAGAAGCCTTTCATGGTGCAGGTCTCGCGCTTCGACCCCTGGAAGGACCCTCTTGGAGTCATAGACGCCTACAGGCTCGTGAAGGAAAAAGTCCCCGAGGTACAGCTCGTCCTGATCGGCTCGATGGCACACGACGATCCCGAGGGTTGGGACTACTGGTACAAGACGGTCAACTACGCTGACGGAGACCGCGACATCTTCCTGTTCTCCAACCTCACGAACGTGGGAGCCATAGAGGTCAACGCCTTCCAGTCCATAGCAGACGTGGTAATCCAGAAGTCCATCCGCGAGGGCTTCGGGCTCGTCGTGACGGAGGCACTCTGGAAGGCGAGGCCGCTTGTAGCGAGCAGGGTAGGTGGTATCCCCATGCAGGTCGACGCAGGAGGCGGCATGCTGGTGGACACGATCCCCGAGGTGGCCTCCGCGTGCACGAAGCTTCTCAAGGACCGCGACTTCGCCCGCGAGATGGGCCGTCTCGGCAAGGAACACGTCAGGACGCACTACCTCACGCCACGACTTCTCCGCGACGATCTCCTCCTTTTCGCTAAACTGCTCGGTGTGTAGCTGAGCAGGCAGCGTACGAGAGGGGTGACTTGGCGCACGGCGAGGGCAGAAGGACCATCGTGGTCTCGAACAGGGGGCCTGTAACGTTCACCCGCGGCGAGTCGTCGGGGGAGCGCGAGTACTCCAGGGGGGCAGGGGGTCTCGTCACAGCCCTGAACGCGGTCCTGAGGCGCGCCGAGAACGCGATCTGGATCGCCTCAGCCCAGAGCGAAGAGGACGTCGCTGTCTCGAAGGAGCCGGCACCCTACGAGGTCGAGGACCTGCGCATCAGGCTCGTCGAGCACGACCCTACCTCTTACGACCTGATGTACAACGAGCTCGCCAACCCGCTCCTGTGGTTCGTCCAGCACGGGCTCTACGACCTCCCTTACTCACCGACGCTCGGGGACGAAACGAGGCGGGCCTGGGAGGAGGGCTACGTCCCTGTCAACCGCAACTTCGCCGACGCCATAATCGAGACGGCGGCCGATGAAGAGTCGCCCACCATCCTCCTCCACGACTACCAGCTCTACATGACCCCGCTCTTCGTCCGCGAGCGTCTCGGGGCTGGCGCCTTTCTCTCCCTGTTCGTCCACATCCCCTGGCCCGAGCCGGACCTCTGGCGCGTGCTGCCGCACTACATAAGGGAGGGAGTGCTCGAGAGCCTCCTCTCGGCCGACGTCGTCGCCTTCCACACCCAGCGCTACGCCCGCGCATTCGCCGAGACCGCCTCCGACGTACTCGGAGCCGAGGCCGAGGGCGGTGTGATCCGGCACAGAGGACGCGATGTGTGGGTACGGGCTTACCCTATCTCCATAGATCCTGGGGAGTTCGAGGACCTGGCACGCAGCGAGGCCGTGCTCGAAGAAGAGAGGTTCGTCAAGGGCCTTCCGGGAAAGCTCCTCTTGCGCGTCGACCGCACGGATCTCTCCAAGAACGTCGTCCGCGGCTTTCTGGCCTACGGCAGGATGCTGGAGCGTCACCCCGAGTTGAAAGGCGAGGTCACCTTCCTCGCCCAGCTCCAGCCCTCTCGTACCGACATTCGTGAGTACGCCGCCTACATGGAAGCCGTGGGAAGAACGGCGGAGGAGGTCAACGAGCACTGCGGCACGTCTACATGGAGACCCATCGAGCTCTTTATGGAGGACGACTTCCCCCGCTCCGTCGCCGCCTACAAGAACTTCGACGTCCTGCTCGTCAACGCCGTCCGCGACGGCATGAATCTCGTCGCCAAGGAGGCTGCCGTAATCAACGAGAAGAACGGCGTCCTCGTCCTCTCCGAGAACGCTGGCGCCCACGAGGAGCTGGGCGAGTACGCACTGACCGTCAACCCCTACGACATAGACGAGCAGGCCGAGGCCATTCACGCTGCGCTCTCCATGCCAGAAGCAGAACGTGAGAGCAGGGCGAAAGGGCTGCGCGAAACGGTCAGGTCCAACACAATAGAAGACTGGGTCGAGGCGCAGATAGAGGATATAGATGCGTACCGGGAGCTGCAGGGATAGACGCGGCTATGCGCATCTTCTTGATGGCAGCGGCCGTGCTGATCGCGCTGTCCAACGCTATCCTTTACAGTTTGATCGGCAACAACACATTTACCAACCTCTTCGATTTCCATCTCGACCCATGGTCACTGTGCGCGCTGTATGCGCTCTGTGCCATCTTCGCGGGGCTTATGGTCGCGGGCGTCCTTATAAGCCTTGCGGAGAAAATACTTCGGGAGAGCTTCTTCGCGCGTTACGGTGTGATGGTGCTTGCGATCTGCTTCGGGGGAGCGATACTGGCTATCCTCCTGACCACCGTCACTTACCTCTTCGACGACGCGGCCTACGTTCCAAGAGCGACCTCCGAAACCATTTACACGCTCGTTCTGGTCACCATACCTGGGGCAACCTTGGGCGCGATAGAAGGCGTAATCCTCGCTTTCCCGCTGGCCTGGCTCCTCGGTCTGTTCAAGGAAAGGGACTAGTCTTCGCCGAGAAGAGCCATTAGCACTCTGCCGACGCCGTCGACGCCTTCCACCACGATGTCGGCCTCGGTTTCGATCTCCCGCGGTCCCTCTTCGCTCGCCACGCCGACGCGCAGAATCTCCCGAAGCTTTCCCACTTCGCGCAACTTCTCCAGCTCGCGAAAAGCGTCGAGATCGGTAGTGTCATCACCTATGAACATAGCCTTCTCCGGACGATACTCCTCGACCAGGGTGCTGACGGCGGTGCCTTTGTCGGCCCGGATGGGGGGACGCGCCTCGACGACGCCGCGTCCTACGGTGACCCTGAGTCCCAGGCGCTCTCCTTCGCCCTTCACGAACTCTACACAGCGCTCGCCGACCTCCTTCCCCACGTTGCGGTAGTGCACGGAGGCCGTAATGCCCTTCTCCTCGACGAAGGCGCCCTCTGGGACGAGTTCCTCCCTCGCGAGCTGTTCGAGCTCCTCGACCCTCTCCAGGTAAGGAAGGGCCTCCGGGATCACCTCGACCTCGCCGTCGCGCAGGATCTCGAAGCCGTGGTTACCGAAGTACACGACGTCTTCGAGCCCTATGAGCCCGAGGGCGTCCTGCGTCTTGCGCCCGCTGATGGCGGCGACCAGGAGAAACTCCCTGCAAAGTCGCCGCAGCGAGGCCCTGATCTCATCGGAGATCTCCGACATATCCGGTGTCGGCACGATGGGGGCTAGCGTCCCATCTATGTCCGTGAGTACAGCCACTGAACCAGGCTCCTCGCCCCAGTTCCTCAGACGCTCGTAGGCTTCTCTACCGTCCAGCATGACCGTTGGCAGGATACATTCTGAAGAGGCTCATCCGCAAATCAGCGGAGGTTCGCCGCGCGGGTCGAAGGCATACCCTCCCGCCGGCATCGAGCGAGGAGAAGGCCACCGCACCGACGCTCGTGGCCGAGGCGAAAAGGCGAAACTGCCGCGATGAAACTTTACGTATTATTCTGACGGCCCTGGGCGCGGGCGCGGAGGTCCTCGGTGTCGATCTCCCCGTCGAGGTACTTGCCGATGATATAGCCGATTATGCCGAAGAGTACTACGACGAGTGTCTGTTCGAACCCGATCAAAAACATCGAGAACAGCACCAGTGCCCCGATCACAGCGCCCCACTGTTTGTTGGTCCAGGTGGCCATCTCCTACCTTCCTTTCTCTAACTAGCGGTTCCTCTCACCGTCACTTCGACGTCCTTTACGGGCACGCCCTGATCACCCAGAACTCTCATGATGTTTTCCCTGGCGCGCGCTGCGAGCTCGGTGTAGTTGTCGGACGAAGGGACCTGTATCCCCGTGAACACGATGTAGGAGTCGTCGTCAGAGGCGAGCGAGGCGGAGGGGGATTCGGCGCCAGCCTCCCTGGCCGCACTCTCGGCGAGGGTCTTGACGGCGTTGGCCGTTATAACAGTCTCTCTACCTGGCGTGTCGTCCATCACGGTGCTCCTCGAGACCCTGCGCCCGAGGGTGAGCTCCCTGAGCAGCAGCAACAGCGCTATCAGGGCGACGAGGGCGCCGACGACAGCGATCACGGCCCGCGACCCGGTCGTCAGCTCGGAGGCCGAGAAATCGCCGAGGAACTGGACCGCGCCCCTGTAGCCCGTGTACTGGTCTATGACGTCTGCAGGGATAACCGCAAAGGCTGTGAGTAGCAGCACGACGGGGACCGCCAGAAGCAGAAGGGCCAATATAAGGAGGATGAGGCGGTTGAAAGCGTTCACTGTACCCTCGTCTTCGTCTGCCTGGGATCTGCTTCGACGAGCTTGACGTTGAGCTTGCTCACAGGCAAGCCCCTCTCGGAGAGGTGTTCCTGGACTCTGGTGCGCAAGCCCGACCTGATTGTCCCGAGGTCCTCGCCTCGCCTCACCCTGGCTTCGAGGTCTACCCGGGCTCCTGGACTTCGTCTGGCCCTCACGCCGACCGAGGAACCGAGGACATCAGGGACCTGCTCGGCGACCGTCGAGACCTCCTCCTCGACAACGCCGCGGGTGACGTAGGTGCCGTTCCCCATACGCACGCGCCTTGGGGCCGAGGGCCTGAGCTCTGCTATAAACCAGATCAAGCCGAGTATCGCCAGGAGTACCAGAATGATTATCGAGACGGCGGAGAGGCCGCCATTCTCGACACGGGTGAGGAAGTCCTGCAGGCCACCGGAGAAGTCGGAGATGGGCAGGGAGGTCAGGCTACGGCCGAACAGGTCGAAGCTGTAGACGACCATGTACACGCCGAGCACGAAGAGGCCGGCGAATAGCAGTGTCATTACTATCCTGTTAAAGACTCTCATCTTCGGCCACCTCGAGGTCCTCGACTACCACCCTGGTCCTGCGCCCGCCGGCCTGTGGTGCCACGCGCTCCCTTATGTTTTCGGCGATCTCTGGTATCGGCCTCGGCAACGGGTACCCGGCGACGATGTGGATCTCCAGATCCTCTGGACCGACCACCACCCCCGAGACTTTCTCGCTGCCCTCGTAGGTTGCGGCCTCGACGAAGCGCCCGCGCCCCATGGAGTGGACCCCTTCGGTCGCGAGGGCCGCGACTGAGGCGGCCCTCGCGAGTTGGATTCCGTCTGCCAAAATAAACCTAGCTCTCCGGCGAACCGCTCCTTACTGGACCCGCTGTTGTTCCTGCGCCTCCTGCTCGCGACGCTCTTGCTCGAGTTGCTGCTGCCGCTCCTGCTCGGCCTCCTGCTGCGGGAAGAAAATGTTGGAGACCGTTATGTTTACCTCGGTTACGCGGAGGCCAACCAGGCTCTCGATCCTGTTCGCCACGTTGCGCCGTACGGCCTCGGCGAGCTGGGGTATCGACTTGCCGTACTCGGCCGTCAGCGTCAGGTCGAGGGCGGCCTCCTCCTGGCCCACCTCTACAGAGACCCCCTGGGTCTGGCTCCCGCTGCTGCCGCCCGTGATGCTGCCTAGGATGCCGCTTACGGCCTGGGAGCCGCCGCTGCCCATCCTGATGCCGTCGACCTCCTGGGACGCGATCCCGGCGATCTTCGAGACTACACTGTCCGAGATGCTGGTGGAGCCCCGCTCGGTCTGTAGCGGACTGCCCTGTTGAGACCTCTCCTCGCTCATGCTTCTCCTTTCTTCGTTTTCTCGCTATACCGCCCTGCGTGTGATCAGCCGGTAGATCGCCAGCAAGACTATCGCCCCAAGGGTCGCTATGAGGATGGCCCCGAGGCTTATCCGCGTTATCTCCGGGCCCCCGAAGAGGCTCTGGACTATGAAACCGCCGACGAACGCTCCCGCTATACCGACCAAGATAGTGATTATAACCCCCCCGGGATCCGGCCCCGGCATAACCCACTTGGCCAGCATCCCGGCTATGAGCCCGATCACTATCAACGCTACGATGCCTATGCGCTTTCACCTCCCCCTCGTACGTTACCTTGCTCCCACCGGACGACACCCGCAAGCGCAATATAACAGATGCCGTACCTGACGCTACTATTGGTGATTTTACCCCCCACCCAGCACGTATAAACACCTGCGTGCCTGACTATATTCTTGCTATCTCAGGAGAGCAACCCCTGCAAGGCGGGCCACACGAAGGCCAGGGCGAAGAGCCCGGCGGCGCCGTAGAGCAGCGGGTGGACCTCACCGGCCCTGCCGCGGGAGAGTTTGATCAGGACGTATGAGATGAAGCCGAAGCCTATGCCGTAAGAGATGTTGAAGGTCAGCGGTAGCGTCAGGATGGTCAGGAAGGCGGGGATGGCCTCGTCGAAACGCTCCCACGGGATGAGCCTGACAGCGGTCATCATAAGGAACCCGACCACAATGAGAGCGGGGGCTGTAACGGGTGATACGAATAGAGGGTCGTTGCCCCCCGTCGGGTCCGGTATCGGGAGCGAGCCGCCGAAGACAGAGATGAGCGGTGAGAAAGGCAGGGCGAGCAAGAAGAGGAGCCCGACGACCACGCTGGTCATGCCGGTTCGTCCTCCCTCGGCGACCCCGGATCCGCTCTCTATGTAGCTGGTCGCCGAGCTCGCGCCCATGCCGCCGCCGAGGACCGCAGCGAGTGAGTCAACGAGCAGAATGCGCCTGGCCTGCGGCACTTTGCCCTCCTCGTCGAGGAGCTTGCCCTCCTGGGCCACGGCGAACATGGTCCCCATGGTATCGAAGAAGTCCGTCATAAAGAGGGCGAAGATCACGGGCAAGAGCGAGAGCTGCAAGACCTGGGGCACGGCGAGCACCCCGCCCCCGACGGTCGAGGTGTCGAAGCCGAAGTCCACTATCCCACTCGGCGGCGGCACGACCCCGAAGATCATGCCGACGATGCCCGTTATGAAGATCCCGATTATGATGCCGCCCTTCAGGCCGCGCGCCACGAGCGCCAGCGTGACTATGAGCCCGAATGCAGCGAGCAGGACAGGTCCTTGCGTGAGGTCCCCCAGGGCCAGGTAGGTGTCGGGGTTGGGCACGACTAGCCCGGCATTCTTGAGGCCGATGAACGCGATGAACAACCCGATCCCGACGGCAATAGCGAACTTGAGCGAGAGGGGGATGGCGTTGAGCACCGCTTCGCGCAAGTTCGTCAGCACGAGGAAGGTAACGAGTAGTCCTTCGACCACGATCACGGCCATCGCCTGCTGCCAGCTGAGCCCCTGGCCCAGGATGAGGGTGAAGGCTACTATGGCGTTCAGGCCGAGCCCCGAGGCGAGGGCCAGCGGGAAGTTCGCCACGAGGCCCATCGCTATGCACGCCACCGCGGCGGCCACGCACGTCGCGAAGAACACGCCTGGTACTGAGAGCCCCGTCCCCTCTGTGCCAAGGATCGCCGGGTTGACGAAGATAATGTAAGCCATCGTCATAAAGGTGGTCAGCCCAGCCACCACCTCCGTCCTGAGGTTCGTTCCCCGCTCGGAGAACCTGAAGAAGGTGCCCAAAGTCCGATCTCCCTCTCAGCACGGCGCCTGACGGCGCCTTGTCAGCATGCCGCCCTGCGGGCGGCTCTCAGCATACCAGCGAAGGGTGGGGCCCGTCACCGCTCGGCGGTAAGGAGATAAGAGGAACTCTATCTATGATCGGCAAGGCGTGACCGGATGGGGCCAGATCGGCAAAAAGCTGAAATGCTGACAAGCGAAGGCTAAAAGCCCGAGCGTGCTGAAGTGTTATAGACCTAATAGCGGTCTGTTTCTCTTCCAGGCCAGCCAGGCAATCGAGAGGAGCCAGAGGGCGATTATGGCCGAGTAGGCGGGGAAGATATTGCGCATGTACTCGGGTGTCTCGCCCGTGTTGACGACGGGTATGCTCTCGTCGCGGGGAAGGCCGGCGTTCTTGAGCCCTTGCTGGGTGGTGTCGTGAAAGATGACGGTCCCCACGGTCTCTAGCTTGCCCCTCCAGACGCGCTCGCCCGAACTCTGAAGATCTTCGGGGAGGCCCTGCGTGGACTGGATGAGGAGGTTGCCGCCGGTCTCTTCGAGGCGGAAGTAGAAGTAGGCCGTCTCGTAGCGGGAGACGACCGCTACCCTGGATTCCGGCACCCCGACCCGGTTCAGATTCTCACCGACATCCGGTGTGCCGCCCACCTGGACGTAGTCACCTATCTCCGAGCCTGCCGGCAGCCTGCCTGAGTTCAGTTGATCGACGCTGAGTAAGGTCGGCTTGCCTTCCAGGCCGTAGGAGAAATTGGCCGCGACCGTCGATGCCCCGAAAGAGAAAACGATGACCGTGAACAGCCGCATGAGCAGCCACGGGTTGCGCCTGATCCAGGGCCCGAGGCCACGCTCTTCGTAGTGATTGTCCTCTCTTCCGCCGGAGATCAGTCTCTTATCCCTGGTATCCACGAGCTCAGTTTACCCGAGTGCGCGGGAAGGATTGGAGTCCGGCTTCACACCCCTGCCGAGATTGTGAAAGAGATTCCCGCGGGGCGTGGGGAACGGTCTAGTATGCAGAGACTCGACAATGTATGCTGTTGGGCGGCTGGAAGCGCCGTGCGTAGAAGTCTCGATCCCACTTTGGAGGTTGGCGTTTTGGTGGAAGGGCGGGAGGTACCTGAGCAGGGCTCCTGGTACACCGTGGTGGGGGTAATTGATGACGGGTCCGGGCTGAACCAGGCCGTCACGGAGATCAGGGACCTCGGCGTGGACAGGGATGACCTGACGGTAGTCCTCAAGCGCGTGGACTCCAGCGAGCCCGAGCCCTTCCCCGACGGCACGCGCTACATCATCGTCCCTGGCGACAGGCGCGGGCTCGAGGTGCCTTTGGGTTTCGCAATCGCCTTTATAGTTTTGGGCATCTTCTTCGCCCTCACGACGCCGGCGATCGGGATACCCACCCTCATGGTCTTCGTCTCGCTGGCGATCATACTCTTTGCCGCCTCGCTCACGAGGGTCGGGGTCACCCCGATACTAATGGAGATGGAGGCGCCCCAGGAGGAGGCTGACTCTTGGAACGAGCAGTTCGAGTTCGGTAAGGTGCTCGTCTTCGCCTCGACGCGCGAGCGCCGGTTGTTGCGTCCCGTACGGGAGGTCCTGCAGCGCGGCGGCGCGATCTACTACATAGTGGACCGGCGGCTGGAGCCCCGGGCCGTACACCAGGCAACCCTGCACCGAACCGGTGGACGCCAGGCGGGGGAGTCGGTATTGGAAAGAACCGGGGAAGCCTAGAGAATAGGAGTTTTAGCGTGGGTGTAGTAACCACATCGAGCCTGCACCTCCTGGCCCAGTTGAATCTGACGGACGCCTTCTCGGGCTTGGGCGGCGCCCGCTTTATCACGGGCTTTACGATGCTCGTGCATATGTTCTGGGCGGAGTTGTTCGTCGGGTTCGCCCTCGCGGCGCCGGTGTTGCAAGCCTGGGGTGCGCGCACGGGTAGCCCGCGGATGGACCACCTTGCCCACTCTATGGCCCGCTTCAACGTGCTCACGTTCTCGACGGGTGCGACGTTCGCGGTCCTCTTCGTGGTGCTGCTCGTCGGGCTCTACCCGCGGGTGACTGCCTCGCTCTTCACCCACTTCTTCTACGCCATCGCCATCGCCATGCTCTCCATGGGCCTCGCGCTCTGGGGGATGTACTCATACTATTACAAGTGGGACCGCTACAGCGTGCTCAACAAGAAGCGCCACATCGCGCTCGGGTTCACGATGGGCTTCTTTATCTGGATCTGGATGGTCATCATGACTGGCATAGACACCTACATGGTGACGGGCGGACCTGGAGTCAAGCCGCTCTCCGTCTCGACCGTCGAGAGCTTCGGCACGGCGGTGCGGGGCGTCTTCAACCCCATGTTCACGGAGATGGTCCTCCACAGAACCTTCGCCAACCTCTCCTGGCCCGCCTTCGCCCTCGCCGCGTGGGCTTCTTTTATGTACATCCGCTCGAAGACGCAGGAGGACAGGGCCTTCTACGACTGGAGTAGCTCCGTCGGCCTTACCTGGGGCATCGGGTTCTTGATGCTGCAGCCGCTCGTGGGCTTCACGATCGTCTACGCGCTCAAACTCTCGAGGCCGGAGAACCCTGTATCAGGCGCGGACGCGGGGGGCACTTACGAGCGGCTCACCTCGGGGGCCACCTCGAACCTGCTATTGATAAACCTTATCCTGGTCGTCGTGTTGATCGTGCTCTCCAACGCGGCCATGTACTTCGGGGCGGAGAGGCATCCCGACCAGGCCGGTCGGGTGCCTATCCGCTTCTTCGGCCTCGTGGCTGCGGTGGCCGGCCTGTACGCGGTCTCGCCGCTGGCCGAGTTCCCATTTCTGTACATGCGCTACATAGCGCTGCTCGTTATGGTCCTCGCCACGTTCGGGGCGTACGTAACCTACCTGCGCGGCAGGCTGCGTTTCAGATACGGCAGCCCGGGGAGGAGCTACAGGATAGTGCTGATGGCCACAGGGGTCGTCGCGGCCGTGATCGCGCTCAACATGGGGTTCATGAAATCCAATTCGAGGGTGCCTTTCACGGTATATAATCAGCCTGGTTACACGGTGCAACCAAGCCCCCCGCCGACCGGGTTCGGCAAGTGAGGCTCGGGGCTCTCGAAGGGACGAAGCGTGGCTGAGCTACAGAAAGATCCCATAACCCGGAGCGACTTCCTCGGCTTCGGCGTGATGGGAGCGATAGTCGGGGCCATACTGACCATTCCCCCGGCCGCGTTCGTCCTCAGCCCGGTCATCAAGACCGACTTGCTAGGTGAGTCGGACGTGGGATCCGGCTGGGTAGAGGTCGCTTCCGTCTCCGAGGTCTCGGCAGAGGAGCCTTCGCACTTCAAGGTCGAGTTCCCCCTAGAACAGGTCTACGGGGAGAGGGCCATACAGAAGAAGTATCCAGGCTCACAGAAGTCCGACATGAAATACAAGCTGGATAACGCCATCTGGCTCTCGTGGAAGGCCCCTATCAAGCAGCAGGGCAGGCAGGGGTCGACCGGCGACATTGTGGGGAAGCCGGAGCGCCCGGCCTTTCTGGACCAGAAGAGCGAGGGTTTTACGGAATCCGAGCGCAAAGAGATCATGAGCCGGCTCAACGTCCTCAGCAACTCCTGCGCGCACCTCGGGTGTCCCGTGCGGTGGTTCCCCCACGAGCAACTCTTCCTCTGCCCCTGCCACGGCGGGATGTACGACATCAACGGTGGGTGGGTCGGGGGGCCGCCGCCACGCGGGATGTACCGTTACACCGAAGCCGAGGTCAGGGAGAACGGCAAGCTCTACGTCAGGCACAAGTACGACATCGAGCCGGGCCTGGACAAGCAACAACCCTACGTGGTCTAGAGAGGGAGCACCGAGCATGATCGGCAGGATAAAGACCCAGACGGTGGAGGCAAGCCAGTTCCTCGTTGACTGGATGGAGCACCGGACAGGGATAGTCACGATGCTCGAGCACTTCCTCTACGAGCCCGTTCCCAAACGCGGCGCCTGGCTCTACACTTTGGGCAGCGCGGTGCTGTTCACCATAACGTTGCAGTTCTTGACGGGCATCCTGCTTCTGTTCTACTACGCACCGACCACAGACGACGCGTGGAACTCGGTCGAGTACATCATGACCGATGCTTACTTCGGGCAGCTCATCCGCGGCATCCACTACTGGTCGGCGAACTTCCTTATGGCGTTTATCGGGTTGCATATGGGCCAGGTGTTCTTCTCGGGCGGCTACAAGTCACCACGGGAACTCAACTGGATAGTCGGCGTGATCCTGCTCCTCCTCGTGGTCGGGCTGTCCTTCACCGGGTATCTCCTCAGGTGGGACCAGGACGGTTTCTGGGCCTCCGTGGTCGGGATGAAGATCGGTTCGTACTCGCCGTTCGTGGGCGGGTACGTAATCCACTTCCTCCTGGGCGGTGACGTCGTGGGGCCTGCGACGCTCTCGCGCTTTTTCGCAATCCACGTCTGGCTGCTCCCCGCCATGATAGCGCCCCTTATCGGTGCGCACCTCTTTCTGCTCAGGCGTCACGGGGTGTTCGGCAGCGAGTTCGAGTACACGGACAGGATCGCGAAGCTGCACGAACGACAGCGCCTCGAAGAGTACGCCCGCTACGAGGCGGATGAGGACGAAGGGGAGCCCTACGTCGGCCGCCGCGACCGCGCGGACAGGGAAGGCTACGAAAGAGACGGTGAGTAACAGCTTTTACCGAGAACACTGACGTACCACTGGTACGATTGGGGCCTGGGACATAAAAGAGAAGAGGTGTAGAACGTGTACGCTCCGGCGACTGGCAAGGCCAAACCGGTTGAAGAAGAAGTAATTACCGAAGAGAACGTGTTCGAGCGTCCTGACGAGACTATAGGGTTCTTCCCCGGTCAGGTGCTGAAGGACGGCTACGTCAGCACCTTTATCCTCCTCGCCTGCGTCGTGCTCTCCTACGCAGCCCCGGCGCCGCTCACCGAGCCGGCGAACACGGCGACCGTCGAGTACGTACCAAGGCCCGAGTGGTTCTTCTTCTTCTACGAGCAGATGCTCATGTTCTTCCCCGGATACGCGCTGATATCTTTCGGGGCCGTCGTGGTGCCGACGATCTTCATCGGGCTCCTCTTCGCCGTCCCGTGGCTCGATCGGAGCCCGCAGCACTACAACGCCGTCAGCAGGCCCTTCGCTTCGGTCATAGGTATCCTGGTGGTCGTGGTCGTCGTACTAAACATGCTTTTGGCCGTCAGCCGGATCATGAACTTCCCGACCGCCTAGAAGGAGTAGAGGATGCCCATAGGCAACCTTGACGTACCGATAATCGGCAAGAACGTCGTTATCGCCGTTCTGGTCCAGTCGCACATCCTCTTTGCGGCCTTCATCATCGGGGCCGTCCTGATAGCCGCCACGAGCGAGTACTTGGGGATGGTGACGAAGCAGATCTACTACGAACGCTTCGCGAGGAACCTGGCGCGCTTCGTGGTCCTCCTTTTCGCCTCGGGTGCGGCCCTGGCGATCACGTTCGTGCTCGCCCTGGTTACGCTCTTCCCCGTCTTCTTCTCCATCTTGCAGAACGTCTTCTTCTGGGTGTTTTTGGTCGAGGCCTTCATGTTTTTGGGACAGATCATCATCGTCTACGCCTGGTACAACGTGTGGGACAAGCTCGCCTACCGCAAGAGTCTGCACGTAGTCTTCGGCTTTATCGCAGGTTTCTTCGGGTTGATGGCGATGACCATGATCGACGCGGTCGCCTCCTTCATGCTCACGCCCGCCGAGGTCACCTCCGAGGCCAGCCTCGTGGCGCGCAGCTTCCTCAACCAGACGATGGTGCCGCTGAACATGCACCGCTTTGTCGGGAACTTCTCCTACGCGGGGTTCCTGATCGCCGGCTGGGCCGGCTGGCGATACCTGAGGACCACGCGGGAGGACGACAGGGAGTACTACGACTGGATGGGACACTTCGGCCTCCTGTGGGGCTTCGGGTTCTTGATCATCCAGCCTGTCATCGGTTACGGTTACCTCAAGGGCATCCGCGAGAGCGCGCCCGAGTCTTTCAACACCATCATGCTCGGCGATAAGGCCTGGGTCTTCAACCTGCTGGTCCTCTGGATAGCCGTGCTCAGCATGGCCTCCACGGCGTACTTCGTCCACAAGCTGCGCTTCGCCATAGAGCCGATGGAGACTTTGCGCAAGCTCGCTGTGGGCGCCCTCGGCTTCACCGCTCTGTTCACGGTTCTCAACATAATCCCGGCCGACGCCGATTTGATACCCCAGATCGGACTCGTGTTCGGGCAGGGCGAGGGGACGCAGATACCGCTGGGCAGCATGTACCCCTGGAAGTACATCGGCCTGATCGGGCTGATGCTCGTCGGCTTCTTCATCGTCGCCCTGTACCTGAGGGCCTCTGCGACAGGCTTCCATTGGGGGCGTGCGAGCCGGTGGAGCCAGTACGCGCTGATGGCATGCGCCTTCTTCGTCGTGCTCACAATGGTAACCATGGGCTATACGCGAGAGACCGCGCGCCGCGTCGATAACGACCCGGGCTACCTCATTAACGGGTGTGTGAAGCTGGACCAGCAGCTCGTGAAGGAAGGCTGTCCGACCACGCCGATTACAGAAGGTGCGGGGGGATGATGGACTTGGCGCTGCTCCTCCTCCAGCAAGGGACCACGGGCAACCCTGCGCCCATCGGAGTCTTCCGGTTCTTCGCTGCCTTCGTTCTCATCGTCACGATCTACTCCTCGTTCCTGGGGTTCACATACTGGATCAGCAAGGACGAGTAGAAGCATTTCAGCATCTCATCACGCCGCCAGGCGGCTTGTCAGCATTTCACTTGCGCAAGCCCTGGCTGACTGGCTGAGAGCCTCCGAAGGAGGCGTGCTGAATTGCTGACAAGCAGAGGCCGCAGGCCGGAGCGTGCTGAAATGCTATTTCGGTTGTTCTGTCGGACGGACGAGGATCTCGTTGACGCTCACGCGTGGGGGCTGCTCGACGGCGTAGATGACAGCCTTTGCGACGTCTTCGGCCTCCAGGGGAGAGTACTCCCTCTGTGCGTAGTATTCTCGGGCGTTCGGGTACGAGCTCTCTGGAAACTCCGTCCGCACGAGGCCTGGCTCGACCTTGATCACCCTTATGCCCTTTGTATGTACGTCCATCCTGAGCCCTTCCGCGACCGCCGTCAGGGCGTGCTTGGTGGCAGCGTAGACGGTCCCGTCGGCCCTGGGGACGCGCCGGCCAGCGAGGCTGGAGACGAAGATTACGTCGCCTGAGCCGCGGTCAAGCATGTGGCGGACGGCGGCGCGGGTCGTGTAGAGCACCCCGAGCACGTTGACCTCGAACATCCTGCGCCAGTCTTCGGGTTCCCCTTGCGCGATGGAGCCGTAGAGCCCGAGCCCGGCGTTGGCGACGAGGATATCCACAGTGCCGAAGTTCCCGACCGCGCGCGAGATGAGATCGTCGCAAGCCGCGGGGTCGGTAACGTCGGTAGGGACGGCGAGCGCCCCTTCGCCGAGCTTAGCGGCGAGGCTGTTTAGGCGGTCCTCGCGCCGCGCGGCGAGTACGACGTTACATTTCTCCCTGACGAGCAGGCGCGCCGTGGCCTCCCCTATGCCGCTCGAGGCTCCCGTAACGACCGCCGTCTTACCGGTCAGAGTCAAGTCTCCTCCTTCAATGCTTCGATCTGCTCGAGGCGGATGATGTGGCCGCTGAGGCGCTGCGCGGCGGGGGTGCAGAGGTAGCTTATGAGCTCCGCCGGCTCTTCGGGTGGGCGGAGCATCCCGAAATCTCTGTAGCCCTGGAACATACGGTGGAGTTGTTCACCGATGAGCTCCTGTCCGAAACCTCGCGACTCCTCCTGCATCCTGGTGTCCACAACACCAGGATAGACGCCCGTTACGGCGATGCCGTACGGTTCGCCTTCGAGGGCCAGAACGCGGGTGAGTTGATCCAGGGCCGCCTTCGAGGCGCCGTAGGCGGCCATCCCCGCAACCGGGTGCCTGGCGGCGGCGCTGGAGACGTTCACTATGCGGCCCCAATTGGCGGAGGCCATGCCTGGCAGCGCCTCTCTGGCGCAGAGGAAGGCTCCCGTCACGTTGACGTCGAAGGCGCGCCGCCACCCTTCCTGCCGCGTGGCCGCGACGGGGAGCGGGACGCCTGGCGTGCCAGCGTTGTTTATGAGGATGGTGACGTTGCCGAGTTCGGCGCGCACCTTCTCGAAACAGGCCGAGACCGAGCCCTCATCGGCCACGTCCAGGCTCACGGGCAAGGCGGTGCCACCGCGGGAGGAGATCTCATGCGCCACCGAGACTATCTCCTCCTCGGTGCGGGCGGCGAGGGCGACGGCCGCGCCCTCGTGGGCGAGGAGCCTGGCCGTCGCCGCCCCGATGCCGCGCCCAGCGCCGGTTACGAGCGCGACGCGGCCGGCGTGTATCCCGGCTTCGGTCATCCCAGGTTGTCGGCAGAGAGGTACGTTCTCGCCGCCACGCATCCACCTTCCACCCCGAACTCGGTCTTCTCTCCTACTAGCTTACCCCACCCACCGACCAGCGGCAGAGCCTGACGCTGCGCGGCGCTGAGCAGGCCATATGCGAGGTGAGATAGAATTCGGTCAAAGAGCAGAAGGAGTACACGCTTGTCCGACATACCCCTTTTCCCGCTGAACGTGGTATTGATGCCCGGTGCGCCTTTGCCGCTGCACATCTTCGAGGAGCGCTACAAGCAGATGGTGAACGAGTGCCTAGAGCAGGAAGGCGAGTTCGGGATGGTCTTCGCCGACGAGTCGGGGACGCGGCAGGTGGGTTGCACGGCCAAGATAGTCGAGCTCGTCGAGCGCTACGAGGACGGGCGGATGTTGATCCTGGTCGAAGGTTCGCGGCGCTTCAAGCTGAACAACGTACTCACAGGCAAACCCTACTATGTGGGTGAGATCGAGTACTTCCAGGATGAGGCCGAGGAGGACGTTGGCACGCTGGCCGAAGAGTGTATAGCCCTGCTCGAGCGGGTCGTCGAGGCCGCGACCGAAGGTTCCGTCGGGATCGAGATAGAGCCGCCCTACAGGAACCTCTCGTTCGCGATCGCAGGCCGGGTAGAGTTCGAGCCCGAGGTCCGGCAGCAGATTCTGGAGTTAACCTCGGAGCAGGAACGCCTGCAGAAGGTCAAAGAGCTTCTGGGCGCGGCCGCTGAGAGACTCGAGCGCGAGCGGCAAACCCGCGAGAAGGCCCAGACAAACGGGCACCTGCGTGGCGACTGGCAACCAGGGACTTAGAGCAAGTTGCAAAGGGGTTTTCAACCCCTTTGCAAGCATTTCAGCACTTCAGCATTTCAGCTTGTTTTCACAGAAAGCTAATGCCCGAAGCCTGTAGCCGCAGTTTGTAGGAGGAGGCGCAGTGCCTCTCTGCAAACCGCTTTAGGCAACAGGTTTCAGGTAATACCAAGGCAGGGTGAATGCTAACGGCACGACGGAGTCAGCCCTCGCCCACGAACCTCCTGCTCGTAGTGGATTCCCGCTTTCGCAGTCTACCCAACGTCGACGTCCGTGGTGTCGACCTCCAAGACTTCGTCGAGGCCCAGGATCTCACGTACGATATCCTCCAGGTCCTCCTGTGTTGCCATAGCGCCGGTCAACGCCACGACTCCGTCTTTGGTGGAACCGACCACCAGGTTCGTGCCGTCGAGCAGGTCGGCCACGTCGTCCGTGAGGTCTTCGTTCTCCTTCAGGAGAGGGTCCACCACCTCCTCGCCGGTGTCAGGGTCGACGTAGACGTCGTTGCGCGGATAACCCGAGTCGGCGGTGTAAGTCTCATCCTCCCAATCCTCGCGTGCCTCCAGATCCTCCTCCGACTTGGCCTCGCCCTGGTCCTCAGGCGCGGTGACGAACTGGCCCTCGTGTTCGTAATCCTCCTCGCCACCGATGGCGTAATCGCCTTCCGGCTCGACCTCGTCGCCCCTGTGATCTCCGGGTTCTTGGTCCGAAGCGGCGGCTTCAAAGGTCGCGAAGTCCGCCTCAGGGTCGAGTGAGAGGCCCGTGATCGGGGCCTCCAACCGTTCCCCGCTCTCCGTCTCGACGACGACGTGCGTGACCTCCCCGCTCTCCTCGTCCGCGACCACCTCGGCGATGCGGCCGATCTCCGTACCGTCAACGGCCCGCGCTTCGAGCCCGATAAGACCTCGTTCTTGCAAGACTTCCTCCACAGTAGCTTCCGTCCGGCCAGAAGGGTATACCCTACACCTGGGAGCTTACTCCGGCAGCCCGGCCAGGACCCCGGCGCAAAACTCTGTTCTCCCAACTACCTTGATCTAATACGAAAGAGTAATAAAATATGAGCGTGACGGGCTTAGATTTTGACGTTACGGTCTGCCCTGAGTAGGGTACGAGGAGATATGAGGATTATATACAGGAGGCGGTAGGCTCATGACATGCGAGAACTGTGGGATTCGGCCGGCGAGCGTGCAAGTATTGAGGCAGCAGGGTGACCGGAGGGTGACCGGCTATCTTTGCACGCAGTGCGCGCGGCAGCTCGGCATGATCGGGGACGCTCAGGGCGGGGCCGACCCGTTCGCGATGCTCCAGAATCTCATACAGCAGCAGCAAGGAGGACAGGGCAGCCTGTTCGACGCGCTCTCTGGTGAGGCACAGCAGGCCGTTATGCGTGCCCGCGAGGCGTCTGCCGGCACCACTCGGACGGCGGCTATCGGGACGGACCATTTGCTCGCCGGTATCGTGACCGGCGAGAACGTGGCGACCGAGGCCCTGCAGCGTGCCGGCGCTGACGTCGGCGGGATGCGCGCGCGTTTCCAGGAGTTCCGCAGCGATCCGGGAGAGGAGATCTACACGTTCACACCGAGCGCCAAGCGCGCCTTGCAGCTCTCCTTCGCCGCGGCCAGGCAGATGGGCGTTGGGCAGGTCGGTAGCGAGCATCTGTTGCTCGGGCTGCTCGGCGAGGGTGATGGGAACGCCTACAGGATACTGCAGCAGCACGGCGCGACCGACGCTGAGGCCCTGAGGCGTGAGATCCTGCGCCTCATGCAGCAGCGGGGGGCGCCGACGGGACAGGGGATGCCCGGTGCCGCCGCTGGCGGTTCTGGTATGGGTGGGCAGCAGGGCCCGCCGAGCCAGACGCCGACCCTGGATCAGGTCTCCAGAGACCTCACGCGGCTCGCGAACGACGGCGAGCTCGACCCCGTTATCGGGAGGGCCGAGGAGATCTCACGCGTCGTGCGCATCCTCTCGCGCCGCACGAAGAACAACCCTGTCCTGATCGGAGAGGCCGGCGTTGGTAAGACGGCGGTGGCCGAGGGGCTCGCCCAGCGAATAGTCTCCGACGACGTACCTGAGACGCTCAAGGGCAAGCGGGTCCTCGCGCTCGACGTCGGCGGGCTCGTCGCCGGCACCCGATTCCGCGGTGACTTCGAGGAGCGGATGCAGCAGATGCTGGGTGAGCTCCAGCAGGAGGAGCAGGACATCATCCTGTTTATCGACGAGCTCCACACCATCGTCGGGGCCGGCGGCGCGGATGGCGCTGTCAACGCCTCGAACATGCTGAAACCGGCGCTCGCCCGCGGCGAGCTCCAGGTCGTAGGGGCGACCACGCTCGACGAGTACCGCAAGCACGTGGAGAAGGACCCGGCGCTGGAGCGTCGCTTCCAGCCCGTGCTCGTCGACGAGCCGACGGTGGAGGAGACGGTAGCTATACTCTTCGGCCTCAGGGACCGCTACGAGGCGCACCACAGGGTGAAGATTACGGAAGAGGCCGTCACCTCGGCGGCCCAGCTCGGTGACCGCTACATAACGGACCGGTTCCTGCCTGACAAGGCCATAGACCTCCTTGACGAGGCTGCGGCCGAGGTGCGGCTCCGCTCGACGATGCCGCCCGTCGACGTCAGGCGCATCGAGGAGGAGATAGTCGGCCTCGAACGCGAGAAGGAAGACGCCGTAAGGGCCGAGGACTACGAGACGGCCGCGGGCTTCAAGCAGCGTATAGAGCAGCTCAAGGCCGAGCTGAACGAGGAGCATGAAGGCTGGGCCGGACGCCGCGAGACCAACGCCCCCGAGGTGACCCGCGAGGATATTGCCTCCATTCTGGAGGAGTGGACCGGCGTGCCCGCGACCAGCATCGTCAAGGAGGAGGCCGAGCGTCTGCTCAACCTTGAGGGCGTGTTGCACGAGCGGGTCGTCGGGCAGGAGCCCGCGGTCGGGGCTGTGGCCCAGGCCATCAGGCGTGCCAGGGCGGGCATCAAGGACCCGAAGCGCCCCGTCGGCAGCTTTATCTTCCTCGGTCCTACCGGTGTCGGTAAAACGGAGCTTGCGCGCACTCTTGCCGAGTACCTCTTCGGCGAGGAGGACGCCATGATCCGGATAGACATGTCCGAGTTCCAGGAGGCCCACACCGTCTCCAGGCTCGTCGGCGCGCCTCCCGGCTACGTCGGCTATGAGGAGGCGGGACAGCTCACGGAGCAGGTCCGTCGCCGACCGTACTCGGTCGTCCTCTTCGATGAGATCGAGAAGGCACATCCTGAGGTCTTCAACACACTGCTTCAGGTCCTCGACGACGGACGCCTCACCGACGCCAAGGGCAGGACGGTCAACTTCGAGAACACGGTCGTCATCATGACCTCCAACGTGGGCAGCCAGCACCTCGTCTCCACGAGGCAGTTCGGCTTCACTTCGGGCGACGGCGTGGACTTCCGCGAGACCGAGCGTCGGGCCAGGGAGGCCCTGGAGCGTGCCTTCAGGCCGGAGTTCCTCAACAGGGTGGATGAGATCATCGTCTTCCAGCCCCTCACCAAGGAGGACGTGCTGAAGATAGTTGACATCATGCTCTCGCGCCTGAACAAGCACCTCGAAAGCCAGCGCGTCCGGGTCGAGCTCACCGACGCGGCCAAGGAATTCCTGGCCGAAGAGGGCTACGATCCCAAGTTCGGCGGACGGCCACTGGCAAGGGCCATCCGGCGCTACGTCGAGAACCCGCTCTCCAGCCGCATCATCGGCGGCGAGTTTGGTCCCGACGATACCGTCCTCGTTGACCGCGGCGAGGAAGGCCTGACCTTCTCGGTCAGGGAGAGGGTCTCCTCGTAAGGACCCCGAAATAGCAACATTCAGAGGCTCCCCATCTATCGGGGAGTCTCTACTTTTTGCGAGCCGGCTGATTATTCGGAACCTTCTCACGGACGAACCCGGTGCAGGAGAATGCGCCGGGTTCGTACTTGATCCGGTACTTCAGGGAGTCGAGCTGTCCTTGGTATCTCTGTCTGGGGTGTAGTCGGTCGCTACGTCGACTCCTGCGCCGCCGCTGAAGAAGTCGGGGCCGGTGCCGCCGGTGAGCGTGTCGGTTCCGTCCTTGCCCAGCAACCTGTCGTTCCCGGCCCCGCCGTTGAGGCGGTCGGCGCCCCGGCCGCCGTCGAGCACGTCGTTGCCACCGCCGCCACGGACCGTGTCGTTGCCACCGCCGCCGCAGATCAGGTCAGGCCCTCCTCCTTCGAGGATATCACTGCTGCCCAGACCGAAGATGACATCAGCGCCTTGTTCGTCCCACGAAGCTGTTCATCCGATCCTCCGAGTAACTCATACATGCTCATCTCTCCTTTAGCGCCTTCTTGGCGGCCTCCGAATATCCGTGTGTACGCTGGGTGGCGTTCCTCACGTTTGCCAGCCTCGCCGGTATAGTTCAGCCCTGCCAAAATTGTTTACGAAGCCCTCGTTACGCAGCCCGTTTACAGGAATTATCCGGGATGCGGGACAGACTGACGAACAGAATCTCGCTCTTTTAGAACAGGATCTCGCTCTTTTCGAGAAATAGAGTGCGCTAGCTTGTACTCGCCCGGCGCAGGGCAACGGGGGAGACGCCAAGCAGACGCCTGACGTGGTGGGCGAGGTGGCTCGGCATTCGCCCGCTGTTGGCGTACGGGATTCTCGATGTGCCATCCTCGACATTGTCGTTCCGAAGCGCGTCCCGTCGCCTCCTCCAAACGGACTATTTTCTAAGAATTTTTCGGTATCTCGCGTTCTTCGCGAAGGAGCCGCGAGAGAGAATCCAACAAAACCGCAACACTCGGGGCACCCCCCGTAGCTGCGGACGCCGCTTTTTGTGCCTGCTACCGGGAGTCGCGGGTGGAGCACGTCCTCTTCGCGCGTACAATCATCAGGAACAGGCGTAGTGCGTTGGGTAGAAGGCTGGCATCAGGGTGGGAAGGGATGAGGACTTACATCGCGCTCCTCAGGGGGATGAACGTCGGCGGGAACAACAGGCTGCCGATGAAGGACCTCGTGGTCGCGCTCGAAGACTTGGGATGTCAGGACGTTGCGACCTACATCCAGAGCGGCAACGCGGTTTTCCGGAGCGAGGAGACGGAAGCCTCGTTGCTTTCGGACAGGATCAGGGCCGCGATCAAGGAGCGCCACGGTTTCGAGCCCAGGGTGCTGGTGCTGGGGTCGGAGGAGATGGAGAAGGCGGTTCGGTCCAATCCTTTCCCCGAGGCGGAGTCTGAACCCAGGACGCTGCACCTGTATTTTCTGGTCGCCTCGCCGGAGCGTCCAGATATCGACGCCCTGGAAAGGATGATGGGCGATCGGGAACGTTGCGTTCTCGGCGACGGCGTTTTCTACCTGCACGCACCAGACGGCATAGGCAGATCCAGGCTCGCCGCGAACATCGAGAAGCTGCTCGGCGTCCCGACGACCGCACGAAACTGGCGAACCGTCCGTAAGGTCATGGACATGGCTGACCAGCGCGGCTGACGGCGATCCGCAGGAGCCTCCTCCTGACGAGGCATGAAATACCCCGGACGATACTTGCTTGTGCTAATTTCGTCCCCATGACCAGGTTGTCGGAAGGCTATGTGACGAGGGCGCCCAGGCGAGATGACGCCGAGGCGGTAGCGGCTTTGATGTACGCCACCGAACTGGCCGATAACGGAACGTCGGACATGAGCCTCGAAGAGTTGCTCGACGACTGGCATTCTCTGGACCTCGCCGAGGAAGCCGTGGCCGTCGTCGCGCCCGACGGCACCATCGCCGCTTACGCCGACGTGCTTAACCGCTCCTTCGTGACCGTCTCGGTCTACGGTTACGTCCACCCCGAGTTCCGAGGACTGGGTATGGGAACGTACCTGATCTCCTGGGGTGAGACCTGGACGCGCGAGCGTATACCCAACGCCCCCGAGGACGCGCGCGTCGTCGTCCAGCACTACATCAACAGGGCCAACGAGAAGGGGCAAAGTCTCCTGAAATCTCTCGGCTACGCGCCGGTCCGCGGGGTGTACGTGATGGAGACGGAACTGCACGAGGCCTCGCCACAACCACGCTGGCCCGCGGGCATCTCCGTCCGCACCTTCGTCCCCAAGCGGGACGAGCGGGCGACCTTCGAGGCCGTCGAGGACGCCTTCAGGGACATGTGGGGACGGCCGCGCGGCACGTTGGAACGGTTCGTCGGTAGGACGGAACAGCAGAGCTTCGATCCCTCGCTCTGGTTTCTGGCCGTGGATGGCGACGAGATCGCAGGCCTCACCCTGTGCAAGACGCTCGCCGGCGAAGGATGGGTCGACGTGGTGGGCGTGCGGCGACCGTGGCGAAACCGCGGGCTCGGTCTCGCTCTCCTCCGCTACGCCCTCGCCGAGTATCATCGGCGCGGCATCCAAAAGGTCGCCCTCAGCGTGGACGCCGAGAGCATCACCGGCGCCCCCAGGCTCTACGGACGGGCCGGTATGCGCGTCAAGGAGAGCTACGCTATTTACCTAAAAGAGCTTCGCCAGGGCGTCGATATCAGCGTCAGGTCCTAGAACGAACCACTCGTAGGAGCAGTCCGCGAACCGCTCTCGTTGCGAATCGAGAATTCCCTTATCAAACATTTGTTTGACAAGAGCTGTATGGTGCGCTAACGTAGTGGTGGATGGAAGAATCGCTACATCCGAGGCGCGAGAGGATCGTGCGGTATCTGGCGCGGCGGGCGGGTGCTGGAAGGCCTCCGCCGAGTGTGCGCGAGGTTGGAGTCGAAGTGGGGTTGAGGAGTTCGCAGACCGTCCACCACCACTTGAGGAAGCTAGAAGATGAGGGTTATGTGGTGCGGGACAGAGGGGCCAGGATGGTCCGGCTTACCGAGAAGGGGTGGGGGGTTGCGGGACGGATAGGTTTGCTCGGGAGGATCGCCGCAGGTCGCGGGCTGGAGGCTGTTGCTACCGATGAGGCTTACTCGCTGGCGGCGGAGCTACTCGCTTCGCGCTCCGGCAAGCGGAGGTATCTGTTGCGGGTTGTGGGACAGAGCATGGTTGGGGCCAGGATCGAGGACGGGGATTTGCTGGTCGTCGAGGAGGACGAGAGCCCGCCGGACGGTTCGGTGATCGTGGTGTTATTGAGGGAAGGTGAGGAGGTGACGGTAAAACGCTTCTACAGGGAGGGGGAGATGTTGAGGTTGAGGCCCGAAGCTCCGCCGGGAGAGTACGAGGAGATGGTGGTACCGGCGGAAGAGGCAAGGGTGCAGGGGCGCGTGGTCTACGTGCTGCATCCGCCGGGGAGGAGGGGTGGAGCCTGAGCCAGCTTACGCCAATGACTTACGGGTTGCTCTCGTATCTCGTGCTCGGCTGTGCGAGCGCGGTCGTCGGATACTATTTCGCAAGGAAGCGGACCGAGTACGAGGTCGGTTACCGGCATCGGGTGGAAGTCGCCGAGGGCGTCCAGGGGATGGTGATCCCGCTCGTCGAAGAGTTCGAGGCCGCTCTGGAGTACGTCCGAGCGCCTGGCCCGTCGGGAGAGTTGCCCATCGAGGAGATCGAGCGTTCCGTAGACGGCCTGGAGAAGTACCTCGTGCGGCAGGAGATGTGGCTGGACCGCCGATCCTCCACCGCGCTCGGTGACCTTATTGCGAGTTTCCGCGCTCACCGGAGGATGATGGATCTTCTTCCGCGCCGCTACGACGATCCAGGCTTCGAGAGAGCTTATGAACGGGCTACAGTGGACCTCGACGAGTGGCTGCGCGTGGAGCTCCCCGACGCCCGCGAAGAACTCGACGACGCTTTCAGGGGAATGCTCGGCGTGAAGAAGTGGCGACACAGGTTGAAGTGCTGACCAGCGCGGTATGTGGAAGGGTCACCTTTCCACATACCGCCGTCCAAATCTTGCGGGCCACCTGTACGCCGGGTAACATTGCTCCATACGGCGCGTCCCGTACGGATTGTCCGGGCATCGTTTGTCAAAGGGAAAGGTTCGTAGAGCGGTGAACGCAACGTTATCGGTGACGGATGCGTCCGTGGCCGAGTGCTGCGCGTTGCTTGCGGGTTGGAGTCTGTCATGAGTGGGTTCCGGGCATTCCTGCTCACTCTGCGGTCGGGGCTCGGTCGGCTCTTCCGCCACCTGCGCCTCGCAGGGGCGGCTTACGGGGTGCTCCTGATCTCTCTACTGCTCGCCGGGCTCGCCTGGTACTACGCCTGGTACTACGTACGCCAGACGGTCGAGGCGCAGGATCAGGTCCGTTTTGACGAGACCATTCAGGCTACCCAGGCGGCCGTGGACCGGAAGACGGACGCTTACCTCGCTGCGCTGTTCGGCGCCCGCGGCGTGTTCCTTGCGAGCAAGGCGGTCGAGCGCGAAGAGTGGGAGAGCTACGTCAGGGGCATCGAGACCAAGACCCGGCTGGAAGGCCTTCAGGCGCTTGGCTTCGCCAGGTATGTAAGGCCTGATGAGAGGGAGGCTTTCGTCGCTGAGGCCGAAGAAGGCGGGCTGCCCGAGATGCGGCCTGACCTCGATCCCGGCGGGGAGCGTTCCGCCTACTTTCCCCTTGAGCTGGTCGCCCCCTCGAGCGAGGCTAACCTGAGCACGATAAACCAGGACGCCTATACGGACCTGGCCCACAAGGTTGCCATGGACAGGGCGCGCGACTCGGGCTCGCCGCAGGCTACGAAGATGGTCTACGTGCTGACGGAGTCCCCCAAGGACTCGAGCGCCGACCTCGCCCTCAGCCCCGGCTTCGCCGTCTACCTTCCGGTCTACGCCGAGGGGGAGCCGGTAGAGACCGTCGCCGGGCGGCGGCGTGCCCTGAGAGGGTTCGTCGTCGGGTATTTCAGGCGGGATGGGCTGCTCGACGACGTGTTCGGGAGTGGCTTCGACCCGGCCATAGACTTCGAGGTGTACGACGGTGCCGATGTTGAGTCGAGCTCGCTCCTCTACGACGAAGACGGGGTGCAGCGTGCAGGAGTGCAGGGGTACGATCCGTTCTTCTCCGAGAAGCGCCGCATCGGGGTGGCTGGGCGCGAATGGAGTCTGTACTTCGCAACGTTGCCAGGATTCAAGAGGGGTGCCGAGAGCGACCTGCCGTCCTTTGTACTCGCCAGCGGAGTAGGAGTCAGCATCTTACTCTTCGGCATCTCCTGGATGCTCGTGCGCAGCCGCATCCTGGCCGTGCGCGCGAGCAAAGACCTCGAGGAGGCCAACACGGAGCTGGAAGGGACCAACAGAGAGCTGGAAGCATTCTCTTATTCCGTCTCCCACGACCTGAGGGCCCCCTTGAGGACCATAGACGGGTTCTCCCAGATATTGCAGGAGGACTACGAGAGAGAGCTGGACGACGAGGGAATGGACTACCTCGGTCGCGTAAGGGCGGCGAGCAAGCACATGGCCACGCTCATAGACGACCTGCTCGACCTCTCGAGGGTCGGACGCAGGCCCCTGCGCAGGGAACCCGTTGACCTGGCCCGCCTCGCCGCTGGGATAATCGAGGAACTCAGAGAGTCGCAGCCAGGGCGGGATGTCGAGTTCGTGGCCGGGGAGAACATCACGGCCTGGGGGGACGCGAGCCTGCTCAAGGTGGCGCTCGAGAACCTGCTCGGCAACGCGTGGAAGTTTACCGCCAGGAGAAGGGGGGCGCGCATCGAGTTCGGCGCCGACAGGGACCCTGGCCCGGGTTTCCTGGCCCCCGTCTACTACGTGCGGGACAACGGGGCAGGCTTCGACCAGGCGTACTCAGACAAGCTGTTCGGTGCTTTCCAGAGGTTGCACGGACAGGATGAGTTCGAGGGGACCGGGATAGGCCTGGCGACGGTAGCCCGTATCGTACACAGGCACGGAGGCAGGGTCTGGGCCGAGGGAAGGGTAGGCGAGGGAGCCACCTTCTACTTCACGCTCGGAGGCCGGGATACAGGGGACCGCACGGTCCCTGCGAAGAAGGCCGAAGTTGCGTGAGGCCAGCGTGAAGCGGGTGCCAGTGATAGGGACCCTGCGCGTGCTGCTCGTCGAGGACTCTGAGAACGACGCGATGCTTCTCCTGCGGGAGCTAAGACGTGGCGGATACAAGCCCCTCTCGCAGAGGGTCTATACCCCAGAAGACATGGAGAAGGCACTACGCGTGGCGGACGTCAGAGACGAGCCTTTCCAGGTCGTGATCTCCGACTATTACATGCCACGCTTCAGCGCGCCCGGCGCCCTGGGGCTACTGCGGGAGCTTGGTTACGACGCGCCGTTCATCGTCGTCTCGGGCAAGATAGGCGAGGACGCGGCGGTGGAGATCATGAAGGCTGGGGCCAACGACTACCTGACCAAGGAGAACATGAGCAGGCTGTGCCCCGCCATCGAGCGCGAGCTCAGGGAGGCGGAGGTGAGGAGGGAGCGCGAGAGGGCGGAGAAGGCCCTGGGCCGGAGCGAAGAGCGCTTCAGACGCCTCGTAGAGCAGATACCGGCCGTCACTTACGTGCAGGAGCCAATCGACTCTGACACCCCGAAGGCCATAACGTACATGAGCCCGCAGTATGAGGCCATGCTCGGTTATCCCGCCGAGAAGGAGATGCTCGACGAGGAGCATTGGCTTTGTGTGCTGCATCCCGACGACAGGGAGCGGGTGCTGGCCGAAGAGCTAAGGACCGACGAGACCGGCGAACCTTACAGGATAGAGTACCGTCTGATCGCCCGCGGAGGGCGGGTGGTGTGGGTGCGCGATGAGGCGACGCTCGTAAGGGACGAGGACGGCAATTCTCTGTACTGGCTCGGTGTCCAGTACGACATTAGCGAGCAGAAGCGGACCGAGGAACAGCTAAGGCAGAGCGAAGAGCGCTTCAAGGTGCTCGCCCAGGAGGTCGTCGAAGGAATAGTCTTGAGCGAGAACGGTATGATCATCGACGCCAACCGCAGCCTGACCGAGATGTTCGGCTACGACCTGGGCGAGCTGGTCGGCAAGGATGCCATCGTGCTCACGCCGCCAGAGCACAGGCAGACGGTGAGGCGCCGTATCTCCGATGAGGACACCAGGCCATACGAGTCAGTGGGCCTCAAGAGAGACGGCACCGTATTCCCCATAGAGATAAGGCCGAGGCACCTGCCCTATTCCGGGCGCCGCATCAGGGTAACCTCCGTGATAGACCTGACAGAGCGCAAGCACCAGGAGGAGGCCCTGAGGCAGAGCGAGGAGCTCTACCGCACGGTCGTCGAGCAGGCGGAGGAGAACATCTTCCTCGTAGACGTGAAGAGTAGGCGCGTGCTCGATGCCAACGACGCCCTCCTCCGCTCGCTCGGCTACACGGACGACGAGCTGCAAGAGATGACGCTCTATGACATCGTCGCCCACGATCAGAAGAGCATAGACCTCAACATCGTACGTATCATGGAGGAGGGACACCGCTCCCTCGGTGAGAGGCAGTACCGTCGCAAGGACGGCTCGCTGGCTGACGTCGAGGTCAACGTGAGCGCCGTACCCTACAATGGTGAAAAGGCCATGTGCGTCGTCGCCCACGATGTGACGGAGCGCAAGCGGGCTGAGCGCATGCTGGAGGAGATCAGGGAAGCCGAACGCAACAGGCTAGCCAGGGAGCTCCACGACAGCACCCTCCAGGACATAGTCTACGCGCTGCAGGAGATACAGATCATGCAGGTCGTCTCGGGGGACGACCCGGCCCTGGAGGATACGGCCGAAGCCCTCAAGCGTTCCGTAGAGGGGCTACGCGGCGCCATCTTCGAGCTTCGCCTCAAAGAGACGCTGGACCGCTCGCTAGTCTCCTCGCTCGAGAACCTCGTTGACCTGAACCGAAGGATGGCCCGTGGGAGGTACGAACTCGAGCTGGTAGTAGAGGAAGATTTTCCGGCCAGGCTCCCTGGTAAAACGGGCCAGGAGCTCACGCGTCTGGTCCAGGAGGCGCTCACGAACGTCCGCCGCCACGCCAAGGCCACTCATGTGAGGGTAGAGTTGGGGTTCGACGGTATGCTCGCCTTCATCGAGGTGTTCGACGACGGGCGCGGGTTCGACGCAGGGAGTGCTCGGCCGGGAATAGGGCAGCAGTCCATGAAGCACCGGGCGCTCGAGCTCGGCGGGGAGCTCGACCTGGATAGCGCGCCGGGTGAGGGGACGCGGGTGCGCTTCTCGATACCTGTCTCCCGCCTGGTCAAGGGTTAGCGGCACCATAGCGCCATCTCAGCCCACCCGGGCTGATGTAAGATGGTGCACAGGCATCGTGGCGTTAGAAGGGTGGCTGTCATAGAGAATCACACCAGGGAGTATTCGACCCGTATCTTGCTCGTCGAGGACCACGCGTCGTTCCGTCAGGCGCTGGCATTCATGTTCGAGCGAGAGCAGGAGTTCGTCGTGACGGGCCAGGCAGGCTCTCTGGCCGAGGCGCGAGCGTTCATGCGTAAGGAGCCTGACGGGATGGACGTCGCGGTCGTAGACCTCGCGTTACCGGACGGAGATGGGTTCGAGCTGATCGAAGAGCTGGCTTCTCGTCCCGACGTGGTGACGCTCGTCCTGAGCGCCAGCCTGGAACCGGCCCGCTTCGCCCGGGCCGTCGAGGCCGGCGCCTCAGGCGTGCTGCACAAGTCCGCCGCGATAGGCGAGGTCGTCGAGGCCGTGCGCCGCCTCAAGTCAGGGGAGGCACTGCTCTCACCGGCAGAGGTCATAGCGATGCTGCGAATGGTCAGCCGCAAGCGTCAGGAGGAGTACGAAGCCCAGAGGACCATAGAGAAGCTTACTCCCCGCGAAAAACAGGTGCTTCGGGCCCTCGGCGAGGGCCTCGACAGCAAAGACATCGCTGAGAAGCTACATATCACTGTGGAGACCGAACGCACCCACATGGTCAACATACTAGGCAAGCTCGATGTCCACTCCAGACTACAGGCCCTGGTGTTCGCAGCCCGCCACGGCCTGGTCGAGATCCGGTAGGTGCCAGTGGCCCTCATCTCAGGACCTTCGCGGCGGGCGATGTCTCAGGCTCCCGACCTTTTGTGAGACGCCCCGTGCTAGAATCAAGGGCGTTCGTGTCGATGGCCGCGGAGGACGGTTCACAGCACGGAGCTAGCCGAGGAGACACGAGCTTCTTGCCGAAGCCGCCCGATAACCGCTCCAAAGGCCCTGCAGCGGAGGCGGCCTCTGCGCGTCGCCGAGGGGGCAGGCCGCGGGTCTTGATGGCCAACGAGCCGCGCGCCTACCGCGAGGGCATAGCGGCCGTCATCAGCCAGCTACGCCCCGAGGTCGAGATAGAGACCGTAGAGCCGAGCGCCCTCGATCCTTCTATAGAGCGCTTCTCTCCCGACATGGTCATATGCAGCAAGGCCACGGACGCTCTCAAAGGCGGGGTCAGGGTGTGGGTAGAACTCTACCCCGATAACGCCGCGTACTCGGTGGCGAGCATCGGCGGCAGGCGCACGGAGTACACCGAGATCCAACTCCCCGATCTGCTCTCCATCGTGGACAAGGCCGAAGAACTGGCAGGGACGAACTAGCCCAATGAGGCTAGAAAAATATCCCCTGTTCTCGCGATGCTGAGAGTCTTCCCTGGAGTCACCATTCTGGTATGGACGCAAGACGCATACTCGTGGCCAACGAACTTACCTCGTATCGCCAGACGATCGCCATCGTTTTCAGGGAGCTACATCCTGGCGTCGAGGTATGGGAGGCTGACCCTGAGGCCCTGGATGGGGAGGTAGCGCGCCTGGTACCCGACCTGGTGATTTGCAGCCGCGTAACCGCTACGGTCAGGGAGCGGGCCGCAAACTGGATCGAACTCTACCCCGAGTGCAAGCCCTTCTCGACGTTCTGTATCGAAGGAGAACACAAGGCTATGGAAGACGTCCAACTCTCTGACCTCCTCTCGGTGTGCGCTAGGGTTCTGTAGAGAGCTCCCTGATCAGGGCCTTCA
This sequence comes from uncultured Rubrobacteraceae bacterium, assembly GCA_902806095.1. Taxonomy (GTDB): domain Bacteria; phylum Actinomycetota; class Rubrobacteria; order Rubrobacterales; family Rubrobacteraceae; genus Rubrobacter_D. Next base: position 150,728 of record CADCVF010000024.1, read on the forward strand.
GCCGCGGGGCGAGGTCATCGATCTCATCAGGCGCACATCTGACCTGGATGTGGATGCTTACGGTAGGGGAAGTGCCCGCAGGCGCACCAGCGGACGTTCCTGCGGCCTCGCCCACGGTGATTACGGGTTCCTTTGTATCTGAGGCTTGCGCGGGCGAACCGCCCTCGAGGACGACGTCTTCCGGTCGCTCGTCGAAGGTGGCGACCAGCTCTCCGGCCTCCTCTTTCAGCATACCCGAGGCCTTGAGTATCTCGATGATAGCTCCTGCGCCGTTCATCACGGGCTTGTTGCGTGGTTGGCCCGCGGCGTGCGCTATGTAGGCCTGGACGGTGGGGTAGAGCATCCCCTCACGCAGCTTCACGGCTGAGACCACGTTCTGCAAGAACTCGCTGGCCGCGACTATAGCGCGCCAGTTGCTCCTGACCTCGGCCCTATCCTTGCGCGCCAGCGCCACGGCCAGAGAGCGCCCGCGGCGTGTGATCAGCTTCTTGCTCTCTCCCTGTAGAACTCCGATCTCCGTAAGGAAGGCGTTGTTGCGGCTGACGCTCGACTGGTGCACCGAGTCTAGCTTGCCAACGTCCCCGCTACTCGTCGCCTCATCGCGGGTCCCGTAAGCCACGATGATGTTGACCAGATCCTCATAGGTAGAGCCAGGTAGTCTGAACTCCCTCTCCGCCATCCCGACACCTCCTCCCCCCAAGACGTTTCCCACCAAACACGCTCGGGCCATTATAGAGGACGCCGCGACAGAGAGAAGCTGGACTCCACCGCATGCGTTCCGTCTTGAGTTTAACCAAGATTTAAGCCGGAAGTTTCCTCGCTGTAACCACGGACCGCACACCGGTTCGTAGAATCCCTGTATATGGAACTCCTGCCACCACAGATCCGGCCGTTCATTGGCCTGGCGTGAGCCTTAAGAAGCCGTTCCGACCGGCGGCGCTCCCTCCCAGGCACCGCATGGAGTCCCCTCCTGGGGGGAAAGGCATGCGCCAGTTCGGGGTGCTTGTAGTGGTGGTCGGATTACTGTTGCTCTCCCTGGCCGCCGGTGACGCGCTCGCCGGTGCCGAGTTGGGCGGGCGCGGCGACGACGCTCTACGAGGCTCGGACCTGGACGACCGGATTGCTGGGTTCGGGGGGGAAGATAGAATCCTTGGCCTCGCCGGCAAAGATGGGCTCTCCGGCGGCGGTGGCGACGACGAGCTCTACGGTGGCCAGGGCAGCGACGCATTGCTCGGCGGTACGGGGGACGACTTCTTCGAGACCAAGGATGGCGAGAGGGACTACGTAGACTGCGGCCCGGGCGACGACGCGGCAAGCGTTGACATGGAGGACTACGTCTCGCGTACCTGTGAGACTATCTACGCGGCCTGACAGCGCCGTGCATAAGGCTTGAGAGCCTTATGCACGACAAGCATTTCAGCACGCGCCCTGCGGGCGCTTGTCAGCAATTCAGCTTTCGCGTGTGCAAGATCTGGCTGACATGCTGACAAGCCGCCTGGCGAAGCCTGGCGGCGTGCTGACATGCTGACAAGCGAAGGCCGCAGGGCGCGTGCTGATAAAGGAATAGGTAAGGCCCCTTCCCTATCCCGCTATCATGCGACGAACCGCCAGCTCACGAAGAGCGCGCACAGTGCCAGGGATACGAGTGTGCTCAGGGCCAGCCATCCGCCGAAGAGCAGTCTGTTCCTGAACAGGAGCCCGAGCACGATAAAGACGGGGAAAGCGACGAGCACGTAACGCGGGGTACCCATCAGCGGGCTCTCGGGAGTCCCGAAGAGTGTGGCGGGGGCGACGAGTAGCAGGCCGTAGGCGGTCAGGGATACGGGCAGGTCTCTTAACCCCGCAAGCAACACGACCACGGCGAAGACGAAGAAGGCCAGGTTGAAGAAGTTACCAGCCCCGGCGAGGTGGTCCGCCACGTTCCCGAGAGCGGGATTCGCCCAGAGACCAGGATCGAGGAGCCTGCCCGCTCCTTCGGAGGCCGACCCCAGGGCTCTACTCGCGGTGTCGAGCGGCCCTGTAGCCTGCCTTCCCCAACTCTCCTGCGCAGAGTAGAAGAGCAGAGGGTCACCGAACCGCACCCACAGATATCCCATGTATGCGAACAGCCCCCCCGGGACCAGCAACAGATAGATCCCCCGCCAACGAAGACTCTCTATGTCCTTTATCCACTCATACACTAGAGGCACCACCAGAAACACCCCCACGTTGCGCGTAGCCCCCGCGAGAGCGGCCAGAACGCACGCGACCAGCAGGTCCTTCCTTACCCTCACAGCCCACAGCGCCCCGGCGGACAGAGCGAGGAACAGGCTCTCCGTATATGCGGCGTTGAGGAAGAAGGTCGTCGGGAAGAAGGCGAGGATAAGGACGGTACCCTTCGCCACCCTCTCATCGAATTCATCCAGGGCTATCTGGTAGATAAAGTAGAGGGCGAAGGGCAGAAATAGAAGGGAGAGGAGGGGGCCCCAGACGGAGAGGACTTCCTTCGAGATAGGACCGCCGAAGAGATCCGCGAAGGACCTCATGAGCAGCGGGTAAAGTGGGAAGAAAGCCGGGGAGACGCTGTCTGGGGGATTGAGGTACCCGCCCATGGCCAATGCCGCGTAGTGCTCGCCATCCCAGTGCGACCAGATGTTCATACTCCCGGAAGGCACATCCAACGTTACCCTCTGGAAGCTGGAAGTCGGCACGACCCTGGCGAGCAGGGAGCCGGAGATCAGGTAGAGAAGGCGGCTCGCGGCGTAGACCGCGAGCACGAAAGCTACACCACTGCTCTTCCTGTTCTCTTTCTCGTACTCCATCGCCGGTCCTGGATCTCTTGCGAAGCCGCGGAGGGGATTATAGCCGCGCCTGCTTCTTATCTGGGAGATCAGCGCCTCTCGACGATCAGGACGTCCCTGTTCTCGAAGGCCGTCCTGTACAGGTTCGGGCGATCCTCGAAGGGGGGCCAGTAATCATGTGTCGGCCTGTCAGGCATGTTCTTGTAGAGCACGATGTAGCGTACGTCGTAGGTGCTGAGGATACGGTCCGTCCGTTGGTTGTCAGGGTGCGTCACGACCCAGAGAACGTCCCACAGTGGTCCTGGTCCCGTGGGTGGAAGGTCCCTTGGGTTCTCGACCTGGACAGGCTCGAAGGACTGGAGAGCCGAGTAGTGGCCCATTGCCAGCATCATGCGGCTCGGAACCTGGTTGAAGTGTGGGCTCACGACGATGTTGCCGCCTGTGTTGTGGCCCTCCAGCCACTCGCCGGCGGCGGCGATCTGTGGCGTCATCGTCATCTGGATGCTGGGACTCGAGGACCAGTGCAGGCCACGCGCCGCGTGCACGCCCACCTGAGCCACGGTGAGCAGAGCGGCGACGCAGGTAACGAACACGGAGGCGACACGCCCACGGCTCCAGAGGGACCGTAAGATGGTTACGAGGGCAAGGGCCCCTAGCAGGGCCAGGGGTACTCCGAGGTCGCGCCCGAAGCGCTGGGGGAAGCCGGTCAGCGACGTGCGGCTGCCGAAGAACAGCAGCGCGGCCCACAGGAACAGTGTGAAGTGCGCTACCGCCGCCGGCAGGCCCATCCGCCTCCTTCCTTCGTCCGCCAGCAGGAATACTCCGAGCAGGCCGAGCCAGGCCACGGGTTGCGAGATCAAGTTCTCGGTCAACAAGCCGATCTCATACGGTACCTGCGTGCCCACCGCCATCTCGACGGCGTCGCCCGTTGCGCTCTCCCCCTGGCCGCCGACCAGCGCCCCTCCGAGATCGTAGGTGTTCCACGCGTACAGGACGGAGAGAGCACCGAGGAGCGTGAGCGAGAGCAGGAGCGCCACACCGGTCCTCCTGTGGCGGGACAGCAGAGGTAGAACGAAGTACGCCCCGACCAGCGCCAACAGGACAGCAAGGTACATGCTCGCGACGGGGTGGTAGAGGATGACCGAAGAGCCGAGAAGCGCCAGCAGGAGTCCGTTACGCACCGATGGAGCCGAGTAGACGCCAACGAGGGAAGCGAGGGCGAGGACCATAAGGAACTGCGAGGTCACGAGGTTCGGGTACATCGCGTCGTTGAAGTAGTAGTAGGTGCCACCGAGTAGCACCGAGAGGAGCGCAGCGGCCACGCCGTACTCCCAACCCCACAGACGCTTCGCGAGAACATAGAGGGCCAGGGTCGGCAGCAGGAGGAGGGCGGGACCGAGGACGGGGAAGATCTCCAGCGGCTCGAGGCCGCTGAGGCGCGAGACTCCAGCGGTCATCGTGTGGAAGCCAGGGGGGTAGATGAGATAAGGTTCTACCTTCCCCACGGTCATCATCCTGTCCGCCATCACGGCGTGGGAGTAGTGGTCCACGCCCCGAATAAAAGGCCAGTCGTGCAACACGGGGCCAGCGTAGCCGCGTACCAGCGCCAGAGAGAGCACGGCGGGAAACAGGAGCCGGCGCAAGAGAGGTCCAGGGAAGGCGGGAGCCTCAGGCGCCTCCTCTTCGTCTATCCCCGAAGACAGTTCGACCTTACGGCTGGACACAAAGAGGTGGGTCAACCCCGCCGCGAGTACGAGCAGCGCGACCAATACAAGGACCCGCTGGCCTGGGAGCCCCCCGATAATCGACTCGAGCGCGAGGCCGAACGCGGGCACGAGCAGCACCAGCGCGGGCAAGCCGAGGGCTGGTACGGGTACGGAGAGGATTGGCCCATCTTCTCCTTTGGCAGCACCGAAGCGGAGGTAAGCCCCGAGACCGGCCAGGAACACCACGAGCGCGCATACGAAGGCCACGGGGAGCGTTACGCCCATCCCCAGAACACGCGTCGGTATCAGCGCCACGGCGGGAAGCAGCGCCATCGAGAGTGCCGCCGAGTAGGTAAGCCGCTCGGCGTAGTCCTCTGAGGCGCGCAGCAGTCCGGCCCAGAACCACCCTGGCACCACGGCGACGACGAGCGCAGCGAGCAGGGCCAGGATCAGGTCGAAGAGCACGCTACACTCTTCGCTTGTCCCTCGGCCAACGCAAGCGGGATAGATTAGCAACGTCATCCCGAACCGCTACCCGCCAGCCACGATAAAGGGGGCATTGAACCAACTCTTTACAAGGCTTTTACACCCGCTTAACTTTGCGCGGTCCGGCCTCGGTAGTCGCTAGTCCTGGCGAGGCGCGAAGATGATGACGCTGTCGTTTTCGTAGACCGGCCTGTAGAGGTCCCTCTGCAGTGCGAAAGGACGCCAGTCTATCCACGGATAACGCTTGTGGAACACGACGTAATGTACTTCGTTCTTCTCCAGGAGCTGTGCGGTACGTCCGTCCTCAGGGTGCTGTAGCACCCACAACGCGTCCCACAGCGGAGGGGCCCCGAAGGGCGGGAGGTCCCTTGCGCGCTTTATCCTGGCCGCGTCGTAGGATTGCATCCGCGTGTACCCGCCCATCGCGAGCATGGCCCGGCTCGGGACGTAGTCGAGGTAAGGAGTCGCGACTATGCTTCCTCCGTCATTGTGTCGCCCGAGCCACTCACCGGCGGCGACGACCTCGGCCGGAGGCGGACTGTCTTTGAGGCGCGTGCTAGGTCCTGCGGCTTGCTCCAGGCTCAGGACGGATTGCGCACCCACGAGGGTAACCGAGAGGGTGACAGCGAGCAGGGCCACTACATTGACGGTACTTCCGCCCGACCGGGGTGACGACCGCAGCAAGGTTATGAGGGCGAAGGCTGCGAGCAACGACAGTGGAACGCCGAGGTCGCGCTCGAAGCGGTCGGGGAAGCCGCTGTATGAGGTCAGGCTGCCGAAGAACAGAAGCAGGGTCCACACCAGCAGGGTGAGGCGCGCAAGGATGTCGGGCGTACCCATCGCGTTCTTACCTCCTGCGAGCATGAGCGACAGGCCGAACAGGCCGAGCCAGAGTACGGGGGGTGACATCGTCGCAAGGAAGTGTCCGGGACCGTTCGCCGGCTTGGTTCCTATCGCCATCGCCACGGCCTCACCTCCTCTCCCCGTCTCCGACCCGCCGAGCATCCCTGCCACCAGACTAGGCAGGTCGTAGGTGTCCCAGGCATAGATCACGGAGAGGAGGCCCAGGAGCGCGAGTGCGAGCGTGAGGTATATCCCTTTCTTGCGGTCCCGAAGGAGCAGGTAAGGCAGGAAGAGAACGCATACGCATCCGAGTAGCACGGCGAGACTGTAGCCCGCTATCTGGTGGTAGAGGACCGTCGAGGAGCCGAGTAGCGCCAGCAAGAGGCCAGCGCGCGCCGACGGCGAGGCGTACATCCCGACCAGGGCGGCTATGGCCAGCACGATCAGGAAATACTCCCCTATGAAGTTCGGGTAGCGGGCCTCCTCGAAGTGCAGGTACGTGCCGCCGAGGAGCAGGCCAGAGGTGAGGGCCGCGGCTAACCCGTACTCAAAGCCCCAGAGGCGTTGCGCAAGCGCGTAACACGCCAGAGCACCCATCAAAGGGAGCGTGGGGGCAAGGATCGGGAAGACCTCGAGCGGCTCGAAGCCGCTGAGGCGCGAGATCATGGCGGTAAGGAGGTGGAAGCCGGGTGGGTACAGCATGAACGACTCATTGGACCCCTCCCTCATCATCATCCCGGCCATCACCGCGTGCTCGTAGCGGTCCACGCCCCTGGGGAAGGGCCAGCCGTTTACGATCGGGCCGAGGTAGCCGCGCGCGAGCACGAGGACGAGCACCACCGAGAGCAGCGCGTAGCGCGCCGCCGCGGGGACGCGTCTGCTATCTTCGGGGGGGGGCGTATTCGACGTCGACCAGTAGGCGATCCCCGCGGCGAGTACAAGGACCGCTATCGGGATCATCAACCACCCGCCGGGCGCCACTCCTAGGAACATCAAGAGAGCCAGCGCGAGGGCAGCGGCGAGGGGTGCGAGCGTGGGAAAGCCGGGGGACGAAGGCGGACGAGATAGGGGCTCCTCAGGTCCCTTGGCCGGCCCGAACAGCAGGTAGGCGGCCAGACCCGCCAGGAATACGAGCGCCACAGAGACGAGGGTCACCGCGAGAGTGACGCCCGTCGCAAAGAGATAAGTCTGCGAGAGCGCGACCGCTGGTACGAGCGTGATGGAGAGCGCAATGGCGTAGACGAACTGCTCGGCCCGGTCCCCCGATGCCAGCAGACACCGCGTCCAGAACCACCCGGGCAGAACACCGATCAGGAAGGCCGCCGGGAGAGTCTGGAGCAGGTCAGAGATCAAACGCCGCTCCACGAGAGCCGGTCCGTAGCGCCCCGTTCGAATCCGGGTCCGAAAGGAGCGTCGAGCTTGCCTCCGACCGGCCTCCGGGAACGCCTGGAGCCTGCTCTCGTTCCGGCTCCGTGCGCCGCGCCGGTCTTCTGGTAGTGGACTCGATCATCGCGGGAATGTATAACACTTAACCTGAAGGAAACACAGACCAGGAAGGTCGAGCGACTCGAAGATGCTTCCGAGGACCCTCTTTGGGGTATAGCTAAAGGATGTCGAGACGGCGCCCTCATGGTACCGTCTGGCAATGCGGACGTGATGGCAGTGGATCAGACCAGAAGAATACTCGTAGTAGCTCTCTACGCGCTCCTCGGGCTGGCCATGGCCTGGGCACTCTCCGCCTGCTTCCCCTCGGCCCAGGGGAAGCAACCCGAGGAGCAGGAGCCGAAACCCGCGAACGTGATCGTAGTCCTCACCGACGACCTGGCCGCGGAAGATCTGAACCAGGACACGCTCCGACACATGCCTAACATAAAGTCGCTGCTAATAGACAAGGGCACGACCTTCGAAAACGCGTTCGTGACCAACTCCCTGTGCTGTCCCAGCAGGGCCACTATCCTGCGCGGCCAGTACACCCACAACCACCAGATCCTGAGCAACGAGCCTCCGCTCGGAGGGGCGGAGAAGTTCCGCTTCCTGGGACACGAGAACTCGACCATGGCGACCTGGGTCAAGGAGCAGGGCTACAGGACGGCCTTCTTCGGGAAGTATCTCAACGGCTACGACGAGACCTATATCCCTCCCGGGTGGGACGAATGGTACGCGGTGACCGGCAACTTCCTCAGCCACACGTTCAACGAGAACGGCCATCTCGTAGACTACGCCCCCGAGTCCTACTACGCGACCGACGTGATCTCGGAGAAGGCCACCGACTACATCACGCGCACGGCCGGGGCCGACCCGCCGTTCTTCACGGCGGACAGGCCCTTCCTGATGTGGATCGGCACCAAGGCCCCCCACCAGCCCGCCACCCCCGCCCCAAAGGATGAGAACGCCTACCCCGATGTCTCGCTGCCGCATCCGCCCTCGTTCGATGAGAGGGATGTCTCCGACAAGCCCGCTTGGGTAAGCGACAACCCCCCGTTGAGCCTGGAGCAGAAGAAATACATGGAAGAGCTCCATCGCAAGAGGTTACAGTCCATGCTCTCCGTGGACGACATGATAGGAGACCTCATAGGAGCGCTGCACGACAGCGGCGAGTTGGATAAAACCTACATAGTATTCACCTCGGACAACGGCTTCCACCTTGGCCAGCACAGGCTCGGTGCCGGAAAGTGGACGCCCTACGAAGAGGACATCCGTGTACCGCTCATCGTACGTGGCCCTGGCGTGCCTGAAGGCAGGGCTCTGCAACACATGGTGCTCAACAATGACCTCGCACCGACCTTCGCCGACCTCGCGGGGGCCAGGACGCCGTCCTTTGTTGACGGACGCTCCTTTGAGCCGTTGCTCACGGACGATCCCACGCCCCTCAAAGACTGGCGTCAGCGCTTCGTTATCGAGTCCGTCGCCGAGCGGAGCGGGGTGCCACAGCCCCCCTTTATCAACGAGAGCACCGTGGCGCCGCTGCTTACGGGTGATCCGCTGCCAAACAACTGGCGGCGGACCTCGGCCGCGAGCGCACAATTGAGCGAGGAGTGGGGCAGGCCATGGCTCAAAGGTCTCCGTACGAGAAACTACCTCTACGTCGAATACAAGACCGGCGAGCACGAACTGTACGACTTGAGGAAAGACCCTTATCAGCTGCGCAACGAGTATGCGACCGCCTCGCCGGAGCTCAAGAAGCGACTCGAGGCGCAACTAGATCCGCTCAGGCAGTGCTCCGCTGCGGAATGTCGCCTGGCGGAGAGCAAAGAACAGGAGACCGTCAAACCGGAGGGTGGCTAACCGTCGGTTCGAGCGTAGGGTTCTGTGCCTGAAGGTGCCAGCTCGTAGAGGAGGCCTTCTACTACGGGGACCACCTCGAAGCCGGCGTTCTGGAAGCGCTCGGGGTTCGTGGCCCCCTGGGCGAGGACGTAGACACGACCCTCTTTCGCGGCCTTCTTGGCTGTGGTCACCCCGGAGAGATCGTCGGTCCCGTAGCGACGGTCCGTTGTCGCGAGGTCTAGGTCGTCGGGCCAGACTATGTCGGCGTAAGAGACTTCTTTGTTGTGGAAGAACGGGTCGACTATGGTCAGGTCCCTGCGGCGCCGCTCGACGAGCACCATGTACCACATACTGCTCCTGTGGTGCAGGATCGTCGCGTTCGGCGCTGCGTTATCGGCCACGGCTTCGATCTCTTTGCGGCCCCTGTAGACGCCGCTCATGTCGACCTTCGCGTAGGTCCCGGCTACGCCGAGCAGCGGTAAGAGCAGCAGCATCGCCGAGAGCGCGCCGAGGACAGCCCCTTTCGTCACCCTCGCGAAGCCGGAGACGAAAGATTCGACCTCGGCGAGCAGCATCCCGAACCCGGCAGCAGCCCACAGCGAGAGTACGAGGTAGGTCGGGATAAAGTAGAGGTCGACGTCGGGGATGTTGTTCTCGACGGCATGAAAGAGCCAGCCGAAGAAGAGAAACCCGAGGAATATCCCCACCGCGCGGTCCTTTTTGAGTATTACGACTGCGCCCGTCAACGCGACCATAGCCACTAGAAGGTGAGTGTTGTCGAGCAGGTGCTCCAGGTAGAAGGTCATCCTTCCCGGTAACTCCGAGGGCCCGAAGGAGAAGAACGAGCCGGTCAGGTTCCCCCCGCTGATCACATACCAGAAACGCCCGAAGTTGGTGGGGTTGTTCGCATCCATCGGCGGGTCCATCGCGGCCCTGATGGGCAGGTATAGATAGGGCGTGAGCCCGAGCAGGAACAGCCCAGCGCCCTTCAGAACGAGCCTGACGTCGACCAGCTTGCGCCCGTCTACGAGGGCAATGAAGAGAAGACTTGCCGGCAAGAGCAGTCCGCTGGTGAGGTGGTTGGTCAGGCAGAGTCCCACCAGCAAGGCCGAGAGCATCAGGTAACGGTCTTTGCGGTACTCGCGCCAGAGTAGCAGGACAACGATGGTGATGGAAACGAGCAGGGCGTTCAGGGTGTAGACCTCCGCGATAACAGCCTGGGACCAGAGGGCAGTCCCGAGCCCGAAGGCCAGAGATCCGGACGCCGCAGCCACCACCCGCCGGCTGAGCAGGAGCCCAGCCACGTAGACAGCTGCCACTGCCAGCGCCGCGTAGACGGCGGAGCCGAGGTTCACGCGGTAGGCGGGATCCCCGAAAGGCAGATAGGTGAAAAGGTGCGTCAGCATCAGGTAGGTTGGGTAACCGGTAGGGTGCGTGATGCCAAGCACCGAGACCTGCATCTGCAACATCACCGCGTCGAGCAGCTTGGGCTCTTGTAGGTAGAGGACCGTGGGCGCCAGGGTTCTGATGTAGAGGGTCAAGGCGAGCACGAAGACCCCTAGCCCGGCAAGCAAGACACCGGCCTTGCGTAGACGTCCCTCTCCCACGGGAGACGCATCCTCAGACGGAGAAGTCGTCTTGTCCTGTTCCTGTGCCACGTTCTAAAGACGTCCTTTGCCGATCTTCCGGGCGAGGGCTATTGTACCCAGGTGGGCCATCGATGTTAATTTCCATTAATCTGCGTTAATATAGCGTCCACCGGGTATGCTACCTGATGCGTTGTCGGAGCTATGCCAGGAGGCGAACCAGCAAAGCCGGCGTGCCGGACCGCAGGGGAAGTGGAACAGAGCGTTTACATCGATTTGGTATTCGTTCAACCGCTTTCCCGTTACAATCGCTGGCTGGCACGTTCGGTTCGGGTTGGATCTTGACCGCAAGATAGACTTAACGTAGAGCAAGAAGGGAGCGCGTGTAATGAAGGTACTCGTTCTAGGCGGCGACGGCTTCTGCGGCTGGCCCACCTCGCTGCACCTCTCGGCGCAAGGATACGAGGTAGCCATAGTAGACAACCTCTCCCGGCGCAAGATCGACGTCGAGCTGGAATGCGAGTCCCTCACCCCGATCCGGCCCATCGGCGAGCGCCTTGGCGTCTGGGAGGAGCTGACCGGCAACCGGATAGGCTTCTACAACATCAACGTCGCCGAGAACTACCGCCAGCTTCTGGACCTGCTCCTCGAGTGGCAGCCCGACGCAGTCATCCACTTCGCCGAGCAGCGGGCCGCTCCCTACTCGATGAAGTCCAGCTACCACAAGCGCTACACCGTGGACAACAACCTCAACGCGACCAACAACCTGCTGGCGGCGATCACCGAGAGCGGGCTCGACACCCACGTGGTGCATCTGGGGACCATGGGCGTCTACGGATACGGCACGGCGGGGATGCGGATCCCCGAGGGGTATCTGACGGTCAAGGTCGAGACCGAAGAGGGCGAACTGGTGGAGCAGGAGATACTCTACCCGCCGAACCCTGGCAGCATCTACCACATGACCAAGACCCAGGATCAACTCCTGTTCGCCTACTACAACAAGAACGACCTGACGCGCGTCACCGACCTGCACCAGGGCATCGTGTGGGGAACCCAGACCGTTGAGACCAAACTGGACGAGCGCCTCATAAATCGCTTCGACTACGACGGCGACTACGGCACCGTCCTCAACCGCTTCCTGATGCAGGCCGCCGTGGGCTACCCGCTCACGGTCCACGGCACGGGCGGCCAGACCCGCGCCTTCATCCACATCCAGGATACCGTGCGCTGCATACAGCTCGCCCTGGAGAACCCGCCCGAGAAGGGCGACCGCGTCAACGTCTACAACCAGATGACCGAGACCCACCGTTTGCGCGACCTTGCCAGGCTGGTCTCCGAGCGCACGGGCGCCGAGATAGACTACGTGCAGAACCCGCGCAACGAGGCCGCCGAGAACGATCTGCACGTTCGCAACGATCGCTTCCTGGACCTAGGCCTGCAACCGATAACCCTGAGCGACGGGCTGCTAGAGGAGGTCACCGAGATAGCCAGTAAGTACGCCCACCGCTGCGACATCTCGAAGATTCCCTCAACTTCGCTGTGGAGGCCGCGAGAGGAGAGCGTACACCAGCAGGAGGTCCACCGGTAAGCATCGTGAACCTATCTTTGTACCACGCGGCTCCAAAGCATTGGAACGGAATAGACCCGGAGGTGGTGATGCCGAGCGTGAGCTGGAAGACGGGCAAGGCAAAGCAGCGCATCAACAAGGCCCCCGCGGAGCCTAGCAAGTTCTGATGCTGCAGGGCGAACACATAAGCATCGCCGGCGTTGTCATAGCGCTGCTGTTCACGGCGTACGGCGTCTACCGGTACCGCGGAGGAGGGAGCAGGCTCGACCTGCTCATCTCGCTCCTGATCGCCCTCGGCGTCGCGCTGGTCTCGGTTATCCCCCAGATCTTCGAGCCGATCAGCCGCCTGCTCGGCCTCGAGAACCGGGCCTTCGCCCTGCTCGGGCTCGCCAACCTCTTGCTCTTCGCGCTGTTCTTGAATTTGCTGGGACGCGTAAGGGAGGCCGGACGCCGCAGCGGCGAGATCGTCACCGGCCTCGCCGTGAGGGAGTATTCCGAGAAGTACCTCTCGCCCGAGGAGAGGGCCGAGGGACACCCCGGCGAGGTGCTGATAATCGTGCCAGCCTACGACGAGGAGGGTGGCATCAAGGAGGTGCTGCGTCGCATTCCCACCGAGGTCAATGACCACGAGGTGAAGACGGTCGTCGTGGACGACGGCTCGACCGACGCGACGGCGATTATCGCCAGGGCTGAGGGCGTACCCGTGGTTACCCACGTGGTCAACCGGGGCCAGGGTGACGCCCTCAGGACGGGCTTCGCGATAGCGCAGACCGAAAAGTCCCAGGTCGTCGTCAACCTCGACGCCGACGGGCAGTACAAACCGGAGGAACTCGACCGTCTAGTGAAGCCTATCATCGAGGGGAAGGCCGACTTCGTGCTCGGCTCCCGCTTCATGGGCTTCTACGAAGAATCAGGGAGCGTCCGCCACATCGGGGTGGTCTTCTTCTCGCGCATGATCTCGCTGCTCACCGGAGTTAAGGTCTCCGACTGTACGAACGGCTACCGCGCTATAAGGGTCTCGGAGCTCCACAAGTTGAACCTGCGCGAGGACCGCTTCAACGCCAACGAGATCATCCTAGAAGGCCTCAAGCACAAGCTGCGCTTCGAACAAGTCCCCGTCTCGATGATGAGCCGCGCCGCGGGCGAGACGAAGAAACCAGCGAAGCTGGCTTACCCTCTCGGGGTCTTCAGGGTGATTATCTCGACGTGGCTGAGGTAGAGCTTGTCAGCAATTCAGCACGCTTCGGCCTTTCAGGCCTCCGCTTGTCAGCTGGTCTGCTATTTGTAGTGTGGTGAGACGCTCGTGCGCTTGAGAGAATACTAGAGGAGCACCTACTCTTGGGGAGTGTGCTCCGACCGCGAAACCTGAAATGCTGAACAGCTTGAAAACACGGCAAAGCGCGGGAGCGGGAAGCGCTTACATCGCTGGCTCCTTCTTCGTCGCCGGGGTGTTGACCTACGCCTTCCAGAGCGCCTCGTTCCACGTACTCGGGAAGGCCGGCGCAGCGCCGCTTACGCTGCTCTGGTCAGCGACCTTTCTCACGGTCCAGGTGCTCTGGATCGGCGGCACGCAGACCCTGGGACACTACATCGCCGAAAGGGAGGCGCGGGGCATGGACTGGGGACCGGTAGTCTCCTCCGTGCGGCGCTGGCACGTCGGCCTGGCCGTGACGTTCGCCGGCGTGGCGTTGATCGCCAGCCCGCTGCTCACCGAGGAGCTCTTCGGTAACTCGTGGCTCACGGCGGCATTCATCGTGGCCGTGATCTTCTACGCGCCCGAATATTTCCGGCGGGGGATCTTCAACGGGCACAGGCAGTCTCTTCGCCTTGGCGTGCAGATCATGGCCGAGTCGGCGGCACGACTGCTCCTCGCCGCCGTGCTGCTCGCGTTTGGGTGGGGCGTCTTCGGGCCTGCCATCGCCATCGTGATCGCGCCCGTCGTCGGGGTGCTGGCCGTCAGGCCGGCGCCAGTGGCCCCGCCCGAACGCGCTGGCGACGATTTCTCTGCGAGGAACGCACTCAGATTCGCCGGGCCCGTGCTTTTGTGCATGGCCTTCGCCCAGGCGCTGATGAACGGGGGACCGATCATCGCGCGGCTCCTCGACGGCACCGATGCGCAGGTCGGCCTGTTCGCGGCGGCACTCATCCTCACCCGCATCCCCCAGTACGTCTTCAGCCCAGCCATAGGCGCGCTCCTGCCCCGCGCGAGCCGCGTGCTCTCCACCGAGGGCCGGAGGGCCTTCGATCGCTTTGTAGCGAGGGCGCTCGGGGTCGTTGGCCTCGTCGGAGTCCTCATGGTGGCCGGCACCTGGATGTTCGGCGGGTGGGGGCTCAGGCTCTTCGCCGGCGCAGAGTTCGACGCGAGCCGGGCCGTGCTCGTTGCCCTGGCGACGATGGCCGCCTTCTACCTCTTCTCCGACGCGCTCAACCAGGGGCTCTTCGCCCTGGGGCAAGGCCGGCTCGCCGCACTAGGATGGTTCGTCGGCCTGCTCGCTTGCAGCGTCTGTCTGACGGTGTTGGGCGGCGGTGTCGTCGAGAGGGTCGCCTACTCCCTGGCCCTCGGCACTTTTTTCGCCTCCGTGGCGCAGGGGGTGTTCTATCTTCTAACGTGGATACGACGGGGAGACACAGGCGGCTAGCCGTCTGAACTACTCGTTCACGAAGTAGTCCACGGTGCGCTTCAGTCCCTCGTCGAGGCCGACTTCGGCCTTCCAGCCGAGCATGCGCTGTGCCTTCGAGGTGTCGGCGTAGTTGCGGCGCACCTCCCCGCGGCGGGCGGCCGTCTTGCGGACCTCGATGCCATCTATACCTGCGGCGGCGAGGGCGGGAAGGAGCCTGTCCGTCAGCTCCTGCACCGTCGTCTCGGCGTTCGTGGCGATCTGGAAGACCTCGCCGCCGACGCCATCCACGGTTGTCGAGAGCCGCACAGCTCGGATCAGATCGTCCACGTAGATGAAGTCGCGGGTCTGGGTGCCGTCGCCGTATATCTCGAGCACTTCCCCTTCAACGGCCCTCTTGATAAAGCGCGCGACGACGCTGTTCTTGTGGCCTGAGAGGGGACCGTAGACGTTGCCGAAGCGCAGCGTCACACTCTCGACCCCGAACGTACGGAAGTATGCCGAGCAATAGCCCTCGCCCGCAAGCTTGCTCGCCCCGTAGGGCGCGACGGGATGCGGGGGCATCTCTTCGTGGATGGGTGGCTCGACCTCGCCGATGATGGTCCCGCCGCTGGAGGCGAAGATAAAGCGTCCTACGCCGGCGTGCCTGGCCGCCTCGAGGTAGTTGAGCGTGCCAACGACGTTGCTCATGCAGTCGCCCCGAGGGTCCTCGACCGAGGGCATGACCCCCGTATTCGCCGCGAAGTGGACGATGACGTCGGCGCCCTTGGCCGCGCGCAGCGCGAGGTCGTCGTCCGTTATGTCGCCCGCGACGAGTTCGAGGTGCTCGCCGGAGACCATCGGCCCGAGTTCCCCCGCCGATACTTCGACGAAGTCCCCAGCGGCGGCCAGATCCTCTCGTGTCCCTACAGAGAGGTTATCGACGACCCTGATGGCGTGGCCGCCTTCCTTCGCCAGAGACCGGATCAAGGCCGTACCGATAAAACCGCAGCCGCCCGTGACCAGCCAGTTCACGAGGTCCGCTCCAGAGAGAGGACTTTCCACGCTTGTTGTGTCTGAGTGCATGCCCATCCTTGCCAAGTGTTGTTTGCCGCGCATACATTAGACCAACCGCCGGTCCGGCGCGAGTTCCGGGACGAAAATGGGTGTCGTGGCCGTGCTCTTCGAGAGAGCGTCCTGCGGACAGGGGCGCTATTCGCTACAATCTTCGGCGGCTGGTTCGATTTAGTAGGGAAGGCCTTGTGAATGGAAACGAAGTCGCTCTGTGCTCTACGGAAGTACGCCGGGCGCGGCGGTAGGGTGAAGCCCGGAGGCAATGGGTGAAGGAGCGTACCCTCACGCGCAGGGACTTTCTCAAGGTGGCCGGCGCGGGGGCCGCCGGCGCTACCATGCTCGGCGCGGCCGGATGCGGCAGCCTGGCCAACAGCTTCACACAAGTGCCCGAGGAGTACCTTCCGAGCGGGGGATCGAGAATGAACGTAATAGTGGTGATCATAGACAGCCTGAGAAGAGACCACCTCGGCGTGTACGGCAACGACTGGATAAAGACCCCCAACCTCGACGCCCTCGCCGGGGAGAGCCTGCGCTTCGACCGCTCCTACCCCGAATCCCTGCCGACCATCCTGGCGCGGCGTGCTATCCACACGGGGATAAGGACGTTCCCTTTCAGGGACTGGCAGAAGTGGTACGACGAGGACGTCAACCTCTGGGGCTGGCAGCCTATCCCGAGAGGACAGGTTACCCTCGCCGAGATCCTCCTCGGTGAAGGCTTCTACAACCTGATGGTCACAGACACCCTGCACCAGTTCAGGCCTTTCTACGACATGCACCGCGGTTTCCACGCCTTCGACTTCATCAGGGGCCAGGAGAGAGATCTCTTCAGGCCACAGTCGCCGGCCTCCGAGAAGAAGATGGAAAACACCCTCATCGGCGGCCCGAGCGCTGCGCACTCCGAGGAGATCATGCACCAGTACTACGCGAACACCGTCGGCCGCCGGACCGAGGAGGACTGGTTCGCCCCGCAGGTGTTCACGAAGGCGGCGGAATACCTCGAGATGGCGAAGGAGAGCCAGCCATTCTTCATGTTCGTCGATAACTACGACCCGCACGAGCCGTGGGACCCGCCGCAGAAGTACGTCGACCTCTACAGCGACGGCTACGACGGCCCCGAGCCAGTCACCTCGAGCAGCGGGCCCTCGGACTGGCTCACGGAGCGCCAGCTCGAGCGGATGCACGCGCGCTACTCCGCCGAGGTGACGATGACCGACCACTGGCTTGGCCACTTCCTCGACAAAGCGCAGGGGCTTGGGCTCCTGGACAACACCATGCTGATACTGCTCTCGGATCACGGCCACGCTTTCGGGGAGCACGGCTACGCCGGCAAGGTCGCAGGGGCGCTCTACCCCGAGCTCACCGACACCATCTTCTTTATGAGGCACCCTGGAGGCAAGGGCGCTGACCAGACCAGCGACCACTACGCTTCCACCCATGATGTGGCGCCAACGATACTGGGCGCGATGGGCCTGCAGCCCCACCCGCAGATGGGGGGACAGGACCTCTCCGTTGTGCTCGATGGAAAGGAACCAGGCCGGAGACCCCACTTTACTGCCGGCTATCACGACCACGTCTGGACCCGCGACGAGAAGTACGCCATGTTCAGCCTCTACAACGGGTCAGACCCCCACCTCTTCGACCTGGAAAACGACCCGAAGATGGACAAGAACATCGCCTCGTCGAATCCCGACGTGGTGAAGAAGATGTTCGATGAGTACATAATCAAGGACGCTGGCGGCCCCTTGCCGCATTATTAGATCGAGGGCGCCTTGATGCTATCGTACCGGAGAGGTAAGAGAAGTCTTGCGTAGGCTGTTGGCATTCCTCCTCAGGTGGGGCGGCGTACTGTGCGTGCCAGGTGGCCTGCTGTGGGCGCTCTCTCCTACGGGCATCTCCATCTCCAGTCTCGCTTTCCACACCCCCAACGTCTTCTGGAAGGTATTCTGGTCGGCCCCGCTTCTCATCCTACTCGGTCTGGTCGGCCTGCAGTTGCGGCAGTCAGGGCGTACCGGCCTGCTCGAGAAAGTGGGGTTCTTCGTGACTATCCTGGGACTCGTCATGGTCATAGCGGGTGACGTCGGCCTGTACTGGCTCGGGGTAGACGACGACTATATAGTTACCGCGCCCGCTTACAACACCTTCAGACTAGGACTGCTCGTTCTGGCCGTGGGATCTATCCTCTTCGGCGTCACATCCCCCCGCGACGGTGCTCTGCCGACCTGGGGCCTGCTGCCTTTCGTCGTCGGGTCTCTGTGCGGCCTGATCTCTTTCTCGCGGGACCTTGGTTCCTTCGGCGCCGTGCTTTGGATCCTGTTCGGTGTCGGGTGGGCGTGGTTGGGTCTCTCGCTCGTGGTGGAGGGCTTCTCCTCTTTCGTGCGAACCAGACGTGCCACCCGCGGCGGTGTCGCCGTGAAACAGTGACCGGGCATACGGGCCGAGACCTTCGAGACCACCCGCCGAACTTGCCCGACCGTCTGGTATGCTGACGGGCGTTCGGACGACGTAGAAGGCAGGAACCGTGGACATAGAGACCGTCCTTAAGAGTGGTGAGGGCGTCGGCAAGAACCTCGGCATCGAGTTCGTGGAGCTCACCCCGGAGCGAGTGGTGGCGACGATGCCGGTGGACGAGAGGCACCGTCAGCCGCTCGGATACCTGCACGGTGGAGTGAGCGTGGTGCTGGCGGAGAGCGTGGCGAGCACAGGAGCATTCTTGAACTGTCCGCCGGGGAAGGTGGCTTTCGGTTCCGAGATCAACGCGAGCCACGTCAGGCCCAAGCGCACCGGAAAGCTGACGGCGGTCGGGGTGCCAGCTCACGTGGGGCGCAGGAGTCAGGTGTGGGAGGTGCGTATCACCGATGAAGAAGACAAGACGGTGTGCGTCTCGCGTTGTACCGTTGCCATAGTCGACGCGGAGTGAAGAAAGATGGGATCTAAGGGCACACCGCCACGTGCATTGTCTTCCGCGAAAAACGCTCGGCCTACGAGCGCTCCCCCGACTTTTCGAGCAGGAAAGTCCTGACCTCTTCGTTGAAGGTCCTGGCGCGCTCATCGTGTGGCAATAGGGCGGCGTCCCTGAAGAGGCGTGGCTCGGAACGGGGATTGTGCTGCACGAAACGCTGCGCTTCGCGGGCGGGGGACGTACGCGCTTCGAGGCCCCAGCAGATCAGGATCCTTTGCGGCACCCGCGGCCAGAGATCGGCGACTCCTAGATTGAGCTTGCCCGAGACGAAGGCAGCCGGGAAGTATCTCGCCCCAGGCTGGTGACTGGTGCGGTAGTAATCCTCGACAAGCTCTTCTGTCACGAGATCAGGATCGTGGTAGGCCATGCGACCGAGGTAGTAGCGGATTCCTCGCCCAGAGACGATGGCGTGGTAGAGCGTGTTCCCGAGGACTGGCGCCAGGAAGAGGGCGTAGATCACATCTCCCAATCGTCCTGAGGGACGGTTGAGGGTCCCGTAGCCTGTCGGACAGATCAGGACGAGCTTCTCGAAGAGCCGCGGACTCCGCACGATCGCGGGCACGACCAGCGCCGCCGCAAGCGAGCTGGCTACGAGGTGGGCGGAATCTCCGATCTCCTCCCGCACGAAGTCCTCTACCTGCAACGCAACGTCCTCTGGCCCGTAGCGCCGCGACGGCCTCTCCGACATCCCGCACCCGAGTAGGTCCAAAGCGTATACCCTGAAACTCTTCGACAATTCTTCGAAGTTCTTGCGGAACTCGAAGGAGGAAGCCCCAGCGTAGACGCCGTGCACCAAGAGCAGCGGCTCGCCCTCCCCCGCCACCGAGTACGCGAGATCCCCACCCCACCACCGGTAGTAGCACGCCTCTCCACCGAGCCGGTTCTGAAGTCTCCCGCCGCCTCTCTCCAACCGCCGGTTGTAGAGCGCCAACCCACAGCCAATACAACTGATTGCCAAGAGCGCCGTCCTCAGCTTCATAACGCCTCCTCAGAGATTCTCCACGCCAGGATCGTACCCGAAAGCGCGAGCTAGATTCCATGTTGACAAACACAGTGCCTAGGATAGCATTTAAGCAGGTTATATAAGCAGCTTAACTTTGTGGGAGAATTCACGTGGACAGGGAACGGCTCGTCGACGAGACCTTGATGTTGTTACCGACTTTGATGCGCTTGGTCGAGCGGCCCAGTCCTGTGGAGATGGGTGAGATCGCCCGCCGCGGGTTGGCGACGGATGTTCAGGTCTCGCCGGGGCACATTCAGGTCTTGATCGCGCTGACGCGTGGGCCGCGGTCTGTCGGACAGCTCGCCGAGGAGGTGGGGGTTTCGCCGCCGGCTGCGACCCAGCTTGTGGACAAGCTAGCCGAGCATGGGATGGTAGATCGCCACAGCGATCCTGCGGACCGGCGGGTCGTTCTCGTTGACTACGTAGCGGGCATGCGCGAGGTAGCCAGTCGCATTGTGGAGGACCGTCGTCGTCCGCTCCACGATGCCATGAGCAAGATGACGGACGTGGAGGCTCTGGCTTTCGTCAAGGGCCTGAGGCTGTTGGCCAGGAGCTTCGGCGCTGAGGCGGGTGAGGAGGTCTGATGCAGAGGATCGTCCGTTGGTGTCTCGAGAATAAGTCCGTCGTCATCCTGGCGACGATCCTGCTCGTCGGGAGTGGAGTTTATGCGACGACACGCCTCAACCAGGAGCTCTTGCCCGACATTTCCTTTCCGATCATAACCATCTCGACCCCCGTAGTCGGCGCAGGACCCGACCTGGTGGACGAGCAGGTCACGCAGCCTGTCGAGGACGCCATAAACGGGGTTCAGGAGATAGAGTCGGTCAGGTCTACCTCCTCGGAGGGGTTCTCCGTAGTGCTCGTCGAGTTCGACCTCGACGCCGACACCGAGGAGGCCGAATCAGACCTCCAGGCGGCGCTCGACGGCATACAGCTACCTTCGCAGGCTGGCGATCCCGAGGTCGAGAGCCAGTCGGCTTCGGAGTTTCCTATCCTGTCACTCTCGCTCGCCGCCAAGGACCAGGATCTCGCCGACCTCACAAGCTACGCCGAGGACGAGGTCCTCTCCTCCATCGAGGAGGTCGAGGGCGTGGCGAGCGTCGATGTGATCGGGGGCGCGGAGAAACGTATCCGGGTGGATCTCGACCCCGACAAAGTGAAGGAGAAGGGCCTCTCGACCGATGCCGTGGTCGGTGCGATAAGCGGGGCGAAGGTTAATGCGCCCGTTGGCAGCGTCTCCGTAGAAGGTCGCGAGACCCCCGTCAGCACTACCAGCGAGCTAGGAGAGATAAGAGGCCTCGAAGACCTTCCCGTCGGGGTGGAAAGCGGCGATACGGGTGGGGCCCCTCCAGCCCCGTCAGCAGGCGTCCCAGACGGCACCGTCCCTGGTGCTCCTCCAGGCGCCCCTGGCGGAGTCCCAGGCGGCGCTTCCGCTCCTCCCGCCGGAACCGCAGCGGGTACGACGACATCTCCCGCTGCGGTGGGGGAGCCGCTTTTGCTCGGGGACGTGGCCGAGGTGCGCGAGGTGGGCTCGGACCTATCGGGGATCTCGCGCACCAACGGGGAGCCGAGCGTTGGCCTGAACATAATCAAGGAGACCGACGCTAATACTGTCGAGGTCGCCGCCGATGTCGAGAGAGTACTCGATGACGTGCGGAACGAGATCGGGCCCGATCAGGTCGTGGTCGTGGCCAACACCGCTACCGACGTCGAGGAGTCGGTGAACGGGCTCGTCGAGGAGGCGCTCGTCGGGGCCGTCCTCGCGATACTCGTGATCTTCGCCTTTCTGCGCTCCATGCGTGCCACCCTGGTCACCGCGGTCTCTCTGCCTACCTCTGTGCTTGCCGCCCTCCTCTTCTCCTGGGTAGATAATCTGACGCTGAACGTCATCACCCTCGCAGGCCTGACGATAGCCGTTGGCAGGGTGGTCGACGACGCTATTGTGGTGCTCGAGAACTCTTACCGTTACGTGCAGAACGGCTACGAGCCGGAGGAGTCTGCCCTCAGGGGGACCACAGAGGTAGCCAGTGCCATCACCTCATCGACGCTAACGACGATCGCTGTTTTCGCCCCGCTCGCCGTAGTCGGCGGCATAGTGTCCAAGTTCTTCGTCCCGCTCTCGCTGACGGTCGCCCTGGCCCTGGTCGCCTCGCTGGTCGTGGCCGTGACCATAATCCCCGTGCTCGTCAGCATCTTCCTCGGGCACCGTAGTGTAGACCCTGGCGAGGTCCCCGAGCACGGGGGCAGGCTGAGACACGGTGGCGGTTTCGTCCGCTTCCTGGCCGGTGTAGTCTTGTTGTTGCTGGCGTCGGCGGTCGCGTTCGCAGTCGCCTCGAGGGCAGGAGTGCTCGACGACGTGCCAGGTCTTCCGTCCGGCTTCGTCGACAGGGTAGACGGGTTCGTCTCGGGGATCGACCCCGGCTCTCCGGTCTTCCTGGCCGTGGTCGTAGCCCTGCTCGTCGTCGGGCTCGTGCTGATCGTGGTCCTGGCAGCGCGGCGTACCGGTGGCACGTCGGAAGGGTTGCTCTTGCGGCTCTACACCCCGATGTTGCGCTGGAGTCTGCGCCACAGGCTGGCCGTGTTGCTGCTTGCGCTACTGGCTTTCGCCGGGGGACTCGGGCTCGTGCGGTTCCTTCCTGTCACCTTCTTCCCGCCTAGCGAGGAGCGTCTCCTCATCGCCGACGTGGAGTTGCCGGCGGGCACGGCCCTCGGTCAGACGAGCGACAGTCTGCGTCCGTTCGAGGACTTCCTGCAAGAGGACGCAGGCATAAAGAACTACCAGGTCTCCATCGGCGGTGAGGACACCCAGGACCCCGAGTCCCCGTTCAGGCCTGGCAATAAAGCCCAGGCCTTCATCAACGTGAGAGAGAGATCCGACGTCAGTGAGACGCTTGACCGGGTGGATAAAGAAGGCGACGAACTCTACGGGGAGAACTTCCAGGTCCAGATCCTCTCGAATGGCCCACCGCAGGGCGGGCTCGAAGCCGTCCTCACCGGCGGTTCCAAGGAAGAGATCGCAAGGGCGGCGGAGCTCGTCTCTGAAGAGTTCCGCAAGCTCGATGACGTGAACAACGTGGAGAGCGACCTCTCGGGCGGCAACCCCGAGGTGGAGATCAAAGTGGACCCGGAGAAGGCCGCGAGAGCAGGCCTCTCGCCCGCACTGGTCTCGGACTCGCTCAGCTCCCTCCTCGGGGAAAGCACCGTGACGACGCTAGGGGACACACCCGTCGTGGTCGGCGTGCCCGAGAATTCACTCGATTCACTGGATGAAATACGGGGATTGCCGGTCGGGACTGACATCATCGTGGGGGACGTCGCCGAGGTCAGGGAGGTAGAATCTCCAGCGGCCGTAAGTCGCACCGACGGGGAACGTGCCGTCACGGTCACGGGTGGGATCACCTCCACAGACACCCAGACGGTCTCGACGGAGGCCCAGCGGGCGATCGCCGACCTCGACCTGCCGGCGAACGTAACGGCGCAGGTCGGCGGCGAGAACGAGGACATAGACGAGAGCTTCAGGAATCTCTTCCTCTCGATAATCGTGGCGCTCGTGCTCGTCTTTCTCCTGCTGGTCGTGTTCTTCGGCTCGCTACTCGTGCCGCTTGTGATACTGCTCGCCGTGCCCCTCACGACGGTCGGGGCCTTCGGCGCACTCTACCTCACGAATACGGCCATCTCCGTACCCTCGCTACTCGGCATCCTGCTGCTTATCGGGATCGTGGTCTCGAACGCCATCCTGCTCGTCGACTTCGCCGTCAAGGCGCAGGACCGTTACCAGACCTCCGATGAGGCTATCCTGGCGGCCGGTCAGGCGCGGCTTAGGCCGATCTTGATGACGGCCTTCGCCACCATCTGCGCCCTACTGCCGCTCGCCCTCGGGCTCTCCGGCGGCGGTAACGGCCTGATCTCCTCGAGCCTCGCCATAACGGTCGTCGGAGGTCTCGCGACCTCGACGTTCCTGACGCTGCTCGTCGTGCCGGTCGGCTACTCGCTGCTCAAGAGCGGCCGGAGGCGGAAGGGGAAGGTATAGAAGGGTGGAACTAACACTCGTCTACTGATCGGCCGAACATAGACCTTACGTAGTGTTTTGTACGACAGTTTCGTTCCTGGGGGAGGGGCAGACTGTCCCGTATCAGGAGAGGAGGTCGGCCATCAGAGAGGGCAGATACCGGACCCCCGACAGGCAGCAGCAGATCAGGATGCGCGAGGTCTTGAAGGACAGGTTCGAGAGCATCCCGGTCCAGGTTCCGAGAAGCGAGATCGAGGCGATGGGCGTCGAGATCGGGCTCGAAGACCCGGCCGAAGCAGCCAGGATCTTCGACAGGCTCAAGGGTATCTCGTGGAGGGGTGACTACGTGAGGTCGGAAGAAGGCTGGGTCGCCGCCTGGGTCAAAGAAGTGATCTGCTGAAAGCAGATCACGCTAGTCAGCATGTCAGCACGCTCAGGCCTTGCGGCCTTCGCTTGTCAGCTAGTCAGCTTCTTGTCTCTGGCCAAGAGCGGCCACAGGCAGCACGTGCGAAGCAGGACTCGACTGCAGTGCAAACCGCCTTGGGGTACAGTCACTCAGCCAAGACGCTGAGTAGCTGACATGCTGACAAGCCGCCGCAGGCGGCGTGCTGACCTGCTGAAATGCTGTTCAACGAGCTACTAGATGTGGCACGCACCTTTGGCATGCTCCAGCATGTTGGGTAACGTCATAGTCGCCCTCTGGTAGTGTACCTGGAGTGTCCTCGAGCATATATACTTATTGTATTCCAAGGTCCTTACGGTCGAAGGTGGTAAGAGGCTGGAAACGTCGGTTGGAACGGTCCTCGCAGGTCGTTACAGGGTAGAGAGCACGCTCGGTTCCGGTGGGATGGCGGTCGTCTACAGGGCCGAAGACGACATCCTCGGCCGTGCCGTTGCTCTGAAGACCCTTCATGATCACTACGCCGAGGTGCCCTCTTTCCGGCGTCGCTTCAGGCAGGAGGCCCGCGCGATGGCCTCCCTAGATCACGAGAACATCGTGAAGGTCTACGACATCTCCCAGGATGGCGAGGTGCCCTTCATCGTTGTCGAGTGTATCTCGGGCAGGGATATCGGGGACCTCCTCGGCGGGCGCCGTGGCGGGCGCCTCAACGAGCAGTTCGTAAGGAGGATGGCGAAGCAGCTTCTGTGCGCTCTCTCTTATGCTCACAGCCGGGGCATCATACACAGGGACATCAAGCCTTCCAATATCCTCCTCACGTCGGGGGGGACCGTCAAGGTCGCTGACTTCGGCATCGCCCGCATCGTCGAGGAGGAGGATGTCGCGATGGGCGAGCCCGGTGAGATCGTCGGCAGCGCCCGCTACATGTCCCCCGAGCAGCTCAGGGGCGAGGACGCGACATCAAGGAGCGACATCTACTCAGTGGGTGTCCTCCTCTACCACTGCCTGACGGGAAGACCGCCGTTCTCGGGCGACGTCAAGAGCCTCGCCAGGCAGCACATACACAAAGACCCGCCGCCGCCACGCAGGCTGAACAAGAGGATCACGCCAGGCATGGAGGCGGTGATCATGAAGGCCCTCTCCAAAAAGCCCAGGGACCGGTATTTCTCGGCCAACGCGATGCTCGACGACATAGAGATAGACGCCCCGCCCAAGACGGCGGAGACGACGGAGGCGCCCAAATCAGTGCGCCGCAAGGCTCGTGGCGGCGCGCTCGTTCTGGCATCGGTGGCCATTCTGTTACTCCTCCTCGGCGGCGGGGCGCTGGCCTCGGGGCTCGTCGGCCTTCCACAGGTTGGCAGCGTGGCTGACACGCTGAGCCGGATGAACCCTGTCGAGACTAAACCTCCGACGCCACCACAGAGTTCGCAGGTGGAGGCCGCCGATACAGGGGGCGCCTCCTCGGGCCAATCCGGCAGCCAGAACGTCGCCTCCGTCACGGATGCGGCGTCCTCCCAGGCGAGGACGCCGCCCGGGCCGAAGATGGTCCCTGTCCCGAACGTAACGGCCTACTACGACTACTACGCGGAGAACGCCCTGGCCAACAGGGGCTTCGAAGTGAGGTTCGTCTACGATTACCAGGACGGTTTCGCACCGCGCGGCGTGACGTGGGCCACGGACCCGGCAGCGGGTACGATGGCCCCGAAAGGCTCCACAGTGACCGTCTACGCAACGCCCAAGGACCTCCCGCTTCCCAGGCGGCTCCGCTAAAGCGCTTCTCGGAAGGCCAAGCCTTCCGAGAAGCGCGCTGGTCAGCACGCCGCCAGGCTTCGCCAGGCGGCTTGTCAGCAGGTCAGCATTTCAGCAAGAAGCTGACTAGCTGATAGCTCGTCGTGCATTAGGGGTGAACCCCTAATGCACGACGTTGTAGGCCTTGCGTCTGAGCGTGACGGTAAGGTAGAGGAGGAAGAGGGCGACGGGTAGCGAGCCTGCGTTGCCGGCGTCGAAGACGGCCTTGTAGTTCCGGTTCGTGAGGCCTCCGGTGATGCGTACCGTCACACTTTCCCCCGCGGGTCCGGCCCGGGCCGTGTTGCGCAGCAGGGACAGCCGGCCTTGGTAGAGGCGGTCCAGGCACCTTATCTCGGGCGTATTCAGAGCCCCCACCGGTTCTGCCTCGAGAATCTTCGCGCCGCCGGCGAGCATCGCGTATTCAGAGGGTGCAGAGCGTTCGATCCGCGCCTCCAGATCCCCGGCTTCGAGTTCGGCTCCGTGGGGTCCGTGAAACTCCAGGCATCCTATCTCCTCGCCCTCCAGGTCGAGAATGGCGAAGTCAGGAGCGAGGAGTCCGCGGGCGCGGGCCGCGAAGGAGCCTTCGAGTGACTCCCCTAGCCTCCTCCAGGACGCGAACGTGGGGTCTTCTTGCATGGGGCTCATGATACCCTCCCCATACGCCGGGAACGAGGTGGAGTTTCCGGGTGGAAGAGGGTAGATTACTCCAAAAACGGAAGAGAGCGTAATGGAACTCAGGAACAAAGAGGAGCTCAGGAGTGAGATCCTTCAGGACTGGTTGCGGAGCGCCTGGGTCTATCCCTTCCAGGGACCAGACGGGCGCACCTACCTGCGCCTGACGCCGGGCGGCAGGCTCAAGATGCGGCGCAGAATCGGGGAGCTCGAGAGTGTCCTTGGCGTCGATGGCAAAGAGCTTGCCAGGCAGGAGGAAGCGGGCACCCTTCCCGCCGAGCGCGACAAGCTCGAGCTCGCGATGATGGTCCAGGCATACGACACCGAGCGGCGCTTGATCCAGAGCCAGGGCGCCACTCTCGGAACTCCCGCGGTGACGCTGGAGGAAGAGGCCGGCCCGGGCACGACTCCCTGATCCGGTGGGCCAGATGTTGTGCCTCAGCGCTTGGGGTCCTACCCTCCCCTGGCTGGCGCTCTTGCAAACATCGGCAAAGAGGTGGCGTACGCACCCTTGCCGTGTTAGGCTTTCCGGGCGGCGCTCGTTCGGGCCAGGGTGAGGTGTCGCCAGCCAAAAGAGAGAGGGGGGACCTCTCCATAAATCTGTCATTCGGGCGCGTGGAAGGCCGCACGCGGAGGGTGGATATTTGAGTCTCAAGAACCGGAGAAGGCGGGACAGGCGCGAGGGAAACGCACGTGAGAGTGCATCTTACGGCTCTTACTCATCCAGCTTGAACCCCTTCGACTCGGGCAAGCACAGTAGTCGGCGTCAGGGGATAGCGGGACCGGTAATCATCGTCTGCGCCATCATCGCCGTGCTCGTGGCGGCGGATTTCTGGCTGAACTCGGGCAAGATACACCGCGGTGTGGAGGTCGGCAGCATCTCTTTGGGCGGCAAGACACCTGCCGAGGCGCGCCAGATCGTCAGGGACCAGGTCGTGGGTCCCCTCGAAGAGATCGACTTCGACGGACCCGCGCATTTCACCCGCAAGGCCGGCGAGATGGGTGTGAGCTTCAACATAGACGAGACCGTGGATAAAGCTTACGCCGTCGGGCGCGAAGGGAACATCCTCGACCGCCTCTCCGCGCGTCTGCGCGCCTCATTCGGCGGGGCTACGATACCTCCTGACATCGACTACCGGCCTGCGAAGGCGCGGGGCGAGGTGCGCGAGATCGCCTCCCAGGTAGACAACCCTCCGAGGGAGGCCAACGTAAAGATCTACGGCTCGGAGGTGGAGGTCGCGAAGTCCCGCGACGGCTACGAGTTGAACCTAGCGGCCACCATGGCGAGCGTGGACAGCGCCATCCAAGATATGAGTGGGAAGGTCCGCCTCAGAGGCGACGTGCTCGACCCTGACGTCATAACGGCTGAGGCAGAGGCGGCGGCGAAGAAGGCCAGCGGAGCCCTCTCCGAGCAGTTAATGCTCGAAGCTGAGGGGAAGAGTTGGACCCTCTCACCGGCGGATCTGGGGTCGGCTCTCGACGTCACCAAGCAGGAAGGCAAGATCGATGTCAGCCTCAACCGCGAGCATCTGGACGGCCGGCTCACCGACGTCTACAACGAACTTACGGTCAAGCCCGTCGAGGCCAGCTACGACTTCGACTCGGGCGGCGACGTCTTCGTCAAGCCCAGCCGTGAAGGGCGGAGCGTCGAGGGTGAGAAGCTACTCGACTCCATACAGGGCAGCCTCTTCGAAGGCAAGCGCGAGTACCAGGTACCTATTACCGTGGCCAAGCCGCGCTACACCACCGTAGAGCTCGAGGCCAAGAAGCCGACCGAGTTGCAGGGCACTTACAGAACCAACTACACGGCGACCACAGACCAGGGCCAGACGCGGGTAGAGAACCTCAAGATCGCTTCTGAGGCCGTTAGCGGTACGTTCCTGGCGCCGGGTGAGACGTTCTCGATGCTCGACCACGTCGCCAACCTCGACTACTTCCAAACGCACGTTATCGTGGACGGCGCGGAGACTGTGGACGAGGGAGGTGGTCTCTGCCAGGTTACATCCACACTCTACAATGCGGCCCTCTACGCTGGTATGGAGGTAACGGAGCGCACTGCCCACTACTCGCAGTTGCCTTATATCAGGCCAGGTATGGACGCGACAGTCTGGTACGGCGGTCCGGGAACGGCGGACGACCTGGACATGAAGTTCAAGAACACCTCAGACGGATACGTGCTGGTGCAGGAGTATGTCTCAGGCGACGGCTACATCTACGCCAACGTATACGGTGTGCCTGACAACGTCGAGGTGGAGATGTCGTCAGAGCCCATCTTCAGGGCCGAGGATTCCTCCAAATGGGTCGCGTACTACGAGAGAACGAGAAACGGCAAGGTCGTCTATCGCGATCAATGGGAGACCGCGTACGGCGCCCTGATAGACGACGAGGGCAAGAAGGTCCCTACCGACATCGTGCCTGTGGCAGAGGTAGACGGAACCTACCTCGGACCCTCGTTCTAGGTAGCACGCTACGCCCTTCGGGCTTCGCTCGTCAGCATTTCAGCAAGCGCCCTGCGGGCGCTTGTCAGCAATTCAGCTTCGGCACACGCAAGTCCTGACTGGCATGCTGAGAGCGAGGGCCTGAAAGGCCCGAAGCGTGCTGACAAGCGAAGGCCGCAAGGCCCGAAGCGTGCTGAAGTGCTGACATCTAGTAAAAGACGTTGCCCTTCAGCTTGTAATAGAGACGGTAGTATGCCGGCTCGAACCTGTACCAGGCTTCGGCCCTGGCGTTCTTGATCGGTAGATCCAGGCATCCGAGGAAGTCCGTGACCTCCCCGCCGAAGCCTATCTTGAACCTGTAGACGCCGTAGTAGGGGTCGTCTTCGTTGCGGTCTTCGGATTTGGGAATGCCTACCATGTCGTAGTATCTGATGCCCCGCTGCCTGGCCCAGCGCATTACCTCCCACTGCAGGAGGTGGTTGGGGTTGTAGCTGCGCTTCTCGGTGCTCGAGGCACCGTGCATGAACCAGTACTTCTCGCCGAAGGTGAAGACGAAAACGCCGGCGAGGGGCGTCTCCTCGTGCACGGCTAGGAACAGATGCCCCTGGCCCGCGTCGCGCATCGCCCGCATCATGTCTTGCAGGTACTTTCGCGGCCTCCTGATGGTGAAACCGGATTTGCGCTCGGCCGTGCCCTCCATCCAGCCGTAGAACGTCTCCCACGCGCCTTCGAAGGTCTCGGGCTCGACCACCTCGACGCCCTCCCTGGCGGCCTTTCGCACGCCGTAGCGCGTGGACTTCCTCATCTTCGCGAGCAACTCCTCCTCAGGTGGGCTCAGGTCCACGGTGACGGTGGTGTCGAAATTGAGGGCGTAGCGGGCCTCGTGGAAACCGATTTCCTCTAGCAAAGCTTTCACATCAACGCTTCGTCCGGGGACTTCGGGTTCGATCTTGAGGGTGTGCGCACCCGCTTCTCCGGCCACATCGGCCACGCCCGAAAAGAAAGCCCTGACGGCCTCCTCGTCTTCCCAGGGCAACCAGGGACCTTTGGAGCAGTACATCAGGAAGCCGGGGACGGGCATGGTGTTATAGGCGAGGAACTGCCCAGCCCCGGCCACCTCGCCGCCTCTCTCGAGCACCAGGCGCAGAGGCCCCCACCCGTAGCGCCGTTTGAACTCGCCCCACGCGTAGCTCTGCAAGACGTGCCCGCCTCCCGGCGAGTTGCGGAGCCAGCCGTCCCATCCGGACGGGGCGACGTCGCTTACCTCCCTCACCGTGTACGGCATGGTGGTGCTCGCCGGGGGGCGGCTCAAGTTAGGACCCTCACGTGGTCTGTGGACATCCATCTACCATACTAGCCTGATACGCTGGATTCCCTTCCCGGTCTCGAGAGTTCTCTCTGGCCGCCCAAGACATCCTCGGGCCTGCCGCCGGGACGCAGGAGGTGCGCCCCGCCCCGCCAGAGTATCAATTCGGCGGGCGAGGGGTGGCTCAGGAAGCCCAGGTTGGACGCCGAGAAGCCGTAAGCCCCGCTGTAGAAGACACCGATCAGGTCCCCCACCTCGGGTGCGGCCAGGGGGATGTTGCTACCGAACGTATCGAGCGGCGTGCAGCAGGGGCCGGCCACAGCAACGCCCTCCTCAGGAACCCCGCTCATGCGGGTAAGGTTGAGGAGCGGATAGGCCTTCCTGAATACCTGGCCCATGTTCCCCGTCGCCGTGAGGTGGTGGTTCATACCGCCGTCCGTGACGACGAAGGTCTTGCCCCTCGTCTCTTTCACGTCGACGACCCTGGTGACGTAGACGCCCGCGTCGGCAACCAGGTAGCGCCCCAACTCGAATAGGAAACGGCACCCTTCGAGACGTGGGTCCTTGCGATAGGAGGAGAGCAACTCGCGGAAGCCTTCGGCGAAGCCGCCGAGGTCGAACTCGGTCATCTTCTCGAAGTAGGGGACCCCGAAGCCGCCGCCGAAGTCGATCATCTCGAGGGGATGACCGGCGAGGTCTGCCGCCTCCAGCGAGATCTCCAGTATGTTGCGGCAGTGCTCGAGAAGGGGTCCGACCTCGAAGACCTGGGTCGCCGTGTAGACGTGGACGCCGCGCAGGACGAGTTCGGGGTGGGACTGAGTTCTGCGTATCGCCTCCCCGAGCTCAGCCTGGTCCATGCCGAATTGTCCGACCGTCCCGCCCATGCGCATCCCTGAGCCCATCAGCTGGGCCGCGGGGTTGATCCTGAGTCCCACCCCGGTGCGCTTGCCCATCCCGCGGGCCGTGCGGGCGAGGCGGTCGATCTCGAACAGAGACTCGACGTTGACGGCGAAGATGCCCTCCATGATGGCGCGCCCGAGCTCATCGTCGGTCTTGCCCGGACCCGCGAAGACGATGTCTTCGGGCTCGAAGCCTGCGGCCAGCGCCACCGCCAGTTCCCCCGAGGAGGCGACCTCGGCACCCGCCTCCCGCTCCGAGGCTATTAGTTGGCAGACCCCTAGACTCGGGTTCGCCTTCACCGAGTAGGAGACCTCCGTACCCAGGGCCTCCCTGACGCGGCTGACCCTCTCCGAGATCATCTCCCCGTGGTAGAGGTAGAAGGGCGTCCCGTACTCCTGTGCAAGCCCGGAGATGGGGACGCCGGATGGGGCGAACTCGCCCCCGCTCTCTCCGCCGAAGCGTCCTGCCAGGTCGTTGGCCTTATCCGTTTGAGTAAGCACTGCTTATCCCCTTGCGGTCGATCTTGCCAGAACCCGTCTTGGGAAGCTCGTCCCTGACGAGTATCTCCTTCGGCACCATGTAGGGCGGCCCGTTGTTTATAGCGTACTCCCTGACCCTACCCACGGTCCCTTCCCCGCTGCCGTTCCTCAGGGAGATTACGGCGATCACGTCTTGCCCGACGGCCGGGTTCTCGACCCCGAAAGCGCAGGCCTCGTGCACGAACCCGGAGCCGAGGAGGAGGTTCTCGACCTCCTCGGGGCTCAGGCGGTAGCCCTGGTTCTTTATCATGGCGTCCTCGCGCCCGAGGAAGTACAGGTACCCTTCCTCGTCCCGCTCTACGGTGTCCCCGGAGTAGACTACCCGCTCGACATCCAGTAGCTCAGGCGGGGCGAGGGGGTTCGGGCGGTAGGCCCTTCTTGTTGCCTCCTCGTTGCCCCAGTAGCCCATCGCCACGGTGGGACCCCTGTGGACGAGCTCGCCAGGCTCGCCTGGTGCCGCCTCTTTGCCTTCCCTGGTTATTACCAGGATCTCGGTGTTCGGTATCGCCTTGCCGATGCAGTTGCCCTGCTCGGGGGAGGAACGGTGGATCTCCTCGGGCGCGAGGTACGTCGAGCGGAACGCCTCCGTCAGCCCGTACATGAGGAAGATCCTGGTCCCAGAGGGCTCGAGCAGATCCCTGAGCTCGTCGAGGTTGGCCTGGGGTATCCGCCCTCCTGTGTTGGCGAGGTAGCGCAGGTGCGCAAGCGGGTTCTCCCTTATAGATCTGGCGCCCCGAATCAGGAGCGCCCACAGGGGCGGCACGCCCGTCACGCCCGTGATCTCGTGTCGCCTGAGCGCTTTCAACAAGTCCCCAGGCAGCCTGGAACGGAGCAGGTAAAGGGTCGCGCTGGCCCGCAGGGAGGTCGTGAACTGGCTCATCCCCGCGTCGAAGTTGAGTGGGAGCGCGGAGAGAATGCGGTCTTCTGGCGTGTTTTCCAGGTACGTCGAGACGATCTGGGCCCCCACCACCACGTTGCGCTGGCTCGTCGCGACGCCCTTGGGCATCCCCGTAGATCCCGAGGTGTAGAGTATGGTCCCGAGGTCCGACTCTGAGACCCTCCTGTCCTCTTTGTGCCCTTCGCCCTCCAAGGCCTCGGCGACGTCCACGTATGACCTGGCGGCGGGTCCTTCTGGCTTCGAGCCCTTGTAGAAGGCGGTCTGAATCGTCTTCGGCTGCAGTTCCTCGAGCTTTGGGGTGTCCCCGATCATGACCCTGATGTCACAGTCCTCGGCGAGATACTCGACCTGCTGAGCTTTGAACAGAGGGTTCACGTTGACGTAGGCCGCGCCTATGCGTGAGGCGGCGAGCATCGCCACGATAGCCTCCCAGGACTTCTCCATGTAGACGCCGAGCCTGTCGCCCCTACTTACGCCTGAGTCGACGAGTGCGCCGCCGAGGGCAGAGCTCTGGCGATCCAGGTCCTCGTAGGTGTAGGAGACATCGCCGTCCACCACCGCCGGTTTTTGCGGGTCGCGCGCCACGGAGTTGTAGAGCAGATCGTGGAGCGTGAATTCAGGGCGTGATCTCACGCCGCTTTGCTCTCCACAAGCCTTGCGATGGCCTCGACGGATCCGAAGTTCTCCTCGTCGAACTCCTCATCCTCTACGACGATACCGAACTTGTCCTCGAGGAACACGACGAGTTCGACGGTCTGCAGCGACGTCATTACGCCGTTATCTATGAGCGGCTCGTCGTTCGGGACGTCGCGCCCGCCCGTCACATTCTCCTGGAGCCATCCGCGTATTGCGCCCCTCGCATCTCCGTTGCTAGAAACCATTTTTTGAGCCTCCTTATCTGAGCCAGAAGCCTGCTTCGCCGTCGCCGAAAGACAGCGACCAGTCGACGAGGTCGCCCGTCTTCTCGTGCAGGCTGCTATCCGTGAACTTGACCAGCAGCTTGTGGCGTCTTCCCCTGCGGAAGAAGAAGCCCAGACGCCACAGGTCGGTGGACCTCGGCGAAGTGGACGACTCCACGAACCTGTACCTTATTATCTGTACACCCATCCGCCTGAAGGAACGTACCGTCTCGCGGAGCAAGGCCAGCACGACGTCCTGACGCCCAGGAAGAGTGGTCAGGTCGAGAATATAGCCGTCCTGACCGTGAAAGGCAGCTTTGAGCACGGCGTAGCCGAGCATCCTCCCTCCCGACCTCACCCCGAGCACCGTCACCGGTGCCTGGGGAGAGCCGGGACCATAACGCCAGCGCAAGAACGCCGCATCTTTCTCCGCCAGGCAGGGCACCACCGCGGCGACCCTCTCGAAAAAGTCGTCGAAGGAATCGTCGAAGGAGTCGAGCACCCCGACCTCGGGGTCTCCATCGAGGCCGCTGCCCAGTGCCTCGTCAACGGCCTGCAGTCCTCTGTTCATTAGCCCCTGGAGGGGGCGTGGGATCGGCGCGCGCGGGCGTGGGGCAGGCGGCGCGACGTGCTCCTCTACCTCATGCGTTTCGGCGCCAGGCCTGTCGGTAAACCCGCGGGCCGGCGCGAACTGCTGCGGAAGTTTGAGGAGCCTCCGGAGTGGCGCCGGAACGGAGGGCATGGGTAGCCGCGAGACGTTCATCAGCTTCGCAGCGTACTGCAGGTCGCCGACCACCTCGGCCCCTAGCCGTGTCTCGACGCCTATCACCGCCGGCACCATGTCGCAGACCACGCAGTTCTCGACCTGGCGGAAAAAGGCCCGCATCAGCATGATGGCCTGGAAACCGTACTGGGGGAGCACCATGTAGTCCCCCGGCGTGTGGGCAACGACCCTCTGGCCGTCGATCCTGTAGAACTGCGGGAACGCTGTCAAATGGCCGACGACTTCTCCCTCTTCTGTCACAGCGACCCAACGATACATCTTGCCTGAGAGCGGGTGATCCTGATACCAGCGGTAGAGGGCAGTGTAGTAGTCCACGTCGTGCACCTCGGGGAAGTCCGGATACGAGAGGATGCGCAACTGCGCGATCCTGTCCTCGAACTCCGAGCCATCGACCAGCTTCACCGCCGCCTTCATCGGCAGAACCCCGGTCCGGTCCCCTCGGAGAACGGCCGCGGGAAAGCCGTAGCGGATACCGAACTCTCCGGCGGTCGCCCTCCCTGGCTCGCCCTCTTACCTTCTGATCGGTGGCGCAATGAACCTTCCACTCTGTAGGGTTTCACGGTGCAGATTCAAAGGGCAAAGTGTAATGGAGCCGTTCGTAAAAGCCAAGCGCCGCGCCTTTGGGTCTCTCGGGCGGGCATCTCTCATGAACAGGGGCGGCCCTCTGTGGTAGTGTTCCAGTCCAGGCAGGAGTATTTTCGAGCCATTTACTCCAGAGAGGTTGAAGCGTCGAGCAATCTCCCCGATAATTGGCGCCTGTGTGCCACCGCGACCTCGCAGGGTCGGTGGCGCTTACTGGTATCGCAGGAGGGGCGACTCCTTGAAAGAGATAAGCAAAGCGGGTGGACCGGGTGCCACCCGGCGGTATGACAGCGAGGCAGCACGGACCATGAAGCGTAAGCGCAGGAAGACGAGCTACGCCCGCAGGCGCAAGACTGTTGGCGTAGCCCTGATCGCGTGTTTTCTTCTGGGCGGGGCCGTCGCCGTTTACTACCTGACCGGGGGAGACGACGAGATCGACCGTGGCGTCAGCATCGGCTCCGTCGAGGTCGGTGGGATGACCAGAGACGAGGCCCGCAAGGCTGTGCAGGACGACGCCTCGGCGACCTTCGAGAAGATCTCCTTCGGCACCCCTAAAGAGGGGTTCTCCGTGAGCGGTGACGACCTCGGCATAAAGGTGGACGCGGCCTCTGCGGTGGACGAAGCCTACTCCGTCGGACGAAGTGGGAACATGTTCGAGCACCTCTCCGACGCCTCACGTTCGTATCTCGGGGGGGTGCGGGTTGACCTCGACGCCGGGTACGACAAGGATAGGGCCATGGGCGTACTGGAAGAGCACGCGGACGAGTTCAACGAGAAGCCCCAGGACGCCTCCTTCAGCGTCACCGACAGCGGGAATATAGAGGTCGAGGAGGCCGCGAACGGGCGCATCATGGATCAGGAGAAGACCCTGGCGAACCTCGAAGGGGCGCTGAAGAACATGAGCGGGCACGTGGCCATCGCCGAAGGTCCCGCTCCCAAACCGGAGGTCTCTACGGCCGAGGTCCAGAGTTACAGGCCGAAGGAGGTTATCGGGGAGTACCAGACCGACTTCTTGTGGGACTCGAACCCGAACCGCAAGTACAACATGAAGCTGGCCGCCAAATCCGTGAACAACACCGTTCTAAAACCGGGCGAGGTGTTCTCGTTCAACAAGATGACCAGATCACTCGAGTACAAGGAGGCGAAGACCTTCTCCAACGGCGGCGTCGGCATCGCCAACGGCGGTGGGCTCTGCCAGGTGTCATCGACCCTGTACATGGCGGCCAACTACGCAGGGCTCCAGATCGTCGAGCGTCACCCGCACTACGCCGTGCTCCCTTACATAAAGCCTGGCTTCGACGCGACGGTGTGGTTCGGGGAGAACGGCTGGGGCGCCCTGGACATGCAGTTCGAGAACAATACCGACGGCTACATAGTAGTCCGCGAGTGGGTCGATGAGAAAGGCATACTCAACGCCCAGATCCTCGGCCAGCCTACGGGCAAGAAGGTCGAGATGAGCACGCAGAAGATCTACGAGGATCCCGTCAAGGGGATCAAGTGGACCACCTACAAAAAAGTGAGCGAAGATGGCGAAGTGATCCGCGACGGCTTCCTCTACACGTACCGCTACAGCTTCAACCCGCCGCCCCCGGAGAACGCGCCACACTACAAGACCACAGCCCCCAGGGTCTCAGGGTGGTCCGACCCCACGAACACCACCGGTTGGGCAAGCCCCCACTAGCGCGTCTTGGGCCTGTTCTCTCGTCGCAAGCTGTCGTACAGGCGTCGCCGTCGCCGGCTGCCGGTCGGTATTCTTGTCTTGTTGGTATTCCTCGCCGGGGCCGTGTATGTCACAACCGGGACCCCGGATGGTACGGCCGACCTCTCCGACTCTTCCGGGAAGGATGCCCTTTCCCAGCCCCGCGAGGAGGCGAAATCTGAAGTGGGCCGCGCCGCGAAGGGGTCGGACCAGGGGGAGTCCACTGCGCAACAGCCCGCGCCAGACCCCGAGCAACCCACGCCCGAGGCCGCGGCTTACGTCGCACTCGCCCCCGAGCTGCCAGGGGCGACCCCCCAGAGCATAAAGGGTGTATACAGGAGCAAGATAGACGAGTCGTGGGCCTCCGTGCGCGTCCAGCCCGAGGACGAGGGGAAGCCTTTCGTCGTCTTTACCCACAAGGATGGCCAGTCGTGGAGGGCCGAAAAGTCCGTCCGCGCCGACGAGCCGAACTACGCAAAGAACGACGTGGTTCCGCTCTCCGGCGTGCCCAAGGACCTAATCGAGTACCTCTACGCCGAGAATGTGTTCGCGGCCGAAGTCCCCGAGCCGGCCGACGAGAAGATAGACCTCGAGGACCTGCCTGATGCCGGACCAGCTGAGTTCTCGCCTGCGGAACCGGTGATGAACGATGTGCCAGAGTCCGACCGCGAGGAGGTAGAGAAGGTCCTCGAAGAGGCGAGGCAGGAGGTCGGGGACTACAAAGGTGTCGCGGGTCTCTACGTGTTGGACCTCGAGGAGGGTTCAGGCTACGGGATAAGGCCCGAGGAGCCGTTCTTCGCGGCCTCTACTATAAAGATCCCTATTATGGTGGCGGTATACCGCAAGGTGGACGAAGGCGAGCTCGACTTCTCGCAGGAGATCGAGATCAAAGAAGAAGACTGGGCCGCCGGAGCGGGGTGGTTGCAGTGGGAGAAGGCTGGGACCAAGCAGACCGTAGGGGATTTGCTGCTGCTGATGATGACCCAGTCAGACAACGTCGCCGCCAACGCCCTCGTGCGCACGGTGGGGGGAGCCGACCATGTCAACGAGGTCGCCCGTTCTATGGGGGCCGAGGACACGCTACTCTACCAGAAGGTGAGCAGTGAGAGGGGCGTCGTCCCCGCCCTCGACAACAGGAGCACGCCCCGTGACATGGCGACCATGATGCAACAGATAGCCGAAGGCAAGGCCGCGAGCGAGAAGAGTTGCGGGTACATGATCGACCTCATGCACGAGAATTCGCTCGACTGGTGGCTCGACGAGGGCCTTCCCCCCGGTGTGGATGCGGCGAACAAGGCCGGCTGGCTCTACAGGGTCTACGACGAGGTGGGTATCGTCGAGAACGATGACCGCCGCTACGTCATAGCGATCCTGAGCAAGCACGGCACAGCCGACGTGTACCAGGGGCAGGACATGATCAAGAATCTATCTAACGCCGTCTGGGAGTCTCAGGGCCAGCCGCAAGAGAACTCGGGCGAGTCAGAGAAACCACAGAAAGATTCCTGAAACGACTCACCGAAAACCACTCAGCTTTTCTCGCTAAGTGGCTGAAGTGCTGAGAGCCGCCTGGCGAAGCCGGGCGGCGTGCTGACTGGCTGAAACGCTAATCAGCCTGCGGACTTCCTTGCGGAACGCCGCCGCAGTAGGGTGAAGGCGGACTCGAGTTCCTCCGTCCTCAGGGCGAACGCAACCCCGATGTAGACGGCTAGCGAGGCGCCGCCAATCGTGACGAGGATCAAGAGGCGATCCGCGAACTTCGAGCCCTCTCCGACGAGCAACGTTCCTGTAGTGGCCACGGCGTACATGGCCGTCCCGGCGGCGAAGATCTTCAGAAGAGAGCGAAGGAGGCGCCGGCCGTCTATCAGCCCTATCTCCCGGCGCGTCGCCGCGAGGCTAAGGACAGCAAGCACGGCGTAGGCTATGGCAAGAGCGAGCACCACGCCGGTCACGCCCCAGACGCGGGAGAGACCGTAGGCTAGGACCGCGTAGAGCCCGAAGATGGCGACGTTCAACAGGGCAGGGGTCTTCGTATTCTGCCGCGAGTAGAAAGCCCGGACGAGGAAGAAGTACACCGAGTAGCCGAGCAGCCCCACACCGTAGACCACGAGCAACCCGGAGACTGCCTCGGTAGCCCCGGCATCGAAGTTCAAGCGCTCGTAGAGCAACCCGACGATGGGCTCGGAGAGCGAGATCATGCCCACCGCCGATGGTATGACGACAAAAGCCATCGTCCTTAGCCCGAAGGAGAACGTCTCACGGTAACCGTCGGCGTCTCCACGGGAGTGCTTCTCGGAGAGCTCGGGCATGAGCGCGGTAGCGATGGCGACCACGAAGACGCCGTAGGGGAGCGAGAAGATCGTGAAAGCGTAGTTGAGTTCGGAGAGTGCCTCGAACCCCGTTGCCAGGTAAGCACCGAAGAGCTGGAAGCCCACGGAGGCCGCGACCAGAACGACCATCGGCCCGGCGAGTCTGGCCGTGGGGAGCAGTGCAGGGTGGCCGAACTGCGGGCGTGGCCTGTAGCCGAGGTCCAACATCGTCGGGACGAGGGCCAGGGCCATGACCGCGACCCCTACAGTCACGCCGGAGGCGAGCACGTAGAGCGCGAGCCGCTGGTCGTTCTCCTGCAAGAAGTAGTAGGCGACGAACGAGGCTATGACTATCAGGTTGTTCAGAACGGGGGCGAAGGTGGGCAGGAAGAAGTGCCTGTGGGCCTGCAAGACGCCGGTGCCGATAGTGCTTATACCGTAGAAGAACATCTGTAAGATGAATATTCGGAAGAAGAGCACCGCGAGAGCCAGCGTTCGCTCGGCACTGGCCGCAGAGAGAACATCCGCAGATTGCCAGTTGGTCACCAGCCTCACAAACGGCTCGGCGAATACTATACCAACGAGAGAAAGGATCACCATCAGCGGCAGTACCATCGTGAACAGGGCGTTCGTCAGGCGGCGGGCGTCCTCCTCACCGTGCGTGGTGATGCGGTCCACCAGGACGGGGATAAAGATCGAATAGAGTATGCCGCCCAGGAACAGCTCGTAGACCAGACTCGGCAACAGGATGGAGGCCGCAAAGGCGTCCGCCACCAACCCATTCGCGAGGACGGCGGCCTGCGCCATCCACCTCGCATACCCCGTCGCCCTGGAGAGGACCGTCGCCACGGAGATCGAGAGAACCGACCTCAGGAGGGAGGTCATTTCAGCCCGCCACCAGGCTTCTCCAGGCGGCTTGTCAGCATTTCAGCACGCCGCTTCGCGGCTCTCAGCTCTTCAGCCTTGCTGCAGGCGGCACCCGAACGACGAAGCGAGGCTCCCGGACTGAGGAGGCTGACAAGCTGAAGTGCTGACAAGCTGAAATGCTGAAATGCTGAAGTGCTGTCTACGGAATCTCCTCGGGGGGCATCCCGATCCACTTCTCGTAGAGCTTATCGTAGGTGCCGTCGTCCTTGATCTCGACCAGGGCCCGGTTGACGGGGTCGATGAGCGGGCTGTCTGTGGGGAACGCTATGCCGTACTGCTCGCCTGTCGAGATGGACTCGACGAACCTGATCTCCCCACCGTTCGCTACGATCTTCCTGTGCGTGGCGGAGAGGTCGTAGATTACCCCCTCGACCTTCCCTTCCTCGAGCGCCGCGAAGGCCTCACCGATGGTCCTGAAAGGCGTGATCTCTCCTATACGCTCGTCGTCGAGTAGCTCTTCGGCTTTGATCTGGCCCGTCGAGCCGGCCTGGACGCCGACGGATGACTCGGTGAGGTCATCGACAGACTGGATTTCCGAATCGCTCCCTACCAGGAGCGCCTGGTCGGCGTTGAAGTAGGGGTCCGAGAAGTCTATCTGCTGCTCGCGCTCTTTGGTTATGGTCATCGCCGAGATGGCCGCGTCGAAGAGGTCGGCGTCGATCCCCCGTAAGATGCTGTCGAACCGGACGTTCTCGTACTCGACCTCGAAGCCTGCCCTCTTGCCGATCTCGTTCATGAGGTCTATATCGAATCCTTTCGGCGCGCCTCTAGGGGAGGACTCGAAAGGAGGGTAGGCGATGTTGGAGGCGACCGTGATCTTTCCACCAACCACCGTCGGGCCCGTGGTTTCGCCCGGGGCGGCCCCCTTGAAGGACTCGTCGGTTCCAGCGCTGCAGCCGACTAGGAGGACCAGCGCAACGGCGAGGACGAGCATCGCCGGAAAGTGGGTCCTCGACCGTCTTGTCACCGTGAACTCACGCTCCCGTTTTCTGCCCTCTAGTCCAACCCGGCCGCGGTGGAAAGGAGGATTGCGGCCGGACCCGGCCGTTGGCAAGTTAGCTGGGTACGACATCTCTTTGCGCGGAATCCCGACTTTCAAAACTCCGCTCCAAAACGACAATACTAATTACGAGCCGGCATCTGGTCAAGCGGGCTGAGTATTGCCGGAGAAATGGGCCCGTGCTACGGTGCCGCGTTACCGGGAGGCTGAAGGGAGGAAGCGACACGTGGTAAAGCTCGAAGACGGACTCGCTGAGACGATACGCGGCGCCGTACAGGCCAGGCGCGAGGACGCTGTGAGCCTGTTGCAGGAGCTTGTGCGCATCCCCTCCGTTACGGGCGAGGAGGGCGCTGTTGGGGGGGTCGTCCAGCGCGCCTTTTCGGAGCGCGGTCTCGACGTGGACGTGTGGGAGGCGACGCCCGAGGAGATGGAACCATACCGAGATCACGTCGGCGAACAGGACTCTTACGAGAATCGTCCGAACGTAGCCGGCGTCAGGAGAGGAGAGGGGGGCGGACGCTCGATCCTGCTCAACGCCCACACCGACACCGTGGATCCTGGAGACCCGGCCGCGTGGAAGGAGGATCC
Source organism: uncultured Rubrobacteraceae bacterium (assembly GCA_902806095.1). Lineage (GTDB taxonomy): Bacteria > Actinomycetota > Rubrobacteria > Rubrobacterales > Rubrobacteraceae > Rubrobacter_D. The sequence goes on from CADCVF010000024.1 coordinate 192,328, forward strand.
GCTCTCGGGGAACCTGGAGGGCGACCTGCTCTACGGACGCGGTTCCTGCGACATGAAGGGTGGTCTCGTCACCCACCTAATCGCCCTGGACGCCCTCTCAGACCTCGGCCTCGGGCTGGGCGGCGACGTCACCGTGGCTGCTACGGTAGGAGAGGAGAACGGTGGACTTGGGGCCCTCTCGACCGTCCTGCGCGGCTACGGCGCCGACGCCGCCATTATCACCGAGCCGACCCGTCTCGCCCTCGTTCCCGCCCAGGGAGGTTCGCTCGTCTTCAGGCTGAAGGTCCCAGGCCGCTCTGCCCACGCCGCCGTCCGCGACGAGGGCGTCTCGGCGCTGGAGAAGTTTATCCCCATCTTCGAGAACCTGCGTGAGCTCGAGCAGGAGCGCAACGGCGTACTCAGCCACCCGCTCTACGACGGAGTGAGTAACAAAGTGCCCATCAACGCAGGCGTCCTGCGGGCGGGTAACTGGGCCTCGACCGTCCCCGAGTCCCTCGTGGCTGAAGTCCGCGTCGGCCTGATCCCTGGCGAGGAGGTAGATCCTTTCAAAGATCTCGTCTCAGAACGTATCGCCACCGTCGCCGACCGGGACCCCTGGCTGCGCGAGCACCAGCCGCAACTCGAGTGGGTCGGCGGCCAGTTCGCCCCCGCCGAGGTGCGGCCAGACGCCCCGATCTGCGAGGCTGTCAAGAAGGCTCATCAGCAGGCGACGGGCGAGGCGCCCGCCGTCGAGGGCGTCCCCTACGGCGCGGACATGCGCCTCTTTATCCACTTCGGGGGCATGCCCTGCGTGATGTACGGCGCAGGGGACGTGAAATTGGCGCACGCCCCGGACGAGCACATCAGCATCACCGGGCTTCTGACAGCGACCACTACGGTCGCCTGCCTGCTGGCCGACTGGTGCGGCGTTGAGGAGTAGCGATGCCCGTTCGGGTTCTTGCCCGGGGCTCGGCCCATCGGTACACTTCGTGGACGTAGCCGGCGTGGCATAACCGAAAGGCGGGAGGACTTTGGAGACACCGGGCTCGCAGCCGACCATCACCAGTAGCGTAGCGGAGCAACCGGAAGAGTTGACGCGGGCCATAACCGCGCCGCTGCTGTTCTTCTATGTGCTCGGAGACGTGCTGGGATCTGGCATCTACGCCCTCATCGGGGTGATGGCGGCCCAGGTCGGGGGTGCGTTTTGGACCTCGTTCCTTGTCGGGGTGGTGGCCGCCATGCTGACCGGCTTCGCCTACGCCGAGCTGATCACCAAGTACCCCCACGCGGCGGGCGCCGCCATGTACACCGGCCGGGCGTTCAACAACCGCTTCTTTACCTTCCTCGTGGCGTTTTGCACGGTGGCCGCCAGCCTGGCCGCCACGGGTGCCCTGGCGCTGGCTTTTGGCGGATACTTTCTGGAGCTCTTGACGGCGCTCCTGAGCCTGCCGCTGCTCCTGACGGCCCTCGTCTTCGTCGTGGTGCTGGCATTCATCAACTTCCGTGGCATCTCGGAGTCCGTGAAGTTGAACCTCGCCATGAGCATCACCGAGATCAGCGGTCTGGCGCTGGTGCTCGTGGTCGGGGTTGTCGTGCTCTTTGCCGGTGAAGCGGACCTCGGCCGGCCCTTCAGTTTCAACGAGGGGGGCAACCCCGCGATCCTGGCCCTGGCGGGCGCCACGATCGCGTTCTTCGCGATGACCGGCTTCGAGAACGCGGCGAACGTGGCCGAGGAAGTACACAACCCGAGCAGGGTCTACCCGCTCGCCTTGCTCGGCGGCATGGCGTCTGCGGGGATTATCTACCTGATCATCGCGTTCATCGCCTCGATGGTGGTGCCTACCGGTCGTCTCGCGGGTTCGGAGGTGGCACTGCTGGACGTGGTGCGGCAGGGCTTGCCCGCCTTCCCGGCCTGGCTGTTCGCGGTCATAGGGTGCATAGCAGTGACGAATACCTGCCTCGTCGGTCTGATAACGAACTCCCGGATCATGTACGGCATGGCACGCGAGGGTGTGGTCCCGCGCATCTTTGCCCGCACCCACCAGTCGCGGCGCTCGCCCTGGGTCGCCATCGTCTTCACCACGATAATCGCGCTGCTCCTGATCGTCGGCGTCGGGGAGAAGGGCGTCAACACGCTGGCCAGCGCCACCGTGGCGTTCCTCCTGGCGGTCTTCACGCTAGTCTGCCTGTGCGCGCTGGTCCTGCGTCGCGATCGCGTGTCCCAGGAGCACTACACGGCGCCGACAGCGATCCTCGCCCTCGGTGTGGTGGTGAACGTGGCACTCCTGCTCTACGTGCTGATAACCGACCTCCAGGACCTCGTCGCGGGGGCCATCGGCATCAGGGAGAGCGTGATCGTGGTGTGCCTGGTCATGCTCGTGATAGGGGTCGGGTTGTACTTCGTGAACAACCTCGCGCAGCGCAGGCTGGACCCCTCGCGGACCGACGATCGGAACGATCGAGGGCCGACGGAAGGAGCATCATGACCCACGTCCTGATCGCCACCGACGGTTCGGAGCAGTCGCTCAAGGCGGCGAGGTACCTACGCTCGCTCCTGGATCCCGCTTCGCTGGAGCGCGTCAGCGTCATAGCCGTGGTCCGACCTCTGGCCGCCGTGCCGTTCGCGAGCGACTTCGGCGAGGAAGAGCACGCCGCCCAGGAGGCCGAA
>CADCVF010000025.1 GCA_902806095.1 uncultured Rubrobacteraceae bacterium
GTGGATGTATGGCTACTGCTGATCGTCGTGCGGAAGTTGTTTGGAAGGGTGATCTGTCAAGCGGTTCGGGAACCTTCGATCTGGTGAGCAGCGAGGCAGTGAAGGATCTGCCGGTAACCTGGGCCTCGCGTACGGAGCGTCCCAACGGCAAGACCAGTCCCGAGGAATTAATCGCAGCGGCTCACGCGAGTTGCTACGCGATGGCTTTCTCGGGCGTGCTCGCCGGGATGGGCAACGAGCCTGAGGAGCTCAATATCAGTGCCGTATGCACCTTCGACGTCGACCAGGTGAAGATCACTACGATGGTCCTTGACGTCCGCGGGCGAGTCCCTGGCCTCGACGCCGAAGGTTTCCAGAACGCCGCAGAGCAGGCCGATCAGGGGTGCCCCGTCTCCAACGCCCTGCGTGGCAACGTGGACATACAATTGAACGCGACCCTGGCGTAACGCTCTACCCGCGGACGCGGGCCATCGAGTGAGCATCCACGAACTCACCGTCGCGGAAAGCGTAGCGGCTGTGGGTTCCTTCTATCTCGAACCCGAACTTCTCGTACAGGGCGATGGCGGCGGAGTTGTCCGTGTGGACTTTGAGTTCGATCCTGGTGATGTTCAGCCAGTTGTCCGCCAGGTCTAGGGCGGCGCGCATGAGTTCCGCCCCGACTCCTTTGCCCTGCCATTCGCCCATCACGGATATGCCGATTTCTCCAACGTGCCGCCTGCGCCACCTCGAGAGCTGGGTATGGATGCCCACGTTCCCGACCGCCTCTCCCTCCACGATGGCTAGCAAGAGGTGAAAGCCCTCCGGCGGTTCGGCCAGGCGTCTGCGCCATCTCTCGGCAGATTGAAGCGGTAGCTGCATGGTCCCCGCGACGACGCCGGGATCGGTCATGATGCGGTGCATGGCTTCGTAATCGTCCGGCTCGGCGTGGCGGATGGTTATCTCCACGGGCGGTCTCCTTCAGATCCGCTGACGAAAACAGGATAACGCAAGGCCGCAAGAGAAGAGCCCCCGTCGAAACGGAGGCTCGGGCGCCACGATGTTTCCATTCGCTACGTCGTGCGGGGTTCCTGTTCGGGGGCGCCTTCCTGGATCTCGTGCTCTATGTTGGAGATACCGGTGATGGAGCGGACGTAGATCTCATCGTAGGAAACCTGGAGGCCCTGCTCGCGCTCGCGCTCGGCGCCGCGCCCGCCCAGAAGAGTGCCCAGATAGCAGCCCAGGAAGCCCAGCGGCACCGAGAACAGCGCCGGGTACACGAACGGGAAGATGGGATCTATGGGGATGATCGGGGTCAGCGGAGGCTCCGGGTTCGGGCCGGTCATCACGTTCGGGCTGAGTATGATCAGGACGACGCAGGAGATCAACCCCACCAGGATACCCGTCACCGCCCCGGTAGTGTTGAACCGCTTCCAGAAGATGGTCAGCAGGATCACCGGCACGTTCGCGCTTGCGGCGACCGCGAAGGCGAGGGCGACCAGGAACGCCACGTTGAGGCTCGCCGCCGGTATGGCCAGGATTATCGCGAGGATGGAGATGCCGACCGCCGTGAAGCGGGCCGCGCGAAGCTGCTCTTGCTCGGATGCTTCGCCGCCTCGGATGACGTTGGAGTAAAAGTCGTGGGCGAAAGCGCTCGAAGCCGCCACGACGAGCCCGGCGACCACGGCGACGATGGTGGCGAAGGCGACCGCCGAGATGAAGGCGAAGAAGATGGGACCGCCGAGCGCCTCGGCGAGCTGCGGAGCGGCCGTGTTCCCCGCCGGGTTCTGCGCCGCGATGGCGTCCTGGCCGACGAAGAGCGCCGCGCCGTAGCCCAGAACCGGCGTCAGCAGGTAGAACAGGCCGATGATCCAGGTCGCCGTGACGATCGAGGACCGGGCCGTTTTGGCGTCGGGGACGGTGAGGAACCGGATCAAGATGTGCGGCAGCCCCGCCGTACCGAGCACGAGGGCGATGTTGAGCGAGATCACGTCGAGCCCGGCGACGAGCCCTGCCGGCGGCGGCGGCACCACCATCTCGGAACCTATCTGTGATTCGACCTCGTTGAAGAGGTTGACCGGGTTGAAGCCGATGCTCGGCTGGGCGAGCACGAAGAGGGACAGGGCCAGGGTGCCGGCGATGAGGAGACCGGCCTTGACTATCTGGATCCAGGTCGTCGCCACCATGCCGCCGGCCACGATGTAGACCGTCATCAGGATGCCGATGAGTATGACCGAGAGGACGTAGTCAAGGCCGAGCAGCAGCTCGATAAGCGCCCCCGCGCCGTTGAGCTGGGCGATCATGTAGAACATGCTGATCGCTATGGTCGAGAGCGCGGCCGCCGAACGAACGCTCGGCTTGTTGAACCGGCTCGCCAGCATATCTGCGAACGTGTACTTGCCCAGATTTCTCAAGGGCTCGGCCACCAGCAGCAGCACCACCAGGTAAGCCACGAGGAAGCCTATGGAGAGGTAGAAACCCGAGAAGCCGGTGAGCGAGATGGCACCCGCGATCCCCAGGAAAGACGCCGCCGAGAGGTAGTCACCGGAGATGGCGAGGCCGTTCTGCCAGCCCTTGATACCGCCGCCAGCCACGTAGTGGTCGCTGGTGGACTTGTTCTGCCGCGACGCCCAGGCGGTGATACCGAGCGTCAGCGCGATGATCAGGACGAAGAAGATGATGGATATTACTCGGTCGCTCACTCCGACCCTCCCGTTCCGCTGGTCCTACCGGCCTCATCGCCCTCCGTGGCCTCGTGCCTGGCCTGGTCCACCAGATCGTCCCACCTGTTGGCCCGGCTGACGTAGATATGCATGAGTATCCAGGTCATCGCGAACTGTGCGAAAGCGTAGACGTAGGCCAGGTTTATCGCCCCGATGACGTTCACGTCCAACACCGTGGTGAACGCCGTCAGAAATGGCAAACCGAAGTAGAAGACCAGGAAAAAGATCGTCGCCGGTATGATGAATGCTTTTCGCTTCTGCGTGAGCTCCCTGAACGCCGATGTCCGCTCGACGCGAACCCATTCTTCGTGCTTCTCCACGAAACTCCTTTCACCAGATTTCCCCTGCCTTCTTGCGGCGCACTATATTGCATGCCTTATACAAGGTCAAACATGCATGAACGATAAGTTGCAAAATCCACTCGGGACGGATCTTTGGCCGTGTTCAGGGGCGCGGATTCAGATCTCCGCTGGGCGCGGCACAACCCTCTCGAAAAGAGTCATGCCGCGCCAGAGAAGATTGCTTAAGCTTTCTCTATCGTCACCGCGCAGGCTTTTAGCTCGGCCGTTCCTGACTGTGGGTCTACGGCGTTGATGGTAAGGACGTTGGTCGGTACCTGATCCGGGAAGGAGTAACCCATGAACAGTAGTCCCGGTCTCACCCTGTCGGTGACGCGGGCTTTGACCGCCTCGACGGTCCCGCGACGGGAACTTACCTGAACGAAGTCGCCTTCTTCGATGCCGTACTCGGCGGCGTCATCCTCGCAGATCTCGAGCAGCTCCTCGTTGTCTTTGACCTTCTTGTAGTCCTGGGTCATCGTGCCCGTGTTGTGGAAGGCGAGGCGACGTCCGGTCGTCAACTGGAACGGGTACTCCTCGTCGGGCATCTCTACCGGTCCTTCGTGGTCAACGGGGGTGAAAGGAACCCGGTTGTCGACCTCTTCGGCCCACAATTCCTCGTGCAGGAACATGGTTCCCGGTCCCTCCTTCTCGACCACGTCGGCCGTGAGGGACCCACCCTCGGCGTTCTCGGCGCCCTTCGTGCTCGCCATGAGCTGCTCTTTGGGGGTGTTGTCGGAGATCTCCTCGAAGCTCCCGTCCAGGCAGGGCCACTGGATGCCGCCGTACCTCTCGAGCCGCTCGTAGCTGATGCCGCTGAACTTGGGCGCGAGGCGGCGTACCTCGTCCCAGACCTCCTCGGCAGTCTCGAAGTCCCAGTCGTGCCCCATGCGATTGGCGATGTCGCGCAGGATCATGATGTCGTCCCGCGCCTCGCCGGGAGGGTCGACCGCCCTCCGGACCCGCTGCACGCGCCGTTCGCTGTTGATGACCGTGCCGTCGGTCTCGGCCCAACTCGCCGCCGCCGGGAGCACCACGTCGGCCATGCGAGCTGTCTTGGTCATGAGGATGTCCTGCACGACCAAGAAATCCAGGCTCCCGAAGAGCTTCTCGTGCTTGTGCTCGTCGGCGTCGGACTGGACCGGGTTCTCCCCGATCACGTACATGCACCGGATCTCGCCGTTCGAAACGGCGTCCATCATCTCGGGCTGGTTCAAGCCCTCGTGTGCCGGCAGAGGAGTGCCCCATACATCCTCAAAGAGCGTGTGCGCCTCTGGGTCGTCCCACCTCCAGCCGCCGACATTCTTGTCCGGCAGGGCGCCCATGTCCCCGCCGCCCTGCACGTTGTTCTGCCCGCGCAGCGGGTTGAGGCCGCTTCCGTACTTGCCTACGTGCCCGGTCAAGAGCCCCAGGTCGATGAGCGCGAACACGCCGTCGGCGCCGTTGTGGTGTTCGGTGATGCCCAGCGTCCAGTTCAGGGTCGCTTTGTCGGCGGTGGCGTACATGCGGGCCACCTCGCGGATCTCGTCCGCCGGGATGCCGGTTATCTGCTCGGCATACTCAGGCGTGTATCCGGCGACCTTCTCCTTGTAAGCCTCGAAGCCCTTTGTGGCGCGTTCGACGAACTCCTTGTTGTACAGGTCTTCCTCGATGATGACGTGGCCCATCGCGTTCGCCAGGCAGATGTCGGTGCCGACGTTGAGGCCGAGCCATTTGTCGGCCTTCTTGACCTGATCGATCTTGCGCGGGTCTATGACGACCATCTTGGCGCCGTTCTTGATCCCACGGCGCATGTGGTTGTAGATGATGGGGTGGCACTCCATCGTGTTGCTACCCCAGCAGATTATGAGGTCGGTGTTCTCGAACTCCTCGTAAGAGGTGGTCGCCCCGCCCGCTCCGAACGTTGCCACCAGACCGGTGACGCTGGCGGCGTGTCAAGCACGGTTGCACGAGTCTATGTTGCTGTTCCCGAGCACCTGCCTGACGAACTTCCCGGCGAGGTAGTTGAGCTCGTTGGTCGAGCGCGAGGAACTGAAGGTTCCGAAGGCGTACGGGCCGTGCTCTTCTTTGATCTCGCCCATCTTGCTCGCCACGAGGTCGAGGGCCTCGTCCCACGATGCCGGGACCAGCTCGCCGTCCTTGCGGACGAGGGGCGTAGTCAGCCGCTTCTCGCTGTACAGGTGGCGCCAGCCTTCGCGGCCCTTGATGCACGCTTCGCCCTTGCTGGACGGGTTCTCCTTCTCGCCCGTTACCTTCTGGATGACGCCGTCATCGACCTTCAGGGTCAGGCCGCAGCCCACCCCGCAGAAGCCGCAGATCGTGGCCACTTCCCGTGCGCCGTTTGCCTGGCCGTTCTCCGAAACCGTCTCCGTCGCCATGCGGCTCACCCCTTCTCAAACATACTTCCCTGTATCTGCTGATTCTAACGTCGATTGCCTGGATTGCCTAGCAAGGCGGCTTCCGGAGCGGGGAGCTGTCGGACTGTTGACACACGCCTGGTATCCAAACTAACATTCGGCCTGTCGTATCGGTGAGGTAGAGGGTGGCCACTATCGGATTCTTGTCGAGTGAGAGGAGCATCGCCGGGCCCGGCTTCAACCGCTGGCTTATACCGCCGGCGGCGCTGATGGTGCACTTGAGCATAGGCGAGGTCTACGCATTCAGCGTGTTCAAGAACCCGCTGGTGGAGCGATTCGGAACTGGCCTGACGCCGATCGCGATCATCTTCAGCATCAGCATCGTGATGCTCGGCCTGTCGGCGGCTGTGTTCGGCACCTGGGTGGAGCGTGCCGGGCCGCGGGCTGCGATGTTTACCGCCGCCCTGTGCTGGTCGGGCGGGTTTGTCGTCTCGGCGCTCGGTGTCGCCACCACGCAGTTGTGGCTCGTGTATCTGGGTTATGGAGTGCTTGGCGGCATCGGGCTCGGCATCGGCTACATCTCGCCGGTCTCCACCCTGATCAAATGGTTCCCCGACCGGCCCGGGTTGGCGACGGGGCTGGCGATCATGGGCTTCGGTGGCGGCGCGCTTATCGCCTCGCCGCTCTCGAGCACGCTGCTCGGGGCTTACGCCAGCAACCCGGTGGATGCGATCGTGCCCTCGTTCTTGACGCTTGGAGCGGTGTACCTGGTCTCGATGATGATCGGCGCGTTCGTGGTGCGCCTGCCCGCCGAGGGTTGGCAACCCGAAGGCTGGACTCCCCCCACCGAGGAGGAGACCAGCGACCTGCAGACCACCGCCGACGTGTCGGCGAGCAGTTCGATCCGCACGCCGCAGTTCTGGATGTTGTGGACGGTGCTGTTCTGCAACGTGACGGCGGGTATCGGCGTCCTGGAGCAGGCTTCGCCGATGATCCAGGACTACTTCTCCGGTATCACGGCCGCCGCTGCGGCGGGCTTCGTCGGGCTGTTGTCACTCGCCAACATGGCCGGACGGATAACCTGGTCTTCGACCTCGGACTACATCGGGCGCAAGCCCATCTACATGGTTTACCTGGGCGTGGGCCTGGTCCTTTACTTCGTTCTGGCCGCCTTCGGGGCTTCGTCGCTGGTGTTGTTCTTGCTGGTAACCGTCGTGATCCTGAGTTTCTACGGCGGCGGGTTCGCCACGATACCGGCCTACCTCAAAGACATGTTCGGTGTCGCTGAGGTGGGGGCCATCCACGGGAGACTACTGACGGCCTGGTCGTGCGCCGGCGTCGCGGGGCCGCTCATCATCAACGCCATCGCCGACTACCAGATTGCCGCCGGACGCACCGGGGCTGACCTGTACACGCTCTCCCTGTACATAATGGTCGGCGTGCTGGCGGTTGGCTTCGTCGCCAACCTGCTTGTCAGACCCGTAGATCCGAGATTCCACATGGAATCTGGATCGGAACGTGAGCCCGAGAAGGAATCCACCGCCTCCGGTCAGGCCGCCGGCAGCGAATCGTAGGAGGAACGCCATGAGCGAAGAAGCGCGGCAGGAGAGCGGAGGACAAACCTCCTCTAGCACGGGCCTTGTCGTCGTGCTGTGGGCCTTGGTCCTGATACCGCTTGCGTGGGGCGTCTACCAGACGCTTTTAGGTGTCGTCGCCCTGTTCGCGGGGGGATAACTGGTCAACTAGCCGGGCGTTTCTTGCGCCCGGCTTTTCTACGACTTTATCCTCTCGTTTCCGGCATAGACGTTGAACCTGCCTCCGCGCAGGAAGCCCACGAGCGTCATACCGAATTCCCTGGCCACATCGACGGCGAGACTGCTGGGGGCTGAGATGGCGCACACGACGGGGACCCCGGCGGCCAGGGACTTCTGCAGGATCTCGAAGCTGCTCCTGCCGCTGACCATGACGATGTGATCCGTGAGCGGCAACCTGCGTTCGAGGAGCGCCCACCCGATGAGCTTGTCCGTCGCGTTGTGCCGACCCACGTCTTCCCGCAGCGCGAGAAGCTCCCCTTCTTTATCGAAGAGGGCCGCCGCGTGCAACCCACCCGTCGCGTCGAAGAGCCCTTGTGCCTCCCTTAGCTTCTCCGGCAGCGAGTAGATGGTCTCCGCCGCTATCTCGGGCCCGGCCGTCATGACCGGGCAGCCGCGCAGTTCCAACTGCTCCAGGCTGGCCTTGCCGCACACGCCGCAGGCGCTCGTTGTGTAGAAGTGCCTCTCCAACGGGCGCAGGTCGAACTCGCGCCCGCCGCGCAACTCGACGTTCACGATGTTGTAGCGCTGCTCGGCGTCGAGGTCGGAGTCGATGCAGTAGCTGATCTTCAGAACGTCCTCTGGAGATTCGATGATGCCTTCTCCATACAGGAAACCCGCAGCGAGCTCGAAGTCAGCCCCGGGGGTGCGCATCGTGACGGCGACGGTCTGTGTCTTCTGCCCGGCGAAGAGCCTTATCTCCATCGGCTCCTCGGTCGCGAGCGTGTCGGGCCGCACTCGCACCCGACCGTCTTCGACGACCCTTACCCGCGTCTTCGTCTTGCTCGTGCGCCTGGGCTTGCCCGAGGTCTTCTCCAGCATCGGCCTCTCCTGGTCCTCTCTTCCCAAGAGTGTATCAGCGGCGGCGTGTTAGCATGCATGGACGATGCACGATGAAATCGGGCAACCACATTGAGACTGATGGGCCTCCCGAACGTGACCCGCTACCCCGAGGCGACCGTTCTCAGGGATGAGACGAGCATCCTCATCCTCTTCGGTGGCCCATACGGGGAACAGAAGATGAACGTCCCGCTTCAGTACGTCGGCGGGGACGCAGAGGCGGCCGAACTGCGACTGCTCGCGCAGCTACAGCAGATCGGCTACAGCGTCAGGCGTGGTGAGTAGGGTCATCTCGAATGTCCCCGCGCCCACTCCCGTACCCTCTTGAGCCAGGCCGTGCGCCTGGTGGCCTTGCTCTTCTCGACGAAGTCGGTAAGAACGTCGCTCGTGACGGGTGGGAGGACGATGCTCTCGGCCGTCTCGGCGTAGTCGGTACCTTCGAGAGTCAGGATCTTCATCCGTGCTTCATCGTAGCGCCAGATCTCGGGGACGCCTATCTGGGCGTAGATGGGGAGCTTGCTGAAGGAAGGACTGGTGATGTCTATCTCGATCACCAGATCCGGTGGCGGGTCCACCGCCAAGTCTATGCGGGCCTTGCCACGAACCTGTTCCTCGCTCTGGATGTAGAAGCAGGAGTCGGGCTCGAAGCCGCGCTCCAGGTCTTCACGCCTGAAGGTCGTGGAGCCGAGATCTTCGGCTTCGATGTCTAGCTCCTCGGCCACGGCCAACACGAGTTGTGCTATGCGTCGATTGAACTTCTCGTGCTCGGGTGACGGGCTCATTATCTCCAGCTCTCCCCGGTCGTAAGTAAGACGCGGCGCGCTGTTGTTCTCGTGGTCGGCGAGCAGACGTTCGTAGGTATTCCAACTGATGTTATGAAGAACCACCCTCTGCTCCGCCGGACTCTTGACCGTCTCCATGTTGCGATTATAGTCCTCAAGGCGGTAGTCGACTCTACACATGTGATCGAGTATAAGCGGAGGCGAATCTCAACAGTAAATGACTATATAGTGAATGCATCATACACTGTGGTGGAGGATCGGGCTGCTTCAGCCGGTGATGTTGCCCCGCGCCCACTCCCGTACCCTGCGAAGCCAGTCCGTGCTTCCTAGCGACGTGCTCTCTTCGACGAAGTGAGTAAGAACGTCGCTTGTGAGCGACGGCAAAGCTACGCTCTCCCCGGCTTCAACGTATTCTCCCTCTTCCAGCAAGAAGATCGTGGCACGGGTTCCATCGTAGCGCCAGACCTCGTGGACGCCTAGACGGGCGTAGATCGGGAACTTGTCGAGAGAGGGGCTCGTTATGTCCACTTCGACGACCAGGTCTGGTGGTGGGTCCATAGTCAGGTCTATCCTGGGCTTGCCGCGGATGCGCTCCTCGTTCCTGATGTAGAAGCTGGCGTCGGGCTCGAAACCTCGCCCGATATCGCCGCGCCTGTAGGTCGTAGAGCCTACGCCATACGCGTTGACGCGCATCTCTTCGGCGAGCACCGCGACGAGCAGCCCGACGAAGTAAGCCACACTCTCGTGCTCCGAAGAAGGGCTCATGATCTCCAGGTCTCCCCGATCGTAGGCTAACCGCGGTGCCCTGCTGTCTCCCCGCTCATCGAGCAGCCGCTCATAGGTTTCCCAACTTATGTTGTGAAGGAGAACCCTCTGTTCTGCCCGACTCTCGACCGTTTCCATCCCACAACCTTTTCGGATCGTTCGCGATGAAAGTATAGCGTCGCGTTCTGCCGAAAATAGAAAGAGAAGCCGGATTTCTCCGGCTCCTCTTAGAATCGCCCCCGTTGACAGAGCTGCTAGGCGTTGATGTAGCCGTTCGGGTCGAGGACGTACTTCTTGGCCGCGCCCTTGTCGAAGTCCTGGTAGCCTTGAGGGGCCTCATCCAGGGTGACGACCGTGGCGTTGACGGCGTCGGCGATGTGGGCCTTGTCGTGCAGGATGCTCATCATCAGGCCGCGGTTATACTTCTTGACCGGGCACTGGCCGGTGAAGAAAGCGTGGCTCTTGGCCCAGCCGAGGCCGAAGCTGATCTTGAGCGTTCCCTGCTGGGCCTCAGGGTCAGCCGCGCCAGGGTCGCCGGTCACGTATAGGCCAGGAATGCCGAGTGAGCCGCCAGCCCGCGTGACGGCCTGCACGGCGTTTAGCACGGTGGCCGGAGCCTCTTGGGCGTCCGGACCGTGTGCCGTTGCCTCGAAGCCGACGGCGTCAACGGCGCAGTCGACCTCGGGCTCGCCGACGATCTCGGCGATCTGGTCAGCCAGCTCCGCGTCCTCGCCGACGTTGACGGTCTCGCACCCGAAGGAACGGGCCTGCGCCAGACGGTCGTCGTTGAGGTCGCCGACGATGACGACCGCAGCGCCGAGTAGCTGCGCCGAGTAGGCAGCAGCAAGTCCGACGGGTCCTGCGCCTGCGACGTAGACCGTCGAGCCGGTCGTGACCTGGGCCGTGTAAGCACCGTGATAGCCGGTGGGGAAGATGTCCGATAGCATGGTGAGGTCAAGGATCTTCTCCAGCGCCTGATCCCTGTCAGGGAACTTGAGCAGGTTGAAGTCGGCGAAAGGCACCAAAACGTACTCGGCCTGCCCGCCGACCCAGCCGCCCATGTCCACGTAACCGTATGCCGAACCCGCACGAGCCGGATTCACGTTCAGGCAGACGCCGGTCTTGCCCTCGTTGCAGTTGCGGCAGCGTCCGCAGGCGATGTTGAAGGGCACCGAGCAGATGTCCCCCTCGTTGATGAACTGGACGTCGTTGCCCTTCTCGACGACCTCGCCCGTGATCTCGTGCCCCAGGGTCTGCCCGACTGGTGCTGTCGTCCGTCCGCGCACCATGTGCTGGTCGGAGCCACAGATGTTGGTGGCGACGATCTTGAGGATAACGGCGTGAGGTGCGTCGACGGTCATGCCCATCGCACCAGCGACTTCTTCCGGAACCTCTAGCTTCGGGTACTCGATATCCTCTACCGCTACCTCGCCGGGCCCCTTGTAGACCACTACCCTGTTGTCAGCCATTAGCTGAAACTCTCCTTTCCCTCTAGCCGGAGACGTTCGGTTGCAACGATTCCTATTCCCGCTCGACCGCGCCGCCAAACTTACCTCCGCCGGTGTGCGGGAAATCTTTCAGATCTCCAGGCAAGCTCCTTTCCCCTAAAACTCACTCCCGCTAAAGTACCAGATGTTGCGTATTGGTGCAAGAACGAGCCTACATGTAAGGTTGGCCGGCGGACCTGCACGAAGGGTCGGGTCGTGGTTTCGTGACCGGGTGAATAAGGTTAGAATCAGGAAGGACAACCCGGACAAACACATTCTTGGCGTAGAAGGGGTCGGGCATGCTCTTCAAGCTCACGGAGAAAGACGGTCTCTGGAAGAAGATCCGGAACCACGTAGGCACTACGGTCAAACACCCCGTAAGCCCTGCGACCCGCGAGATCCGCTCGCGGCTCTCCGACGATGGCGTAGAGAAGACCACAAGCGTCTGCCCCTACTGCGCCGTGGGCTGCTCGACGTTGGTCTACCACCGGGACGGGCGCATCATAGACATAGAGGGCAACCCTGATAGCCCCATAAACGCAGGCACGCTCTGCCCGAAGGGCTCGGCCACCTACGGGCTGCACGTCTCGCCTTATCGCTGGACGAAGGTCCGCTACCGCAGGCCGTATTCGGGAGAATGGGAGACTCTCTCGCTGGATCGGGCGATGGGCATGATCGCCGACCGTCTCGAGAAGACCCGCGAGGAGACCTGGGAAGCGAAGGACTCAGGTGGCAAGAAGCTCAACCGCTCGATGGCCGTAGCCTCCATCGGCGGGGCCACGATAGATAACGAGGAGAACTACCTCATTACCAAGCTCTTCCACACTTTGGGGTTCGTGCGAATTACGAACCAGGCGCGAATATGACACAGTTCCACGGTGCCCGGTCTGGGCATCACGTACGGTAGGGGTGGCGCCACCTCCAACCTCCAGGATCTGCAGAACGCTGACTGCATCCTGATCGAAGGTTCCAACATGGCAGAGGCCCACCCTGTCGGCTTCAGGCACCCCATGATCGCCAAGAAGAAGGGCGCGAAGCTCATCCACGTCGACCCGCGCTTCACGCGCACCTCGGCGATGTGCGACATCTACGCCCCCATCCGGCCAGGCACCGACATCGCGTTTTTGGGCGGCCTCATAAACTACGTCCTGGAGAACGAGCGGTACTTCGAGGAGTACGTAAAGGTCTACACCAACGCGGCGACGATCATCACCGAGGAATTCGAGGACGCTGGCGCCTCTGGCCTGTTCTCCGGCTGGGACGGGGAAAGTAGGCAGTACGACCCTTCGAGCTGGCGCTATGAGGGAATGCCGATAGACTACGCCTCCGTCGGGGGAAGCCAGGGCAGGGTCGTCGGCGAGGCGGGTGAGGGCGAGAGTGGGGAGATGCACCCTGGCATGCCTCGTCCGACCGACATGACGCTACAGGACCCGCGCTGCGTGTTCCAGATCCTCAAGCGACACTTCGCCAAATACACGCCTGAGATGGTCGAGCGAGTAACCGGTTGCCCGAAGGAGGCGTTCCTCGAGGTAGCCAAGACCCTGGCAGATAACTCGGGGCGCGAGAAGACCTCATCGCTCTGCTACGCCGTTGGCTGGACGCAGCATTCCAAGGGCGTGCAGGTCATCCGCGCGGCATCGATTCTGTGGCTCCTTCTAGGGAACATCGGGCGTCCCGGCGGCGGTATCATGGCGCTGCGGGGCCACGCGACCATCCAGGGCTCCACCGACATCGCCACCCTCTACGACGTTCTTCCCGGATACCTGCCTATGCCTGACGTGGCCAAGAACCACGATACGTGGCGCGACTACGTGGAGGACGAGACCGCCGAGACAGGCTGGTGGAGCAACTTTCCCAGATACGCGACGAGCCTGATGAAGGCCTGGTACGGCGAAAAGTTCGAGACCGAGAACGGACGCCTGTTCGACCACTTTCCGCGTATCTCGGGCGACCATTCCTACTACCCTACGATCATGGATATGAAAGATGGCAACGTCAAGGGAGCCTTCGTCTTCGGGCAGAACTTCGCGGTCGGAGGGCCGCACGTCAAGATGGCCCGCGACGGCCTCCGCAATCTCGACTGGCTCGTGGTCCTCGACGCCTACCCGGTGGAGACCGCGGAGGCCTGGAAGCTCGACGGGACTGATCCAGGAGAGTGTGCTACCGAAGTCTTCTTCGTTCCGGCGGCGCTCGTCGCCGAGAAGGAAGGCTCCTTCACCCAGACCCAGCGAATGCTCCAGTGGCACGACAAGGCCGTTGACCCACCAGGGGACGCGAGGAGCGACGCCTGGTTCGTCTTCCACCTGGGACGCCGTATGAAGGAGCTCTACAAGAGCTCGAGGAAGCATCGCGACAGGCCCATAAAGGCGCTGACCTGGGACTATCCGACAGAGGGCGACCACGATGAGCCGCAAATCGAGAGCATCCTCAAGGAGATCAGCGGCTACGAGGTCGAGACGGGCGAACCCGTAGGCGGGTTCGCCGAGCTCGAGGACGACGGTTCGACGGCTTGTGGGGGTTGGATCTACTCCGGCGTCTACGCCGGTGGTGAGAACAAGGCCCGCGACCGCAGGCCGGGCGGCAACCCGAACCCCGAGTGGGGCTGGGCGTGGCCGATGAACCGCCGAATCCTCTACAACCGTGCCTCGGCCGATCCTGAAGGAAAACCCTGGAGCGAACGCAAGAAGTACATCTGGTGGGACGAGGAGCGGGGCGAGTGGACCGGCGACGACGTACCTGACTTCCAGGCGGACAAGTCGCCCTCGTACCGCCCGGACGAGGATGCAGGCGGGGTGGACGCCATCCCCGGCGACGGGCCATTCATCATGAACGGTGACGGGAAAGGCTGGTTGTTCGCCCCAGTAGGGCTCGCCGACGGGCCTCTGCCGGTGCATTACGAGCCGGTCGAGTCTCCGGTCCCGAACCTGCTCTACGACAATGTCCAGTACGATCCCCTCGTCACCACCCCAGATCGGCCTGACAACCCGTACAACCCGCCGCAGGACCCCAGGTTTCCGTACGTGGTGACGACCTACCGGCTCACCGAGCACCACACCAGCGGGGCGATGAGTCGTTGGATCCCCTGGCTCTCCGAGCTTCAGCCCGAGTTGTTCTGCGAGATCAGCCCCGAGCTGGCCGCCGAGAAGGGCGTCGAGAACACCGGCTGGGTGACTATCTGGACGAGCCGCGGCAAGATCCACTGCAAGGCCCTCGTCTCCGAGCGCATCCCGGTCCACAAGTTCGAAGGGAAGGACCTGCACACCATCGGCCTGCCCTACCACTGGGGGCCGAACGGGCTCGTAAAAGGCGACCTGGTGAACGACCTGATCCCTGTCTCCCTCGAACCCAACGTCGCCATCCACGAGGCGAAGGCCTTCACCGCCAACCTCGCAGCAGGAAGGGTGTAGAGGGGTGGGCGCGAAGGAGAGGGCCCTGGTGGGGGCCATTGGCGGACTGGGGGCCACGCTCGTCTTGTCTGGTCTGCGCGAGGCCTGGTCGAAGATCGGACTTGTCTTCGAGACCGCCCCGATGCAGGTCGTCGACCGCGTAGAGGAACTCGGACTGGTCGGGGATCTCTCGCCGCGGGGCCGGCGCCTTCTGACCGCCTTCGCACACTTCGCCTACGGCGCCGGGACGGGTACGGCCTTCGGCCTCCTGCGCAGGGAGAGGGGTGGTACTGGGGAGGAGGCCTCCGTGGGTTCGGCCCTGGGGGTGCTGGCCTGGGGCGTGGGATGGGCCAGCTGGCTGCCGCTTACCGGCGTCCACCGGGCGCCCTGGACCCAGAAGACACCGAAGGTCCTGCTGCCGGTAATAGACCACGCGGTGTTCGGCGCGGCCTGGGGACTCCTCTACTGGGCGCTCCGCGGGCGCCGCGCGTGAGCGTCGGGGAGCGACGCAGCAGAGAGATGATGCAGCAGGACCTCATGGACATCGGGGTCTGGCTCGTCGAGCATCCTGCGGCGGCTACTAAGAACCTCGAGCCTATAAGGAGCGCGAAGTCCCTCCAGCCTGGGGTCTACTACAACATGGGCACGGGGATGGTCGACAGGATCTTCACCCCCCAGCGCGTCGCCCTCGGGCACAAGATGTTCCGCATAAGCACAGATCCGGCAACGCCGGCGGAGGAGATCCGGCGCACGGCGCTAGAAGGGAAGACCAAGTGGCGACAGGGTTCCTGACCGATACGACAGTCTGTATAGGGTGCAAGGCCTGCGAGGTCGCCTGCAAGCAGTGGAACCAGCTCCCTGCCGACGGCTACGAGCTGACGGGCGACTCCTACGACAACACGAAGCAGCTCTCGGGTACCACCTGGCGCCACGTCGCGTTTATAGAGAACCCGAAGAAGCGGCGTCTGACCGGCGATGTGGACCTCGTGGCGCTCGCCGAAGGCGTGACGGAACCGCTGCCAGGCGGGGCCGAGCTCGACGCCCTCGGACGCTGGGCTTTTATGAGCGACGTGTGCAAGCACTGCGTCGAGGCGCCTTGCCAGCAGGCGTGCCCTACGGGCGCCATCATCCGCAACGAGTTCGACAACGTCTACATCCAACCCGATGTCTGCAACGGCTGCGGCTACTGCGTTCCCGCCTGTCCCTACGGCGTCATAACCCAGGTCCCACACGACGGCCGCGCCTTCAAGTGTACGCTCTGCTACGACCGCCAGAAGGATGGCCTCGAACCGGCCTGCGCCAAAGCCTGCCCGACCGACTCCATAATGTTCGGCGAGGTCGAGGATCTGAAGGTTATCGCCGCGGAGCGGGTACAGGAGCTCCACGACAAAGGCTACAGCCGGGCCTACGTCTACGGCACGCCGGAGGTAGGGGGGACTGGCGGTATCGGGGGTAACCACTCGAAGTTCATCCTCATGGACGAGCCAGAGACCTACAACCTTCCCCGCCATCCCTTCTTACCACAGGAGAAGGTCAAGGGAGGAACCATAGCCAGCATGGTCGCAGGGGCGGTGCTCGGCGCGGTCGTGGCGTTGGCGTTCAGGGACCAGGGGAGATAGGTGAGCGAGAGGACGCGGGATCAGGCCCAGCAGAGCAACGGGAGCGTCGAGACTTCGCACCATCCCGCTACGGACCCTGAGCGCAAGGACAAAGGCTACTATGGCATCCCGCCCATAAAGCACGCCCACTGGACGTGGCAGATCCCGGTCTACTTCTGGATCGGCGGGATCGGCGCAGGGGTACATTTGTTCTCAACCATCGCCCAGATCCTCGGCCATAAAGATGAGGATCTCATCCGCGCGAGCCGCTACACGGTACTCGGCACCATGATCCTTAGCCCTGTGCTCTTGATCTGGGACCTCGGAAGGCCGGAGCGCTTCTACAACATGCTGCGCGTCCTCAAGCTCCGCTCCCCGATGTCGACCCAGAGCTGGTCGGTCTTCGCTTTCGGCACCCTGAGCGGCCTGATCTCCGCCCGGCAGGCGGCCGATGACGGTCTGCTGGGAGACGACAACCTCCTGGTCAGGCTTGTAAAGCTCGTCCCAGCACGCTTCCTCTCTATCCTGTCCCTGCCAGTAGGGCTCAACGTCGGCTCGAACACGGGGAACCTGATCTCCGCCACCTCCGTCCCGCTCTGGGCTCGCAACTGGCTGTTCATGGGCCCGACGTTTCTGGCCTCAGGACTCTCCACAGCCCTCTCGTGGCTCTCGCTCGTCCTCCACCTGACGCATTCTGGGGAGAAGAAGACCATGCATACCCTCCACCGCGCCGAAAAGGCCACGATCCTGATAGAAGCCGGGCTCATAGCCGCGTCCCTGATCCGGATGAGCAAGTGGAGCAAACCCCTCTTCTCAAGAGAGGTCGCCCCGCTCTTCGTCGGCGGCACCCTCATCGGCGGCATACTCGCGCCTTTCGCCCTTCTCTTCGGCAAGGAGAGTCGTCCAAAAAGCATCCTCGCCTCCGTGCTCGCGCTAGCGGGCGGCCTCGCCTTCCGCTTCGCCATAATAAAGGGAGGCCGCATCAGCGCCGACGATCCCGAAGCCTACTTCACCTTCGCCAGCGGCGACAGCGCCCCGCAGCCCGAGGACAAGGTCTAGCGGAGTCTCGAGCCGTACTCCTCGTCGGTAACGGGCTCAAGCCAATCGGTGCCGCCGTCTGTCGTGGTGGCGATGTTGATGGCCATGTGGACCATGTACGTTTCGGGGGTGGCGCCGTGCCAGTGCTTCTCGTCGGGCGCGAAGTAGACGACGCCTCCGGCTTCCACCTCTACGGGTGGCTCGCCCTCTCTCGCGGCGCGGCAGGTGCCCGTGATTATGTAGAGGATCTGACCCTCAGGATGGGTGTGCCAGTGCGTGCGGGCGCCAGGCTCGAAGAGGACGCGGTTGACGGCCACGTCGGGTGAGGCACCGACGGGAGCGGCGTCTCTCCATACCGTGCCAGTGAACCAATCCTCGGGTCCAGGCCCGGTCTGCATGTCTTTCACTGTGACGACTTTCATGGGTTCCTCCCTGCGGTCGGAAGCATTTCAGCACGCCTGCTTCGCAGGCTTGTCAGCACGCTCCAGCCTCCGGCTGTCGCTTGTCAGTACTTCAGCTTATCAGGCTGGGTTTCTTGCTGACCAGCTGACAAGGCGCCAAAGGCGGCGTGCTGACAAGCGAAGCCCGAAGGGCGCAGCGTGCTGAAGTGCTGAAATGCTATTCATGCCAGACGATATTCGAGGGTCCCGTACAGGTACGGTTCGTCGTTGTTTTCGGGGGTGGTTCTATCCACCTTCAGCAGGGCCTCGCGGCCACGAATCTCGAGGCTCGAGATGTGGTTGTGGAACCAGGGTGCTTCGTGTACGAGATGCCAGCGGACGTCTGGTTCCTCGACGCCGGCCAGCCGGGAGAGCGCCTCGCCGAAGCGCCTGCCCCGTTCGGTCCAGCCGAAGCGCATGATGAGGCGTTCGGGTAGGCCCAGCGGGTTCCGCAGGGGGGAGCTCGCTGACTGGTAGACGGGGGTTTTGACGCTGTCGCCGAAGTCTATCTTCGCCAGGTAGCCGTGGTGCACGTCTCCCGAGAGGACCGCTACCGAGGCGGGAGGGTCGCCGTTCGAGATCTCGCCCGAGGCGACGGAGCGTAGCAGGTGCGTGAGGGCAGTGAAGGAGTCGTTGAAGGCGGACCAGTGCTCGAGGTCGACGAACTGGCGGACCGACTCCCCGATCCTGGCTGCGGGCCGGCCCCAGGCGCCGGCGCAGACGGCTTCGCTGGCCGCTTCCAGGTGGTGGAGTCCAGGGCCAAGGAGGAAAGGGAGCGAGGTGCCGAAGAGGAGGTGGTCGAAATCGCCCGTGGCCATCTCGACGATCCAGGCCCACTCCTCCTCGTCGAGCATGGAGCGGTGGCCCTCCTTCAGTACGCGTCCTGCCCGCGAGTCCATCATGATGAGACGGACCCTGCCGAAGTCGCGGTGGTAGCTCCAGCGCGTACCGGAGATCTCGCGGTCAGCCCTGTAGGCAAACTCACGCAGGATGCGCGTCGGGTTCTCGGCTCCTTGCACCCTCTCGAAGAGCCCATCCTCCTCCAGCTCTCGCGGGGAGAGGTTGCCGAGGTGCTGGTAGACCCAGTAGGACATGAAAGCCCCTATGATGCGCTCCTCCCACCACGGCATGCCGCGCATCTGGCGGACCCAGACCTCCGAGATGTTCCAGTCGTCGTTGACGTCGTGGTCGTCGAAGATCATCGCCGTCGGCACGGTCGAGAGGAGCCACCTGATGACGGGGTCCTTCCAAGCGTCCCAGTACAGGCGCGTGTACTCCTCGAAGTCGGCGACCTGCTCACCCGGCGGCTCGTTCGTGTCGCGCCGCGAGCGGATTAAATCCAGGGCGCCCTCGGAGACCTCGTCGGCGTAGATCTGATCCCCCAGGAGTAGCAGCGCATCCGGCCATCTCTCGTGGGGCTCGCGCATCATGCGCAGGGCCAGAGCCTGGAGGGCATCCCGCTCGTGGCCCTCTCCATGCGCGTCGGCGGCGAGCGTGTACGGGGATTCGTGCGGCACCGAGACGCGACAAGACCCGTAGGAGAGGTTCAACTCCCCATCGGACGAGATCGTCCTGATCACAGACGGCGGGAAGTCGTGTTCGTCGTCGGGCCAGACCTTCGCGCCGTCGAGGGAGACCTCGTACTCGTAGGTCTTCCCCGGTTCGAGGTCCTTGAGCCTGACCAGGGCATAATGGTGGCCCTCGATCTCGAAGGTGGGTGCCGTGTGGCCGAGCACCTCGACCTCACAGGCCCCGTCGGTCTCGACCCAGATGGTGGCATCCGTCTCCCCGGCGTAGCGCAGCAGCGGGCCGAGGGTCAGTTCGGGAGCCATGTCAGGATTCTACCCGCAGCCGGCTCTCTTACGCCAGGGTCAGGCCTGCCATAACGGGGATCAGAAGCACGATCAGGATCAGACCGAGCACGTCGAAGACTATGCCAGAGCGGACCATCTTGGTTATGGGGATCATCCCGGAGCCGTAGACGACGGCGTTCTGCGGCGTGCTGACAGGCATCATAAAGCCGAAAGAGGCCCCGAAGACAGCGGCGAGCGCGGGTACCAGGGGGTCCAGACCAGCGGCCGAGGCTATCGGGATCACGATGGGCACGACGATAGTGGCGCTCGCCGTGTTGGAGGTGGTCTCGGAGATGAGGATGGCGATAATCGCAGAGACCGCGGAGACCGCGAGCAGGCTAGTGAAGCCGAGGGTATCGGCTATGCCGGTGCCGAGGGTCTCTGCGAGGCCCGTGTCCGCGAGCAGTATCCCGAGCGCGATGCCGCACCCGAAGAGGATTATCGTCCCCCAGTCTATCTTCGCCGCGTCGTTCCAGTTCATGGTGAAGCGCCGCTCGGACCAGTTGATCGGAAGGAGGAACAGGAGCGCCGCGCCGATGATCGCGACCGTCCCTTCGTCGAGCCTGCTGTAGAGCACGCTGTAGACGAGTGACTCGTCGCCGAAGATCACCGCCGAGAGACCTGGCAGGATCCAGAGGCTGACGGCGACAGCGAAGGCTATAAGGGTGTTTCGCTCGCCGGTCGAGAAGGAGCCGAGCTTGCTCCGCTCTTCCGCTATGTACTCTTCGGCGCCGGTGATCCTGCGCACCTCGGGCCGGTTGAGCAGGATCAGGATGGTGCAGAGCGCGATGAACATGAGCAAACAGATCGGGAAAGCGGTCACGACCCAGCTGAAGAAGGTAATCCTGACGTCGGTCGCCTCCTCGATAAAGGCGATCCCGATAAGGTTGGGAGGGGACCCGATGGGCGTGAGAAGTCCTCCGACGCCGGCGCCGTAGGAGATCATGAGCATGAGCGCCGTGCCGAAGCGAAGGCGGCTTACGTCCCTGTCTGTATCTGACTGATCGCTCACCATGCCGCCGAGGGCGCCCATCATTCCGAGCCCTATCGGCAGGAGCATGGCAGCGGTCGTGGTGTTGGAGATGAAGGCGCTTATGCTGGCCGCGATGACGCCGAAGGCGATGATTACACCATAGGTCGAGCGCCCCACCCCTGGCAGCGAGAGCACGAGGAACGCGAACCTCCTGTCGAGGCCGTGGGTGATCATGGCCTGGGCC
Source organism: uncultured Rubrobacteraceae bacterium (assembly GCA_902806095.1). Lineage (GTDB taxonomy): Bacteria > Actinomycetota > Rubrobacteria > Rubrobacterales > Rubrobacteraceae > Rubrobacter_D. Next base: position 20,612 of record CADCVF010000025.1, read on the forward strand.
AGGACGAAGGCCCCTATGAACAGGAAAATAACGGGGTCGGCGAAGCCGGCGAAGACGATGTCGCCAGGGGCGTCCTCAGCGTTGGGGCCTACGCCTGGGACGTTGAAGAGCACGCAGAGGGCGAGCGCCAGGACCGCCGTGACCGGGATGGGGATGGCCTCTGAGAGCCAGTAGACGATGGCGAAGGTGAGCACGGCGGCGAGCGTGTGCTGTTCCCTTGGCAGGGGCAGCGGCAAGAAGTACATGATCAGGAAAGCGACGGGCCCGAGTACGAGCCCTGTGGTCTGACGTATCCGCTCGAATCTCTCTTCGGCCGGGGTGAGCACCTCACGCTGCTCTGCGAGCGTCTGGTAGGTGCCGCTCGGCCTTACGTCCTCGCTCAAGATTCCTCCTTTAATCCTACTCCTGGCCGGCAGTATAGCGACTGATGTAACGTCTTACCCGCACGCTTAGCCCGGCGCTGTGCCCTTGGTCAGGTAGTCCATCATACCCACTAGCGAGCCGCTCCTCTCTAGTGCGGCCCGCTGCAACTCAGCCCCTGTGCCTAGCTCCACGATCTCGAGCACACCGCCCAGTTCTTCCTCGCAGCCGAGGTCCCTGGCGACGGGCCGCAGCTCCTCGACCAGCCCACGGGCCATCGAACGGGCCGATATCATCCTGCCTGCTGCGAAGGCGTAGAAATCGGCGTCCATCCCGTAGCGCACGGCGCGCCACTTGTTCTCCGCGTTGTACAGAGCGTCCTCAGGAGGCTGCTCGTCCATACCGACCCTCGCAACGAGGCACTGGACGAGCGCGGCGAGGGCTACCGTGTAGGATGCGTCCGTCTGTACGTCCGGCGCGCGCAGCTCCACAGTGCCGAACTTCTGGTGCGGACGCGCATCCCACCAGCACCAGGAGTAGTCGGGAATGCTCCCCGAGACGACGAGTGCCTCGATGTGGTCCTCGAAGTCCTCCCAATTCTGGAAGACCGGCGGTAGGCCAGAGCGGGGGAACATCTCGAAGATCTTGATCCGCGTCGAGGCGAGGCTGGTGTCTGACCCGCGCCAGAAAGGTGAGTTGGCCGAGAGCGCAACGAGAAGCGGCACGTGCCTGGCGAGCGCGTTTACGGCCAGAATAGCCGTATCTCCGTCGGGGACGGCGACGTGGACGTGCAGGCCGTAGATCCCCTGTGTCCTCGCAACCCAGCCCATCTCCTCCACGACCCGGAGGTTGTGATCCCCACCCGTGAGCGGCTGCTCCGTCGGCTCGGAGAAAGGGTGGGCGCCAGCCGCGACGATCTCGATCCCACGGCTGCGTGCGAGGTCACGCACCTCCCTGCGCAACCCCGGCAACTCGCGCGCGAGGTCTGCAACCGTCGCGAAGATCGGGGAGAGCATCTCGACACAAGACCGCGAGAGCTCCGAGGTGATCAGCCGCGAGCCATCCCCCGCGGCGAGCACCTCCTCGACCGCCGGGGTCAGCCCACGCGAGACGGGATCGACGAGCTGAAATTCCTCCTCGACCCCGACCGTATAAGGTGCCGTCGCACCGAATCCACTCTGCATCCGCGTACTCTAGCATTTCAGCCAGTCAGCACGCTCAGGCCTTGCGGCCTTCGCTTGTCAGCATGTCAGCTTTGTTGGGATCTGTTTGCGTTGGTCGTGCTCACTCTGTGGTGTAAAGGGCTCCGCAGTAAATGATGCGGAGCCTGGCACAGCGTGTGGGAGCCTCGCTGGTAGCTACTTGCTGAAATGCTGACAAGCGTAGGTTTAGGAAGGGTGGCCCTTTCTAAACCCACTACGGCTGAGGGCCATTTGGATGCGGTGGGAGCTTTCGAGGTCGCGGACGGCATCGAAGAGCTTGCCCTCTGGGACGGTGGCGTGCCAGCGCTCGGTCCTGTAGCCGTAGCGGCGCTTTAGCTCGCGCACCGAGTCTCCCGTGTAGCGGAGGGCGTAGACGAGCTTGTGGGCCTCGTCGGGCTTGCGCGGCAAGAGGTTGTGACGTCCCTCGGTCCACCAGGAAATCCCAAGCATAGGCTCGCCGGAGCGTAGGATCAACCGCGTCTCCCACTCAACCCTAAGAGCGCCCATCTCGAATGTACCTGGGAGCACACTAAGCGGTCCCAAAGCGAACTCGTCGTCACCGTAGAATCCGAAGGTGCGGCCGAGACGTTCTCTAAGTTTCCCTTTATGCAGCCGCTCGTAGCGGGAACGCAGGGCGAGCAACTGCTCGTCCGAGTATGCCCTGAGTCCTCCTGCCGTCGGGCGATGGGGGTCCAGACCACCCCTGCTGAGTACCGCAGAGAAGGCCCTGTACGACCTCAGGCTCTTGAGGAGCCAGACCAGATAGCCTCCGATGGCGACAGCGACGCCGAGGAGCATCGTCGCGTCGAACGCGCCCCACGGTATCGTCACGCTTGCACCAGCAGGTGTACCGTTACGCAGGAAGAATTGATAGAACACGATGACGGCGCCCGTAACGGCGATAAAGAAGGCAAATCCGACCAGAACAAAAGCCGCGAACCTTCGGATGGGCGCGGCGCAAGACGAGGCCAGGCCCTCCCACGCCACCCGCTCTTCGTCGATCCCAAACGACGCTGTCCCCAGCTTCTCCACATTCTCCAGTATACTCGCATCCCACCGGTCGAGAATGGGTTAGAGATCACGCGTGAAAGTGATTCAGCACTTCAGCACGCTCCGGCTTCGCCCTCGCTTGTCAGCACGGCGGCTGCGCCGCCTCTCAGCCAGGACTCGCGCTCACGAAAGCTGAAGTGCTGAGAGTCGTCGAAGACGGCGTGCTGAAGTGCTGACAAGCCGTCGCAGGCGGCGTGCTGCATTACAATGGTGCGATGGGCATGAAGGTCTACAAGGCGGGACGTCAGAGTCCGGACGGTAAGGGGCGGGGTAGAGTCCTCAGGCCCTTACTCCTGCTACTGCTTGTACTCCTCGCCCTCATACTCGTATACCTGATCTTACCGTTCGGAGGGCAGCGGGTGGTCTTGCTCGGGAGTGACGCGCGAGCCGGGGAGGCCTCTCGCTCGGACACCATCGTGGTGACCAAGGCGGGAGGCGGTATGCTCGCCGTGCCTCGCGACACCCTCGTCTACATCCCCGGTGTCGGGGAGGATAAGATCAACGCCGCCTTCGCCAGCGGGGGCCCTGATCTTACCGTCGAGACGCTCGAGGACCTTACCGGCGTCCGGATGAACGACTACATCGTAGTACACTTCGGCGGGGTTGAGGAGATGGTCGACGCTCTGGGTGGGATCACCCTCGAAGTAGACCATCCGATAAGGGTCGGAATCGACGGACGCCGGGTCTACATACCGGCAGGCACCCAGACCCTAAACGGGCCGCAGGCGCTTGCATACGTCCGCTACAGAGGTGGCCCGACGGCGGATATCGGGAGGATAGGCCGCCAGCAGAAATTCCTGCGGGAGCTGGCCAGCGAATCCACCTCACTCACCAAACTGCCACGCCTACCCGCCACAATCAGGGCTACCTGGCGCAACATCGACACGAACATGAACCCTCTCGAAGCTGCCCGGTTCGCCGTCCGCACCCGACTCTCCGGCATCGGGGACGCCGAACTCTACCCAGGCACCCCACAGTACATAGGCGGCATCTCCTACTGGGTCCCGGACAAAGAGGCCGGGGATAAGGTCGTCGCACAGACGATCGAATAGTAGGTTTTCGGCCTCAGCTAGTCAGCATTTCAGCACGCCGCTTCGCGGCTCTCAGCATTTCAGCGGGTTATTGGCGGGCCACCCTGAGCATCACCTGCGAGGCCACTATTACAAGCGCGCTTTCCGCAAGTCGCACGTAATGCGCGACAAGCCGAGGTCTGAAGTGCTACTACGCGGCTTGCTCCCTGGCGAGCTTGCTCTGTCTATCTATGAGGCGGTCGAGCCAGGCTATGCGGGGGTCGCCATCGGTCGTGCGGCCAGCGTTTACGTACCAGTTGAGGGCTTCGCGGTGGTTGCCGAGGCGGCGATTGAGCTCCCCGACGAGGTAGGTGGTGACGGAGAGTTCGCGCCCGATGAGGTCGTCCTCCTGCAGGGAGCGCATAAAGTGGCGCAGGGCCCTCAGCTGGAACGTGCTCTCGAAGGGACGCTCCTTCTCCTTGCGGCAGACCCAGGAGGCGCGCAGGCACAGGTCGCCAAGCTCACGGGACTTGAGGCTCCGCTCCTTGCCACAGACCTCGGCCGCGTGGAAGCCGAGCCACGGTGGTTGGCCCTTGCGGAAGACCTTCAGCAGGCCGTCCTCCTTGAGGCGCTCCTCTATGCCGTAGCGTTCGTCGAAGGTCAGGTCGAGGTCGTCGAAAGCCTCGCCTGCCGCGAACGAGCACACCGGGCACATGGTCACGGCGTTCCGGATCAAACGCGCCCCGTCCGAGGGACGGCCGGGGATCTTGGGACAGAGGTCTGCCTCCCTGCCGACGGTGACGTAGGTGCTCGCGTAGACGGCCCTGAACACGTGGCCGCAGACGGGACAGACGACGTAAGGTCTGCTCGACTCACCCACAGGCATCCCTCACCTCTCGCGTGCCACAGTGCCTCGTTTCTGAGTCCCTCTTGGGGCTTGGATTGGGGATCAAAGCGCCCCCGATTCTACCATATCCTCTTGCTCCAGCCCTTAGCTCCGGCCCCTTGCTCTAGCCGTGTGCTGCGCCGGTATACTTCTCTGCAAGGTACTACCAAGTGGGAGGCACCGTATGGAGCAGCGCAAGAGCGAGGCCGAGGTTGCCCTGGAACTGATGCGGCTCGTTCTGGAGCATGCCGGGAGCAGGCGGCTCTCCCCGACCCGTACTCTGGCCCTCTACCACCTGTGCAAAGAGGCCGTCGCCTACTCCCCGGAAGACCGCGTAACTGCGGATTACCTCGAAGACAACCTGAAGAAGTTGCTTCAATAGCATTTCAGCACTTCAGCTTGTCAGCTTCTTGATCTCACTCGTAGCTATATGCGCTTTTCGCGGCAGGTCGATTCCTTGGCTATCCGGGTAGGCTCGGGGGCGCACGCCCCCGACTGTGTCGGATCGAGAGTTCTCTTACAAGAGGAAGCCATGCTCTGAGGCGAAGCGTGTGGCCTCGGCGCGGGAGTGGGCGCCTATCTTGTGGTACATCGAGCCGAGGTGTGCATTTACAGTGCGGGGGCCTTATGTAAAGCTCTCTTGCTATCTGGGCGTTGGTCATGCCTTGTGCAACGAGCCTCAAGACCTCGACCTCGCGGTCTGACTGCCTCCGCGTCCGCCGAAGCCTCGAGTTTTTTCGTCCGTACTGGCGGACCGTCTCGAGCAGCCGGTACCGCGTCCCGCCGTCCCTTGCGGATACGATCACCAGCGACGCGAGCAGGTCAAGTACCTCGCCCTCCCCGATCCCTTCTCCTGCCCCCACCGACTCGGCGGCACCGAGCGTGAAGCCCCCGGCAAACACGGAGAGCCTTCCGAGGTGGGTCTGCTCCTCTTCCGTCAGTAGCTCGTAACTCCAGTCCATGGTCGCCCTGAGCGTCCTCTGGCGTGCAAGCACCGACCTTACGCTCCCCGCGAGCAACCGGAACGAGTCGTCAAGTCGGGAGGAGATCTGCTCCGCAGAGAGCACCCTCACCCTCGCCGCCGCGAGCTCTATGGCCAGCGGTATCCCGTCGAGGCGGTAGCAGATCTGGGCTACCGCCAGCGCGTTTTCCTCGCCCAGTGAGAAGTCCTGCCTGACCGCCCGACCCCGCTCGACGAAGAGCCTGGACGCTTCGTAGCTCGGCAGGCCCTCGACGGCCGGCAGACGGTGCGGGTCTGGCTGGCCGCCCTGGGCGGCGTCTACCTCTCGATGGGCCTCCTCTCCGCCTTTACGGAGAACATGACGGGAGGGCGCGGCTTTATCGCGCTGGCCGCGCTATCGCCCCCGCCGCCATCGGTAAGCCTTACCGGAAAGAGTAGTTGCCTAGAACCCGATCCTTCTGTCCTGTACTGGCTTCTCTTCAGGTTCCTTCTCGGACGTGTCTTCCCCGGCCGGCTCATCCAGATACTCGACGCCGCCCATGAGCATCTGTGGGCGCACCTCGAGACCGGCGGCGAGCTTGCGGATGGTGGAAGGATAGGCCCCCCTTCGCCCCGTCTCCAACTTGGAGATGGTGTCCCGAGCCACCCCACTCCTCTCGGCCAGCTCCTCCTGGCTCATCACAGCCCCCTGCCGAATGCGCCGCAAACGCGGAAGGTCCATGCTCCTTACCTCCAAAACACTGCAAAAAACTTGCACAAAACCTACGGCAATGTTACGCTAGTTGGAGTATAGCGTGTTAGCGAAAGTAGAGGGAGTTTGGTGATGAGTTCGGACCCTAGGCTAGTCGTTCCCTACGTTACGGAGCAGAGTCCGCGTGGAGAGCGGACGATGGACATCTACTCGCGGCTTTTGGCGGACAGGATCGTCTTCCTTGGCACGCCGGTCGACGACCAGGTGGCGAACGTGATCATGGCGCAGCTCCTTCACCTCGATGCCGAAGACCCTGAGCAGGACATCCACCTGTATATAAACTCGCCCGGCGGTAGCGGCTCGGCGATGCTGGCGATGTATGACACCATGCGGTTCGTCAACGCCGACGTTGCGACGACCGCTCTAGGTATGGCAGCGTCGGCGGGTGCCTTCCTGCTTGCGGCTGGTGCGAAGGGCAAGAGGAGCGCGCTACCCAACACGCGTATCCTGATACATCAGCCATCCATACAGGGGCTCGGCGGGCAGGCTTCGGACGTGGAGATACACGCCAGGGAGATCATGAACCAGAAGCGGCGCGTAAACGAGATACTCTCCGAGCGTACCGGCCAGGACTACAAGAAGATAGAGCGCGACACCGACCGCGACTACATACTCAGTTCCGAGGCAGCCGTGGAGTACGGCGTCATCGACAGGGTCATAAGCCGTCCGGAAGAGCGCGTTATGGCGGCAGACAAGTAGGGGAGTACGGGACGAGGAGCCCCTGGTCTTCGACCTGACCCCGAAAGGCCCGGATGGACTTACTGATCCTGGGCGGCACCTCGTCGGGCCGGCTGCGGGCCTTCTAGCCCGGCGGGAGCATGAGTTACTCTCGGCCTGGCGCGGTGCCACCCTGTAGAATGCGGGTTGCGAGATGAGATGAACCTCACGCACGAGTACATGCATCACAGGACGGGCTACAGGCTCGGTGCCGGATGCTGCTGGATCAGGATCTACAAAGGCGCCGAGTGCGACGCTCCCGTTGTCGTATGCGAAGAACTCCCCAGGGTCGGAGGCGTCGCTACCGAAGAGGTGTCAGGATATCTGGCCGCCGAGGTGGTCAGGGAGCACTTCTCTGGTGGTCTGCCCGATCTGCCCCGTCCACTGCTCTGGGTCGAACACCGCCCGGCCCGCAGGCGCGGCCCAGGCAAGTACTTCCTGCACACCTTCCCTTCTTACCGTCCCAAAACCGTGGGCGCGGGCTTCGTGCGGCGCGTCACCCTAGGGGCTTCGCATCGCGAGCCCCTGGACCCGGCAGAGGTGGCCATCCTCATACGCGAGGTCTAGAGCGACGAGAAGAGAAATTGACCTACCGCGAATTGCACATTAGGCTGTATGCGAAAGTGAGGCGCTGAAATGCTGACTAGCTGACAAGCTGCTCTTGGAGACGAGTTGGGCGAAGAGAAGGGCACGACCGAGTACGCCATAAAGCAGGTCGGAGACCGCTACTATCCCGTCATCATCGACAGGGAGGCAGGCGGTCACTTCGAGATAAACAACCCTCTGACCGGCGGCATCCTGAGCTACAACAACCCCGAAGCCGCGGAGAAATACGTACAGCGCGCCCGCACGAAACAAACGTAGGGGCAATTCTCCAACCTCCCCAGCGCGAACCGCCTCTTACGAACCGTCCCCTACATCTCGTGCCGACCCACGCACTCCCTACCATGGTTTGTCCCGGAGCAGGAAGATGTTGATGTACCTCGAGAACCTGTTTAACATTCCATAACATCTACTACCGGCGACAGTGCGTGAAAGGGGAGCGCGTACAGTGTCAGGATCGAGGACGAGCGAGAAGAAACCGGTGCGCGCCTACCGCCGCGGGAAGACCTCTGGGGCAGAGGCCGTTGGCCGACGGCCTCTGCCTCCTTTGTCGGAGAACAGGGTGCTCCTTGCCCTGCTGGCGATCATGCTCCTCGGTGCGGTGCTGCGGTTCTACGGCCTGGGCTTCCAGTCGTTCTGGGGCGAGGAGCTGGCGGGCTGGGACTTCAGTACCAAGGAGACGATCTCTCAGGTCATCGGGAGCGTGCGAAGTGAAATCAATCCTCCCCTTTACTTCCTGATCCTCCGCTTCGCGCAGTGGATCTTCGGCGATTCGGAATGGGCTTTGAGGCTCCCTTCTGCCTTTGCGGGGTGGCTGTGCATACCGGCGATCTACCTCCTCGGCAAGAGGATCTACTCGGAGCGTGAAGGGCTCATAGCGGCGCTCTTCCTCGCGGTGCTCTGGGCCCCTATCTACTACAGTCAGGAGGCCCGCTCTTACTCGATGCTGATCCTGTTCTCCATCCTCACCACCTACTTCTGGTGGGGCGTTATGCTCGGCCTGCGCTACCGTCGGGAACTGCCGGCGAGAGAGGCTGCCCTGTACGTCATCTGCGCTGTGCTCTGCGCTTACCTGCACTATTTCGGGCTGCTCCTGGTCGTGTTGCAAGGCGCCGCACTGGCGGCGCTCGCTCGCGGCACGCTGCGAAATGTGATGCTCCTTTACGTTCCTGTGATCCTCGCCTACCTGCCCTGGCTGCCGAGCATGGTGCACCAGTCTCGTTCAGGCACACAGGGTGGGGAGCCGACGCTCCAGGTCCTGCCCGATTACTTCCAGTTCCTCTTCGGCCGCTCGGGGTTGCTCTCGCTCGCCGCGTGGACGCTGCTCTGCTTCCTACTTATCCGGGGCTGGGACGATCTGCGGTCCCGCAGGAAGGGACGCGGAATTCCACCGGGCTTGCTGGTCGCAGCGTGGGCCATTGGACCGTTCATCGTAGCCTACTTGGCGTCGCGGTCTATGCTCACGGACGAGAACCTGATGGTCTCGCTATCCGCCGTCTACCTCCTGCTGGCACGCTCCGTAACCCGCACGTTCTCGGGCAGGGCGGCGGCCATATTCCAGGGAACCGTGGCCGTGGGACTGGCCGCCGTTGGCCTGGCGTACCTGCTCTTCTCGATGGACTACTACACCACCCCGGCCAAGGAACAGATCCGCGAGGCCGCCCTCTACGTCACAGGCCACGAAGACAAGGACACCCTGGTAGTCCGCTGCGACACTGGCGACAGGCTCGACTTCTACCTGAAGACCAGCGAGACTGTGGAGCGTAAAGACGTGGAAGCCTGCGAGGCCGGGGACTTCCCGAAGATAGAAAACAGGGTGAAAGAGGGCGACTACGGAGAGGTTTTCCACTTTATCTCCGGCAAAGATTCAGACCCGCAGATGGTCTCGATGTTCCAGAGGAACTTCCAGCCGGTCGACTACGAGCGGTTCGACGGCGCCTCTGTGGTCGTCTATAAGGTGAGGCCGTCCGTACCCGAAGGCCTCCCGCAAACCAAGCCTCCCGACGTGCCGCAACCCGAGCCTCCCAATAGTCTCCCGAGGCAATAGTTATCCCGGCCTACGTATAGACTGGGTTACCCACCGTTGGCCTGACCGGGCCGAGAGGGGATCATGGATCGTAGAGTGAGATCTAGCGTAGCTGGCCCGAAGGGCATCCTGGCGGCCGTCCTCACCCCGATGGACGAGGATCTGAAGCCCAACCATCATGCCTTCGCCGCCCACTGCCACAGGCTGCTCGCGGCGGGATGCCACGGACTTTCGGTCTTCGGCACTACGGGTGAGGCAAACTCCCTCTCCGTGAACGAGCGGCTCGCGGCCCTCGAAGGACTGGTCGACAACGGTGTGCCCGTAGAGACGTTGCTTCCAGGAACCGGGTCCTGCGCCCTTACAGATACAGTACGCCTGAGCCGCGCGGCGCTCGGGGCCGCGGGTGTGCTCGTGCTGCCGCCGTTCTATTACAAGGGCGTCGGGGATGATGGTCTGTTCCGCTTCTTCGCCGAGGTCGTCGAGCGCGTCGGCGACGACCGTCTGCGCCTTTACCTCTACCACATCCCACAGATGACAGGCATCGACCTCGGGCTGCCCCTGATCTCACGCCTCGTCGACGCCTATCCCGGAGTCGTAGTCGGTACGAAGGACAGCTCCGGCGACAGGGAGCGCATCATGACCCTATGCCGGGAGTTCCCGGACTTCTCCGTCCTCGCCGGCACGGAGACTCTCCTGCTCGATACGCTGCGTGGCGGCGGCGAAGGCTGCATCTCCGCCACCGTCAACGTCACCTCCCGTCTGGCCCGCCGCGTCCACGACGCGCACGCCTCGGGCAAAGACGACGAGGCGGAAGCCCTGCAAGAGCGATTGACGCAGGTACGCATGTCCATCGAAGCGTATCCTGTAATACCGGCACTCAAGCAGCTTATGACCAGACTGACCGGCGACGAGGAATGGCGCAACATCCGACCGCCACTCTCCGGACTGGACGAAAGACGCACGAAGGATCTCCTCACCAACGTGCCCCTAGCCGAACTGCTCTAAGGCGTCGTGCATGAATCTCAAAACCTCATGCGCGCATGAGCCCTGACCGGCCAACCGTCGGCGCGTCCACCAAGCTGAAGTGCTGACCCGCTAAAACAGCTCTTCGAACCCGGCTTCGTCGAGCACTGGAACGCCCAGTTCCCTCGCCCTCTCCAGCTTCGAGCCGGCCTCTTCACCGGCGAGCACGTAGTCCGTGTTCTTGCTGACCGAGGATGTGAAGGTGCCCCCGGCCTCCTCGAGCCGCCCGACGTAGTAGTTGCGCGGACGGTCCAGGGTTCCTGTTATGACGACACGCTTGCCCGAGAGTGGACCATCAGAAGGGATACCCTCTTCGCGTTCGAAGTCGATGCCTCGCTCCATCAGGCGTCCGAGGAGGTCGCGGTTGTCTTCGAGGTCGAAGTACTCGACGACGGCGCGGGCGACGACCGCTCCGATGCCGTCGATCCCGGTCAGCCGTTCGAACTCGACGCCGCGCATGAGGTCTTCTCCGCCGAAGCGCGTGGCGATGAGGCTTGCCGTAACCGCCCCCACGTGCCTGATGCCGAGGGCGTAGAGGACGAGGGAGAACGGCCTGTCCTTGCTCTTTTCGATCGCCCGGATCAGGTTCTCCGCGCTCTTCTCTCCAAAGCCATCGAGCGGGGCTAGCTGTCCGGACTCGAGGTCGTAGATGTCGGCCACATCACTGATAAAATCGAGGTCAAACAGCCTGGTGGCGAGCTTCTCGCCCAGGCCGTCGATATCCATCGCGGACTTCGAGGACCAGTGGATGATGTGCTCGAGTGCCTGCGCAGGGCAACGGGCGTTCACGCAGCGGGTAACGGCCTCGCCCTCAGGGCGCGAGACAGGCTCGTCGCAGACCGGGCAACGGGCAGGCATCTCGAAAGCGTGCTCGTCGCCTTCGCGTTCCTCGGTGACGGCTCTGACGACCTGCGGGATCACATCCCCTGCCCGCTCGACGATGACCGTGTCGCCGACGAGGATGCCTTTCTCCTTGACGTAGTCTTCATTGTGCAGCGTCGCCCGCGAGATCACGACCCCACCGACGTTCACGGGCTCGAGCACGGCCTGCGGCGTCAAGGCGCCTGTCCTGCCGACTTTGACGATGATGTCGAGCAGTCTGGTACGGCCTGCGAGGGGCTCGAACTTGTACGCGATGGCCCAGCGCGGGGCCCTGGCCACGGAGCCGAGGGCGAGCTGCTGCTCGCGGGAGTCTACCTTCACGACGACGCCGTCGATCTGGTAGGGGAGCGACTCGCGCTGGCTGGCCGCTTCCAGACACTCCTCGACGACTGACTCTATGGAGTCGTGCAGTTTGTGCGGGTTCGCCCGAAGACCATAGTCCTTCAACCCATCCAGCATTCCTGAGTGGCTCTCGAAGCCTTCGCCACCCTCGCCGATGCCGTAGAGGTAGACCTTGAGCGGTCTCCTCGCCGTGATCCTGGAGTCGAGCTGCCTGATGGCGCCTGCGGCGGCATTGCGCGGGTTGGCGAACGGTGGTTTCCCCTCCTCCTCCTGCCTGCGGTTTAGTCTCTCGAAGTCATCTAGCGTCATGTACACTTCGCCGCGCGGCTCGAGCACGCGTGGGGGGTTGTCGTCGAGGCTCTCTGGGATGGAGCGGACGGTGCCCAGGTTGGCCGTTACGTCCTCGCCGACCGCGCCGTTGCCGCGCGTTGCGCCCCGCGCGAAATGTCCGTTCTCGTAGCGCAGAGAGACGGCGAGGCCGTCTATCTTCCGCTCGGTGACGTAGCATGGGGTCTCGTCCTCGCCGAGCAGGCGCCGCACGCGGGCGTCCCACTCCCTCAAGTCTTCTACCTTGCGGGCGTTCGCGAGGGAGAGCATGGGGACGGAGTGCCTGACCTCCTCGAACCCCTCGATGGGCTCGCCGCCGACGCGCTGGGTGGGTGAGTCAGGGGTGATCAGCTCGGGATGCTCGCCCTCCAGGGTTTCCAGTTCCCTGTAGAGGCCGTCGTACTCGGCGTCGGAGATCTCCGGCGCGTCCTCGACGTGGTAGCGGCGGTTGTGGTAGCGGACCTGCTCGCGCAGATCCTCAATCCTTCCCCGAACGTCCACGCCTCCGGCCACGCAAGAATTATACGCAGGTACGCCCACGCTCCCAAGAGAAGCTTGATCGCCAGCGCCTGGTGCAGCAAGGACCGTTACCAAGACGTTATGAGACCGTGGCCGAAGATTTACTTATCTGTCAGCCAGTCGGCTTTTTGGTTCCACCTTGGTTCAAAGAGATCCGCAAAGGTACCGGCCTACCGCGAACCGTGTATTCGGCTAAGGGCGAGAACAACAAGCTGAAGTGCTGACCAGCCGCCTTCAGGCGGCGTGCTGAAATGCTTTCTAGCTGAAGTGCTCCCGGACGGCTTCGTCGAAAGCTCCCGAAGGCTCCTCCATCTTTGGTGCTGACTCCAGGGTCGACGAGTCGTAGGGGACCGAGGCGTTTTGCTTTTCGGCGTCTACCTCTATCCGCTCGGCCGGGATGGGACGTCCCCTGACGACCACGTACTTGAGCACGTCGCTCGGTGCGTCGTAGACCGTGTCTTCGATCTCTCCGACCTCCTCCCCCGAGGCGTCCAGGACCAGGTAGCCCTCCATCTTCGTGTATGGATTATCCGAGCGGTGGTTCACTTCCTCCATGATTCGTCCTCCGGTGGCAGGCATAAGCGCATGTGCGTATGATACTTCGCCGTGGGCGGCAGAACAGACCAAGGTCGAAACGCCCGGAGCCTGAAGGCTTTCTCGTTCCTGCTGTTGGCTATTATGGTTGCCTCGCTACTGCTCGTGCACACGACCTCGTACGAGCCTGCGGTCTCCTACATTCTGCTCTATCTCGTCTCCTCCGTAGGCATTATCACGGCTACGGCCGTGGTCCCGTTGCTGCCGAACGAACACTTCACCACCGGTTTCTGCGGCTCGATCTACGCCCTGTACGCGGCCATCGTCGCCATGATGGTCTTCTTCTCGGGCGGGATATCGAGCGAGCTTTACGTTTTGTTATTCCCGCTGCTTCTTGCCTCGGCGCTGCACGGCTCGTGGCGGGTGGTGCTCGCGGTCCTAGTCGCCGTCCTTTTCTGCTACGGCCTGGCGATGCTGCCTGGTCTCCTCGAGGAAGGGACAGGGCAGGAGATAGCCTCCCTTGTCTTCTACAGGCTCACCGCTGTTGGCCTGACCGGCCTGTTCTTGATCTACGTAGCAAGGAGCGTGCTCCCTGCCGCGCTTGCCGAGGACTACGCGACTGACGCGGACCACTCATTGCTGCTCGAGCGGATCCAGGAGGAGCTCACGGCGCGCAGGGGGGTACCTGTCGCCGTAGTACTCGTCGACCCTGGAGGGGATATGGAGACCATGGATCTCCTTCTGAAGAGGGTGTACTCGCGCATCGGGGAACCTGTATTGCTCGGAGAAGGCAACCTCTTCGGGGTGGTCGTGAGCGGGGTAGACGATGGGGGGGTAGAGAGCGCGGCGCGGCGCGCCCTGGCCGCCGCGAGCTCGCTCGGTGCGAGGGATACCAGGGCGGGGGCGGCCGTCTACCCGCGCGACGCCCGTTCCGCGGAAGACCTCCTTATCGCCGCCGGGCGGGCGCTCGAGGCCGCTTTTGAGGTCGAGTCATCAAGCGTCATAGTCCTCGCCGGCAGAGGCGCTAGCCGGAGCGGCTTGTCAGCACGCTCCGGCTAGCGCCAGCGCGCTTCGGCCTGCGGCCTTCGCTGGTCAGCATTTCAGCACGCTCCAGCCTTCGGCTTCCGCTTGTCAGCATTTCAGCAAGTCGTCCCGGAGCACCGCACCGGGCGTCGGACCCGACCACCGCCGGAAACGGTTCCTCACGCGCCGCGAAGGGAGGCCGGAGCGGGAAAAGCTGACCAGCGAAGGCCGCAGGCCGAAGCGTGCTGACAAGCCTGCGAAGCAGGCGTGCTGAAACCCCCGCCGGGGGTTTCACGTACCGATGATATAATCCACGACGTAGTTTACAGGCGTGACGACTGCCGGGGGTGGGCGGCGCAGATGGGAAGATTTACAAGGGCTATTCGCGGTTTCTTCGGGAGGTTCCTCTCCGGGGTCGAGCAGCGCAACCCGGAGATACTGCTCGAGAACGCTGTCCAGGATGAACTCGAGAACCTGAAGAAGCTGCAGGTCGCTGCGGCCCGCACGATGGCCTACGAGAAGATGCTCGCCAACGACGCTGTCACAAAGCAGAAGACCCTGGCCGTCAAGGAACGTCAAGCCCGCGAGCTCGCGAGCAGGGGCCAGCGGGAGGCCGCTATCGAGGTCGTCCAGCAGAAGCAGGAGGCCCAGACGAGCCTCATCGATATCGAGATGCGTCTCGAAGAAGCCCGCAAGAACTCCCAGGAGCTGGAGCAGGCCTTCCGCGACCAGGAGCGCCGTTACAACAACGTGGTGCGCGAACGTGCCGCGCTGATGGAGGAGCACCAGCGCTCCCGCGCCCTCAGGACGGCCAACGAGGCCCGCTCCAACATCTCCCTCTCCGACTCCTCCCGCGACCTCGAGAAGGCGCGGCAGTCGATCCGCCAGTCCTCGTATGAGGCGGAGGCCATCGGCGATCTCGGCACCAGCGATACCGAGCGCCAGATAGCGGCTGCCGAGATCGACATAAAGCGGCTCGATGCCGAACAGGAACTCGAGATGATGGAGGTCCAGATGGGCTTGCGGGAACCCGAACCTATCGAGGCCGCGCCGAACGAGGAAACGGTCGAGCCTCTGGCCGAAGAGACCGAAGAGGGCTCGCGTGGACAGTAGAAGGAACCTCTCGCGGCGGCTGATGGTGCGCCTCGCGCCTTTCGCTACCTTCGCAAGTCTCGGAACCTTCGCGGCCCTCGAAGCATCTTACCTCCTCGCTGGTCTGCTAGGCATCGGGGCCTTCGCCACAGGCAGACGACTCCTCGACAGGCGCGAGAACGCGCGCAAAGAGCTTCTGAGCCAGGTTCGGCAGAACAGGGGAGAGCTCGGCCGGGTGGCGAGGGAGGATCGCATCGCGGCGTCGCAGATGAAGCGGCTCGTGGCCTTGCAGGACGGTCTACTGGAGAGTTGGGAGCTTCTGCCCGAGGAGTGCAGGCCGCTTCTAGGCGAAGACATCTTCACCATCGTCGGCGAGGTCGAGGGCGCCGCACGGCTGGCGCGGCGGAGGGCGGCGTTGAGGAGGCATCTGGAGAGCGTGGACCGGCGTGCGATCTCCGGACGCATAAAGGAATTGCAGAGGGATCTCGCGCGTTTGGAGCCCGACTCGCCTATGCGGGCGCCGTTCGAGAGCGCGCTCCAGGGCCGTCGCGGAGAGCTCGCGGGCTACGACGACGTGCTCGGCGGTATCAGCATGATCAATGCCCAGCTAGAGAGCGCCGAGAGCCTGCTTGGTAATCTGCGCGGAGAGCTACTGGCCCTTGATGGCAGCCTCGTCTCGGGGCCGCAAGACCCCGGCCTCGCGCGGCTCAAAGAGCGGATTGTTCTGTTCCGCCGCGGGCTCGATGAGGTGACGCGACGCGTCGAGACCCTACCCGCTACGGAAAGGATGTCGGCGAGATGAACGAGGAACATAGCACGACGCGGCAGAGCTTCTTCTCCAGGGTGTTCGCGGGGAGCACTGAGGGCGAGGGGACCGCTATCTACTCCTCCGAGGAGGTCGGGGCAGGCACGCCGGGGATCGACGAGTCGGAGGGCCTGGCGGCGCACGGATTCACCGTCGAGCGGGCGGCCGAGGTCATCAGGAATCTCCCGCCAGAGGTGCCAAGACCGGCCGCCGTGCGCATCGTGCGTGGGACCCTCGAGGCCGCGGGTATAGACATAGCCGAGCTGGAGTCCTCGACGAGGACCAGGGAGTCCAGGCTCAACTCCGAGATAGACCTCAGCGAGAATCGTATACAGCAACTCAAGGATGAGACCGAAGAGGTGATCCGGAGTCTCGAAGACGAGATACGCAAGGCACGCGAGGCCAGAGACTTCGGCGTCTCCGAAGAGGAGAGGAAGATCTCGTCCGCCGAGACGGGCCTCGACAATATAGATTTGGTGCGCGACTTCTTCGGCCTACCACAGGAAGACGCGGACGAGCCGCCCGCCGACCCCGCAGCCGGTGAAGAGACGCAGGTCATGGAGAGTGTGGAAGACGAGGGGGAAGACGACACCCAGGTTCTCCGCCGTCCAGGCCCGCTCTCGGACTCTGAGGACTACTGGGAAACCGGGGATAAAAAGGAACAGTGAGCATCCCGCGCCGCCTGGGGCGCCTCGCCCAGGGTTTCGTCTCGAGCCTGCAGGAAGACGAGCGCTTCCGCGAAAGAGTCCGTACCAGCCGCGAGCGTAGCGAGGCCCTCAGAGGAGCCTTCGAGGCAGCCTGGAAAGGCGCCTCCCAGGAGTGGCGTAGGGCGGAGGAGCGCCGCGCCGCGGAAGAGGCGGCCGCACAACGGACCTCGGGGTGGCGGTCTGCAACCACCACTTTCGTTCCCAGGAAATACCCGCCAAACGTCCTGGCCGCCTACGACAGGCTCGGCCTAGCCCCCGGTGCTTCCATGGAAGAGGCTGACAGGAAACGCAGGGACCTGGTCAAGCGCTTCCACCCGGATCGTTTCTCCGATCCCGAAAAGCGGGTCCGTGCCGAGCGCGTCACCGCAGAGATCAACGCCGCCCACGACGCCATAGAGCGGTTTGAGGAAGGCTAGCCTTCCTCAAACCGCGCATTTCAGCACGCCTGCTTCGCAGGCTTGTCAGCACGCGCCCTGACGGGCGCTTGTCAGCATTTCAGCTTTCGTGTGCACAAGCCCTGGTTGACAAGGCGGCGCAGCCGCCGTGCTGACTTGCTCTTAAACCAGTTCGCCGCGAACCACGATGCGGTTCTCGAACGTAGGGATGGGAGTGCAGCTCTGGAGCGAGACGACGGTCCTGCCCTCTACGGGGTAGGTCGTCCAGTAGTCGTTGGGCTCGACGGTCATGAGGTCGTAGACCCTGAAGGTGTACCTCCTTCCTTCCTTGTCTTCGACGAAGATCTCATCACCGGGTTTCATCTTGCCGAGTTTGTAGAAGGCGTAGGGTACCCTGGTCCGCGGGAAGCCGAGGGCGTGCCCCGAGATAAACGTGTTCGATCCTGCTATCCAGGGCAGGCCGCTGCCGCGCACGCGGAGTATGCCCTCCCTGTCGAGCTCGGCCTGCTTGGATCCCGTCGGCACGGCCACGTCCTTCAGGCCAAGCCTCGGCACCGTGAGCTTCATGGCCGCCGATATGTTCTCCTCGCCTGAGGTAACCGGAGGAGCTTTCCGGGGAACCTCGAGCCCAGGGGAGTTCTCTCCGAGCAGCGTGCCTGTGTTCTCGACCTCGGTCGTGCGGAGCTCCGCCGAGGCCGTCTCCTTCTGCGGCAGGATGGGAAAGGCCAGGAGGCATAACAAGACCGCCAGCGAGACCAGCAAGACCGACGCTTTTGGAGTACTCATCACCCTAGGTCAGTATACCAAGCAGCACTGATTTGCCGTTAGAATGATACGCGTGAAGATAGATGACCTGATCGAAGCCTTCGCAGCCCATCTCGCAGACGACCCCGGCACGAGCCCACGCACCTCCGAGTTCTACGTGGCCGACCTTCGCGAGTTCGCCCGTTTCCTCGAAGAGAGGGACGTAAGCAGGGTCGAGGACGTGGGCGTCGGCGCCGTGATGGAGTTCCGCAACTATCTCCTCGAAGGCAACCGCAAGCGCTTCACCGTGTACCGTAAGGACGCCGCCGTAAGAAGGTTCCTCGATTGGGCCCGTACCTCCACAGATGCCGACATAGACTTCGACCCCATCGAACCGATGCACCAGCCACTCGACCAGCGGATAGTCTTTCTTGAAGAAGATGAGGTTGACCAGCTCCTCTCCTTCCCCCTGAACACCCGCGACGACGCCCGTGACGCTGCGGTCGTAAGGCTCATGCTCGACACGGGGGTGACGGTGAGCGAGATCCGCGCACTCCTCGAGAGCGACGTCGACCTCGAAGCCGCCCAGGCACACCTCGGCGGTCCCGGCTCCCACCTCGCCCCTCGCGTGCGGCGCCTCTCTAGTGCGACGGTAGAGGTTGTCCACCACTACCTAAGCATGCGCGAGGACAAGACACCGGAGCTGATCGTGGCCCGCGCCGCCCGTCCCGTTACGACCTCGAAGACGTTGCAAAACGCCATCTGGAAACGCTGTGACCAGGTCGGAATGTGGCGTGTCTCCCCGATGAACCTCCGCCACACCTTCGCCATAAGGTTGCTGCGCAGCGGTGCAAGCCTGGGCGAGCTCAGAGAAGCCCTCGGCGTCCGCGATACCTCTAACATAGGGGTGTACAAGAAGTTCGTTTGATCCTGCCGCGTGTCCGGTGTAACCGCTGGCGGTGCTCCTGTATCTAACGTGGTGTGGTGGTGAAGACGACAAACCATAAGACTACGTTGCCGGACCGGAGGTTGGATCACAGGAAGGTTTGCACCGGTCTGCAGGGTGGCATATAAGCAGTATCACGAAGCACTTCTATTTGCGGGGAGATACGAGGAATGGCATCCGAGGGTTCGAGCACGCAACAGGCCCAGCAGGGGGCACAGCCGTCCGAGTCTCAGCAAGACGCCCGGCATGAGCAGAACCTGACGGAACAGGAGAGTGCGGAAATGCGCCAGGAAATGGCGGAAGTAGAGGACAACGCCCCTGTTCGGAAGAACGACCCCCGCACCTCCGTCCAGAAGACCGAAGAATACCGCTTCGCGAGCAACATACCCGGCGGCCAGACGATCCCCGAGAAGGAGTACGCGGATTACACCCTCGAGTACGACGAGGACGACGCCGTGATGAACGGTAAGATCCCCGACGTGCTTCTCGACGTGCCCGTGGTCAAGGTGGATGAGATCAACTTCGAGCTCAACGACTTGCGGGCGAAGGTAAACCTCTACGCAAAAGTGCTCGACCTGGTCGAACTGTCAGTGGGGGTCGACGCTTACCTCGGCAGGGTCAAGCTCGTGATAAAGGGCGTCGAAGCCCAGGCGCTCCTGAAAGTCAGGCTCGACAACGTGACTGCCATCATCGACAGGGTACTTACGACCATAGACCGCAACCCGCAGATCGTCGAGAAGCTGGTCGAGAGTGTCGGCTCCGCCGTAGAAGACGTAGGCTCCGGCGCTGGCTCGGCCCTGGAGGACGTTGGCGAGGGCGCCGGCGAGCTTGTAGGCGACGGCCTCAACTCCGCTGTCGAGGACATCGGCTCCGGTGCGGGAGACCTAGTCGGTGAGGGAGCTAACCAGGCAGTCGCGGATATCGGCTCGGGCACCGGATCTGCCGTAGAGGATGTCGGCGAGGGCACGGGCCAGCTGGTGGGCGAAGGGGCCAACCAGGCCGTCGCGGATATCGGCTCGGGTGCCGGCTCCGCCGTGGAAGACGTTGGTTCGGGCGCGGGTTCCGCAGTCGAAGACGTAGGTCAGGGAGCTGGCTCGGCTGTCGAAGACGTCGGCTCAGGCGCCGGTTCTGCTGTCGAGGACGTGGGTGAAGGCGCTGGAGAGGCTGTCGAGAGTACAGGTTCCGCAGTCGAAGACGTAGGTCAGGGCGCGGGATCTGCGGTCGAGGATGTTGGTTCTGGTGCCGGTGAAGCCGTCGAAAGCACGGGTGAAGCCGTGGAAGACGTAGGCTCAGGCGCCGGTGAAGCCGTAGAGAGTACGGGCGAGGCTGTGGAGGATGTGGGCTCTGGGGCTCAATCAGCGGTGGAAGATGTCGGTGAGGGCGCCGGTCAGGCTACCCAACAAGTCGGCGAAGGGGCCGGGCAGGCCGCGGGCGAAGTCGGGCATGGAGCCGGACAAGCAGCGGGTGAAGTGGGTGAAGGTGCTGGCCAGGCGGCCCAGGAAGCCGGCAAGGGTGCAGGGCAGGCCACCGGAGCCGTTGGCGAAGGCGCAGGCCAGGCAGCTCAGGAGGTTGGCGAGGGCGCGAGCGAGGCAGCCCAGGGAGTCGGAGATACGGCAGGCCAGGCAGCCGAAGGCGTGGGTGATGTTGCCGGGCAGGCCACGGAACGAGCGGGCGAAGCAGCGCAGGGAGCCCAAGATGCAGGAGATGCCGCGGGCCAGCCCTCCGACGAAGCCGCGAGTGACGACGGAGATCAGGCCCAACCCGACGGTGTGATCGCCGAGAACGCCAACGGAGATAGCCGGACCATACAGCGCATGGTCGACGAGTTGGGGGACATCATCGAGACCACCATGAACGAGAACGGCGAGATAGTGGGAGAAGAACTCGTCGGCAACGTTGGCAGCCTGCCGGCGGAGGAAGAATACGTGGACGAAGAGGGTCGGGTCGTAAGCCGGGTGAGAGACGAGTTGGGGAGTGCCTTCGAGCGGCTAGTCGACGACGAAGGTAACATGGTCGGCGTGAGGGCTGTTTGAGAGCCACGCAGGGATGAAGGTCAAGAATAGTGGAGTAAGGGAGGAGAGCTAGTGACCGAGAGGCAGACGGAGGCTTTGGAGAGACTAAACCAGGGCATTCAGGAGTCCAGACGCGAGGTCCAGCAACGGACGATGAACCTGGCTCAGGAGTACTTCGGTGATTCGGCCGAGGTGCTCAAACAGAACATAAGTGAGAACCGTACCACGCTGGAGGGCCTGCCGGACCAGATCCCTGGGGGCCGAGAGGAAGCCTTCCAGGCATTTTTTCAGGAGTTGATGGACAACTACTCGTCCATGGA
>CADCVF010000026.1 GCA_902806095.1 uncultured Rubrobacteraceae bacterium
CTCCGCTGGGTTAGGGTTTAAGAAGGACCAGTCCGGTCTTCTCGTCCTGACGCCGCTGGAGGTGCTCCGGAGACTCGACGATCACGAGCTCCAGTGTCGGGCGTACGATCGCCTCGACGAGATGCCCGCCCCGGGTCGTCGCGTCGTGGCAGGCGACGACGACGTGCGCATGGAGCTTGGGGGTTCCTTCCTCCGAGTCGGCGATGTTGCCGACCAGCGACAGAAGCTCGACCTGTTCGTCGAGCACGTTCTCCTTGAAGCCAGATCGCTCCCAATCCAACCAGCCTAACCGGACGTGCTGGAACGCCCCGATCCCGGTCATGCTGCTGCTGCCCAGCGACAACTGCTGGGCGAGCTCGGTGATAGTGCTCACCACCTCCTCCCCGATCTCCAGCGCGACCACGAAGGTGCGCCTGCCGTTGGTCTCATCAATGAGACGATGTCGCATCCTCGTCTCTCCTTTTCAGAGTCCCGTCACCTGGCCGAGGTACGCGCGCGCCTTCTTGGCGTACTCGAGCGGGTTCGCCTTGTGCGGGTCCTGCTCGGCTTCCACAATCAGCCAGCCCTCGTACCCGGCGTCCGCGAGCGTGCGGAAGATCGGCTCGAAATCGATGACCCCGTCGCCCGGCACGGTGAACGCTCCCTCGATCATCGACTCCAGGAAGCTCATCTTACGCTCCATGCAGTGGTCGAGGACATCCTGGCGGATGTCCTTGAGGTGGACGTGCTTGATGCGCTCCGCGTACGCGCGTGCCATATCGAGGGGATCATCGCCCGCCCAGTACAGGTGGCCGGTATCGAAGAGCAGGTGTACCACCTCAGGGTCGGTGTCGTTCATCAGACGGTCCACCTCGGCCCGCGTCTGCACACCGGTGCCCATATGATGGTGGTAGCAGAGCCGCATGTCCTCCTCAGTCGCCATCCGCCCGAGGCGGTTCAGCCCCTCGACCATGCGACCCCACTGCTCGTCCGAGAAGATCGGCTTGTTGGCGAGCACGTAGACCGGCTGCTGGTGCACCGCGTGGCCGAGCTCCGCTACCACCACATCGGTGCCGCCCATCTCTTTGATGAAGGCCATCTGCTGGCGGAAGCCCTCGACCGTCCGGTTCTCCATCTCCGCAACCGTGAAAAGCGTGCTCGCCCACGGCTCTGAAACCCTCAAGCCCCGCAGCCCTAGCTCTCGCTTTAGCACCTCGGGGTCCTTCGGGTACTTGTGGCCGACGCTGCAGCCCTCGAAGCCGGCCAGCGCCATCTCGCTGACGCACTGTTCAAACGGGATGTCGTCACCCAGCCCCGGCATATCGTCGTTCGTCCAGCCGGTGGGGGTGATTCCCAAAGACACCTTGCGCCTGTCGAACATGGTCTTCAGGTCCTCTCCTCGGGGGTCGAAGCGGGCGCCCCCGCTTCGACCCCCGACTCGTCGGCCCTCGTCCCTTCCAGCTGGATGATGTGCTCGACAGACTTCAAGGCCATCGCGATGCTGGTCAGGGTCGGGTTGCTCGCCGCACCACGGCGAATGAGACCGTTGCCGCCCAGGTACAGATTCTCGATGCCCCACACCTGCGAGTTCGCGTCTACCACACTGTCGTCGGGGCTCCTGCCCATGCGGGTGGTCCCGATGGCGTGGATCGGCAGCCCGGGCACGACGAACTGCGGCTCAGATCCCGGCAGGAAGCCCCCAAGCGCTTGGGCAGCCCGCAGCATATCTCCCATCATCCGGTGCTGTTTGCGTCGGTCTTCGTCGCTTATGATCCACTCGAAGGTCAGCTGCGGCATGCCGAAAGCGTCTGTAAGGGTGTCAGAGAAGGTCATGCGGCTCTCGTACTGGGGCTCGACGAGGCCGAACCAGCGCAGGTCGACGATCAGGCGGGGATCTATGTGTGGGGCCACCTCGCCGTAGTGGAACGCGTCGCGGTGGATCTGGCAGTGCCACGACCGCTCCTCCGAGACCGGGATCCAGACGTTCGGCTCCGGCTCGTTCTCAGGGATGGGGACCGGATCGCGCGGGTTCTGCTCCCGGTGTGCTCTCACCCGCTCAGCGAATCGCGGGTCTTCCGAAAGACTATCGACGATCTCCTGCTTCAGGACGATCTGACAGAAGGTCATCGGCTGCTCGGTGAGGTAGCGCCCGAGCGGCTCCGGCCGGATTCCGGAATTGTAGAGAACTTGGGGGGTAAGGTAGGCGTTGCAGCAAACGATGTAGGTCTCGGCGCGGACGTTGACAGTATGCCACTCTATGAGGTCCTCGACCTCAGCGTACTCGATCCGAGATCCGTCCCGGCTCGGGACTAGCCGGGTGCAGCGGTGCTGTTCCTGGAGGATGAATGGTTCTCTGTCCTGGTTGCCTTCGGCTAACGGACCGAGCACGGTGTCGGTTCCGCTCCAGTGCACGAGCACAGGGTTGTCCTTGCGCCGTTCGACCCCGAGCGGAAGGTTCTGCACCCCGTAGGGATCCCGCAACTCAGAAAACTCCTCCTGGAGCGCATCGCGCACTGCCATGTGACGCATCGAACCCTCGAACTCGTGTTTGTGGGTATTGAGAAGCTTCTCGGCCCCGCTATAAAGCCGGTCCCACTCCGCGTCCGAGTAGATGTCGCTGCGCTCGACGGTGGGATGTTGGCGCGGCGTTGCGCACGTCCAGTGCGTGGCCATCCCCCCGACGGCGTAGGTGACGCCCGCTCCCGGAAGATTCACGACCGGGTCCTGATCCGGGTTCTGATTGTGGAGGGTAAAGCCGCGAAACTTCCCGTGCTCACCCTGGAACACGCCCGGATTCAGGGTCATGACCGGCTCGTTGCTGGTTGGGACCGAGAGTGTGTGGAGATGACCTCGGATCACCGAGGCGAAAAGGTCTATGTTCCGCTGGTACTGGTAGGCGTTCTTCAGGTGCTCCCCGGGGCGCCTCGACATCTGTGGCCCGGCGTCTACCATGTGCACCGAACGGCCCGCCTCCACCAGCTTGCGCGCGAATGTGCAGCCGACGGGACCCGACCCGACGATCAGGACGTCAACCTCCAGATTCTTGGTCGGTCTAGCGCTCATGAACGGTGATCTCCTTCTGGTGGAAACGATCCCAGAATGCTCGACGATCGCTCTGTTTTATTCTGCTCGCTCAGCGAGGCGTGCATGGTCCGCGAGAGCTCCACCGCGACGTCGATGAACGCCAGATGGGAGAATGCCTGAGGGAAGTTACCGAGCATCTCGCCCGTCTCAGGGTTGATCTCTTCGCTAAACAGCCCGAGATCGTTAGCGTAAGCTCGCACCGTCTCGAAGAGAACGCGGGCTTCGCGCATCTCGCCCAAAGCGATCAGGTTGCTTATCAGCCAGAAAGTGCAGATGGAAAAGGTTCCCTCTTTACCTTGGAGGCCATCGTCGAAGTCATTAGTGCTATAGCGGTAAACAAACCCCTCCGGCGAGGTCAGGTCCTGCTTGATGGCCTCGATGGTTGAGCGCATCATTGGGTGGTCTGCCTCGATAAAGCCGATGAGGGGGAGCCTGAGGCTGCTGGCGTCGAGGCTCTTGCTCCCGTAGAACTGAACGAACGCCCCCAGACCGGCCTTGTAGTTTGGGTCGTAGCCGTTGGACAGCACGTCGTCCTTTATCTCCTCGCGCACGCTCTCCCAGCGCCAGAGCTTCTCGTCGTCGATGCCGTAGCGCTCGCGCCCGTCCTGTTCTCGGGCGAGCTCCCCAGCAATCTTGATGCCCCGGTCGAGCGCGACCCAGCACATGACCTTCGAGTAGACGAAGTGCCGGTACCCGGCCCGGGACTCCCATAAGCCGGCATCGGGACGACGCCAGTTCTCGATTACGAACTCGACCACGGCGGCCAGAAACTCCCAGTATTCCGGCTCGGTCTCGTACTCCTCCGGGTCCAGACCCGTCCCGGTTTCGAACCCCCAGTTGTCGGAATCCTCCTTCCGAGCGAGTGCCACATTCCGGTAGATGTACGTGGAGTCCAGTATCTCGCCGTAGATATCCAACTGAAACTGCGAGTATGCACCGTTCCCGACGCGCACGGGGGTCGACCACTTGTAGCCTTCCAGCGGCAGCTCGACCTCCGTGAGCCACCGCTCTCCCCGCAGCCCGTACATGATCTGCAGATCCTCGGGGTACGCCGCGGTCCACTCCAACCAGCGCTTGAACGCGCGCGCCTCATCTTTGTAGCCGAGCCCGCACAAGGCGTCGAGCGACAGCGTCGCATCACGGATCCAGGTAAAGCGGTAGTCCCAGTTTCTTTCGCCTGCAGGAGATTCGGGAAGCGAGGTCGTAGGCGCCGCCAGGATGGCGCCGGACGGCTCGAACGTCAGGGCTTTGAGCGTCAGCGCGCTACGCAAAACGTCGTCCCGGTACTCCCCATCGTAGCTACAGCGCTCGGACCAGTGCTCCCAGTACCGGACCGTCTCTTCGAGCATACGTTCGACCTTGTCCTCATTGAAGTCTTCGGCGATGGGTAGGAAGAAGGGCTGGTGGGTCACTACCGAATGCGCTTTCTCCCCAGCCCTCAACGAGCCCTCGGCGTGAAAAGCGTGGTCGATTATATTCACTGGCGTTGAACAGTAGAGGGAGATGGCGCTGGCGCCGCCGCGGGCAAAGGCGTGGTTCGACGTCCCTTTTTCTTCTTCGATCAGCACGGCGTGGGGTGTAACCCTACCGTAGTTGAAGCGCGGTCGGCACTCCACTGCGAAGCTGACTTTGCCCTCGGTGCACTCGAAGATACGCGCCACCTTCTGGTGATACCTCGCGTGGAGAGGTATCCCCGCGCGCAACTGTTCGATTGGGGGCAGCAGTTTTTTGTTCGTGGGCAACACGACGTCGAAACTGCCAGAGAGCTGGAATCGGTTGCCGGTCGGGTCATCTTGTTCGGAGGAATCCAGGAGCTCCATGACCATGAAGTCTGTCAGCGTCGCGAGCCCGGTCGCAGTCGAGAACGTCGTCTCGAGGACGTTGGTCCTGGGCAAATACCGTCGCTCGACAGATTGGACCCCCTGCGGAGCAATCTGAAAATAGCCGCCTTTGCGCCAGTCGAGGATGCGACCAAACACTGCAGGACTATCGAAATCTGGCATGCATAACCAGTCGATAGAGCCCGCCTTGGACACAAGCGCGCACGTGGTCATTGCGCCGATGATGCCGTAGGCGGCGATCGGAGGGTACGATCTACCCATCACTAGGTCATCTGCTTGGTCCGCTAAGTGTGTCGCGTCTGTCGACAAACCTCTACCCCCTCCTGCTATCCTTAACCCTGCCCTAGTATACAAAGGAACCTATAGCCTTGTCGAACTCGTCGCCGTCTTTGCCGTACCCACCCCTGAGTATGTCGCGGTCATTTGTATAGTTTCGAGCACGTAGGATGGCGTGGTTACCCTTGGCGAGCATCCTGTCTGCTACCCCATTGCCGACCTGCTCGAAGAAAACCTGGGTGTCACCGGTGGCCACGCAGGGGATGCCATCGCACTGGATCGCCCCTCCGATGACCTGCTGCTGGTCGAAGGTGCTTCCCGCTCTCACTAGCCCGATGAAGCTGCTCAACTCCAGCGGTAGGTGATGGGGTGGGCATTCCGCAGCTCGTGGGGACGTTTTTGCCTCCGCAGGCTCCACTGCGTGAAGCCTTTGAGACCCCCGGGCCGCCGACCGGTTTGGCGTTGCAGTTTCGTTCTCGGCACCGGGCGACGGTGTCGTCGTTATGTGCTGTTGGCTTTCGTCGTACGTGATCCTCATTATGAACACAGCCTAGTACAGTCTGGGGCCACGCGCATCCTTGCATTTCTGAGAACACTACTTCTATGCGGTTGGGTGTATAGAGACTAGGGAAAGGACCGTATTTCACCCCCCCAAGAGTACTGAGACCAAGAACGGTAGGGGCAACTTCTCCCCTTCGTGGGGAGTCGTACGTAGCGGCTCTCCCTCCGTCCGCCGCATAGTCCCGCATCGCGGACTTTAGCCTCCCTCTACCTACACTTGCTCTTCGGCTAATAGTTGGAGACCACGCAGCGCGGTCCGAGCGAGCATGTTTTGGGCGCTCAGGTAGTCTCCTTGGCCTGAGATCAGATGGTTCCCTATGCCCAACAGTGCCCCTCCTCGCATGCCGAAGAGTCTCGCCATCACCAGGACGGTAGACGTTTGGGCGTCCACACTCAATGCACCTACCTTCCGCCACAGCTGCACGCGTTCCAACACGGCCTCGTCCAAGAACCCCGCGGCCGTCTCGTAACCACTTTGTTCGAGACGAGAGCCCTAATGCGCCCTGCGTCCCTCTCAGCTAGTATGAACTACGTGTCGTTTACCCAGGATCTATTGGAAGGAGGAGTGCATGTCGGAAGAGAACAAAACCTTGCTCCGCTGTTATGTGGCCGAGGTCTGGTACAAGCGAAATCTGGGCGCATTAAGGGAGCTAATGTCGCCTGCCCTCCTCGATCCTGCTGATAAGGAGTACGTACGCGGCCCCGCGTGGGTCAGGCGGTTTCACGGGGCATACCGAGAGGCCTTCCCCGACGCCGATGTAACGGTGGAAGACCAGCTTCCTCTGCCGTGACCTCCGTGGTGTTTGGCGGGTATGCCTCCGGCCTTCCGGCGGTCTGTGCGGCCATCCTTGTCTCGGTGGTCGGGTTGGCATTGGTGCAGCGTCTAGTGCCCTCTGAGCTGCGTCAGCAGCACAACGATGTCGCAGGCTTCATCTACGCGGTTGTCGGCATCGTGTACGCGGTGGGTGCTGCTGGTGCTCGTGGTCGTCGCCGTGTGGGAGGACCACGAGGCGTCCAGGAACACTACGGACCACGAAGCCAACGAGCTGGCCGAGATTGTCTGGCTCGCCCACCAGTTTCCCGAACCCCAGCGGCCTCAGATCCAAGAACGCACTCGCTCCTACGCCCAAGTGGTCGTGGAAGAGGAGTGGCCCCTAATGGCGGAGGGTCGGTCGAGCCCACGTGCGTGGGCGCTTCTGGACGAGATAAGGGGAGCCCTCAATGGGTTCGAGCCCCGTACGGAGGCCGGGCAGATACTCTACCAGGAAGGGCTGGTTCGAATCCACGACCTGGCCGACGCAAGGAGGAAGCGTCTGGCAGAGGTCAGCGAGGGCATACCGGCCATCCTGTGGGTAGTGCTAGGTGTCGGCGGGCTGGTCACAGTGAACTTCACTTACCTCTTCGGCCTGGAGAACACCTGGTCGCACAGGCTGATGGTGGCGGCGTTGGCGGAGTTGATCGCCCTTGTACTCTTCACGATCGCTGCGTTGGATTACCCCTTCTCCGGCGGTGCCCGCATCGGCCCAGGTGCCTTCAAGCTGATACTGAATAGGCTTGAGACGAGCAAGCTCGGCGAACTCTGAAAGTCAGCGTCCACGATCCGGGCCCAAGGCATAATGAGGAGGGCCGGGTTCCTAACTGCTCCGGCCCCGCTCTTCTTGCCCTTATTCACCGGAGTGCGTGGAAGAGGCCCTACAGCATCACTTAGCCCCTTCCTGAGTTACCCTTCCGATTGAACGAGGAAGGGAGCACCATGGTAGCGACGGACGGCATCGGTGAGTCAGCGGCGGTCGCCGGCTGGTCGGAGGCGTTGGACGAGCTGCATCGGCGCGTAGCGCACCGCTTCGCCCGCTCGGAGGCCAGCGAACGCGTCAAACGCTACCTGCTCGGCCTGCTCGGGAGGGTCGAGCGCAAGAACGGCTGGCAACTGGCCGAGGCCATCGGCGAGCGGGACCCGCAGGGCGTCCAGCGCCTGCTCAACTCGGCCAGGTGGGACGCCGAGGAGGTACGCGACGATCTCAGAGAGTACGTGCTGGAGTACCTCGGCGACGAAGGGACGGGCTTGCTCATCGTGGACGAAACCGGCTTCCTAAAGAAGGGCGAGAAGAGCGTCGGGGTCGGCCGCCAGTACACGGGAACCGCCGGCGAGACACTCAACTGCCAGGTGGGGGTGTTCCTGGCCTACTCCTCCGAGAAGGGAGCGGCGTTCTTGGATCGGGCGCTCTACCTACCGAGAGCGTGGACGAATGCCCCCGCAAGAAGGACGGAGGCCGGCGTCCCCGAGGGACTCCTCTTCCGCAACAAGATAGAGCTTGCAGAGGAGATGCTGCAGCGGGCCTTCGAGGCCGACGTGCCCACCCGGTGGGTCTTGGCGGACTCCTTCTACGGCCGCTCACACGCGTTCAGGGCGTGGCTTGAGAGGCGCGGCCAGCCCTACGCGGTGATGGCCTAAGACCAACGCCGTCCCGCTGGGCGGGCGCAAGAAGAAGATAGAGCAACTCGTCGAGCGGTTGCCAGAGGATACGTTCTCGGAGGTGCGTCCCGCACAGGACAGCAGCGGCAGGCGCCCGTGGGAGTGGGCTTGCCTGGAGCTCGCGGCGGACCCGCAGAAGGGCATGAGACGTTGGCTCTTGATACGCAGGAGCACCGACGACCCCGAGGAGCGGGGCTTAGCCTATGGACCGCCGGAGACGACCGTGGAGGAACTCGTCGCGGTCTGCCAGGAGCGCTGGGCGGTGGAGGAGTGCTTCGCGGAGGCCAAGGGTGAGGTCGGCCTGGACCACTACGAGGTGAGGAGGTGGGACTCATGGCACCGCCACGTAACCCTCTGCCTGCTGGCGCACGCCTTCCTGCTCGTAACCCGTCGAGCCGCCGTCGAAGAGGAAGCAAACACTAAAAAGGGGATCTCGATCTCGACCTGATCCCCCCGACGGTGCCAGAGGTGCGTCGCCTCGTGCTCGCGATGGCCGAGCCTAAAGGGCGAAGACGCTTCCTTTTGGGATGGTCCGTGTGGAGGCGGGCGCACCAGGCCGTGGCGGCCCGCTGCCGGGCCGCAAGGGGCGCGGCGAGGCGAGCGCTAGGCACAGAAGAGCCGCTCAAGAGCACGGCGATCGCGCCCGAAGAGGCGCACCTCACCGACGAGCAATGGGCCCTGTTGCTTCCGTTGTTGCCGCCGCAGGAGGGCGGGATAGGGCGGGCGCCCAACGACCACCGCCTCGTCCTAGGCGGCATCCTGTGGGTGGCTAGGACCGGATCGTCGTGGCGAGAGATGCCGGAGGAATACGGCAAGTGGGAGAGAGCCTACCGGCGCCATGAGCTGTGGGTCAAGCAGGGTCTGTGGCCGCGTATCCTCCGGGTTCTAGGAGAGGAAGATGTGCCGGGACCGGAGATGAAGGAGCCTAAGTGATGCTGTAGGGGGTGTTCTCCGCAGTTCGGATGCCCCGTTCGCCTGTTAGGATTTCTTCACTAAAGTAGTGTAGAAAATGCTGCGGTAGCAAAGACCCTGGCCGCGTTCTCCACCAGGGCTGCGCGAGGAGACCGACCAGCACAGGCTGGACGAGGATCCGGTGCGCGTGGTGAGCGAGGCGCTGCAGCTGGAGCATGTCTCTTCTCCTATCTCCTAAAGACCGAACCAGACGGCTACAGCGACCGGCTTTGTCGCGCCTGTACTCCTCATGCTCCCGCTCATCGCACGGTCTCTCGACTCTACAGCAGAGTGTCGCACCCCATTTAGAGAACCTCTGCAATCCATCGTCATCGCCGTCATGAGCGTCATGAGCGGTACTTTTTCCCATACCTATAGGGTTTTCTACATGACGGTGGATCGCTGGCGTGTTCGGGGACCGTCATATCATCGTCATGGTGAGCGTCACCAAGAAAACGCTATAGGTAAGCGGCTTCCTCGCAGGCGTGAGGGTGATGACGCTCATGACGGTCATTTGCAGAGGTTTTCTAGACCGTGGTGGCGGCTATGTGTTTCGTTAGAGTTGGATGCCCTCAACACCTATCGGAGAGATACACCCCATCATGGTTTCGGTCTGCCGCCTAGGGTTTTCAGTTCAGGCAATCCAGAGCCCTCTTCACCCGGAATTTGGGACGGTTACTTCTTGTGGCAGGGGGTTATCTACCTATGGTGGGTATACCGAGCGACCCGGGCTCCCCTCACGCCTCGATCGGTGAGGGGCCGATCTTGTTTGCCGCCTTTCTATGCCTGTTTCGTCCTTAGGGTGGAAGCGATCGGCTCGATCGGCTCCTTCGGGCTCAGAGGTCAACAGATATATGGTGTCGTCCGGTGCGCGACCGCCGTTTGTGAGCACGCGCCGGAGGGTAGAGGAAGAGCGTGGCCGACGAGACGCTGGGCAGAGTGGAGCTGGCGCATCGCTATGCCGATCTCGGGGATGTGCGGCTGCACTATATGGAGGCGGGGGAGGGACCACTCGTGTTGCTGCTGCACGGCTTCCCGCAGTTCTGGTACGAGTGGAGACACCAGATCCCGGCGCTGGTCGAGGCTGGCTTCCGGGTTGTGGCCCCGGATATGCGCGGCTACCACCTCTCGGACAAACCACCCGGAGTGCGGGCATACCGCCTCGAGCTGCTGGCGCGCGATGTGGAGCGCCTGATCCTGGCCTGCGGAGAAGGGGCAGCTGTCGTGGTCGGGCACGATTGGGGCGCTATAGTTGCTTGGATCGCGGCGATGCGCAACCCTAGGCGCATCGAGAGGCTCGTGATCCTCAACGTCCCTCACCCGGCACGCTTCCTGAACGGGCTTCTGAGCCCAATGCAGCTGCTGAGGAGCTCTTACATGTTCTTTTTTCAGATCCCGCGGTTGCCGGAGGAGGTAATCCGCGCAGGTGACTTCGCCCTCCTGCGCTCCGCCTTGCGTAGAGATCCGGTGCGGGCGGGTGCGTTTACTGCCGAGGACATCGAGCGGTACGTAGGGGCGATGGCGCAGCCGGGGGCGCTCACCGCGACCCTCAACTACTATCGCGCCCTCCTGCGGAATCCGGGGGAGATGAGGGCGCTACTGGAAAGGATAGAAGCTCCGGTGCTCGTGATTTGGGGCGAGAGGGATCGATTCTTGAGCCGGAGACTTGCCGAGCCTCCTCCCCCCTGGGTCCCGAACCTCCTGCGCGTCGAGCGCCTGCCGGACGCGAGCCACTGGGTCGCAGAGGACAGCCCCCGGGAGGTGAACACCTTACTCATAGATTTCCTGCGCTCCCCTCTTACCACCCTTCCGGGTTGACTTCTTGAGAAGATCCTACATTCCTCCTGATAGACGAAGCGTATGCGGAGAGACCGCGCCACACGGGCGACGGGTGCACCGGAGGGAGGTATAGGGCAGGTACTCCAAACCAATACCTCGGCTCCTCGTTCTAATCCTATCCTTCGCGCCGAGCCGAACTAGTACTAGCATAGCAAGACAGAGATAACGCCTGCAGGCAGCGTACCAAAGTCTGGTCCGAGCGTGTTAGCATCGGACGGTGCGTAGCGACGAAGAGCGGCGCCTCTTGCGCCTGAGTAAATACTTGAGCAAGCATCTTAGGCACCGGCCGGACAGGCTCGGGCTGGAGCTAGGAGCCGGCGGGTGGGTGGCGGTGGATGCGCTCCTTGAGGCGTGCGCGCGGCAGCGGTTTCCGATCAGTCGGAAGGAGCTCGAGGACGTGGTCGCGCGCAACGACAAAGTGCGCTTCGCCTTCGATCCTTCGGGGACCCTCATCCGTGCCCAGCAGGGCCACAGCGTGCCGGTGGACCTGCTGCTGGAGCCTATCAAGCCCCCGGCTGAACTCTACCACGGGACTCCCGAGCGTAACCTAAAGGCGATCCTCTGCGAGGGGCTCCGGAGCATGGGGCGTCACCACGTACACCTATCGGCGGACGAGGCGACGGCCTCGACGGTCGGCCGTCGGCGTGGACGACCGGTCGTATTGGTCGTAGACGCCCGCGCCATGCGGCGCGACGGCTGGAATTTCTACCGCTCCGGCAACGGCGTGTGGCTCGTAGAGCACGTCCCCCCGCGTTACCTCTCGCGCTGCCACCTCGGGGCGCAATAACGGTTCTCAAGGCTTCTCCCTATGGCTGCCCCTTCTAGCGGAGCAGCCACTCTCATCGGGGACGATTTTTCATTTTCGAAGATCATGTTCTCCAAGTGACCCGAGCCAAGTTCGAGCTATGTATGTCTTTCCGCCACTAAGAAGCCGCTCCCGCAGAGCCGCACCCGTGTCTTCATGGCCCTCGGCTACCAAAGACCTTTTCGAAGGCCTCCAACAGCGTCGGCGAGGAATCTGCCCTTCGCCTCCTTGTTTCCTTCGCCCGGTAGGAGAAAGCCCGCTTTAGGACCTCGAACGACTCCCCGAGGCTTCCCCCGCCACCAGGGCGAACAGCCCGTCGTAGCGGTGGCTCTTCTGGCAACTCACGTATGTCAGCTCGAGGCAGTGGCGACAGGCGAAGGTTCCACTCCCCGGTGGGCGGTAGAGCTTGCCAACCCGGCGACCGCACTCCTCACCGTCGAGCATACGGGGGCAGGAGAACCACCAGCGCACCCCGCCAAAGTTGGGCCGGGTGGTCTGTAAACGGACGAGTTCCTCGACCCGATGCTCAAGACTCTGCCCATCCTTAACGGTGTAGGAGAGCCCGAGCAGTGGCTCGCCGTCATCGCCGACCTTCGACTTTGTCCGTACGGGCGACATCCTCTTGCCCGTCTTCGGTATCGTTGGCCTAAAGAGGTGGGAGATCGATCCGGGCTTGGA
>CADCVF010000027.1:0-38279 GCA_902806095.1 uncultured Rubrobacteraceae bacterium
AAGGGAGTGGGCCAAAGAGGGCGTGATGGTCGAGTGGAAGAAGCTTTTGCCCCATGAGGGTCCAAGGCCCTTGTTGCCCAAGAGGTGGATAGTGGAGATAGTCTGAACGCAAATGACAAAAACGTACCTGCTCGCTGCTTGGATCGGTGGGGAGCACGTAACGGATCTCCACTTCCTCACCCGTGACGATCACCCGGTCGATGAGTAGTTCCACCAGCTTCCTTCTTTGCTCGAAGGTCGCGTCGGCGAGTCCCCCGCGCACCCTCTCGCAGAAATCATCGATGGAGTCGGCCACTCCGGCAAGTTCCATGCGCTGGCGGGACTGGGACCGAAGCTGCCTCTCCTGGGCTGCAAGAGATTCGTCTCTTTGTTCGAGGTCCTTGCGGCGCCTCTGGTACTCAGCCAACGGAATGACCTCCCCGAGGTAAGCTTCGGTCAGCCGCTCCAACTGGCGCCCGAGGGCTGAGCAGCCCTTGCGGAGGTTCTCCTGGCGCGCTTTGAGCTCCTGCGGCAGCCACTCGCCGCCGTGCGCTCGCCCCAGCGCGTCCGTGATGGACTCGGGATGGGTCAATACTTCGCACAGATCCTTCCAGACGATCTCGTCGAGCTGCTCGGCCGGAGCGTAGCGCGAGGAGCATTTCTCCTCCGGGGCGCTCTGAGCTTTGTTGAACTTGCCCGAACACACGTAGTATCTCTGCTTTCGGTCGTTGTTCTTCCCGAAGGTTTTGGCGACCGCTATGGAGGCCAGCATGCACTCTCCGCAGCTTACCAACGCCCGCAGGAGGTGCTCGTTGGCCTTGTTGTTGCGCCTGGCGAAGGACTTGTTCTTGGAGAGCTTCTGTGCGACGAGGTCGAACTGCTCCTGACCGACCACCTCAGGCACCTCCCCAATGAAGATCCACTCCTCCGGCGGAAGCGGATCGGAGGAGTTGTGGGGATGGCCTATGGGGTGGGTGGCCGAGCGCCGGATCCTGGCGGGACGGTAGTGCACGCGCCCAGCGTAGACTTTGCCCGTGTAGACGGGGTTGGTCATGATCCCGCGCAGGGTGGCGGTGCTCCACGCCTTCCCGCCTCTCGGAGCGGGAACGCCCATATCCCGCAGGTGTCGGGAAACGCCGAAGAGGCTCATCCCCGGCTCGAGGTAGGCGGCGAAGATCTCCGCGACCACCGCGGCCTTCGCCTCCTCGAGGCTCACCCCTGCCGGGTCGCGGGGCCGGTCGGGGTCCACCCGCAAGCCGTAGGGTACGTGCGTCCATGGCAACAGAAGCCCCGCCTTGTACTTGGCGAGCCTCCCCCGGCGCATCCTCTCGGCGAGCAGCGTCCTCTCGTACTCGGCCACTGCCCCGCGGATCTGCAAAAGGAGTTGGTCGTTAGGCTCCGAACTCATCGGCCTCTCCACGAACTCCACCTTACAGCCGACCTTCTCGAACTCCTCGACGAGAACCATCTGGTGGACATAGTTGCGCGCCAGCCGATCCGGGGACGCCACCACGACGGCCTCGAACTCCCGCATCCGCGCCTTGTCGCGCAGGGCGTCGAGGGCGGGCCGCTTCAGCGTCGTCCCGCTGTAGCCGTCGTCGCGGAAGATGTCCTCCTCCGCAAGCTCCCATCCCTCCTCCCTGGCATACTTCGACACCATCTCCAACTGTTGGTCAATCGTCTCGAGTTTGACCTGCCTGGAGGTCGAGACCCGGACGTACGCCGCCACCCTCATGGTACTCCTCCTTGCCGTTCGCGCTCGCGTTTGCGCCCGGAGCGCGAGCTTGCTCGTTTTCGAGGCTCCACTGCAGGATGGCCTGGTACGCCCGATCCCAGCGTTGCCTCCCATCCGGGCGTTCCATCGCTTCCCGACGTACGTGCCACCGACGTTTCATCGTCTCCTCCGTGCCGAGTGATCCCGGCAGGAGGATAGGCCGAGCCTGCGGTCGCCACGTCAGTTTGGCGGCGTGTCGGGTTTGGACGACGGCGAGAGTGGCCGAGCGAGAGCCGCGCAGGCCGGATCATGCAGAACTTGTCATTTGCGAGCAGTCCATCGAACGCGATTTCGCGTGGGTATCGCGCTTTCGGCGGTTGGTAAAGGATTACGAGCGGCTGCCCGAGAGGGTGGCGGGGTTGCACTTCGTCGCCTTCGCTTGCCTTTTCCTCCAGCAGGCGGCCGGCATCCTCAGCCCAGGTTCATAACACGCTCTAGGGCCTTCTGTGGCAGCGTTAGGGTACGCCTGCTGCTCTGTGTCTTGGGTGCGCTGCATTCACCCTCGTGCAGGGTGCGCTCTACCCTGATGGTACCCCGCTCCAGGTCTACGTCCTCATACCGTAGGGCCAGTGTCTCACCTATTCTTAACCCAACTAGTGAACATAGATAGAACACCCCCTCGAATCTACCCCCACGTACAGTCTCTAGCAGACGCCGCAGCTCGTCGGGTGTGAGTACGTTCTTCTCCTTCCGCTCCTGTTTGGGTGCCTTCACATCCTCCAGGGGGCTATCCCGTATGTGCTTATCGCGTACCGCGTCCCTCATGGCTTGCTTCAGGATGACGTGCACGCGTCCTACCGTGGACGGTGTTAGACCGTCTGAGAGTAGACGCCGGTACATCGCTCTCACATCTGCCGGGGTGAGTTTACATAGCCGCACGTCTCCTATGTGCGGGTTAACCCTGTTCCGTACCATGCTCTCCTGTACGTGCCACGTCCTACCGCTGACAGTGTTACGCCTCTCTGCCATCCAGCCGTCTACGTATAGTCCTACAGTCAGCTTGTCTGCTGGTACGTATCCGTCGTCTCTGTCCTTCAGTGCCTCTCTGAGAGCCTTCCTAGCTTCACCCTTGCTCTTGCGGTAGATGTACCTAACCTTGTCTTTTGCGTCTCTGTATTGCGCTACCCAACGTCCGTCTTTGCGCTGGTATACGCTGCCTTCCGCTGTCATTTACTGTCACTCCCAACTGTCAAGGGAGCGGGAATGTTGACTTGCGCAGGGAAATCTTTATCGTTACCTTTATCAGGTCGATAAACAAGTAGCCCCACCCTCGGGGCGCGAACATCCTGCGGGAGGCCCCGATCCACGCGCCGGTGCCCAGGTCCGAGATACCACAAGAGACGCCACTAACCCACGGCGGGCGTCGGCAACGCCGCGAGCAGCAGAGGAAAGCCCACCGTAGACTCCAGCGCCGGCGTCTCCTTGTTGCGCTGCCTGCCCTGATCGGAATCCTCACAGGCCTGCTCTACTTTGCGCTCTCGATGGAGAGAGAACCGGTAGCCCGCCTCGAAGTCCCAACGGTCGGGTCCGGCCAGGAGGACCCCACCGCAGGGTTGCAGATGGGCTCGAACCCTGATCCTCGCGGCTCTGGGGCGGCCACAGGCGCCACCCGCGTCGAGACGGAGCTAACCGAAGTGAAGGCGGAGCCCCTGCACAGCGAGCTTGGCCAGATAGCGCGGGCGCATCCCGCCACCTACGGGGTTGTGATCCTGGACCCCTCCTCAGGCGAGAGGGTGGCGATGGACGCCGACCGGCGCTTCCTCGCGGCTAGCCTCAACAAACTGCCCGTCCTGATGACGCTCTACAGGGCTGCAGCCAGCGGCGAGGTGGACCTCGACGACGAGATCTCCATGCAGGCCTCCGACGTGCAGGCTTACGGTACGGGCGTGCTCTACACCTATCCTGTCGGGCGCACCATGACCTTGCGCGAGTGTGCCAGGCTCCTGATCAAAGAGAGCGACAACACGGCCTGGAAGATGCTCGACAGGTACCTCGGAAGGGATTACATCAGGGCTGAGTTGTACCGTGTGGGCGCTCGCTCGACGGAGTACTGGCTCCCCAACACCACGACCCCAAACGACGTCCTGCTTATGCTGGAGAAGATCTCTGATCCCTCCTATACCACCCCCGACCTCTCGGCAGAGATGCTCGACGTCATGACGAACACTGCCTTCGAAGACCGCCTGCCCAAGCCTCTCCCGGAAGGGACGAGAGTCGCGCACAAGATCGGCTACTACGGGGCCACCTTTGCCGACGCCGGGGTAGTCTTCCCCGAAGGCGCGCGCGACGCCAGAGACGCCTATCTCATCGTCGTGATAACCGACGACACGAGCGAGTTGGTATCGCGCGACGCCATGCGGGAGATGTCCCTTGCCACCTACCGCATCCTGTCCGAGCCAGCACAGACCAGCACGAAGGACGCTCGCGACAGCAGGGAGCAAGGATCGTAGATGACGAAGTCTCCAGCACTAGGCCGAGAAGAGGCGCTGGCCCGAGACGGCACACAGACTGACACATAAAGTGAGGTACCAACCTACGGTAAACTGCACATTCGCTAAAGAGCGAAAACAGTAAGCTGAATTGCTGACAAGCGTAGGCCTGAAAGGCAGGAGCGTGCTGACTAGCTGACTTGCTGAAATGCTAACAAGTTGAGACAACGAGAGGGGGAATGCATAAATGAGGTATCTGCTGGTGGTCTTAGGTGCGGGGGAGGTGAGATCTAACGAGAGGTTCTACGAAATAGGTATAGGTGCCTGTGCGGGCGACGACATCGACTCCGAGGCTACCATGTATACCGTAGATTCCGGTACTCGCTCCCAAACAGAGGCCCCTGACCCGCACATTATTAAGAAACGTTAAGAGAATCGTAGAAGTTATTGGCAACAGTGTTGACATTGTGGGCTAAAGGTGAAAAAATGCGACCTGTAGAGGCAGATCTCGAATAGGAGGTAGAGTTGAAGAAGGTAATGTTGTTAGCGGCTATGTTGGCCATGGTATTGGCCGCCGCCGTCCCGGCTCTGGCGCAGTCGGTGACGCAGGTTGGCAGTGGCAATGTAGCTTGCGTCCAGACTGCCATACAGGCAGAGGTCGGTAAGGTGCAGATAAGCCAGTATGGGGATAACGTCAACATCCAGAACATATCCCAGGAGTGCAACGTAGGCGTGCCCGTGGTTGAGGAGGTTCTCACCGCTGCTCCGGCCGCCACCGCGTCCGCCCCGGCTGCCGCGCAGTATCAGTACTCTGCCCCGGCTGCCGTGCAGTATCAGTACTCTGCCCCCGCTGCCGAGCTTCCCCCAACGGGTGGTTCGTCGCTCATAGCGCTCGGTGCCGGTGTCCTGCTCGTAGCCGGTGGCCTTCTGGCCCGCAGGATCGTCCGCTAAGCGACCGGACGAGGCTTAACCAGGCGGGTCCCTTCGGGGGCCCGCTTTTTCGTGCCGGCTTCGTCCGCCCGGTGGCTTGTATTCGGGGGGTATTGTGGATATCCTCATGGGCGGTGATCTTGCTTGAGCCGTGTGATCTTCAGACTCTCCGCGGGTTTTCTGGTGGGGGTTTTGGCCCTGCTGGCCACGTTTCTATACCTGTCGGATTACTACACTGGCGAGCAGCAGCGCCTGGCCGCTGCCGGAGACGTTGCGGGGGCGATGGAGGCTTCGCGGAAGGCGATTCGCCTGGATCCCTTCGACACCGATGCGCTCCAGGCGCAGTCCTCCTTTCTATGGCGGCAGCAGAAAAAGCACGATAGGGCAGTCCTGGCTTTGAGGGATGCGATAGAGCGGGACCCCAACAACTACCTGCCTTACCTGACGCTGGCCAATCTCAGGCTCGCTGTAGGAGATCTAGACGCTGCGGCGAAAGGCTACCGTGATGTGCTCGGGCTCAACCCGAACGCCGTTGCGGCCAGAAGTTCTCTTGCGTACACGCTCGCGAGACAGGGAAAGCTGCGGGAGGCCAGAGAGAAGTACGAGGCGCTCGAGGAAGAGAAGAGCATCACCTACCAGGGTCTCTACGATCTTGGCAGGATCCAGGTACGAACCGGCGATCCGCTCGAAGGTGCGAAGAATATAAGGCGTGCCAGGCGCATGGCGGTCGCCGAACTGAACAGGCCGCGTAGACCGGTAGAAGAACGGCAGCTCTTGGTCTCTATGGACCTCGCCACCGCCGATGCGTTCGTCGTTCAGGGTCGGTATGGGCAGGCGCGCAGGATTCTCGCGCAGAGCCCATCCGAGCAGGCGCCTGGCCTTCTGGAGTTGCTGAACGTGGACCCCGCGGCCTATCGTGAGCAGGTAATCAACAGTGACATCTACTAGCGGCCGGGGCTGGCGGGACAGAGCGAGGGACGATCCCTCGCTCTCTGAGATCCTCTACGTACTGCAGAGGCGGCGTCTGCTGGTCGTCGGGGTCGTGCTGGTCCTTGCTGGCATCGCCCTGCTCTTCGGGATCTTCCGCGAGCCGGTATACACCGCCGAGGCGACGGTGAGCGTCAGGCCGCAGGAGGAGCTGGAAGGTGAGGAGGCCATGCTTGCCTTCCTCGAGGAAGTGCGTGGCGCCGTCGTTACGCAGGAGATGTTGAGCGAGGTAAGGCGCCGGGCCGGCTGGGAAGCCGAGCCGAAGGCGTTCTCAGAACGGCTCGATCCGAGGACGGTCGTTGACAGGGACGGCGGGCCAGGGTTAGAGATACGATTCCTCGGCAACGAGCCTGGTCAGGCGGCCCTTGCGGCGAATGCTTACGCCGAGTTGTTCGCCCGGGGAGTCGAGGACCTCAGCGAGCGGCCGCTCGCCGACGGCGTACCGGTCGCTGAGGCTGTCGTAGAGCAGAGAGCCGTGCCGGGAGATTACAGTCCCAGGCCCCTGATCTACGCGGCCATAGCTGCAGGAGCAGGTTTGCTGATAGGGGGCGCCGCCGCTCTTATACTCGAGGGGCGGGCCAGCGGCTGGCGGGGCGTACGCGACGTCGAATTAACGCTGAGGGTGCCGGTGCTGGGGGCCATACCGGACTACTCTTCGAGGAAAACCGAGGGTTGAAGTGAGGCGTGGGGCGATAAGCGACGCGGGTGCCCGGGGGTTGCTCGACCCCGACTCACCCGTGAGGCGTCACTACGAGGAACTGGCGGGCAACCTTCTGAGGATGGGGGGGACGGGTAGCGTCGTCGTTACCAGCCCCGAGCCTGGCACCGGGCGGACCAGCATCTGCCTCGGCCTCGGGGCCGCCCTGGCCGGCATGGGGCGGCGGGCCGCCGTCGTTGACTGCAACCTCGAAAACTCGCAGTTGCACAGGATGCTCGGCGAACCGAACTTCGTCGGGCTTACCAGCGGTCTCGACGACAGTAAGCCCTTGGAGCACTTTGGGTATGAGGTCATCCCTGGACTCCTGGTCGTCCCGACAGGTCCCATTCTGTTGGACCCCGTCTCCCTTCTGGAGGATGAGGGGGTCCCGAAGGCAGTGCGAGGCCTGCAAGAGAGCCGGGACCTCGTGCTGCTCGACGCGCCTGTAGCGGCGCGGGTGCTACGGTCCCCGAACCTCCTTGGCGGCTTTGACGGGGTCTTGCTCGTCGTCCACGCTTCCCGGACCCTCAAGAGCGTCGCCCGTGAGACGACGGACGACCTTCTGGAAGCGGGTGCCAACCTGCTCGGGGTGGTGTTGAACGGATGTTCTTGATGCGCGATCGCCCCGGGGCGAAGGAGTGAGGGAAGTCCAGCCCCCCGGCGACGCCAGCGAGCGCTTCTCCGGTACGGAACACAAAGAGGACGGGGAGAAGCACCGCCGTCCGGGCCGGCTGCTTGGCGTTTTCAAGGGTCTTGTCATGCTGGCGCTCCTGGCCGCCACGGCCTACGGGATGCTGGATGCCGGCCTCTACAGGGACGAGCTCTGGCTGCCTGTCGCCGCGGGCATTCTGGCGCTGTTGTTCGTAACGCTGTTCGTACGCGGGTTCTATTGGGATCTGCCCTCTGTCGGCATCCTGCTGGTCGGGCTGCTGGCGGCGCTCGTTGCCGTAAAGGGGCTCTCCATGGTCTGGACGATAAGCGAGACTGAGACCATCAAGGAGACTCTGCGCTCCTCTATGTACCTGGCGGCCTTCCTTATGGCCCTGGCTGCGCTTACCTCGGGGCGGCAGGTCGGCTCGCTCATCGACGCCTCGGTCATCATGGTCGCGGCGGTCGCAGGCTACGGGCTCCTGCAGAAGTTGAGCCCGATCGAGTACCCGGTTCGCTCCCTGGATGGGGTAAGGATGGACTCGACCCTACAGTACTCCAACACTACTGCCGTCATCCTGGGGATGGGGGTGGTGCTGGCCCTGGCGCGGATGAGTACGCTGCGCAGTTTCGTCCTGAGGGGGCTCTACGCTGCCGTCACGCTCTCTTTCATTATCGCACTCTACCTCACGGTCTCTCGCGGCGGCATCGGGTCCCTCGGGATAGGACTCATCGTCCTCTTCGTCTTCACGAGTGGCCGCCTGCGGATGCTCGCCGACCTTCTCCTTCTCTCGTTGCCCGGCGCCTGGCTCTGGTGGCAGATGCAGAGTCTCCCTGGGTTACTCGGGACCGACGTCTCACGTCAGCAGAAGATCGCCGACGGGACTCTATTCAGGAACGATCTGATCGTGGCCCTCCTCGCGGCCTTCGTGCTGCAGGCCGCCTACGCCGTCCTAATGAACCGCTACGAGCTGGCGTCAGGGATCAGGCGATGGCTCGGAATCCTCGTCGTGGCCGGAGGAGTGCTTGCCGTCGTATTGGGCGCTTTCCTCGTCGTCGACAGGTACGGTGGTCCCGGGCAGGCCTACTCGACTCTCCTCGGCAACGCGAACGAGACAGGGAACGCCGGCCAGAGGCTCGCCTCGCTAGATATCAGCTCCAGGGGAGACTACTGGAGGGTCGCCTGGGCGGCGTGGAAGGAGCGCCCCCTCACAGGTACGGGGGCAGGGACCTTCCAGTACACATGGCTGGAGGACAGACCGGGGCTCAAGGGCGTCAAACAGGTCCACAATGTGTATCTCGAGCAGGGCACCGAGTCCGGCTTGTTCGCCTTTCTGGCCCTGCTCTCTTTTGTGGCTGTCCTCGTCGGCTACACAGGGAGGGCCGTCTGGCGCTCGGGTCCGCAGGGAGAACGACGGCTCCTTCTGGCCGGGCTGGGCTCCGCGCTCATGGCCTACCTCGTCTCCTCGGCGTTCGAGTGGCATTGGTACCTCCCGGCCTCGACGCTTTTCTTCTTTATCCTCGCCGCTGTCGCAGTGAAGTTCGCCTCCAGGGAGGACTGGGGTGCCGCCGAAGCTCCCAGCGCCGAGAGTGGGACTGAGCGTCCGACTCCGCACCCCCGTTGAAGCTGATGGGCGCACCTTTCTCACGGCTGCCAGGAGGTTTCTACGTGGACCTGGGGAAGGGGGACCACAGAAGCTCTGTCTTTCTGGCGGGGAGCGGACGGAGCGGGACCACGTGGCTCTCGCAGATCATCAATCACAGAAGGGGATATCGCTACATCTTCGAACCCTTCAACCCGAGAGAAGTCGGCAAGTTGGGGCACTTCAGGACCAAACATTACCTGAGGCCCGAAGACAGGAGGGAGGAGTTCCTCGAGCCGGCCCGCCTCGTGCTCACGGGCGGGCTCAGGGACCCCTGGACCGACCGGTTCAACGGACGCTTCGTCGCGAGGCGGCGCCTGATCAAGGACATAAGGGCCAACTTGCTCCTCGGCTGGATGCGCGTGAACTTCCCCGGAATGCCGATCATTCTCCTGCTCAGGCATCCTTGCGCCGTCGTGGCATCCAGGCTCGGTCTCGGGTGGAAGGATAACCTTTCGGAGACGATGGAGCAGCGGGAATTGGTAGAGGACTTCCTTCTCCCCATGGAGGCGGAGATTCGGGCCGCCCAAGGCGACTTCGAGCGCCACCTCTTCCTGTGGTGCATAGATAACTACGTTCCCCTCAAGCAGTTCGGACCTCAGGAGTTGCACCTCACCTTCTACGAGAACCTGCTCGTGCGTCCCGAATCGGAACTACAGATCCTGTTCTCCTCCCTCGGCGAGGACTACTTCGACGAACGTGTCTACGCCAGACTGAGACGCCCTTCTCCCCTGAGCCGGAAGAACGCGCCCGCTCCTTCCGTGGAAGGGTGGCGTACTCGTGTGAGCGCCCACCAGCTGGAGAGAGCCAACGAGATCCTGCGCCTCTTCGGCCTCGACCACCTCTACGGCGAAGGGACCATGCCCGACCCCTCCGGCGCCTACGCCCTGATGGACGGGGTGTAGGGAGTAGGAGGCTCCCTCGTGCACAAGCCGCCGGTGGTGATCCTCGCCAGTGTAAGGTGGGACTTCCTCTGGCAAAGGCACCAGACGCTCGCCACCCTCTTCGCCGGCGCCGGCTATCCTACCGTATTCGTCGAGACCACGGGTCTCGCCAACCCCCTTCCGACCAAAGATACGCTGAGCAAGGTCTTCGCGCGGGTTCGTCGCTCCGGTGGCGCGGGAGAGAAGCCGCCGGCTGGAAAGAACCTCACCGTGTACGCGCCCCTCACCGCCCCGCCTACCTACGGAGCATTCCGGTGGTCGAATGCGAAACTCCTCGTTCCGCGCGTCCTCAGCGACCTCAGGAAGATAGCCGGCCCCCATCCGGTCGTCGTGGCCCATCCGCCGACGAGGACGACTCTGGGTCTGATCTCCGGCCTCGACCCGAGGCTCGTACTCTACGACTGCTCGGACGACTATGAGCATTTCCCCGGCGCTCCGAAGGACATCGGAGAGACGGAGCGCGAGCTCTTCCTGCGCGCCGACCTCGTCTCCTGTACCTCGGAGCAACTGCTGAAGAAGGCTAGACGCGTCAGGCCCGACGCCTTTCTTAGCGGCCCCGCCGTAGACTACGAGCGATTCGCGCCACTGCAAGATCCCCACCCCGACAAAGGGGTAAGCACCGTCTGCTTCTTCGGCCACGTGAGCTTGGAACGCATCGACTTCGGCGCCATGCGGGCTATCGTAGGGGCAGGCTTCGAATTGCGTATCGTCGGCGGCCTCGGCAGCGTAGAGAAGGGTTTCTTCGAAGAACCCGGAGTCGACTACAGGGGAGAGGTGCCCCACGCCCTGCTGCCTGCCGCTCTCGCCGGTGTTGACGCTTTCGTACTGCCTTACAAGGTCAACGGTCTCACCCACTCTATCTCGCCGGCCAAAACCTACGAGTGCCTGGCCACGGGCAAGCCCGTCGTGACCGCCCACCTACCGGCGATGCAGGATCTCGCCGGGTACCTCTACCTTGCGCAGAGGCCGCAGGATTACGTGGGGGTTCTGCGAAACTTGAAGCATCTCGAGACCGAGGAGAAGAGGCGCGCCCGCATCGAACTCGCG
The DNA here is from genome assembly GCA_902806095.1 of uncultured Rubrobacteraceae bacterium. Classification (GTDB taxonomy): domain Bacteria; phylum Actinomycetota; class Rubrobacteria; order Rubrobacterales; family Rubrobacteraceae; genus Rubrobacter_D. The sequence continues at coordinate 11,079 of CADCVF010000027.1, forward strand.
CGCAAGAACTCCTGGGACATCCGCTTTCTGGAGTTGGAGGAGGCCCTGTGGCGCCTCCTGTAGAGCCTCGCGGGGGCAGGATCGACGTTCTTGGTGTGGGTGTGGACCCAATAACCGTGGCGGAGCTGCACGCGGAGATCGCACGCCTGGCGCAGGGAGGAACGCTCGGTCTCGTATTGAACGTGAACGCCCACTGTCTGAACCTCTGCTATAGAGATTCTGCACTGCGGGCCTCTCTGAACGGCGCTGACGTCGTCTTCTGCGATGGGGCTGGGGTCATGCTGGCGGCGAGGATGCTCGGTGGGCGCATCCCAGCACGTATCACCTACGCAGCCTGGATCTGGCGGCTGGCCGATTTCGCTGCGGCCGAGGGCTTCTCTCTCTACTTCCTCGGCGCCAGGCCCGGTGTGGCGCAGGAGGCTGCCAGGAAGTTGAGAGAACGTTGTCCCGGCTTGAGGATCGTCGGTGTCAGTCACGGCTACTTCGACCACTCGGCCGGGAGCGCCGAGAACGAGGCGGTCCTCGAGGAGATCAACGCCGCCGCCCCTGACATCCTGCTGGTCGGCCTCGGGATGCCGCTCCAGGAGACCTGGCTGACGGAGAACAGAGACCGGCTCGACGCCGGCGTCGCCCTTACCTGCGGTGCCGCCTTCGACTACGCCTCCAAGAGGGTGCGTCGCGGCCCGCGCCTCCTGACCGAGAGCGGTTTCGAGTGGCTGGCGCGGCTCCTCCACGAGCCCCATCGCCTGTGGCGACGCTACCTCCTCGGCAACCCCCTCTTCCTGTGGCGAGTCCTGAGACAGCTCCTCTTCAGGCTGGCCGGGAGAGGAGCTGTCAAGGACCCGCCCCAGGATCGTCGTTAGCGCGATCCGGAGCCGGCTCGCGTGTCAGACGGTCGTACACGGCCTCGGCCCTGGAGATCAAGCCCCTACGTTTCGGATCCTCCAGTTCGTATCCCACTTCGCGCTTTTTCTTCTCTCTGGTGGCGAACGGACGTGAGGCTTTGTTCTCCCATGACGCTTCCCCGAACCTTTTCCTGGAGTTTCTCTCGATGCGGGCGAACACGCCGTCGACGTTCCTTTGGTCGTGACGAAACACAGAGTAGGTCGTCCCGAACCTGTCGTTTATGCGTCGGATGACCTCTCCGAAGTCCCCTGTTACCTCTTCGAAGAGTCCGAGGACGTAGGAATCACGGTACCCTTCGACGGTCTCGTAGAAAGATAGATAGTACCTGAGAGCCTGGTCGACGGAGATCGGGTCTCGTATGGCGAACGACAGCACGGCGTCCTTGGGCTTTCGTATCAGAACCAGGGTGGGTACCCGCCACCGTGCGGCCCTGATCACTTGCGCGGGAACGTGAAGTCCGTGGGCGATACGCACCCTCTCGCTTTGCGCCCTGTTGAAGGCCACCCTGGCAAACGAGTTGGCCGACCTCGGGAACCCCTCCATGACCAGTTGCGTCTTTGGGGTCACGACGCGCGCCTGGTCCTTGCGCGCCAGCCGGTACAAACCGTAGAAAGCTGCCGGGTGCTTGCCCGCGTAGGTCTGGAGCCACTTCTCGAACCCGAACACGGCGGGGTGTTCATCCACTTGGGACTCAAACCGCTCCTCGATGTCTCTCACTCCTCCGCCTTCCACCTTGCCGGCTCTTGTCAGACCCTCAATCTTACACATTTAGCATTTCAGCCAGTCAGCAAACTAAATGCTGACTGGCTGAGAGCCGCCGCAGGCGGCGTGCTGAATTGCTGACCAGCGCGGGTTTAGGAAGGGGTGGCCCCTTCCTAAACCCGCTGTCTTGTGGCGGTATACTCCTTGCACGGAGGACTCCGTGCGGACCTTGAGAGACATCCCTAAGAGGCTCCTTGGCTTCAAGCTGCTGCGGCGCTTTACGAGCGTCCTCATTCTGGTGCTCGCAGACGCTCTCGCGCTCGGGTTGGGAGGGGCCGCCTGGGTCGCCGGCAGCAGGTCGGATCCGATCATCGGACTCGCGCCGTTGTTGCTCGCGGCCTGGATCACGCTCTTCGCCGCTTTCCGCCTCTACGACAGGGCACCCGTACGCCGCAGCCCCGGGGGGCTCGTGGGAGCCGCATTTTGCTGGGCCGGGTTGGTGACGATCGGGGCGACGATCTACCCAGAGAGCGGTCTCGGGCTCGGGGAGATAGTGTCGGCCGCCGTACTCGGCTTACTGTGCTCCGGCGCGCTCAGGCTCCTCTACGAGCGCGCCATAGGTAGGATCTACCGCCGCGGCTTCGGACAGACTCCGGTTCTGCTGCTTGGGGATGACGAAGGCCGGGCGCGGTTGCGCCGGATGATGGAGCGTGCGCCCGGCGCCTACGTACTGGCGGGTGAGGTGGACCTCGGAAGCGGGGGGGCCGACGGGTACCTCGCGTCGGTAAGGGAGGTGTTGGACCGCACACAAGCACGTGGTGTCGTCCTCGTAGGGGCTGAGGGTTTGCCCGCTGAGGAGCTCCTCGAGCTCGTCCACTCGGTGCGGTTGCGTGGGGTGCCGTTGAGGGTGGTGCCTGGCGCTTTCGCCTTGATGCGGGGCCGTACCATACTATCGGAAGGCATGGGGTTGCCACTCCTCGAGGTCCACTACCCGGGGCTGGACAATACTCAACGGACCCTAAAGCGTGTCCTCGATGTGACGGCCTCCGTAGGTGGGCTCGTGCTCCTCTCGCCCTTCTTTCTGGCCGTGGCAATTGCGGTCAGGCTCGATTCGCCAGGGCCCGTGCTCTTCCGTCAGAAGCGCGTCGGGGCAGATGAGAAAGTCTTCGTCTGCTACATGTTTCGCTCCATGCATAGGGACGCCGAAGTACGCCAGGCTGCCCTCGAGGATCTCAACGAGGTCGAGGGTCCGGCCTTCAAGATCAGGGACGATCCTCGCGTGACCAGGGTCGGGCGCTTCCTGCGGCGTTGGAGCATAGACGAATCGCCCCAGCTCGTGAACGTCCTCAAAGGGGAGATGAGCCTGGTCGGCCCAAGACCCCTGCCGGTACGTGACTTCCTGGGGATGGATGATTCCCATAAGAGGAGGCTAGGGGCGGTCCCCGGGATGACCGGCTACTGGCAGACCAGCGGCCGCTCCGACCTCTCCTTCGAGGAGATGGTGCGTCTGGACCTCTACTACATAGAGAACTGGTCGCTCTCATTCGACCTCAAGATCATCCTGAAGACCCTCGGTGCCGTTCTACGCCGCGAAGGCGCATACTGACTCAGCATTTCAGTACGCTCAGGTTTTGCCTTCGCTTGTCAGCCCGGTGGCTCCGCCACCTCGTCAGCATGTCAGCAAGTACTTGCGCAAGCGAAAGCTGACTAGCTGAAATGCTGACAAGCGCCCGTCAGGGCGCGTGCTGACAAGCTGAAATGCTCTAAAATAGCGGCGTCCCGGGAATGCGGCTACCTGGCAATCGGGGGTACGAGAAGTGAACGTCATACTGGTGATCCTGGACAGCCTCAGGAAAGATCACATCGGGGCTTACGGCAACGACCGGATACAGACCCCCAACCTCGATGCGCTCGCGCAGGAGAGCCTGCGTTTCACCAGGGCCTACCCTGAGTCGTTGCCGACGCTCTGCGCCCGCAGGGCGATCCACACGGGCATGAGGACCTGGCCTTTCAGGGACTTCGTCAGGCTTCCGGGGGAGACCTTCCAGCCGGCCGGCTGGCAGCCGATCCCCGAGGTGCAGACCACGCTCTCCGAGACCCTGTTTGCGTCCGGCTACAGCACGGCCCTGTTCGCCGACACCCAGCCTATGTTCCATCCCTCGATGAACTTCCAGCGCGGTTTCGCGGTGTTCGAGTGGATGCGGGGCCAGGAGCGTGACCGTTTTCGTCCCAAGCTGGGCGTCCCCGAGGAGCAGATAAGGCAGAGGACCGTCCCTGGCAACGACGCTAACATGGTCGACAAGGTGCGCCAGCACCTGGCCAATACGCAGGACCGCAGGACCGAAGAGGACTGGTTCGCCCCGCGACTCTTCACCAGGGGGATGGACTACCTCGAGCACGCGGAAGCTGGACAGCCCTTCTTCCTGGTTATAGATAGCTTCGACCCACACGAGCCGTGGGACCCGCCCGAGAAGTACGTCGAGTCCTACAGCGAAGGCTACGAGGGCAGGGACCCCACCGTACCCAACTACGGCACCTCGGACTGGATCGACGAGGTGGAACTGCAGAGGATGAAGGCACTGTACGCGGGAGAGGTGACGATGGTCGACCGCTGGTTCGGCCACTTCCTCGACAAGATGGAGTCTACAGGCCGCATGGAAGACACCCTGCTTCTCGTTCTGGCCGACCACGGCGTGGCCCTCGGTGAGCACGGCTACACGGGCAAGCCGTTCGGGGCGCTCTGGCCCGAGTTGACGGACATACCGTTCTTTATCAGGCATCCCGAGGGCAAGGGGGCAGGTCAGACCAGCGACTACTTCGCCTCTACCCACGACATGGCGCCGACGATCCTCGGCGCTGTCGGCCTCCTGCCGTTCGAGCAGATGGACGGCGAGTACCTGAACGTCCTGCTCGAAGGATCGGAGCCAGGGCCACGCTCCCACTTCACGCTCGGCTACAACGAGTACGTGTGGACCCGCGACGAGAAGTACGCCATGTTCAGCGTAAACGACCGCTCCGACCCACGGCTCTACGATCTCAGGAGCGATCCGGACATGAACCATGATATCGCCGGAGACAACCCCGGCATCGTCAAACGGATGTTCGATGACTACATCCTAAAGGACGCCGGAGGCTCGCTACCTCGCGTCTGATCCCTGAAACGACCGGGGGCTTTCCGTTCTGCCGAAAACCTCTATAATCTGACGCCGTGACTTCGAGACGGGACTTTGAGGGAGAACGAAACCGCGTGCGCGATGAGAAGGTCTCCAACGATGCGCCTACTGCGGAGCAGGTAGACGAGCCGGTCGGACCCAAAGACGACGACACTTACGTCGCGAAGGTCGCGCGCGGCGCCGGCATAAGCACGGCCGGACAGGGGATCGGGCGTGTAATCGGGTACGTGACCCAGGTCGTAATCGCCCGGCTGCTCGGCGCACAGTTCTACGGCTTCTATGCTGCAGGCGTCGCGCTCATCAACGGCTTGCAGATACTCTCCAGGTTCGGCATGGAAAACGGTGTGGTGCGCTACGTCGCCCATTACAGAGAGCACGAGGATGCCGCGCGGGTGCGGGGCACCATAGTGATGGCCCTGCTGTTCCCGATAGCGTTGAGCCTCGTTCTCTCCGCCGTGCTGTTCTTCGGAGCAGGCTTCATAGCCGGCACCGGCTGGCTGCAAGAGAACGGGACCCTGATGGTAGGCGTGTTGCGAGGGTTCGCGTTCGTGCTGCCGTTCTTCGTGTTCATGAGCATGACAGCGTGGGCCACCCAGGGTTTCCAGACCGTGACCTACGCGGCCTACATCCAGCAACTCATACGTCCTGGACTGTTCCTGGCCTTCGTCGGTGTTTGTTACGTGCTCGGGGCCAAAATCTTCGGTGTAATAGCCGCCTACGCGCTCGCGATGTTCCTCGCCGGAGTCGTCGGGCTCTACTACCTGAGGAAGCTCTTTCCCGATCTCTTCGACCCCCGGGCGCAGACCAGGTTTGAGACGAAGGCTCTCTTCGGCGTCTCTATCCCGATGAGCATTACGCAGGGCGCCCAGTACCTCAACAACTTCTCCGCCGTCCTGATCCTGGGCATCTTCGCCGCCGGGGCCCCTGTCGGCATCTTCAACGCCGCCGCGCGAACAGCCACTTTTTTGACTGCGGTTCGTTTTGCCTTCAGCGGCATCTTCTCCCCGATTATCTCAGGCCTCCACGCGAGGCAGGACACGGAGGAGATGGGCAGACTCTATAAAGACGTGTCGCGTTGGATCTTCACCGGCGCGTTCGCGCTTTTCCTGGTGATCGTGGTCTTCGGCCCCGAGGTGATGGGGATCTTCGGGGAGGCATTCGGGGCTGGCGTTACGGCTCTTGTCATCGTCGCCGTCGCGCAGCTCTACAGCTCTTCCGTCGGACCCGCGCCGCGGATGCTCGCCATGACCGACAACCAGAACTTCGCCATGATCGCAACCTCCGTCGCCGCCGTTACGGGCGTGATCGTAAGCTTCATCCTCATACCTCGCTTCGAGGTTCTTGGAGCCGCCATCGGGATGGCTACAGCGATCGTCGTCGAGAATACGGGGACGATGTCCGCCGTGAAGTGGCGGCTCGGGTACTGGCCGGTCAACGTAATGTGGCTGAAGCCTCTGGCAGCGGGCGCCATCTCCGGAACCGTGACGTACTTATTGAAGGTCACCTTGCCGCTCGATGCTATGTTCGGGTTCCTGCCGGTGCCTGTGACCGTTCCCACGATAATGCTGCTCGGCGGTTTCCTCGGCGTGCTGTTCTTGGGACTGCTATGGTTGTTCGGCTTCTCCGAGACGGACAAGGAATTCTTGGGTACTTTCTGGAACGTCGCGCGGCGAGCCCTGCCGAAACGGTTCCGAAAGGGGAATCAGGAGTGAGAGGCGGCGCGACAAGCCCGGTCAAGGTGCTCTACGTCGCTGGGCTCGGACGGAGCGGTAGCACGATCCTGGCGAACACCCTGGGGCAGGTCGAGGGCTTCTTCTCCGGGGGCGAGCTGAACTTCATCTGGAAGCACACCCTGATCGAAAACAGGCTCTGCGGCTGCGGCAAACCGTCTCGGGAATGCGAGTTCTGGGGACCGGTCTTCGACACAGAGTTTGGCGGCCAGAGCGAAGCGCTAGCCCGCGAGATGATGCGGCTACAATATTCCGGCGCACGCACCCGCCACATCCCCTTGATGCTGACGGAAGGCGGGAGGCGGAAGATAGAGGAGCGTCTGGGCAAGTTCCTGGACAACACAGGCAGATTGTACGAGTCTATCCAGTCAGTCTCTGGCAGCCGCGTGATCGTCGACACCTCCAAAGAGCCTGCTTACGGCTACGCCCTTGGTATGGTCCCTGGAGTAGACCTTCGTGTCCTTCACCTGGTCAGGGACCCGAGGGCCGCCGCTTACTCCTGGGCGAAAAAGAAGCGCCAGCCCGACAGTGCCGAGCGCGAGTTCATGCACCAGAAGTCCCCGACGCAGAGCGCCGTCCTCTGGGACGCCTGGAACGCTGCTATCGAGGTCCTCTGGCGCCAGATGCCAGCCAGGTACCTCCGCTTGCGCTACGAGGACTTTATCGCTGACCCCCGTCGCAGCTTCGAGGAGATCCTGAAGCTCACGGGTGAGGAAAACGCGGAGTTGCCGCTGGTGGGGGAGCGTGACGTCAAGCTCGGTATTAGCCACACCGTCTCAGGCAACCCGAACCGCTTCGATACGGGCACCGTCGAGCTACGCCAGGACCGCGCGTGGCAGAAACAGATGAATCCTCGCGACAGGGCCCTCGTTACCGCGCTGACCCTGCCGCTGCTGACGCGCTATCACTACTCGGTAAGGTAGCGAAGATACGCACCCCACCGGTGACACAAAGTCTTACGACTTTGGCTTCTTGCCGATGCTGACCATCTCGGGCTGCACGCCCTCCGGGGGGCCGTCGCCGAGCTCTTCGTCGCGGTACTGATAGACGCCGCGGCAGGTGTGGCCGCCGGTGGTCCGCTTCTCGGTGTAGGAGAGCTTGACGTTCGGGTTTATGGCGCTGACCATCGCCTTCTCGTACGTCGAGAAAGCGGCGCAGGGCTTCACGTCCCAGCCGGGGACGCCTTCGTTGCCCATCCCGCCGAACCACGGGCAGCGGTCAGCGTTTATCACGTACTCGCCTTCCTTGGTCTCGGTCAGTGTGATCTCGATGTCGAAAAAGCGGTTGGCCAGCATGACCACGTCGACGGTGTCCTTCATGGTTTTGACGCCGAGCTGCTCGCGCAGATCGCTACCCTGCTTCTCGCCGATGCGGCTCATGGCGAGCTTGCCGACCTTCTGACCGTCGTAGCCGAGGTCGTCGGCGGCACGGATCATCTCGTCCAGGATGACGCCAGTCCCCGCCGACGCGGCCTTCCACTTGTACCACGTCGGACCAGGCAGCCCGAGCTTCATCGCCCAACGCGCCAGAAAGAGCGGGAGTTTCGGAAGACCGTAGACCTTTAGCCACTTCATAATATAGAGTCCTTTTCTCCGCTTGCTTCGATGGATCACTATTATACCCGTCCCACGATTTCAACACCTCAAGATCATACCTGCAGGATCCTGTTCAAGGGAGCATGAACCTGCTAATCTGCCCTGGAGTGCGGGGCGACCACTTCTACTGACGGGCTACGCCGGTCGAGATCCAGGAGCGGATCTTGCAAGGAGGAAGGGTTCGTGGCAGCTTTGCTAAGATACCCCGAGCGTCGAGGGAGAGAGACGAGGAGTAGGGCATGACGAGAAGGTTGACGGTGCTTTTGGTGGGGGCGGCAGTGGCCGCGCTGGTCGTGGCTATGGCCGGTGCGGCAGTGGCCCAGAGCGCGGCGAGCGTGATCCAGTGTGAGCCCGGCCCGCCCCAGGTGTGCAAAGGCACGCCGGCTAAAGACGACATCACCGGCAGCAGGAGCGCCGACAACATCTTCGCCTTCGGCAGCGCCGACTCGGTGGACGGCAGGCGGGGCGACGATCTGGTGCTGGGAGGCAAGGGCCAAGATCTCCCTGGCAAGGGAGGGGGCCTTGAAGGCGGGCCTGGAGACGACACGGTCAGAGGCCAGCGCGGTGACGACACGGTGCAGGATCAGGTAACCGCCGATAAGGACAGGCTCTTCGGCGGCCGTGGCAACGACCTGGTCAACGGGGCTGACGGTGACAGCCGCGACACCGTCAACTGCGGCCCCGGCAACGACTTCTTCGACGCTGATCCCGGTGACAAGGTCAACTTGAACAACTGCGAAAAGCCCTTCTAGTAGAAGGTAAGGCAATGACTACCCAAGGTTCTGGCGGACCGGATAGCCCAATGAGCGAACAGATCACAAGCAGGAGGCGTTTCCTCAAACAGTCAGCCCTCGCCACCGCGGTTGTTGCCGTCCCCTACCTGGCCGGCAAGCGTGTGGCCTTCGGCAACGAAGGTGCCAAAGGCGCCGACGCCGCGCTAGATCGGGAACTCGTAGCCATGCGTGGAGGACCTAAGGGCGTCATCGCCATCGTGCAGCGAGGCCAGCACCGGGAGGTCCACGCCTTCGGGGTCCGTAACCTGAAAGGCGGTCTGCCCCTGCGCGCAAACGACCACATGCGTCTCGCCAGCGGGGCCACCGCGCTCTCTTTGGTTAGCAAGGGCGTGCTCTCGTTAAACGACACGATCGGCGAATTATTGCCCGAGCTTCCAAAGGCCTGGCGTGCGGTGAGGCTGCGCCAACTGCTCAATCACACCAGTGGGATACCCGACTCCTCTAACGAACCCGACTTTGTGGCCGCGGTCGTGGCAAACCCCAGAAATCCACCTCCGCCGGAGGAGTTGCTCTCGTTCATAGAGGACAAGCCGCTCGACTTCGAGCCTGGTACTCGCTATCGATACTCCAACTCCGACAACATCGTTGTCGGGCTGATGATCGAGGCGGCGACCAACCACTCCTACGAGAGCCAGCTCCAGAAGCAGGTTTACGGACCGCTGGGAACTGAAGAACAGGACAAGCTAGCCGTGGCGATCCAGCAGGGGTATTGAGCCAATCGGATCCCACTCATGTCGAAAAGCAACTCTACAAAGGAGGAGAACATGCACAGTACAAGGATAGTCGCGCTCACGGTTGCCGTTGCTCTGGTTTTGGCCCTGGTGGGATTCGGCAACGCGGGAAAGACGCAGGGCGACGCTTCCGGCGCCAAGGAGTCTACCCAGAGCTCGTCCAAAAGGACGGCCGAGGTCCAGGAGTTCACCCCGATCGTGGCAGAGGTGCCCCACGCTCCGATTCCGTTTGAGGGATCGGACGGAAGAACACACCTGGTGTACGAGCTCGAGGTGACCAACTTCACCAGTGGGAAAACAGCCATCGAGCGCCTCGAGGTGCTCGACGCCGATACCGGCGATGCCGTCGCCACCCTCAACGCCAGAGAGGTGGCGGGCCGCCTCCAGCCCGCCGGCCTTCGGGAGACCGTCGACACCTTGGCTCCTTCAATGGCGGCCAACGTCTTCCTGCACGTGAGCTTCGACAAAGCCAATCAGGTGCCCGAGCGGCTGGTCCACCAGTTGTCTGTGCGGGCCGAAGCCGCACCACCCGGCCAACAGAAGATCACCGAGAAGACAGGACGGACCGAGGTCGACCGCCGCGACGTTAAGGTGGTCGGCCCCCCGCTAAGGGGCTCGAATTACCTGGCCGCCGACTCGTGTTGCGACGCGACCCGCCACACGCGGGCGACGCTCCCGATCAACGGCAAGGTCTGGCTCTCCCAACGCTACGCCGTCGACTACGAGCAGCTCGACGCCAACAACCGTATCTGGAGCGGCAAGAAGAGGGAAAACCTCGACAACTATACGATCTACGGGAAGAAGGCGATTGCAGCCGCCGACGGCAAGGTGGTCAAGGTGATCGACGGTCTCCCCGAGCAGGTGCCCGGAATCTTTCCCGAGGGAATCAGCCCCGAGGAGGCCGACGGCAACTCGGTGATCCTCGACCTTGGCGGCGGAAACTACGCGCTCTACGCCCACTTCCAGCCTGGCAGCATCCGCGTGGAGGAAGGTGATCGGGTAGAGCGGGGTGACGTGCTGGCGCTGGTCGGCAACTCGGGCAACAGCCTGGCGCCACACCTGCACTTCCACGTGATGAACGGTCCTTTGTCACTGGCCTCTAATGGGCTGCCCTATGAGGTAGACTCGTTCACGGTAACTGGCCGGAGCCCCGGCACCGAGGCGTTCGACAAGGCAGAGGCCGAGGGCACGCGTCTTAAGATCACCCCGGTCAAACCTCCCGAGATGGTCACCGACGCCATGCCCCTCGACCAGCGCGTGGTGGACTTCGACTGATCCCCAGGGATAGGAAGTTACTTTTCGGGAAGACCGCAGAGAAGACGTATAGAGTGCTTAGAACGCGAGCAGTGCGAGCTCTGGTGGCGGCTTCGCCGCCGGAGTCCCGCCCCGGTCTCGGCCCTCACAGCGGATAGCTGAAGGGTTGGACCCTTCAGCTATCCGCGCAAGTCAGAACGTGAGCACATCATCTAGCCAGCGTTTCTTACGCCAACTGATCGGACACGAGAACACCTAGAGATAGTGTAAGCTGAGGCGGATCAGGTCACGGTCCAGCGGGACACCGGAGGTGCCTATGTTATCTTCGACTCTTATCTAATGGCTTCACCACGAGCCGCTCTCTCCTGGGCCCGTATCCGCTCCGTGTCCGTCTCGACGAGCGACGCCGAGCGCGAGGGGACCTGTGTCTCACCCGCTTGCTTCAGACCGGGATTGCCGGCTTCGGTTACGAAAGACGCTCGCGTGTAGATCTGCGCGCCGGGCTGCTTGACGTAGGGGAGCACCCGATAGTCTGCTCTCCATTCCTGAGGAGTGAGCGTGCAGCGGACGTAGCCGCGCTGACCGTTGAAGAATTCGATGTGCGGGTTCTCGTCAACCACGGCCTCGTTGCCTGGGGTCGTGTCCGCCCCGTCGCCGCCCGAGGTGATGGAGCTACCAACGAACTCGACGCCGAGGGTTTTCGAGCCCTGATCGTAGAAGTCCGCCTTGAGGTTGTTTGCCCAGTTGTTGTGCACATCTCCGGTCAGGACGACCGGGTTGGCGATGTTCCGCTCCCCGATGTAGCCTAGGATCCTGTTCCTGGAACCGAGATAGCCGTCTCAGGCGTCCATGCTGTAGCGTTCGGCGTCTGATGTGTCGAAGTCCCGCTGGGCCATAAAGACCTGCTGGGCGAGAACATTCCATGTCCTGCTCGATGAGGAGAGACCATCGAGGAGCCACTTCTCCTGCGCGGCTCCCGTCAGCGTGCGGGCCGGGTCTTGCTGCTCGGGGTTGGGCGGGTCGGTCCCGTCGCCAGCGGCCTGATCGTCCCTGTACTGTCGCGTATCCAGGACGTTGAACTCGGCGAGGTTGCCGTACGCGACGCGCCTGTACAGCAGCATGTCCGGGCCCTGCGGCACCGAGGAACGTCTCAGGGGCATGCGCTCGTAGTACGCTTGGTAGGCCGCCGCCCGGCGGCGCAGGAACGCCTCCGTCGTGGGTGTCTGGCTTCCCGCCTCGGGAATCTCATCGGCATAGTTGTTCTCGACCTCGTGGTCGTCCCAGGTGACGGCCCATGCGGAGGCCGCATGCGCCGCCTGCAGATCCTCGTCGGTTCGGTACTGGGCGTGACGATTTCGGTAGTCCGAGAGGGTGATGATCTCCGGTCCGCTGTGAGCCCTTACGTTGCCACCTGGGGCGACGTACTGGTTGGGGCCGTACTCGTTAGATGTAGTCTCCGAGATGAAGGACGAGGTCCAGGTCCTCGTCGCTCATGTGACGGTAGGCCGTGAAGTATCCATGCTCGTACTGCTGGCAAGAAGCGAAGGCGAAGTTCATCTCGGCGAGGGCGGCTCCCAAGGCCGGAGCGGTCTTCGTCCTGCCGACCGGGCTGAGGTCCGAACCCGCACGGAATCGGTAGAAGTATTCTCTTGCCGGCGACAATCCCCCTACTTCGACGTGGACCGAGTGGGCCAGCTCAGGGCGCGCGAACGTATCGCCTTCCCTGACTATACTCCGGAACCTCTCGTCGGTGGCGACCTGCCACTGTAGCGTCACCCTTCTATCCGGCATCCCGCCGCCGTTCAGCGGGTCCGGGGCAAGGCGTGTCCAGAGTACGACGCCGCCAGGCAATGGGTCCCCAGAGGCGACACCGAGTTTGAACGGATAGTCAGGGAACCGCGCCTGGGCCATAGCCCTCTCCGTGAAGGGGCCAGCTCCGAATACAAGCGCCGCCGCGCTCGCTCCGGTCAGCTTCACGAAGGTTCGACGGTCGATCTCTCCCATTCGAGAGACGGGTTCGACACGCCGTTTTCTCCAGTTACCCTCTATGCTCACGAGTTCCTCCATTCCTGGCCTGTTCTTCTATGTACGAAAGCCTAGCAGTGGCACCCAGGAGCGTTGTTTCAAACGGGTGAATTCGACTTTAATAGCGGATTAACTCTTCGAACATCCTTCCGGTTCCCCGGAAGCCTGGTGATGGCGTATCATCTCACCGGTTCGTTCAGTTCGGCAGGAAGGAGTCATGAAAATCACGCGTACCGGAACTCCGCCCGAGCCCAGGTTGCCTTCCTCCCTGAGGTTGGGAGAGCTACCTGATGTACTGCTCGGACATGCGGAGGCCCTGGTGGAGCGGCTCCTCGCCAGAGCACCAACATATGAGACTGTTGGCTGGGAGAAGGCACTCGATGACCTCGCGGCCCGCTTTGGGAACGTCGCTGAGGTTCTTGAGGAGCCTGCGCTCCTGGAGGTGGAGGAGCGCACGCGCCGGTTGCTCGCGGACATTCGCCACGAGGACCCTTACGTACCCCACTGGGCCGCCGATTCGGTCATGGCGCGCTGTTGCTATCTCGCGTGCCGCCTGATCGAACCGGAGGTAGTCGTCGAGACCGGAGTGGCCTACGGCGTGAGCTCCGCTTTCATACTCAAAGCGCTGGAAGAAAACAGACGCGGCACGCTCTACAGTGTAGACCTGCCGCCCCTGCGTAGGGAGGCCGACAGGTCCTGGGGCGTGACCGTTCCCGACGAGTTGCGGCGCCGTTGGAGGCTACACTGGGGATCGAGCGCCAGGATCCTGCCCCGGCTCCTCCGAGAGATCCCTATGGTGGACCTCTTCGTACACGATAGCCTGCACACCCACAGGAACATGCGCCGCGAGTTCGACACCGTATGGCCCCGTCTCCGGAACGGAGGCTTACTCCTGGCCGACGATGTCGAAAGGAACCACGCCTTCGGCCAACTACGGCAGAAAGATCCAGCGCTCTGGCGCGTAATCGAGGACAGAGAAGAGTCACCACTCCACGGTAAGGCCGCACCCGTGGTGTTCGGGATCGCGATGAAATAGGAATTCAGCACGCTCAGGCTGACGCCTTCGCTTGTCAGCACTTCAACTCGTTAGTTTGTACAGACCCTAGCTGACATGCTGAAAGCGAGGGCCCGCAAGGCCCGAAGCGTACTGACAAGGCGGCGCAGCCGCCGTGCTGACAAGCGACAGCCGGAGGCTGGAGCGTGCTGAAATGCTAATATCCCGGCCTTCCCATCCTCTTGTATGTGATCTGCTTTCCGGCCTCGACACCCGGCTGGTCGAAGGCGTTGACGCCGTAGAGGACTCCGGCGATGGCGGTCTGGACTTCGAGCGCCTGGAAGAGGTAGCCGAGGTTCTCTTCGTTTAGCTCGCCGAGCGTTATTGTCGAGTTGGGGCGCCCGGCTTCGGTGAGAGCCCTCCGCGTGGCGTCGCACTCGACGTTCAAGAGCTCTGCCATGGTGTGTCCCCCGAGGTAGCCGACGCCTTCGAGATCTCCGTAGACTCCTGGTATCGGCAGGTCGCGCGGGTGGTTCTCGACTTCGACGATCTCGATCACCTTGTCCTGGGGACCCTGCATGTAGAGTTGGACCTGCGAGTGCTGGTCCGTGGTACCGACGGCGCCGTGGGGCGTCGAGCCCTTGCCGTCTTTGCCCAGGGATTCGGCCCAGAGCTGGACGAACCAGGCTGCGAGCCGCTCCAGGGCGTCGGCGTAGGTCATCATAACCCTGACGTTGCGTCCTCTCGCGGTGTCCATTAGGTAGTGCATGGCAGCCCCTACGGCCGCAGGGTGCTCGGCGCCCTGCTCGTTCACCTCGTCTACGCACTGCGCCGCGCCGGCGAGCAGCGCGGCTACGTCGAGCCCGGTTACGGCGGCGGGCAGCAGTCCGACCGGTGTGAGGACCGAGAACCGGCCGCCAACGTCTGGCGGTATAGGCAGCACTTCGAGGTCTTCCCGGTCGGCTATCTGCTTGAGAAACCCTTCCTCCGGGTCCGTCGTGGCAATCGTACGTCCCTGGAATCCGAAGTCTCCCAAAGAGTCTACGAGGACGCCCCGGATCACGAGGAAGTTCGCCATCGTCTCGGCGGTCGAGCCTGACTTGGTGACGACGTTGACCCAGGTTCCGTCAGGGTCGGCGACGTCGAGGATGGCGGAGAGCGTCGCAGGATCGGTGTTCTCCGCGAAGTGCAGGCGCGGACCGCGACGGGTTTCGCCAGAGAGCGCGTTGTAGTAGGGATGGCTCAGCGCCTTGTGCAAAGCCATAGGGCCGAGCGCCGAGCCCCCGATGCCGACATGGATGAAGTCCGCCGCTCCCGAGGTCCGGATCTCCTCCGCTACGCGCGCCGAAGCCTCGGCGTACTCGGCAGTCTTCGGCAACCGCATAAAGCCCGGCGGGTCCCCGAGAAGCTCGTCCGCGGCCTCGCGCAGGCGCTGTTGTATCTCGTCCAGCTCCCCGCTCTGCAGACCGCCCTCCACCTCCATGAGGTTCTGGTAGTCGAAGGTGACCTCGGCCATGTTGGGGCTCCTCTCTGTTCCTGTATCTCTTACAAAGACAGTTTAGAACAGGGTATAATCCCCGGCCATCATGAAACCATCCGCCGCACCCGCCCGGGAAGTAATTCCCCGCCTGAAGGCGGAGTACCCTGACGCGCGTACCGAGCTTGACTGGTCGAACCCCCTGGAGCTCCTGGTAGCGACGATCCTCTCCGCCCAGACCACCGACGTGCAGGTCAACCGGGTGACTGAGGACCTCTTCGCGAAGTACCACAAGGCAGAAGACTACGCCGTCGCCGCCCCCGACGCGCTCGAAGAAGACATCCGCCCGACCGGCTTCTACCGCAACAAGGCCCGCTCCTTGCGGGGCATGGCCCGCGCGCTCGTAGAGGAGCACGGGGGAGAGGTCCCCCGCACGATGCCCGATCTCGTGGCCCTGCCCGGCGTCGGCCGCAAGACGGCCAACGTGGTCCTCGGCAATGCTTTCGGCACGAACGAGGGCATCGTAGTGGACACCCACGTCCGCCGCGTCTCGAACAGGCTAGGCCTCACCGAGAATCAGGATCCCGTGAAAATAGAGCAGGACCTCATGAGGTTAGTGCCAGAAGAGGACTGGACCATCTTCTCCCACCTCCTGATCCTCCACGGGCGCCGAACGTGCCAGGCCCGAAAGCCGGACTGCCCGAACTGCGTCCTCAACCATGTCTGCCCCTCAGCCAACCTCTAAGCACCTTCATCGGTGACCAAGGCGTTTCGCACAAGTCCTGACCCGTTGGAATCGTATATTGGGCCACAAGCGCTCGACTGTAAGCAAGAAGCTGAAATGCTAACAAGATGTTCGGCCCGGAGATCGTATAATCTGGGCCACACCAGAATGTATGAGGGGGCATGGCAGAGCGGACGAATGCGCTGGTCTTGAAAACCAGAGGCGGTAGAACGCCCGAAGGTTCGAATCCTTCTGCCCCCGCTTTCGGGACCGTAGCCCCGTACAGAAGTTCCTCTTTCGCCGGGTCTGTTAAAAATTGTTAAAATAATGGAGACTTTTGCGTTTCGATTCTGTACACTGTGGGTACCTTCTCAACTGGAGAAGACAAGTGCAGGCCACTTGAGAGATAGAGTAGACAGAAGGAGGACTGGATGAAGAGAGCAATTTTTCTGGCTATGGCCGCTCTCCTGGCCATGCTGATCTTGGTGCCGATGGCAGTGGCTCAGGACACCACCATGATGATGATGGAGACTACGATGATGGCCGGCGGTGAGGCTGGCGGTATTCCGGAGAGCGGTGGTCCTGCCATCCTTCTGCCGGCGGCCGCGTTGCTTCTCGGGTCGGGCATCCTGACCTACGCGATTCTGCGGCGCAGGTAGAGACCAGCTAGAGCATTAAGGGCCGGTCCGAGAACGGGCCGGCCCTTCTGGAGCCGGGGGAGAGCCTGCACTTTCCTGGCTCTCCCTTTTGCGGCCGCCGGTTCCCCGGCGGCCTTTTTGCTGCGTGATCCGGGAGATTCAAGAGGGCTGCGCCGGTGGCCTGCGGTTCGTCGGGACACGTTCAGGGTATCGTCGGGTTGTGATCGGTGACATACTCTTGTGTAGAGAGGCGATCGACGGGTCTTGGGTGAATAGGTCATAGACCCGTTCTCGAGCAAGGTGGGGCGTATGAGACGGGTGTGGATTCGGTCAAAGGTCAGAGGATGATCAGGAGAGAGTCGTGATCCGACGCAATCAAGGTACGTTCCTGGTTGCGTCCGCCCTGGTAGTGTTGTTCCTTCTGGCTTTTACTCTTGCCAGTGTGGAGGGCAAGCTGCCCGTGCTGGCTCTAGATCTCACAGAACACCTCTTCGGGATCGTACTCGCGGTGTTCGTTTTCGAGCGGATGCTCGCCTGGCGAGAAGAGCGCCGGTGGCTCCCGGCAAAGGACTGGCTGTATCTGATTCTGCTCGAGACGATCGACGATCTCCTCAAAGAACTGCTTCCTGCTGCGGTTCCTCGGGGAGAGGTAGAGGCCGACGAGAAGGTCGCCGTCTATGAGGTAACCGGAGAGCGGATTCATGTTGGCCAGACCGTTCGTTACAGTCCGCTGCGGCTGTTGGTCAGTCCGGGTGAGAAGGAACTGCAGTCCCACATCGCCTGGTACGCCGGGGAACTGGGACCGTCGCGATACGTGGATGTGGCCAAGAAGGCGTTGACGGAGGCCAGGGAGCGGATCAGGGAGACGTTCGGATCCTCTGCCCGGTTGATGGAAGCGGACATCACGACCATGTTGATCGGCTTCGAACAGTCGGCTATGGCCGCCATGAGGCATCTTGACTCGGCCGCGGACATGCGAAAGGAAAAGTCGGAGGATTCGTCGCATCGCGATGACGGGCCATCGACAACGCAGGGAACGAGAGAAGCCGATTATGAGCTGGCCTTCGTCTGTAGCATTATCGTAGAGTCCGTCATCGATTCGGCGATGAAGCCGAAGGCGTGGCTCGAGGATCAGAGGCACACTCGAGAGGGTCGATCACTCTTCCGGCGCCTCCAGGCGAGCAATCGAGCCGGAAGGGGTCAGAAGAAGCGCATCTGAGGCCTATCCGAAACTTTCCACCGTTACCAATGGAGGGGGTTGCGGTGGCAAGGAAGGCACTATACTCCAATGAGCGGCATTGTGGCGCAAGAAGCAGGGTACGTCAAGCTGGAGTAATGGCTGGGTCGAGAAAGCAACCGGATAGAATCCTGGGCGGTGGGGCCATCGGGGTCGTGGCGCTACTAAGCATCGTGTCGCACGACAGTATGGGGCTGATGGAGGGACTCAAATGGTTGCTCGGTGGGCTCCTTCTGATAGGGGTCGTCGTCGCCGTTGCGTTGGTACCCTGGTACCTGTGGAACAGGCTTACGACCCCGACCGCCGAGGAGCTCTCGTTACGCTTCGAGGCAGTCCGCTCCATGAGCGGAGCCCAGTTCGAGGTCTTCGTGGCCGACCTCTTCAGGGCGATGGGGCATAGAGCGGTGGTGCTCGGGGGAGTAGGGGATCAAGGCGTCGACGTGATCGTGAATCGTCGTGGCGAGCGTGTCGCCGTACAGTGCAAGAACCACAAAGGGCCCGTGGGTAACAATCCCGTGCAGGAAGTCTTTGCCGGAGCGCAGTATCATCGGTGCGTGGAGGCCTGGGTCGTGGCCCCTGCCGGCTACACCAGTGGAGCTATCGCCCTGGCGAGGAGTACTGACGTCTCGCTCTTCGATGCCCACTCCGTACACAAATGGATCAGGAAAGTGGGCAGTCCCGAGAAGGAGCTGGTGGACGATACAGTGTCGGAGATCAGAGCCTCTCCCCCCGAAAAGACGCCTATCACAAAAGAGACACCGGAGGCGAGAAAGAGGGCCATCTGGCATCCACACCCCGACGACCCACCAGAGGGTTAGAGTAGTCAGAACTTCTCCATTCGCCCCTCGGGGGTATATCTCCAGCGACGCAAGTACTCACCGGGTTCTGCTATCGTATAGGGGCCACACCCGAAATCGTCGATGCCGATGATGCCCTCCCCTGGGTGGGTATTGAACTCGGTGTACGCGAGCGCCTTATCCGCCAGTCGAACGCTGGCATAGTCCCAGGCGTACTGCGGTTCCTCGAGCGAGCGTCTGCCAGCGACGATCCTGGCCCCCAGAGGAGTCCGGCAGACAGCCGCCTCGCAGCCCATGTGAAGCTTCCTGTTGTTCACATAGCCGCGCTCGTCGACCTGCTCGAGGGCGAACAGAGTGGGGTCGTCGTCGGCTCTTTGCTCGTGTTCGGGCGATGGTGCCGACGGGCTCGTGGGAGAATGCTCCGGTGCAGATATTGGGTCGGGGGACCTCCTGGAGGCTTCCGACACCATCGTCCACGTGATCCAAAGTCCGATGGCTATCACCAGGCACTCCAGCGCGAGCATGAACCAGGCAAACCAGATCATCTCGTGTTGCCCACCGCCCTCATCGGTAGTTCGCCCTTGTAGATCTTATCCGCCTTCGGATTCTATCTCCTCCGTAGCCCGATCCAAGAGACACCTTCGTGCCGACCACAACCTCCAGCTCTGGAGCGCGACGTTTCTCCGGCTACACTATCGGATACGATGGAGCGTTGCCTGATCTTTCAGCGCTTCAGCAAAAGCTGACCAGCTGAAATGCCCTAGATATCCCAGAGATTTCGTTCCTCCGCGATAGTGCTCCTGACCGAGAGCCTGGAGACCCTGTAGCCGGCCTCTTCGACGGTGTGCTTGATCTCTTCCTGCTCGGCCTTCCCTCCCTCGAACGAGACAGCCACCACGTTCCCCGGCGCGTTGACCTCGACGTCGGAGACAAAGTCGAGCGTCCTCAAGGCCTCGTCGATATCTTCCAGAGCCGTACCCTCTTTGGCCGCTGGTCTATTGATGTAGACGTGTACGTCTGCCACGGTCGGTTCCTTTCTCTCAAGCAGTCTCAGCCAATGCAAAATTGACCTGTGTGCCCCTCATATACCCCGAAGGATCGCGAAACATCCGCCGCTTCGGGCGAGACGGGTGGCAGAAGTTAAGCCTTTGGCGTCTTGCAGAGGCCGCCGAGGCTTTGGGGCTAGACGTGATTTTCCGCGCCAGGCACTCCGCTTCGAGCACCACGAGGCCAGCAACAATCGGTTAGCGGCGAAGCGTGGCCGATACGGCGCCACAGCCACACGGAATTCATCCAGGGCTGCTCGTATCCGCCGACCTCAGAGACTCGACCCAACGCCACGCGCGAAAAGGCGGTTTTGCAGGGTAAACGCCACGCAGATGAGCAAGACGCGGCGGGATCGACTGAGGGCGCTATATTGAATTCCTTGCTACAATGTCGAATGTCTTCACGCAAGGCTTGTCACTGTAGGACCCACGCGTGGTGAGTGTGCTCGCAACGGTACAGGGCAGCACGAAACAAGCCGCCAAGAAGTCGCCCGGGGACCCGAAAGGAGGAGGCGATGAGCGACGAGAGCTGGCGCGGAAGGGTCGGCCGTTTGGATGAGGCGGAGATCTCCATGTTCCTCGCTGAGGCGCACCTGGCCCGCCTAGCCTGCCTCGATGACGAAGGCTGGCCACACGTGGTGCCCTGTTGGCAAGAGTGGGATGGTAGCTCGTTCTGGGTGATTCCCCGCGAGAAGTCCGCCTGGGCCCCCTACCTGGCCAACGACTCTCGGTGTGCGATCAGCGTCGACGAACCGGTAGGACTACGAAAAGTCGTCGCGCAGTGCACCGCCCACATGGTCGAGGAGCCGAACACAGGCGGCCGGTGGGTGCCATCGCCGAGCGCATGAGCACCCGCTATCTGGGAGAGAACGGCCCGAAGTACCTGGAGCCCACCCTGGATAAGCCCCGTTGGCTGTTCCGGCTGGACCCGGTGAAGGTGCAGACCTGGCAGGGCGTGGACTGGGCCGCACGATACAAGTGATGAGCACTCCGGGGCCACAGGGTCCGGACGTCCTCGACATCGCCAGGGAGCTGGTACGCACTCCCAGTCCCAACCCGCCCGGCGACGAGCGTGCTGCCGCGGCACTCGTGCGTGACTTGCTCTCGGAACTGCAACTCCCTAGAGCCAGGGTCATTGCCCGCAACGAGTCGAGGCCCAATGTGCTCATCACCCTGGATTTCGGATCCGGAGGACGGCCCCTCGTACTCTCGGGCCACCTCGACACCAAGCCTGTCGCCGACGCTACCTGGAGCGTAGATCCCTTCGGGGCTGAAGTCGAGGGAGACAGGCTTTACGGGCTCGGCTCCGCGGACATGAAAAGCGCACTCGCTGCGATGCTGGCAGCGGCCTCGCGCTTGGCCAGCGACGCCCCATCCCGCGGTCGGCTCGGCCTGCTCTTCACGGCCGATGAGGAAAACGGCTCTGCCTAAGGCCCACCACGTGGCCCAGAGTGTTCCTCTATATGCCGGCGGCGTCGTCATCGGTGAGCCGGGCGGCATCGACGGGGACTACGACAGGCTGCACCTGGCGAGCCGTGGCATCGCCAGGCTGCGTCTGGTCGCCGGCGGCCGGCAAGGACACTCGAGTTTGTCCGACGAGCTCAGCACCCGCAACGCCGGGGTGGACGCCGCCCGTCTCGTCACCGAGGTCGCAGATTCCCTGGCTGCGGATACCTCCGCAAACGTGCACGGGCTCAGCGGCTGGACGCCGACGGTCAACACTGGGATGGCCTACCACGGTGGTGTCGGCTTCGGGGTGCTGACGGGGGTGATGGCCGTTGACACCGAGGTGCCACTGCTCCCAGAAATGCGGCGAGAGGACGTTCGTGAGGCGTTTACCGTCCTGGTGGAGCGCGTCTCCCAGGAGACCGGAAGCGACCTACGGATCGAGTTCGACCAGCCGCCGAGCGACTGGCTGCCTGCCACCCTCGTCGCCCCCAGCGACCCACTCGTCGCGGAGGCGCGGGCGGCCTGCCGGACGGTCTTGGGTACCGAACCCACCAATGCGGTCTTCCCTGGCACCACGGACGCGACGTGGTTCAGCGCTATCCAGGGTCTACCCTCCCTACCGGCCCTCGGCCCCGGCCTGCTGCGCCGCGCCCACGCCGCCGAGGAGTGGGTATCTATCACGGCAGTGTGTCAGGCGGTCGAGATCTACACCCACCTCGCTAGGACCTACTGTTCCGGAGACCCTATTCCGGCCGCGCACCAGGAGATCCAACGATGACGGGATGCGGCATTATCGACGCCTACGCGCACGTCTTCCGTCCGGCGGCAATCTCGTTGCGAGAGGTCGACGAGTTGGCGTCAGCTGGCCGCGACGCCCCGGTAGAGGACCTGCTCGAGCTCATGGCGGGTAGCGGAGTGGACGCCGCGGTGCTAGTCTCCCTGGACGCCCACGACGACTATGTCGCCAGGGTGCTCGCCGATTACCCGAAGACCTTCGCCGCCATCGCCGTCGCCGCGCCCGCCGAGCTGCGAACCGGTGGCACCCGCGGCGTAGAGAGCCTGCGCGCCCGTCGGAACCGCTTCGGCTTCCACGGCCTGCGTACCCAGTGGATAGGCGAGCCCGGGCAGCCGGTAACGGACTCCCCGGCGCTGCCGGTCCTGCGCTACCTCGCCGAGCAGGGACTGCTGCTGTGGACCTACCTTCCCCCTGACCAGCTGCCGCTGCTGCCCGATGTCGTCCGCGAGATGCCCGAGCTGCGGGTGGTACTCAACCACATCGGTTTCTGCCCGCATGACATGCAGATCGACCAGCACCGGCGTCCGCGCTTCGACGATCCCTTCCCCGAGTCGACCGTGCAACAGGTGCTGCGGCTCAGCGAAGCCGGTGGCGTGCACCTCATGGTCTCGGGCCAGTACGCCCTGTCGACGCAAGCTCCGCCGTACCCCGACCTGTTCAGGGTGATCCGTCGTTTCGCCGAGGCATACGGACCACAGCGCCTGCTGTGGGCTTCTGACTACCCCTGGACCCGCGACGTGCCAGGCTACCGGGCCATGCTCGACCTCGTCCCTGAGGTTCTGCCAGATCTGGACGCAGAGAGTCTCGCCCGCGTGCTCGGCGGCACCGCAATAACCCTGTTCCCCCATCTCGCCGGCGGGCCCACCTCAGGCACGACAGCATCTCCTGTCTAGCGGCTCCACAAGAGAGGATTCCGATGTCCCGCTCAACTCTGGACGCCGGCAGGAGGCCACGCTCGGGTACCATCAACCGTGCTATCCGGATGGATTAGAGTAGAGCTTGCCTGGCAGCGCTATCTCGCAGGAACGCCTTGTGAGCCGTTTTGGAGTACCCTAAGGTGCTTCCCTGAGGCGCGCCTACAAATAGAGGAGGAAGGCCATTGCGTCCCCAAGAGTCCACAACCGGCAACGAGCTGGCGCTTCCCTCGACGATCGCCAGCTCCATGCCCGTCTCGCGCATACGCGAGGTCATGGATCTGGCCTGGGAGGATCCGGAAGCCATCCACCTCGAGGTGGGGGAGCCCAACTTTCCCACACCCTCCCACATTATAGAAGCCGCCAACGAGGCTTCTAAGGCTGGCCATACCCGCTACGCCCCCAACGCAGGGGTTCCTGACCTGCGCGAAGCTTTGGCGGACAAGGTCATCCGGCGCAACGGGTATGAGGCGCGCCAGGATCAGGTGGTGGTTACGCAGGGGGGTATCCAGGCCCTCTACCTGGTGCTTCGCGCCCTGCTCGAACCAGGGGATGAGGTACTGTTGCCTGACCCCGCTTGGCCGAACTTTCGCATGATCGCCCACCTGCTCGGGGCGCGTGTGCTCCCTTACCCACTTCTTGCGGAGGGAGATTTCCTGCCTCGTCCCGAAGACCTCGAGCGCCTGGTGACGCCGCGGACCCGTGCGATCCTCGTCAACAGCCCGTCGAACCCGCTCGGGACGGTGTTGCCGCGCGAACTCGCCCAGACTTTGCTCGACTTCGCCCGTAGTCGGGGCCTATGGTTTATCGCGGACGAGGTCTACGACGAGCTGGCTTTCGACGACACCTTCGTCAGCGTCGGGTCGGTGGCCGATCCGGACGACCGGCTGGTCTCGGTCTACTCTTTCTCCAAAGTCTACGCGATGACCGGGTGGCGAGTGGGCTACCTGGTGGCCCCGCCCGACCTGGCCAACCTCCTCACCGGGATGCAGGAGCCGATCATCTCCTGCGTCAACACCCCGGCCCAGATGGCGGCTCTGGCCGCCGTAACCGGCCCCCAACAGGTCGTGCGAGAGATGCGCGACGCCTACAGGGAGCGTCGCGACGAGCTGCTCGAGGTCCTGGATCGCGGTGGCCTGACTTCAACCCGGCCCTCGGGAGCCTTCTACGTGTGGACCGACGTCTCAGAGGCGGGTGTGCCGTCGATGGAACTCGCCCGTTCCCTGATCGAACACCAGCACATGGCCGTCGCGCCGGGCAGCGCATTCGGCGAGCTCGGCGAAGGCTACGTGCGCCTGTCTCTAGCTTCCTCGAGGGAGGATCTGCTCGAGGGAGCCTCACGTCTCGCCCGGTTCGTTCATCACCTCGGCGAAGCGCAGAGCTGAGGGCAGCGTCTTACAAAGCGAGCTCACGGCTAGTCTCTCGGTGGCACCGGTGCGAACAGAGCGCGGCTGAGTGCTCTCCGCCCTCGCGGAGAAGGACATCGGCAAGACGGACTTATGCTCCTGACTGTCGAGAAGTCCAAGGGTTGCATGAGCATTTCGTAGGTACGAGGCCCACTGAGGACTGGTATATTCACCCAAGTGCGTGGCAGGGAGATTCTACGAAGTTCGCCCGGCTTTGGGGGTTCATACTATGATGTGCTTGGTCAGGTAGATGATAAAGACCGCCCCTGCCCCGAGGCCCTAAGCCCTCCCTCACTCCATCACCCGCGAAAGTAGCCACCTGGTATACAAAGATAGTCCATTTGGCGTATGTGCTCTGGCCCGCCCTGATAGTACAATCTGATTAATCGTTAAGCTGGGCACCCTCTGAGATCCCCCTCCCAAGAGCGGCCCGGCTTTTCTGTTGCCTGTGGGAACGGTCCGGGGTCCTACGGACCGGAAAAATGGGTCGAATTGTGTATTGTGTTTGGCTTACTCCGTGCGACGATAAGGTTCGGTTGGTAGACAACCCGGCGCTGACGTCAGGAGGGGGAGCGCCGGGTTGTTGTATCTTTCATTCCTACCCACCACGCCCTCACGAAGACACGGCCGGCTCTCGCTGGGGTTTGAGGCCTCCTATCCTGCTACCCTTTGGGGCAGACGTTGCTCGAGGCGTTCTCTCAGCAGATCTGCCTGCCACTGGCGTGCCTTCTGGCTGCGGTGCGGCCCTTCGGCCAACTCAGAGAGCAGCCCACCCGGCTCGGTCTTCAGGACCTCTACCAACGCCTCCTCCAAAGGCAGCCCGCTCCGCTCGGCCAAAGCCTTCGCCTGGCGTCCTAGTACTTCCAAAGCCATCTCTGAGACTGTCTGCCCTGGTTGCACGCACTTCTCCTCCTTCTCGGGATGCTCCAGGAGCTTGCGAGTGCTTCCCAGCCAACTCCTTCTGTTCTGAGGTCCCTCTTGCTCTAGAGCAACGCCTTGGCCGCTGTGGACCTCTACGATCTCTGATCTCTTCCAACTCGTGGTGCCAGAACAGCTGCATGCGCCCCTCATCCAGCTGCACGTCGAGGGCCAGGTACTCGGGGTTGCCCCACCTTCCGCTTATCGTGCCCGTGAGCCCCCACCACTCCGAGCGCCACCCGGACTCGCCCACCCTCACCCTCGTGCCGATCACCGCTTCTTCCGAGGTCATAAGAACCTCCTCAGGTCCTCCGCCGCTCTCTTGCGCTGGCCTATACGCTAGCCTAGGGGTTGGTCCCTCGGGTGCCACGAGCTGAAGAGGTGCCCCACGAAGACCACGGCCTGCTCTACGCCCATCCCTTCTCCCCTGAGCCTCTCGTACTCGCTTAGGAAAGCCCACGAGTCGGTGGCGCCCCGAAGCATGTGCAAGGCCTCTTCGTCGGTGTAGGGGGCGACTACACTCTCCGCAACCCTCCTCTTTGGGTTGTACCAACGCATTCTTGTTCTCCTTCCCCTTCCCCAAGGAGATGATTCAAAAGGTGTAGCTATGGTACACCAAAAGGTGCAGCTTTGTAACCCAAATCTACAAAGCGCGAGCAATAGGCGAGCCTGGACTTAGATCATGGCGCGCTCCAAGGCCTGCCCACAGGCCTGTCCACACACTACATTGTGCTTGACGTTGCTTTGAGGTTGTGGTTAGATACAGGGAGATTACTGTCGATACTTTCGATCAGTGAGCGACTTCTGTGTGCGCCTTCCGGCATGGACCTTGTTCATGTTGGAGGAGCCCAAAATGGCAAAACGCGTACACCTCGCAGACGACCACACCATGTTCAGGGAAGGCTTGGAGTCCATCCTGGCCTCAAGCGGAGGAGAGGGCATAGAGGTCGTGGGACGATCCTCCACCGGGGGAGAAGACGCCCTGGCCCTCATCGAGGAGAACAAGCCCGACGTGGTCATCGCGCAGATAGACGCAGACCTTAATACGGCCAGGGAGGTCCTCTTAAGGATACGCTCCTCCTCTCCTGACTCCAAGATCATCGTGCTCACCATGTTCGACAACCTCCGCTACCTCAAGGCCCTCTCCAAGATGGGCATCGACGCCTACATCCACAAGAGTTCTTCCAGCAAGGATCTCCTGGCCACCATCGACGCTGCAAGCCGCGAGCCGGATGGAGAGAACGTGGTGGTCTCGATGCCCCGTGGCCTGCTGGAGCGAATGGGTGAAGAGCCGGTGGGAATGCTCTCTGAGAGGGAGACGGAGATAATGGTGCTTGCAGCCCGCGGCCTCTCCAACTATCAGATATCAGAAGAGCTGCACATCTCTGAGGCGACGGTCAAGCGCCACCTGGCAAACGTCTACAAGAAGATAGGGGTTGGCTCTAGGAGTGAGGGGGTGAGGAAGGCCTTGATGGAGCAGTGGATAGGCCTTGCGGAGATAACCTCAGCCGACGGGGACGGCTCCTCGGGCGGCTGAGCGCCACCTCTATTCACCGGATTGCGTGGAATATAGATTCTCAGAAGTCCATTTGCACGATCGTGCATAGTTCGCCCTCCTAGGGGCGTGAGAATGGCTTCTAAGGCCCTTCACGCCGCGTGGCGGAGGTGTCTTCATCTTGTGGTGTTGGATGGATATGCAGGGAGACGAGAGTAATCCCGCTCCGGCCCGTCCCGAACCACTAAGAAGAGTGTGGAAAGGATCGCTCCGTCCTTCGGGGATTATGGCGACTACAAACATTTGTCTGCTTTAGGGTAGTATCTACCGTTCCGCTTTGTTGATGGCATAATGAAGGCATGGCTAAGATACTCTACCCGCAGGTAATCACCGAAGACCT
>CADCVF010000027.1:38289-41288 GCA_902806095.1 uncultured Rubrobacteraceae bacterium
TGCTCAAGCGGCTCACCGGCTACTCATGGTGGCTAAAGGCGGCGGAGGAAGCTCTATGACATCAATAGACCGGAACGGTATAACAGCAATCGCGCATATCTATACATCGGTGTTACAAGCTCTAGCGGGACGGGGCTGAACGGGGCGCCTGGAGGGGGGATATCGGGGCGGGGCTATGCAGGATCTTGGATATGAACTTCCGAGAATCCTTATTCCACGCACTCCGGTGAATAGGGGCAAGAGAAGGGCCGGGGCAGCTACTCCCCAGCCCCGCAATGCCCAACCCGGTGGTGGCGTTCCTTGCGGCTTACGGAAAATTCACTACCGACCTTTCGGTGGCATCCGTTACCTTCGTATCCGTGCCGGCTCCCCCGTCGAGGAGGTCGTTGCCCGCCACGCTATCCCTGGAGTTGGCCTTGTCGTCGCCATCCTCCCCGTAGAGGTCGTCGTCCCCGACGCCGCCTACTACGGTGTCGTTGCCCCCGCCTCCGCGCTCGGTGTCGTTGCCGCCACTGCCGCTGAGCTGGTTGGGGTTGCTGTTCCCGGTGAGGGTGTCGTTGGCCGACGAGCCGGTGAGGTCCTCTATCGCCGTAAGCGTGTCGGAGCCTACTCCGGTGGCATTGTTCGTGGCCAACGAAGCGCTGACGGCCGTGGTTCCCGCGAACGAAGCCCTGTCCGTGCCTGCCGCGCCATCGACGGAGTCGTTGCCGGCTTGGCCGAGCAGGATATCGTTGCCTTCCCCGCCCAGGAGCCTATCGTCCCCGCCCACGCCCTTCAGGTTGTCGTCGCCGCCCAGGCCGCAGATGACGTCGTTTCTGGTGGTGCCCCTGAGGGTGTCGTTCCCCGAGGTGCCGCTGATCGTGCAGGTCGCCTGGGTGGCCGTGTAGGTGGCCGTGTAGGTGCTCGGCGCTGCTTCGGTGAGGACTTCGTGTTGCTGCGTTCCAGCGTCGGACCAGGAGGCGAACTCGTAGGTGGTCCCTTCCAAGGTCTGTGGAGAGGGGGCGTGGACCGCCAGCTTGTAGCCCTCCCACGAGACCAACGTTTTCGGGGCGGCGAAGGTCGTGCCGTTGACTTGGAGCTCGAGTCCGGTCGGCCGGCTTTCGAACGTGGCGTTCACCCTGTTTGGTTGCAGCTCCTGGGTGATCGTCTTGGAGAGGCCCTGGGAATCGGCCACCGTGAGCCTTATCTCCAGGTAGTTGCCTGGCCCGGTGGCATCCAGGCCCTCAGGTGCGGGCGCGGTAAAGGTGAGTTCACTGCCGGTCCCCGAGAAGTACGGGTGCCAGTGGTCGCCGTTGTGGTGTTGGCGGACCTCCCAGTCGAGCGCACCGTTTGGCAGCTGGCCGTCCTGCTTGTCGGTCGCGCTACCCTGCAGCGTGATCTGCTCCCCGACCTTGAAGAGCTTGTTCACCGCGGGTGACCCGATGGTAGGCTCGGGCGAGTCGTTCCCGGGGAAGATCTTGACCGTTGTTGGAGCCGAGTCCGCGCCGCGGGCATCCCGCACCTTCAGTTCGGCGGTGTAGGTGCCGGCCGCGTCGTAGGTGTGGCTAGTCGTCGCGGAGCTCGTGGTCTGATCGGTCGTTCCGTTCCCGTCGAAGTCCCAGAGGTAGGTCAGCGGCGTATCGCCGTCCGGGTCTTTGCTACCGGAACCGTCGAAGTCGACCTTCAGCGGTGTCGGGCCGGAAGTCGGGTTCGCACTCACGACGGCAGTTGGCTCCAAGTTGACGCCCGCGGCGTAGGAGATACGGTGAACTTCTCCGCCGTTGGCGTAGGTGGTGTAGTAGAGGGCCTTACCCGAGCCGGATGGCCCGAAGGCCATGGCGATAGGCCCGGCGGCCCCCAGCCCGCTTGCGAACTCACTCTGCGTGAACCCGCCCCCTTGTTTGGGCTTGAGCTCGAAGATCTTGTTGCAGACGTAATCGCCGAAGAGGTAGGAGCTGTCGTAGGAGGCGGGCCAGGAGGCGTCGGTCGGCACGAAGGCCCCGCCCGTTACGGACGAGCATCCCGTACTGTGGTTGTACTCGTGGATCGGGGGTGTGTAAGACCCGGTGACGCAGTCCTCCGTGCCCGGGCGGCCCGCGTGGTCGTGGGCGCCCTCGCAGAGGTTCCAGCCGTAGTCGGCTCCGGGAGTGCCCTGATCGATCTCTTCCCAAGTGTCCTGGCCGACGTCGTTAATGAAAAAGCGTGTGCCCGACGCGTCGGGATCGAAGGCAAGGCGGAAGGGGTTCCTCAGGCCCGACGCGAAGGTCTCCTGGCAGTTCTTGCCGGGGTCGGTGCGGCCAGCGACGTTGCAGCGCTCGCTGGCCGATCCGGTGTACGGGTTGTTCGGCGGTATCCCGCCGTCGCGCGTGATCCGCAGGACCTTGCCGAGCAGGATGTTGCGGTCGCGTGGAGCGTCGTTAAGAGCTTGGCAGCCCGAGTCACCCGCGTAGTCGCAGCCGCCATCGCCGACGCTGGCATACAGGTAGCCGTCCTTGCCGAACTTCAGGTCTCCGGCGTTGTGGTTACCGTTGGGCGAGGGAATGTTGTCTACGAGAACTTGTTCGGTCGAAAGAGCGATTGTGTCGCCAGACATGACGAAGCGCGAAACCCGGTGGACAGGGTTGTTCGGGTTCGTTGGCTGGTTCAGCGGGCAAACGCCGTACTTCTTGTAAGTATAGAAGAGATAGACATAGTGGTTGGTTGAGAACTCTGGATCCACCGCCACCCCGAGCAACCCGCGCTCAAAGTTCGAGCAGGTCTTGTCAGAGATGTTTAGCGCCGGGGTCGAAAGCAGCGCCCCGTTCTTGTAAACGCGCAGCCTTCCCGCCCGGGTGGCGACCAGCATGCGCCCGTCGGGCGTGAAGTCCAGCGCGGTTGGATTTGGGACGGGGGTCACCAGCTCGTCTTTGAAGCCGCTAGGCAGGGTGGTCGCCGTGGTTGCAGGCTTCGCGTAGATGAAGAACGAGAGAGCCCCCACCAGCAAGGCTACGACCATAGGGAGCAGGACGCGTCCGACGGTA
>CADCVF010000028.1 GCA_902806095.1 uncultured Rubrobacteraceae bacterium
TAATCGTCCCTGCACCTTTACCCTTTGGTCTAGGGTCATCGTTTCTGGCCGAGAAGTATAGCAGACCGACGGACGTTGCATACTGAGGTTTCTGTACAGGTTTAACCTCGCCCCTCATCCTGCGAGGACTCGCGGTCCTCACGCGCATACCGAGGACTTCTTCGGCGAGCGCGGTCATACCGTCGAGACAGGAGCCGCCGCCGGTAAGAACGACGCCGCCGGGGGCCAGCTCCCTCATCCCGGTCTGATCGAGTGAGTCGCGCACATATTCGAGGACCTCTCGGGCACGGTACTCGAGGATCTGGCTGATAAAACTGGCATTGAAGTAGCGGTCGTCGAGCTGGACTACGGCCACGGGGTCGACGTTGCTGGAGAGGACTGTACCGTAGCGCAGCTTGAGTTCCTCGGCCTTGTGTTGCGGGATCTTGAGGCCGTAGGCGACATCGGAAGTGAAGCTCTCACCGCCGATGGGTATGACGGCGGTATGGGTGAGAGCCCCCCTGAAGAAAGTTGCGATATCGGTCGTGCCGCCGCCCATATCGAGCAGCACGACGCCTGACTCGCGGTCCGCATCGAGCAGGCAGGCTTCGGCCGAGGCCAGAGGCTCGAGCACGATCTTCGAGACTCTGACGCCGCAGTCCTCGACGGCGCGCAGGAGGTTCTGGATACTGGAGAGAGCCCCGCTCACGACGTGGGCGCGCATTGTGACTTTACGGGCGGCGAGGCCAACGGGGTTCTTGACGCCCTCGGACCCGTCGAGGACGTAGCCGCGGGGGACGACGTGTATCACACGCTCGTCCTCATCGAGGTCGAGTTGCCTAGCCTCCTGTTCGAGCCTGCGGACGAACCTGTCGGTGACCGTCAGGTTCCTGCTGCGGTTCAGGAGGGTGACCTCTGTGTTGAAAGAGGAGATATGGCTACCCGCGATGCCGACCGTCACCTGCCCGCCGCGAACGCCGCAGGCTTCCATGGCTTCTGCGACAGAATCAGCGGCGGCCTTGCGGTCTACGACGACGCCCCTCTTGAGGCCGTAGCTCGGCGCCTCCCCCATGGACAGGACCTCGACCCAGCCCCTTCGCGGGTCCACGCGGCCGGCGATCGCCACTACCTTGGTGGTGCCAACGTCTATCCCGTACACCAGCGACTGCGCCACGGCCGGCTAACCTCGCGGCTCGCTGTGCTCTTGGCGCGGAGCTCCGACGACTACACGTTCAGGCGAACGTAGGTCGAAGACTCTGGCGTCAGGATGCTCGGGCATGATGTGTTCGAGGGCCATGGCCCTACGCTCACCCACGTCCCGGGAGAAGATCACCCGGCGGCCTTCCACCGTGGTCCCGATGCCCCCGGCACCAACCTTGTCGACCGAGTCCAAACTCAGCCCGCTTTCGTGCAACGCCCTCGCGAACTCCAAGATCTCCCCTACCTGGTCGCGGTCCAACTCCACCCTCTCGAGACTCGCTCCCCCGAGCCCCGGAAGCTCCTTGCCCTCAGACGACATAACGAACCTCCGCCCGCCGACCTCGGCATTCAGTACAGGCCGACGCTCCTCAACCTGAACGGTAACTATACCGGACTTCCAGTTCTCGTTCACCTCTGCACTCTGAACCCAAGGATTAGACTTTACTCTACGCTCTAGCAGCTCATTATTGAGGGTGAGCAGGCTGGCGTGGTCTGAGATGGTGCTTGCGGCCTCGTATTTGGGGTACATTTTGGCGCCTTCGACCCTGACGCCGGTAACGGGGAAGCTGAGGTAGGTAATGAGGACTACGATGAGAGTAGTAGCGACCGCTGTGGCCGCCGAGATCAGGATCGCGCGCAAGTAGTTGGTCAGAGTTTGGATCGCTGACCCTCCAGTACGTCGAGCAGGTCTTCACCGGCCTTCGAGATGTCCCCCGCGCCGAGGGTGAGCACGAGGTCGCCGCTTCTTGAGACGTTTTGGAGAACCCCCGGTATGGCGTCTTGCTGGGGGATGTAGTAGACCTCGGGGTGGCCCCTCGTCTCGCAGATTGCGTCGACTATAAGCTTGCCGTTGACACCAGGTTGGGGCATCTCGCCGGCACCGTAGACCTCGGTGATGAGCACAACATCGGCCGAGGAGAACGAATCGCCGAACTCCCTGTAGAGGGCGCGGGTACGCGAGTAACGGTGCGGCTGGAAGACGGCGATCACCCTGCCATCTTTGGGCATGGTGGAACGGGCTGCGGCGAGCGTTGCCGAGAGCTCGGTCGGGTGGTGGGCGTAGTCGTCGACGACGCGTACCTCTGCCTGCTCTCCTTTGAGCTGGAGGCGGCGGCGCACGCCCCCGAAGTCCCTCAGGGTGTTTGCCGCCTCGTAGGCCTGATGGCCTAGCCAGCGGGCAACCGCAGCCGCTGCCAGGGAGTTGAGTACATTGTGGCGCCCGTAGACGCCGAGTTCGACTTCGCCCCTTCTCTCTCCGCCTTCCAGCAGCACATAGCTGCTCGGGCCCGAGATATCGGCCCTGAGGTCTCCCGAGCCGATGCCATAGGTGGTTACCTGGCATGGAGCCCCTGAGGCCACCGCGATGCAGGAAGGGTCGTCTGCGCAGGTGACGAGGTGGCCATCCTGGGGGAGAGAGCGGACGAATTGCTCGAAGGTCTCGACGACGTCGTCGAGTGAGGAGTAGAAGTCTGGGTGGTCGAACTCGATGTTCGTTACAACGGCGGCCTGCGGCCTGAGGTACAAGAAAGAGCGGTCGCTCTCGTCGGCCTCGGCCACGACGAGGTCTGCCCTTCCGAAGGCGACGTTGCTGCCGATGTCGTTCAGCTCGCCGCCGACCAGGGCCGTCGGGTTCTCGCCCAGTGCCTCGAGGACGTGCGCCGTCATGCTCGTCGTCGTCGTCTTGCCGTGCGTTCCTGCGACGGCGACGCTGCTACTGCCTTCGAGGATCCGGGCAAGGGCCGCGGCGCGCGGTATTACGGGGATGGATCTACGGCCGGCCTCCAGAAGCTCTGGGTTCGTCTTCGGTATTGCCGTCGAGATCACCACCTTCTCAGCGTCCCCCACATGATCCGGGTCGTGCCCGATGTGGACGGTGACCCCCGCCGCACGCAACCTGCGGGTGTAAGGAGATTCTTTGAGATCCGAGCCCGTGACACCGTGGCCTCTTCTCGCGAGGACCTCGGCTATACCGCTCATTCCTGCCCCGCCGATACCGATCATATGGATGTTCACTGGCCCCACTCCTTCCTTGGGGCACGCAGCAATCGCTTGGCTACCTCGCCGGCCGCATCCGGGGTCGCGAGATCGGCCATGCGCCTCGCAAGCTCCTCCCGCCGCCCATCGTCGTTCAACAACCTTTCGACGCGGCCGCGCAGCGTAGTTGCGTCGACCTCTGCGTCGAGCATCAGTTCCGCGGCTCCTCTGTCAGTAAAGTACCTGGCGTTCTCGAACTGATGGTCTCCCGTCGCGTAGGGGAACGGGATGAGGATCGACGCCTTTCCGGCCGCCGCAATGTCGAAGAGCGAGCCCGCGCCAGCCCTGCTCACGACCACGTCGGCGGCGGCCAGGTATCGCCAGAGATCGTGGACGTACTCGAGGATCTCGTGCCTTGGGTTCTCCGTCGAGAGCCGCGAAAAGTCCCTGCGGCCAGAGACCTGGACGACCGTGTATGGCGTAGCGGTGCCGAACGCCTCCGCCGCTGAGAGGTTGATCCTGAGCGCGCCCCCGCTCCCACCGAAGATGAGAACGACCGGCGGCTGTAGGCCGAGATCCCGCAGTGACTCCTCCCGCGATGCTCCGAAGACCTCGGTCCTGGTCGGCATGCCGACCCACACGGCGTTCTCGAGCCGCTGCGTGGCGCCAGGGAACGTTGCCAAGGTCTCCGTCGTGAAACGGCTGGCCAGGCGGTTGACGCGCCCGGAGACCGAGTTCTGCTCGTGCAGAAACGTCGGCACACCGAGAATACGGGCGGCGATCACCGCGGGCGCGCTCGCGTAACCCCCAACCCCGAGAACGGCCCTCGGCCTGAATCGTTGTATTATGCGTGTACAGCGGATGGTCGCCCTGAGGGAGAGGAGGGCCGCGCGGGACTGGGCAATGGGGCTTCCCGCGAGGCCCTTAAGGGGCAGGGCGTGGAGGGTAAAACCCTCCTTTGGGACGAGAGACTTTTCTATCCCCGTTTGAGATCCCACGAACTCGACCACGGCTCCCCTGTCTCTCAAGTCAGCCGCCACGCACAGCGCGGGGATAGCGTGTCCCCCCGTGCCGCCTCCTGCTATCAGGATTCGCGGACCTCTTGCGCGGTTTGATCTCTCTGGCTCTCTCACTGTCCTCCGATATCCTGTAGAGGATGCCTACGGCGGCGAAGCATACCAGCAGACTCGAACCACCGTAGCTCACGAAGGGGAGCGTCATCCCCGCGAGCGGAAGCACCACCATGGCGGCCCCTATGTTGAAGACGGCCTGGACAGTGAGCATCGTTGTAAGGCCAGCCGCAACGCACCGAGCCATGACCGATGGGGCGTTCAGGGCTATCTTCAGCCCGGCCAGCGCGATAAAACCGAAGGCGGCGATAACCGCGACCATCCCGATCAGCCCGAGTTCTTCCCCGATCAGGGCGAAGATCATATCCGTACCGAGCTCGGGGACGTATGGTCCGTCTCCGCCGGACCCTGCCCCCGAGCCGAAGAAGCCCCCGGCTTTTATGGCCACCATGGACTGGACTATCTGGTAGCCGGAGCCGTCCGCCGCGGCCCAGGGATCGAGGAACGTCAGGAACCGCTCGCGACGGTAGGGCTCGAGCACCATCATCCCCGCTACCGCCACCGACCCAACCAGTCCCGAAAGTACGAGGTCGCGGGTCCTGATTTCGGAAGCCCAGAGTGTACCTGCCGCTCCCACGAGCAGTACGACGGAGGTACCGAAATCCGGTTCGACGAGGACGAGCGCGAAGAGCACACCCACGGCCAGGAGGGGCTTGAGGGGTAGCTTCGAGCCTCGAGGCAGACGCGCGACGGCGCAACCCAGAACAAGCACGGCGGCCAGCTTCGCGAGCTCAGCGGGCTGAATGCTCATGGGCCCGAGGTCGAGCCACCGCCTGGCGCCGTTTATCTGGCTCCCGATCCCCGGTATGAGGACGAGCACGAGGCCGACCAGTACGACCAGGTAAAGGGCCGGGGCGTACTTGCGCCAGGCGGTGTACCTGACCCGGCTGGTCACAAAGAAGGCGGCCACTCCCAGGACCATGTGCCCGATGCGTACGAACAGGATACTGGTTCCGACTGCCGAGTAGACCATGACGAGCCCGAGCAGGGAGAGGCCGAGCGCCACCAGGAACAGGTTCGCCCTCAGACTGCTCATCGCCCGACGGCCCCACGGTCTCCGGCCAGTTGCCTGGCGAACCTGATGAACGCGTCTCCCCTCTCGGCGTATCCCGGGAACTGGTCGAAGCTGGCGCACCCTGGCGAGAGCAGGACGACGTCACCGGGCCTGGCGAGATCTCCTGCCTTCTCGACGGCCTTCTCGAGGTCGGTGGCCCTGTGGACCAAATCTTGCCAGCCCTCATCTTCGAGGTAGGCGGCGATGCGTGGTCCGGCCTCACCCTGGCACACGACTGCGGAGCACGCGCCCAGGGCCGGTAGCAACTCCGAGAAGTCCGTGTCCTTCTCCGAACCGCCGAGGATGAGAACTACGGGCACGTCGAGGCTGTCGAGGGCCGCCACGACCGCCGCCGGGTTGGTGGCCTTGGAATCATCCACGTAAGTCACGCCCGCGACCTCTGCTGCGACCCGCATGCGGTGCGGCCCGGACTCGTATCCGAGCAATGCCTCCTTGATGTTCCCAAGCCCAGCACCGAACCTCTGTGCGGCGGCTGCGGCGAAGAGCGCGTTCTCGTAGTTGTGCGTCCCTGCGAAGTGCAAGTCGGCCACATCAGCCAGGCGAGAGCCGCGAAGGAGCAGACGATCCTCCCTGACGGCGGTGTCCCTTTCTCCAACGATGAGGGTCTCCGCCTCGAGGCCATCGAGAGCGGAACGACCCACCGGGTCCCTGGAGCCGACGAGGGCGAGGTCCCCAGCTCGCTGTCCATCGAAGATGCGGAGCTTGTCGTCAACATACTCCTCGAATGATTCGTGCCAGTTCAGGTGGTCTGGTCTGACGTTCAAGAGCGCCGCGACCTCGAAGCCGGGGCTCTCGAGATAGTGGAGCTGGAAAGAAGAGACCTCCATGACGAG
Organism: uncultured Rubrobacteraceae bacterium; assembly: GCA_902806095.1. GTDB lineage: Bacteria > Actinomycetota > Rubrobacteria > Rubrobacterales > Rubrobacteraceae > Rubrobacter_D. The sequence continues at coordinate 6,192 of CADCVF010000028.1, forward strand.
GAGCCCAGTGCCACGCGCCTGGGCGACGCACCCGGTCAGATCCCTCCACGAGTTGCCGGCGACCATGTGGGGCACGCTCGAAACCTCGAGCATACGGTGGAGCATGTCGACGACGGTAGTCTTTCCGTTGGTACCCGTTACAGCCGCCACGCGCACGCCAGAGCCGATCAACTCCAGGCCCAGTCCGACCTCGGAGAGGATGGGCAAACCCCGCTCCTCGGCGGCCCGCAGCACGGGATGCCCAGGGCGCACGCCAGGGCTGGCTACGACGCGGTCAGCGCCGTCCAGAACCTCCGGTCCCGCTCTCAGGTGTCCCTCTACTCCCAGGTCCTTCAGGATGGAGCGCAGGCGTTCGTCGTCCCGGTCGTCGGCTACGACGACCTTCTCACCGCGTTGGGCGAGCGCCCGCGTGGCCGCCGCGCCCGACTCTCCGAGCCCGTATACCAGCGTCCTCACGGGTTCACCCGGCCGCGTTGTAGAGGAAGATGTAGTAGAGGAAAAAGCCGACCGAGGAGAAGGCGGCCTGGGCGATCCAGAACCGTACCACCACCTTGTTCTCATCCCACAAGAACTCGAAGTGGTGGTGGATGGGGGCCATCTTGAACACTCTTCGTCCCGTGAGCTTGAAGATGAAGACCTGGACGATGACGGAGAGAGCCTCGAGAACGAACAGGCCGCCCACAATCGGCAGGAGGAGCTCCGTCTTGGTAAGCACGGCCGCTGCGGCGAGGACGCCGCCTATCGCGAGTGAGCCCGTATCACCCATAAAGATGTCGGCCGGGTGGGAATTGTACCAGAGGAACCCCACGATCGCCCCCACCATCGCGCCACAGATCACCGCGACGTCGTACTGGCGCTCCAGGAACGCGATGGCCGTATAGGCGAGCAGCGCTATGGCCCCCGCGCCCGCCGCGAGCCCGTCGCATCCGTCCGTCAGGTTGACGGCGTTGGTCGTGCCCGCGATCACCAGCAACAAGAACAAGCTGAAGAGCGCGATCCCAACCACGCCTGGTCCCAAGACCAGGCTGCGGTCGAAGTAGGGCACCAGCACCGTCTGGGTGACTCCTACGTAGCGCACGGCGAGTACGTCCGCCAGAACCACTGCGAGGGTCAACAGAAGGAACTTATAGCGGGCGCTCAATCCTTCGGGGCGCCTTCTAGAGATCTTCTGCCAGTCATCGTATAGGCCTATGCCAGCCACGACGGCGACGATCAAGAGCGTCGTCAGCGTGGCCACGTTGGGCCGCGCCACCACGACGAGCGCACCCAGAAGGCCCGTCAGCATCACGATCCCACCCATGGTCGGGGTGCCGGCTTTGATCAGGTGCGTCTGGGGTCCTTCTTCGCGCACGAACTGCCCGAACTTCCGCGACTGCAAAAACTCGATGAACTTCGAGCCGAGCAATACCGTTACAAGAAACGCTACCGCCGCCGCGAGTACAACGCTAAACAAGAGCTAGGCTCTCCCTCAACTTGCGGGTCAGAGTCTCGAGCCCGACCCCACGTGAACCCTTGACGACCAGGTAGTCTCCGCCCCGCAGTTCTTCCCGCAGGGCATCGGCGGCGCTCGCTGCGTCCTGGTAGAAGAGGGTCCTGCCAGGGAAGGTCTCGGCGTACCAGCGGGCCTCGTCGCCGACGCAGACGAGCAGGTCGACGCCGACTTCGTCCGCGAGTTCCCCCGCCTCCCTGTGGTACGCGCGGGCGCAGGCCCCCAGCTCGAACATTCCGCCGAGCACGACGACGAGCCTTCTATGTTGTGTTCTTGCCTGGTTTGCACCGTACCTGAGTACGGCGGCGACGGCGGCCGGGGATGCGTTGTAGGAGTCGTCGTAGACGGTTATGTCTTCCCTGAGCCTGTAAACGTCGCCCCGGAGGCCCGTCCGCTGCAGGCGGGATAGACCACGGGCGGCCTGCTGTAGGCCGAGGCCGAGGGCGAGCGCGCCGCCGAGCGCGGCCAGGAGCGGCTCCACCAGGTGCGTCCCGAAGACCGGAGAGCGGACCTCGGCCGACTCGCCCGCGATGTTGGCGACGAAGCGGAGGCCATCGTCCCTACCTTCGATCCCTGACGCGAGGAGATCTGCTCCGCCGGCGCGGGCGAAGGTAATGCGCCGCTCTAGTTTCCGGCCTGACCCGGTCGCCGTCTCCGGCGCACCCGCTGGCGCGACCAACGTTCCGGACTCGGGGAGAGAGACGGCGAGTTCGCCCTTTGCGGCTGCAAGGTCTTCGAGGGTCCCGAAAGAGTCAAGATGGACCGGCGAGATGGCTGTGAGAACACCGATCTCGGGCGGGGCGATGGCACACAGATACTGTATGTCCCCTGCGTGGGTGGCGCCCATCTCGAGGACGAGGACCTCTGTGCGGGGGTCGGCGGAGAGGATAGTAAGCGGAAGGCCGATCTCGTTGTTCAGGTTTCCCGCCGTTGCTGAGACACGCTTCCCGGCGTGCCTGAGAATGGTCGCAAGGGCGTCCTTGGTCGTTGTCTTGCCAACAGTGCCCGTGATGCCGACGACGGTAGGGGTAGGCGCGTCTGGGCGGAGAAGCGACCAACGCGCGAGCTTCTGCAGCGCATGTAGAGGATCGGCCACGATGAGGGTCGGCACGTCGAGCCGACGGGTGGCAACCGTCGCAACCGCGCCGCGGAGGTGCGCTTCTGGGGCGAAGTCAGCGCCGTCGGTCTTACCGCGCAGGGCGAAGAACAGGTCCCCTTCGCGCACCTTACGAGAATCGGTCGCCGCCCCACTCACGAGGGGGTTTAGGTGCGCGGCCTGGAGCTCCGCTCCCATAGCCAGCGCGGCCTCTGAAAGGGTAGCAGGCCTCACCGTAGGGGCTCCTCTGCCTCGAAGCCCCTACGGTCGGGCGGGACGTTGAAGTAGCCCAGCGTAAAGGTCATCACATGGTGGAAGGCGGGTACCGCGACCAGCTCTCCCCAGTAGGAGGTCTGTGGGTCGTCGACGGCCACCAGCATCACGAACTCAGGGTCGGATGCCGGAGCGAACCCTATAAAGGAGGCCACGTACTGGTCACCGTAGGTTCCTGTTTTCGGGTCCACTATCTGAGAGGTCCCCGTCTTTCCGGCCACGCTGTAACCAGAGATTTGGGCGAAGTGGCCCGACCCGTCGTCGACGACGCCCTGCAACATTCCGCGTACTATAGCCGAGGTCTTGGTGCTTATCACCCTGGGGCCCTGTCTCTTGGGGGTCTCCTGTTTCGTCACGTGCGGCGTTACCCTTCGTCCGCCGTTGACGAGCGTGGCATAACCGGAGACGAGCTGCAGAGGCGTAACCGTAAAGCCCTGTCCGAAGGGTATGTTGCCGATCGAGACCCCACTCCAGTCCTTGTAGGCGGGGACGAGCCCAGGGTCCTCGCCCCACAGGTCTACGCCGGTTGGTTCACCGAAGCCGAAGGCGCGGATGTAGTCGTAGAGCTCTTTCCCGCCGAGCTCCTTGGCGAGTTTCGTCGCCCCGACGTTGCTCGAGTGTTCGAGCACGTCACCTGGGGTCATTATCTCGGTCTCGTGCGGCTTGGAGTCGTTGATGACGTGGCCGGCCACGGTCATGTGATCCGGGACCACGAACTTACTCGACGGGGTGGTGGCACCGTCCTCGAGGGCCGAGGCGACGGTGAAGGCCTTGAAAGTGGAGCCTGGCTCGTACGGGTCGGTAAGGACTCGATCTCGCTGGTCTTCGGCGGGGATGTCCCCAAACTCGTTGTTGTCATAATCTGGGGTGTTGGCGAGCGCGACTATGGACCCGTCGTCGACCCGCATGACCACTCCGACGGCACCCTTCGCCTTGCTCTTCTCGACAGCCTTCCCCAGGGCTTTTTGCAGCTCCTGCTGCACCGCTGAGTCTAGCGTCAGGTCTACGTCCCTGCCGCGCTTCAAAGTGTCATCGTAACTGGCCTCGACCCCGCCGAAGGGCTCGCCGTAGTCTCCCTGGTGTCCGAGGAGCTGGCTGGCGATGGTCCCATCAGGATAGACCCTCGTGGTATCGGGGGCCGTGGTGATGCCCACTATGCCCTTGGCCTGCACCTTCGCCGCCGTCTCCGGCTTCACGTTTGTGGCGACGACGCTGTATCCCGTAAGCTGGCCTTCCGCATCACGCCTGGTGAGCGAGGTCCTTAGCTCGTTCTCGGTCGCATCCACCTCTTCGCCGAGCACTGCTGCCAGCTCTCTGGCCGTCGCCCTGGGGTCTTCGATCTGGTACGGCGTTGCGATCACCCGCGCGACCTCGAGGCTAGTGGCGAGCTCCCTTCCGTCGGCACTCACGATGCTGCCACGGGTCGGCGCCATGACCGGCGCCGTTCCCCTGGCCTGTTCGTCGGCGAAGGCCTTGTAACTCTCATCCTCCGTGAGGCTTATGTGCACGGCCCTCCCACCGAGGAGAAGTCCTGTCATCGCGAACACCGCTGCCACCATCCACAGCCTCCTGTGGCCGAGGGTGGTCTTGGTTTTGCCGCTGTTCGCCGGGCGGGATATCTTCTTGGGGCCAGGCGTGGCGCCACCGATCCGCCTTTTTCTGGGTAGCGGTATGACATTGCCGCCAGTTGCCTTGCGGCCTTTGTTTTTGGAGCGAGGGGGGGTTTTCGTGCCGCGACGAACCCTTGCGTTGCGAAGCCTTGGCCGGTCAACGCTGCCGCGGTCGTCCCCCTTTCTGCGGTTCCCCATTGTTTTTCCCATCCTCCGCTTTGTCTCCGTAGACCTTCAAAGTCGTACTCTTTGGCTCGTGCATACCGAGCTTCTCCGACGCGAGGGCCCGGATCCTTCCGGCACCAGACAGTTCCGCGACCCTGACCTCGAGTCTCTCTCCCTCTTCTCTGGCCCTGTCAAGCCTGACTTCGAGATCGGCGGCCCTCGCGTCGAGCCCCGCGGCGACCGTGTACAGATAGACGCTCCCCAGCATCAACAGCACGGGCACTACGACGAGCATCGCAAACCGGCGTCGCCGGCCCGCGGCCTTCTGCCCGAGGGAGTGGTCCCGCGGGCGTTCCGGGGCGCGCTCTTGTAGGGGCCACGCCGGTTCCGTAGGGAGCGTAGCCTTGTACCTGCGCTGCGACGCGGCCATCAGGTACCATCCACCGGAGGCTCGGCCGTCCGTATCGCCGCCCGCAGCCTGGCCGAGGCGCTGCGCGGGTTCTCCTCCACCTCACGTGCCGAAGGGGTCACAACCTCGCCTCGCCGGAATATGGGCCTCGCACCACAAACGCACACCGGTAGCTCAGGCGGACAGACGCATCGCCCCTCCCGCCCCGAGATGAACCGCTTTACGAGGCGATCCTCCCCCGAGTGGAACGTAATGACCACAAGTCTCCCGCCCGGAACGAGAAGGCGTTCCGCGGCCTCGAGGGCCCTGCTGAGGCTCCCCAGCTCGTCGTTTACCCTGACCCGCACGGCCTGGAAGATCCTGTTTGCCGGATTGCCGCCCTTCTCCTTCCAGCCCACAGCCGCCCGCACGCAATCATAGAGATCCGTCGTAACCACGAGCGGTCTCCTCCTGACAACCTCCCTCGCCACACGCCGCGCCTCACCGCGCGGCACGTCTCCGTACTCCGAGAGCACCCTCGCCAACTCCCCAGCCCCGGCGGTGTTCAGAAAGTCCGCTGCCGTCGTCCCCGAGCGTGGGTCCATCCGCATGTCGAGCGGTCCCTCCCTGACGTAGGAGAACCCACGTCCTGGCTCGTCGACCTGGAAGCTGGAGAGCCCAAGGTCGAACAGGATCGCATCCGCCGTTCTACCCTCCTCGACCATCGCCCACAACACCCTGTCGTAGGCGCCAGAGACGAACTCGAAGCGCGGGTCTTCCATGAGATCCGATGCCCGTTCGGCAGCCTCGGGGTCGCGGTCGATGCCGACGAGGCTACCGCCAGGCCCGAGCCCGGCGAGTATGAGCCTGGAGTGACCACCACCGCCGAACGTGGCGTCGACGACAGAGTCTTCGGGGGCCGGCCCGAGGGCGGCCACGGAGCTCTCGAGCATCACGGGACGGTGTCCGACCGCCATCACCCGCCGAGATCCCTTCCCGCGAACTCCTCGACGATCTCGGAGAACGAGTCGTCAGCCCCCGTGACATAGCGGTCCCATTCCTCCGTGTCCCAGATCTCCAACCTGTCGTCCACCCCCGTGATGGTCACGTCACGCTGCAAGCCCGCATATCTTGCGAGCTTGGTGGGGATCAAAACCCGACCCTGCCTGTCGAGCGTGGCCTCGAACGCCATGGAGAAGAACAACCGCGAAAGCTGGCGCCCCCTGGCCGAGAGGTCAGCGTTGGCCTTTATGTTGGCCTTGAACGCCGCCCACTCCTCAGGCGGAAAGGCGAACAGACACCTGTCTATCCCCTTGGTCACGACGATCCCACCCTCGAAATAGGTGCGGAGACGGGAAGGGAGGGTCATGCGCCCCTTCTCGTCCAGCGTGTGCTCGTACTCGCCTAAAAGGGCCAGCGCCGTGTCCTCCCACTACGCTCCACTTTGACCCACAACAGCGAAATTCTTGCATATGCACGGAAAAACCGCAATCTGGGCGGTCGAGAAAGGCCCCGAGAGACCGAATATCGTGCGTGAATGTGGTCTTATCCCCCTACCCTAGGGGTTAGGACCCCTATAAAGCGTGGCTGTTTTTATGGTTTGTGGAAGGTTGCTCTCCGGGGAAGTGCAGTACCCCTGGCGTAACATGTCGTTCGTGTTCGAGGCTGACCCCAACATGTTGGGGGTGTGGAAATATGTTGTGGGTTCCGATTATTGGGAGGAGGCTCACGGTCTGTATGGATTCGTGGGCCCACCAGGACTCGAACCTGGGACCGTCCGATTATGAGTCGGATGCTCTAACCAACTGAGCTATGGGCCCTTGGCGGGAACCTGGACGGCACCGCCTGGCTCCCCCGGCTGGACTCGAACCAGCAACCCTTCGGTTAACAGCCGAATGCTCTGCCAATTGAGCTACAGGGGAATGTTACAAGAGTGGATTATACGGTTCTGGAGCGGCTGCTTCAAGCTCCGGCAGTGGAAGAGCGCAGGGTTTGTTTGAGATGTTGGATCTCCGACTGCAGCACATCTTTCCTGTCGTAATCCGTGGTCTCTCGCTTACTACGTTCGCGGCTCAGTATTGCCAGTCGCAGCCAAGCTTCGCGCACGGAGGACTCGGACGGGTAGAGCGTCTCCCCCTGAGAAGCGAGGGCACCGATCTGGTCCATCAGCGGCCTGGCCCTCTCATCGGAGAGCACGGCGTCGAGATCTCTGCCCGCGTGTTCACTCAATAGGGTGAAGATCCTGGCGTGGGTTTCGTCGCGAAAATCCGCGGTGTGCAGCGTCAAGGGCTCCGGGAGACTCGGCATCTTTATGCCCTCTTCGAGGAGGGGGGCTGTGAGATCGGGCCTGACAAGAATGAGGGTGAGCACGGCGCCTCCGGCCTCCGTTTGTGGGTCGGCCTCGCCGCCGGCCCGCGAGGGGGAGGAGGTGGCCAGCGTAGAATGCTGCTCCGCCGATTGGAGGACGTCTGGGCCAACGCCCAGGGATTCCGTGGCAAGACGCAGGGCCTCACGGTAGAGAACGGGGTCTTTGATTTCCTGGATCATGCTCTTTACCTCGGGGACGGCCCTGGAGCGCTGTGTGGCATCCGCTCCCCTGGTACGGGCGATGATGCGCCTGATGCCGTACTCGAGCACGGGCACTGCATCCTTCAACATCCCTGCAAATTCGTCGGGCGAATGCTCCAGGAGCCAGTCCGCAGGGTCTTCGGGTAGACGTAGGACCCGGAGATCCAGCTTCAAATCGGCCGCCGTCGCGGCCGCCCGCTGTATCGCCTTCTCTCCCGCCGCGTCGGGGTCGAAGAGGACGTAGATCCTATCCGCGTAGCCGCTGATCATGCGCAGGTGGCCCGGGGTCGTCGCTGTGCCCAACGTGGCGACGGCGTTCCGGATACCCGACTGGTAGAGCATCAACACGTCCGTGTAGCCCTCGACGACGAGTGCTGCGCGCTCCCTACGGATTGCCTCTGAGACCTGCGGGAAGCCGTAGAGCAGGTCGCGCTTGTTGAAGATCTCCGTCTCGGGAGAGTTGAGGTACTTGGGCTGGGCATCCCCTAGCGTCCTCGCCCCAAAGCCCACGATCCTACCCCGCCGGTCCGAGATGGGGAAGGTGATCCTACCAGCAAACCTCTCCCCACCCCGGGGCGAAAGAAGCCCGGCCGCGTCGAGAACCCCCCTGTCGAGATCCAACCTCCCAGCCGCACCCACAAACCCCGAACGATCCCGCGGCGGAGCATACCCCAAACGAAATTCTTCTATAGTAGAAAGCTGTATGTGGCGGTCTTTCAGGTAGCGGCGGGCGTTCTCTGCATCTGGGGTTTTGGACCTAAGGAGATACTTGTTGTAGTAGACGGTGGCGGCGGCGAGGGCCCTGTGGATCTGACGTCGACGGAGGTTACGTTGCCTAGCGGCGTCGGGGTCTCCCCCGCCTTCGAACTGCAGCTCCACGCCGGAGCGGTCGGCGAGGTAGGAGACCGCCTCGGCGAACTCCAGAGACTTGAGGTCCATGACGAGCTTGATGGCGTCGCCCCCACGCTGGCAGTTGTGAGTGATACCCATCTTGGTCAGGAAGGTGTGGGAGCCCGTAGTAGTAATGTCTACGACCGTAACAGGCTCTTCAGTTACCGGCTGTGCCTCCTGGACTACCGACCAGAAGTAGTTGGTACCATTTATCTCCGCGAAGAAGCCTTTGAGCGACTCCTTGCCCAAGACATGAACGTAGTAAGCCTTTCTGCGTTTTACGCCGTCCTTTTTCGTTTGCTCAGGGATGGAGGATGAGGAGCAGACCTTTCCCATCTGGATACACAGCGCGAAGATACCGTAGGCGAGCGCCTCTGAGACCGAGGCGGCCGATGCTATCCCCAGGCTAGTGTAGGCGTCTGCATCGAAGTACCCCTGAACGAGAGCTGCCTGGCACTCTGTGGTCCAGGATAACGCTTGAGTTGGTACTCGCTTGTTTTCACAACCGCGTCCGAACCAGTGGTTGAAGAGAGTCGAAAGATCCGTGCTCGAGCACGTCACCTCGCAGTTGTTCTTCTTCGACCGCACGAACTTCGTGCAGCTCCTGTTGAACTCTTCGCCAACTACGCAGATAACCTTCTCGGCCAGGCTCTCTGCTTCGTGTGCTCCGAAGCTCCACTTCACCCCACCTCGATAGAGCGAGCCTTCGGCGAGCCAGAGACCGTAGAGCCAGGCTGTTCTGGGGTTCACGGGCAGATTCGTGATCCGCTCGTTGCGCGGCCCTTTGGTGTACTCCTTGATCAGGTGTTGACCAGGGAGAGGCGAGTCGTCCCTTTCCTCCTCAGGGATAACGGGATATAGCCAGAAGTCGCCCTCGCGAATCTCCGAGGCGTGCTCCACGGAGAGTCGAACATTCGCGTTCTTCTTGCTGTGCCTGCTAGAGAAGCGAAGTTGCTTTCCGCCTGACTGCCTGGGGTCGACCCTGGGAATAGCACGCAGGGCTTCTTCCCTCTGCACGAAGACGCAGTGGTGGTCCGGGGTAAGCTCGATGCCTTCTTTCGACGCACCGGTCTTGATCCTTACGGTCGGAGCGGACTTGAACCATTTGTCGGTAATGGTCTCGCGGCGCCCGTCGAGACCGATGACCTCGTCGCCGGGTTCGACCGCGGCTATTGGGATGAGGCCCTTCGAGGTCCAGATACGTTCGTTGGCCTCCAGGCACCCGAAACAGTAGTAGAAGCCCCGGTCTGGGGTGACGCTAAAGGAGGGGGTCTTTTCCTGGTGGTCGGGGTAGGGGCAGAGGCCTGCGAAGCGGGCGCCCTGGCGCCTCAGGGCCGTGAACTCGGAGGCCACCTCGACAATATTGGTCGCCTCCCTGACCTCTTCTATGCTGCGCTGTGAGATCCTCAAACTCGGTCCCCTGTTTTACCGGTATCTACAGATATCCGCGTTCAGTCATCGTGTGGACCAGGGGTAATGTTACTCTACTTGGGTTGGATATCCGCGATGGATCTAAGGCGGCCCCGGCTGCTCTGACGGCGTCGCCGAGTTGGGCTTCAGCCGACGGCTCTTCCCGTCGGCGGAAGCTCTCTAGCGGCAAGCGTAGCAGATTGGCGCGTCCGCCAAGATATATGCACAATGAGCCACGAACTTTGAGGGCTACCGTCGAGAGGAGTGGTGTTTGCGTAGCTCGGACCAGGAGCGAGCCATGAAACTGCGGGAGGCGCACCGAGAAAGGGTGGCGCGCAACGAAGTACGAGTCAGTCCGCTGTGGGCACAGCCTTGTCTTGCCTACAACGTCCAGATCGAACTGGACCCCCGTACTAAGTCATCGCTCGAGCAAATACAGCAGAGCCTGAAGCAAGCAGAGCCAAACCTGCTGGTGTGCCCTCAGAAGACCCTCCACGTGAGCGTCGCCTGGCTGGTAGCCGTGCATGCGAGCTATCCGGTCGCCAAAGACTCCCTTTGGGAGCGCCACGCAGAGCAGTGGACAATGGAGCTGACCCGTATCGCGGCCCAAAGCACGGGTTTTCGGATCACCTACGAACAGGTAGTGGCCACCGACTCCGCTGTGATCGCCCTCGCCCGGCCGGCCGAGCCGGTGAACCGCATCCGCAGGATGATCCGCGAACGCCTGCCCCTGCCCCCCGAAACCCACAACGAGGCTGATCTGGTGCATACCACCCTATTTCGATATCGCGGTTCGCTCTCTGATCCGGAAAAGTTCCTTGCTATGCTCGAGGAGGATATGAGCGCCGAGGCCACAGCCGAGGTCGACGAGTTGATCGTATCGAAGGAGCTGGTGTATCCGTCGCTGGAAGCGGAAGTGCTTGCGCGCCTTCCGCTCGCTTCCCGGTAAGCGCACCAACACGCTGTGCAGGTGCGGGCAAAGGTCGAGAGCAACTGTGCCACAGCGTCGACGGGTAGTTAGGCGAACAGAGAATGCTGATGTGAGTGGCGGCGTGGCGTCTCGCAGAGACTCGATCTACCGGGAGTCGCGCACTTTTCCACAGAAGGTCGGCAAGGATCGAAGACTATATGCTGAAGTACACGGTGCCATCAAACCGAATCGTTTGCAGGCAAGAAGATCGCCTTGCCCTCCGCGGTTTCGACGGTTTATAGGGATTCTTGCAGGATGTTTCACTAGGAGTGGGTCAGGTGCAGGAGGCCGGCATCTGTGCGTTTGAAGCCGCAAGAATCGTAGAATCCCCGCAGGTGCGGCTCGAAGTCTACGTGTAACCATGTCAAGTTTCGGTCCCTGGCTTCAGTGGCCGCCCTCAACACCAGCTGGCGTCCTACGCCGCGCCGCCGCAGTTCCGGATGGACGGTGGTGTCCAGGATAAACCCGTGGACGCCACCGTCCCACGCGATATTGACGAACCCGACGAGGCGCCGCTCCTGGTAGGCGCAGAGATATACCAGACTACGTTTCAATACGGGATTCCAGTCCCGCGGTTCGTGACCACACCACGCTGCCGCGAACAGCCCGTCGATCTCCCGCGTGCTGACGGGAGGATCGACGCGATATGCGACAGGGCGGTCATCCGTCCTTGTTCGAGTCAAGTTGGTTTCCTCTCGGCCAGCTCTCTCACGCGAAGATCTCACCCCTGGGCAGAGAGAGCCGCCCGTAGGTCGCCAGGGCGTATCTGTCGGTCATGCCAGCTACGAAATCTATGGTCTCCATTATGGAGTCGGGATCGCTGGCAGGCCGCTCCTCATGGTGCTCGAGGTAGTACTCGAACAGCGCCTTGACTACCATGGCCGCCTTCTGATTCTCCTTCGAGCCTGGTTTGTCGTAAACGCGTTGGAAAAGCCACGCCCTGAGCTCCATAAGGGCCTCGTATACCAGTTCCGAAAGGGATATCTCACCATTCGCTTTCGAGTTAGAGATCATATCTCTTACGAGGGTGTCGATTCTTGTGCTCATCTGCTCCCCGAGAACCGAGATCGGACCCTCCGGGAGCTCGCTGCCGGCGATGATCCCTGCCCGCAACGCGTCATCAACGTCGTGGTTCACGTACGCGATCCTGTCAGCGATGCGTACGATCTCACCTTCCCTGGTGGATGGATATCCCTTTCCTGTATGGTTAAGTATCCCGTCTCTGACCTCGTACGTAAGGTTCAGCCCATCCCCTTGTCTTTCGAGGTGGTCGACTACGCGCAAGGAGTGTTCGTTATGGTGAAAGGTGCGTCCGTGGGCCACGAGGGCGAGGGAGAGAGCTTCTTCTCCCGTATGTCCGAATGGGGTGTGGCCGAGATCGTGCCCGAGGGAGATCGCCTCGGTGAGGTCTTCATTGAGGCCGAGAGAGCGGGCTATGGTACGCGATATCTGCATCATCTCCAGGGTGTGCGTGAGGCGTGTCCTGAAGTGGTCGCCGTCGGGGGAGATGAAGACCTGAGTCTTGTGCATGAGCCTGCGGAAGGCCTTGGCGTGGATAATGCGGTCCCTGTCGCGCTGGAAGTCGTTTCTGACCCCGTCATGGGGCTCCGGCCTCTGGCGTCCTGCGCTGCTCTCTACGGCCCATGAGAGAGGGTCCCTGCTGAGGCCGGGTTCGGAAGATCTCATACCCTGCGTCCGGCGCCGGCGAGTCGGGGGCCGACAAGGGTGTTTCCGGGAGCATGGGCCAGTATGTGGGAGCGGACTACCCTGAGGACGCTCTCTTTCGGCCCCGTTTGCGCTGGCGCTTGACGGATGGGGTATTCGACCAGGGTTCTCAGGCTCTTGAGAGCGCCTGGGGCGAGCGGGAACGCGTCGCCGGGCGCCGAGCGGCATTCCTGGCACAGGGCGCCTCCGTGGTCGGGGGCGAAGTGCAGCGGCCCCGAGGCTACGTCGAGGTCCGTCCCACAGACCAGGCAGGCGTCCAGTTGCGGCGCATAGCCGGCCAGGATGGAGAGCTTTATGCCGAGGGCCGCTTCGATGGTCTCGAAGCCAGAATCGCACGTTTCCAGCGTGTCGAGGGCATTGTAGAGCAGGTTGAAGACCCTACGGTCGGCCTCGTCGCCCCCCGAGAGGGCGCGCACGCTCCCTACCATGCCTGCTGCGGTCTCGAAGCGGGCGAGATCCTCCCTGACGCCGTGAAAGCTGCGGAGCGTCTCCGCCTGGGTCACCGTGTCGAGCGTCCTGCCGTGGTAGGCGACGAAGTCGACGCAGGAGAGCGGTTCGAGGCGGGCCCCAAAGCGCGACCTGGTACGCCTGATGCCCTTCGCGATGGCCGAGACGAGCCCTGCATCCCTGGTGTAGAGGTCCAGGATCCGGTCCGCCTCCGAGTAGCGGATCGAACGCAGCACGATCCCCTTACTCTTGTAGACCGCCACTTTCGGCCTCCTCCATCACGGCGACGCTCTGGCTCATGCCGAGCCGCGACGCACCTGCGTTTAGTATGTCCAGGGCGTCCCTGAGGGTGCTGATACCGCCCGAGGCCTTTACGGCAAGACCTTCCGGTGCCTCTTCCCTGAGCAGGGCTACGTCTTCTGGCGTTGCGCCCAAGGGACCGAAGCCTGTCGAGGTCTTCACGAAATCTGCGCCGCTTGCGGCCACGATCTGCGTCGCGAGCCGCTTCATCTTGTCCGAGAGGTAGGCGGTCTCGATAATGACCTTGACGACTACGTCGTTCAAGCCATTGTTCATGGCTACCGCACTTACTTCCTGGGTGAGGCTTGCGAGCTCGTCGGCGACGTAGCCGAACTCCCCTGAGAGGAACTTCGAGATGTTCATGACTACGTCGAGCTCCGAAGCTCCCCTGGTTACCGCCTCGCGAACGGCCCCAACCTTCACCGCGGTGGCCTCATATCCGAAGGGGAAGGAGATCACCGTCGCCACCTTCACGTCGGCCCCACGCAGCTCCCTGGCGGCAACAGGGACGTAGGAGGGTGGGATGCAAACGGCAGCGAAATGATAGTGGGCAGCCTCCTCACACAGGCGTACGATCCCCTGCTCCGTGGTATTCGGCTTCAAGAGAGTATGGTCCACCGTCTTCGCGAACTCGCGCACCCTCATCGCCAAAACGCTACACTCCTCTCTCGACCCTGCATGCAGGGTGATTATAAACCCAACCGCTCCAGAAACTTCCTGTCGCTCCTCCATCCTTGGCTAACCTTTACCTTCAAGTCGAGGTAGATATGAGTGCCGAGCAGGCGTTCGACATCGCGGCGGGCTTCGGTGCCGATCTGCTTTATTGTTCTTCCGCGCTTGCCGAGCACGATCATACGCTGAGTAGCCCGTTCGACGTGGATGACGGCGTAGACGACCGTGACGTTCTGCTTGGTCTCTACGTCTTCGATCTCGACGGCCACGGCATGCGGCACCTCTTCCCTGAGCACGTTCAGGGCCTTTTCTCGCACGTACTCGGCGAGGATGAGGGACTCGGGGTAGTCGGTCACCATTCCCTCCGGGAAATAGCGGGGCCCGTGTGGTAGTAGCTCGACGACGGATTCCATCAAGGGTTCGACATTCGTGCCGTTGGATGCGCTGATCTGGAACACATCGGTCCAGTCCCCTAGCCCCGAGACCGCATCTACTATCGGCAGCGCGCTTTCACGGGTGGGCAGGAGGTCGGTCTTGTTGATGGAGACGATGGCAGGGGTGCCCGAGCCGGCGACGAGGCGGGCTATGAACCTGTCGCCGCGCCCGAGCCCCTCCGAGGCCTGCTGCGCGTCGAAGAGCAAGAGGATGACATCCGACTCGGAGAGGCTATCGACGACCTGCTCCTGCATCCTGGCCCGCAGGGTGTCGCGCGGCTTCTGGGAACCGGGAGTGTCAACGAAGATGGCCTGGTATCCAGGACCGTTGCGGACGCCCCGGATCGGGCTTCGCGTCGTCTGAGGACGGGATGAGGTAATCGAGATCTTCCGGCCGACGAGCCTGTTGACGAGCGTGCTCTTGCCGACGTTCGGCCTGCCTACTACGGCGATAAAGCCGCTGCGAAGCCCGTTAGTGTCGAATTCGGAATTGAGAATGTCGAATTCGGAATTGCTCATAACGTAGCCCTTTCCTCATTCATAATTCCAACTTCTTAATTCATCACAGGTTCTCCGGTCCGAAGGAGTTGGGAAGGATCTGGTCGAACGCATAGTGTCCAAGTCTTCCGCCTTCCTGCACGACGACCTCCTTGCAGCCGAACTCCCGCAAGACCTGGCGACAGGCCCCGCAAGGGAAGCACGGCGCGGCGTTCGGGCTGAAGACGGCGACGAGTTCGATCCCCCTGTCTTCGGGATCTGCGGAGGCCATGGCTGCGGCTGCGTTTCGCTCCGCGCAGATCGAGAGCCCGTAGGAGGCATTCTCGACGTTCGAGCCTGAGTGTATGGTTCCGCCTCCTGTCAGGATCGCCGCACCGACGTGGAAGTTGCTGTACGGCGCGTATGCCCGGCTTGCGGCGGCGCGGGCTGCCTCCATCACGGTCTCAGGGTCCAAAGCTCCTCCCCTCATAACAGTTGAAATGCAGCCGTCGTGACGAGGACCCCGATCATGGCCCCCATTATCACCTGGTAAAAGCTATGAATCCCACTCTCGACGCGGCTCTGGCAAACGAGCAGGGCCATGAGGAGTGAGATCACGGAGATGAGCCCAGCGTAAAGGCCAGCCCCGCCCTCGACTGCTATAAAGCTCGCGGCGACCCACCCTGCAAAGGCGACCGCCGCGTGCCCAGAAGGCATCCCGCCGGCGAAGGAGTTCGGGGCGTGGGTCAGCGCCTTGCCGAAGAGGACGAGGAGCACGATCACGCCCAGGGAGACGAGCGTGAGGTGGGCAGGCTGGCGCCTTATGCTCTCGAGAGTAGTCAGGGAGAGCGGCCCCAGATCGTCTGCGAGGATGAGATAACCGACGAGCAAGGCACCGACGCTCGAGACCAGGACGGCCCCCGCCGAGACGTCCTTGGCGAGCTTGGCCAGAGGATGATACTCCTTTGTGGCAAGGTCGACTACGAACTCCATTGCCGTGTTGAACAACTCGGTCACGAAGACGAGGAGTATGGTCAGAACCAGGACCGCGAGCTCCAACTTGCTGACGCCAATTAGTAGGCTCGCCACGAGGACCACGACGGCCACGACGACGTGGAAGCGCATGTTGCGCTGGGTCCTGACTGCGGAGATCATACCCTTGTAAGCGTGCTCGAAGCTGCGGGCTACACCCTGCTGGCCCTTGCCCGGGCGCTCAACCTTCCTGGCCACGCAGCTCCTCCATTACAGCCTGCTGGACCCTCGCCATCTCACTGGCCCCGAAGTCCTCCCCATGCTCCATGCCGCCCAAGTGTAGCGCGCCGTGTACCACGAGCTCGTCGACGCCCATCTCGGGGTCAGCGCAGAGGGGGCAGATCACGACCTCCCCCACCATCTCCCCGTAAGGTCCGTCTACCTCGAAGCTGAGCACGTCCGTAGGCCCGTCTCTATCTCTGAACCTCAGGTTAAGATCGTGGATCGTCTCCTGGTCCACGAGGGCCACGGAGACCTCGCCGATTCGCTCCAGGTCGAGGCCCAGGTTGGAGAAAGAAGCGGCGAAGAGGCGGGCGGCTCGCTCTGTATCGAGTCTGGCGTAGCCCACCTCGTCGAGAACGTCGACGGGCATGGCTGGATCACCCCTCAGGTGGTCTCTCCGTGGATGGCGTTCACGGTTTAGCTGGCCGCCTTTCCGTTGCGGGTAGCGCCTGGGTCTTCGGGATACGCGATGCGCGGGCCGAGAAACCCTATGAGCGCCTCGCGGATTGCCTCCCCTGCTTCGTGGATATCGTGCATGGTGAGCTGGCACTCGTCGAACTGGCCGTCCTGGAGCTTCCTCCTGACCGTATCGGCGACGACGTCGTCGATACGCTTCGGGGTCGGCTTCGGTAGAGACTTGACGGTCGCCTCGATAGAGTCTGCGAGCATCATGATTCCTGCTTCCTTGCCGCGGGGCAGGCCGCTCGAGTAGCGGAAGTCCGACTCGGGGACTGCCTCCTCGTCGGGAGCATCCTCGAGCGCTTTGCGGTAGAAGTACTCGATGCGGGTCGATCCGTGGTGCTGGGCGATTATGTCAAGTATCTCTTGCGGCAGTCCCCAGGCGCTCCCTATCTCGAGCCCGTCCTTTACGTGGCGTTTGATCACCTTTGCCGAGAGCGTCGGGGAGAGGGCGGCGTGGGGGTTGATCTGGGCGATCTGGTTCTCTACGAAGTAGGCAGGATGTTCCATCTTGCCGATATCGTGGTAGTAGGCGCCGACCTGGGCGAGCAGCGCGTCGGCACCGACCCTCTCAGCCGCCCTCTCCGCGAGCAGGCCGACCTGCATGGAGTGGGAGAAAGTGCCTGGAGCGTTGCGCAGAAGCTTGTCGAGCAACGGATGGCGCGGGTCAGAGAGCTCGAGCAGCTTCATCGGCGTAAGTATGTTGAAGGCGTCTTCCAGGAAAGGCAGCAGCACCATCGCGAGCATCAGCGAGAGGAGGCCGTTCCCTAGCCCGAGGAGGCCCAACCACAGGGCGTCTCGTGGATCGCCACCGCCGATCAAACCCACGGCGAACGTCACTACGCCCATGACCGCAGCGATGACGAGTCCTGCCTTGAGTAGCCGCTGGCGCGAGTCTACGCGCACCGTGGTGTATATGGCGAAACCGGATCCAAGCAGCAGGGCGGCGGTCAGTAGGAAGTTGTTGCCGCTGAGAATCCCGACGTTGACGCTGGTGATCACCACCATCAGGAACATGAGCCTCGGCCCGAGCAGCATGGTTCCGATGATGGATAGGCCGGCGAGCGGTGTGAGATAAGGGTCGAAGTCCAGCTCTATAAAGAACCTGGCTAGCGCCGTGAAAAGGACCGTAAGCGAGGCGGCGAGGACGAGCCGTATCGCCGTGTTCGTCTTGAGTATGCGTTTCCCGAAACGCTCGAGGAAGTACCAGGCGATCCACATCTCCGAGGCGACCACTATACCCACCCCGATCAAGGCCATCCACGGGTTGGACTGCTGGAGTAGGTCGAGGGACTCCAGTCGCGACCTATTGCTAGGGTCGATGATCCCCTGGGAGATGACGCGTTCGATCAGGGGCCTTGGTCCTATCCCTATGAGCGCAGTCAAAGAGAGCCATGTCAGCGCGGTGAGCCCGACGTAGAGCCTGACCTTGGCTATCCTCTCGATCCAGGCCCTGAAGATCTCGAAACGCGTCGGGGAGCGGTGCAGGTCATCGACCCGTTTGACTGGTGGTTTCTTGAGGCTTCTCTTCCCGATTTTCATGCTGGCTCCCGGCCTGTAGCCTAGGCTCTGTCGCCCTCTCCGGCACCTTCGTAGGCATCGACTATACGCATGACGAGGTCGCTGCGCACGATGTCGTCGCGCCTCAACCCTACGAATGATACGCCTTCTACGTCCGTGAGCGCGTTCCTGGCGTCTTGCAGGCCTGTTATGCGGCCTTTCGGGAGATCCACCTGAGTTATGTCGCCCGTGATGACCATCTTGGAACCGAAGCCGAGGCGCGTGAGGAACATCTTCATCTGCTGGGGTGTGGTATTTTGCGCCTCATCCAGGATGATAAACGCGTCATTGAGGGTTCTCCCTCTCATGAAGGCCAGGGGTGCTATCTCGATTATACCGCGCTCCAGGTGCGCCTGGAACCTGGCCGGGTCGACCATCTCGTAGAGTGCGTCGTAGAGCGGCCTGAAGTAAGGGTCTACCTTGGCCATGACGTCGCCAGGCAGGTACCCGAGCGACTCACCCGCCTCGACGGCGGGCCTGGTCAGTATGATCCTGGACACCTCTCCCCTGTTCAGGGCCTCGACGGCCAGGGCCACGGCCAAATAAGTCTTGCCCGTCCCCGCCGGACCGATTCCGAAGACGACCTGATGCTGGCGAATGGCATCGGTGTACGCCTTCTGGTTGCGGGTCTTCGGCGCTACCCGGCGCCCGCGGTGCGTGAGGATCACATCCCCTAGCACCTCCCGCCCGCCGTCGGCCATCTTGTAGAGGCGCTCGGCTGTCTCCGGCGTCGGGTGGTGCCCCTCCTCAACGAGCCCGACCAGACCATCGAAGACGGCCTCGGCCCTCTCCACAGTCCCCTCGGTACCGCGCAGGACGATCTCATTCCCCCGCACCACGACCTCGCAATCGACGAGCTCCTCGACCCTTCTCAGTACGGAGTCGCGGTCCCCGAAGACCTCGAGCGCCCTTCCTGGGGGTATGACGAGCTTGACTTCTACCTGGCTGCCGGTTGTTGTTTCCGTGTTGCCTCCCTCCGGTCGGCGCCTGTCAGCTTGTCAGCTTCATTGCGTGAGGCGTGGCTGTGAGGGTACGGTCGGCTCCCGAGTGCGGTGCCGGGGATGTATGTTGGTACCTGACGCCTGGACGCTAATGCCTTCATTGTAGTCTGGTGCGGGCCAGGGCGGAGAGGGTGCGGCCTTCGGCGCGGGCGCCTGAGAGCTCTATGGCACGCGCCATGACGGTTCCCATGTCTTTCATGCCGCTTGCTCCTGTTTCGCCTATGGCCCTGTCGACTATCTCTTCGAGTTCTCTCTGCGAAAGTGGCTCGGGTAGGTAGGTGCGGACTATCTCGGCTTCCGCCGACTCGGATGCCGCCCGCTCCTGTCGTCCTGCTTTGCGGAACGCTTGTGCGGACTCGTCGCGCTGCTTGAGCTGGCGCCTGAGGATGGTCTGCTCCTCCTGCTCGGTCAGCGGCCTTCCCGCCTCGATCTCGGCGTTTTTTAGCGCTGCGCCGAGCATACGTAGGGCGCCGACACGGGTTCTGTCGCGTCGTTTCATGGCGTCTTTGGTATCGCTCTGTATTCTGTCAGTCGTGCTCACGGCAATCCCACTATCGTCACGGCATACCCAGCCGCTTGCCGCCCATGACGTGAAGATGGAGGTGGAAGACCTCCTGACCCGCGTCGCGGCCGTTGTTGATCCTGACAGCGTAGCCGCCCTCTGTTACGCCGGCTTTCTCGGCGACGGCGCTCGCCACCTCGAAGAGACGCTTGACCACGGTATCTGGCAGGGCGCCGATCTCCTCCAGGTTCGCCACGTGCTCTTTTGGGATGACGAGAGCGTGAAAGGGAGCCTTGCTGTTTATGTCTTTGAAGGCAAGCACATCGTCCTCGTCGTGGACCACCTCGGCATCGATTTCCCCTCGCGCTATTCTACAGAATATGCAGTCTGCCTCGCTCACGGCCACCTCCTCTAACGTTGTTCGACCCTGCTCTCCAACGCGGCTAGCGTGCGTGCCACTGCTACTATACCTGCGGTCTCGCTGCGGAGCCTGTAAGGTCCGAGTCCGCCGAAGGTGATGCCGGCCTCCTCCGCAAGCCGCAACTCCCCTTCGCTCCATCCGCCTTCAGGGCCCACGAAAAGACTCGCCGGAGACTGGACGACGGCCTCGACGGGCTGGAGGTCCGGGGAATTATGTAGGAGCACACCGGCCTCCCCCACCTCTGAGGCGGCGTCCTCGAATGACACGGGCTCGGCCACTTCGGGCACACTGAGCCTGAGCGACTGGCGCGCCGCAGTCTCGGCCACCCGCCGCCAGCGCCAGACCTTCCCCTCGCGCGGGTTCACGATGCCGCGCTCGGCCAGGAGTGGCACTATGCGCGTGGCACCTACCTCCGTAGCCTTCTCGACGACGAGGTCCATCCTTCCACCCTTGGGCACCGCCTGATAGAGTGAGATCTTCACCCAGGCGCCATCGGACGCCGCCGATTCCACCACGACCGCGGCCCCTCTCCCACCGCACAGCCTGGCGGAGAATAGGCGTCCAGCGCCGTCTACTACCTCTACGAGGTCTCCGTTCTTGCCCCGCAGGACTTTCAGAACGTGGTTGGCCTCGCCTGCCGGCAGCTCAAGCGTTGCGCCTGGCTCCAATGCGGAGTCGACGAAGATACGGGTAATGGGCGTGCGCGTAACGATGCCCCCTACCGGAAGACTCCCCTGAGACGGTCGAAGAACGAGCCTCCACCGCCGTTGTAGGTCTCTTCGCCGCTTGTGGACTCGAACCTCTCGAGCAACTCCCGCTGCTCCGCAGTCAGACGCGTCGGCACCATGACGTCGACGAGCACCTTGAGGTTCCCCCGCCCACGACGCCGCAACCGCGGCATCCCATCGCCCCTGAGCGTCAGCGTCGCACCTGGCTGGGTACCAGGATCCACCCTCACCTGTTTCGGCCCTTCGAGAGTGGGTACGTCGACCTCGGCACCGAGCGCCGCATCGACGAAGCTGATCCTCATGCGGTGGATCAGGTCCTCCCCGTCACGCATCAGCTCCTGGTCTTCTTTAACGTTGATCCTCACGTAGAGGTCCCCTGGAGGCGCTCCTGGATCTCCTGCGTGTCCCCCGCCCGAGACTCGCAACCTCATGCCGCTCTCGATACCTTCAGGCACCCGCAGCCGCCGGGCCTGCACCTCTGAGATCTTCCCGCTGCCGCGACAGTTGTCGCACACGACATCGATTACGCGGCCGCGGCCGCCGCACGTCGAACACGCCTGGGTCGTCACCATCTGCCCGAGGATGCTCTCACGCACCGTCCTGACCGATCCTGCGCCGCTGCAGGTAGGACAGACGTGCGACTCCTTGCCCCCAACGCCGTCGCAGACGCCACAGTTTCTGACGACCTGGACGTTGACTTCCCGGTCTGCCCCGAACGCGGCCTCGCGTAGGGAGACCTCTACTTGGACTTCAGCGTCACTACCGCGGCTAGGACCCTGCGCCGTAGAGGCGCCGAAGTAAGAGCCCCCGAAAGAGCGGTCGCCGAAGAAAGCCTCGAAGATGTCCTGGAAGCCTCCGAACGGGTCTCCGCCGCCTGGGTAGCCTGCGGCTCCTGCGCCGCGCGGCACCTGGTGACCGTAGGTATCGTAGGCGCGCCTGGCTTCCGGATTCGAGAGGACCTCGTAGGCTTCGGTGAGCTCCTTGAAACGGTCTTCTGCCTCGTGGTCGCCTGGGTTCGCGTCGGGGTGGTGGGAGCGGGCGAGGCGCCGGTAGGACTTCTTGATCTCTGCGTCCGAGGCTTCCCTGGACACGCCCAGAATCTCGTAGTAGTCGCGCTTCGTCGCCAACTAGAACCTGGCGTCCAGACAGTTTGTCAGGGCCTCCGCGGCCGAGCGGACCGTCGTTATGGCCGCGTCATAGTCCATCCGTTTGGGGCCGATCAGGCTGACAACCCCGTAGGGGCGCTCGCGGCGGCTGTAGGCCGAGGCCACGAGGCTCGTGCCCGTCAGGTTCAAAAAGCCGCTCTCCGTGCCGATGGAGACGACGACCCCGCTGCTAGTAACCGAGCGTCGGAGGGCGTCGCCCATCAGGCGCAGCAGCCAGCGCCGGCGTTCGAAGACCTCGATCACGGCCGAGAGGCTACCCGGGTCGAGGTCGTCCAGGCGGCTCAGGAGGGCCGAGGCGCCCTGGATGAAGACTCCCCGCTCCGTCACCCTTCCCAGCGCACCTACAGCCTCGAGGACGGCTCCCACGGTCATCGGGTCGTGGTCCGAGAGCGCTGTGCGCGCCGCGAGCCCGAGCTCGAGGTCGGTGCCAATCGGACGCCCACCAAGCCAGGCGTTGAGTGCTGCGAAGATGCCGCGCAGTTCCTCGTCTTCGACGGGGATGGGAAGTGTGATCGCCGCACTCGAAGAGGCGCCGCTCTCCATGGATACAACGAGAAGGAGCCTACCTTCGCCCAGCGGCAGGTAGTCGACGCGGGCGAGCGACTCGCCGAGGACAGTCGGGCCCGCGACCACGGCCAGAAGACGGGTCACCTCGCTCATCCCCTCCGAGACGCCCCTCAGCAACTCGTCCACGTTGCCGTAATCTTCGAGGGCCGCGAACGCCGTATCGTCCTTCTGGTTCGCCTCCATCAGGGCGTCGACGTAGTACCTGTAGCCGCTGTCCGTCGGGACCCTTCCGGCCGAGGTGTGCGGGTGGTCGAGCAGACCTAGAGACTCGAGGTGGGCGAGCTCGGCCCTGATGGTCGAACTGCTCGCGTCCAACTCGTCGGAGAGGGCATGGCTACCGACAGGGGCGCCCGTGGAGATGTAGATCTCCAGCGTCTTGAGCAGTAGCTCGCGTTGCCTCTCTGAGAGCTCGAGGTGTGTCATACCGTGGGTGATTTTAGCATGTCAGCATTTCAGCACGCTCAGGCGTACGCCTTCGCTTGTCAGCACTTCAGCAAGCCGGATCTTGCTGCTAGGAAAGCTGACAGGCTGAAATGCTGACAAGGCGCGTAGCGCCGTGCTGAAGTGCTATATACGTAGTGCGGCGAGGAAGGCCTCCTGTGGTATCTCCACGTTGCCGACCTGCTTCATGCGGCGTTTGCCCTTTTTCTGTTGCTCGAGGAGCTTGCGTTTACGGGTTATGTCGCCACCGTAGCATTTGGCCGTAACGTCTTTGCGGTAGGCGCGTACGGTCTCACGGGCGATCACGCGCTTGCCCATCGTGGCTTGCACGGGCACCTCGAACTGCTGGCGTGGGATCAACTCTTTGAGCTTCTCGACGAGCGCGCGGCCGCGATGGTAGGCCTTGTCGCGGTGGACGATGATCGAGAGCGCGTCCACGGTGTCGCCGGAGACGAGGACCTCGACCTTTACCAGGTCGGATGGCTCGTAGCCAAGCGGCTCGTAGTCGTAGGAGGCGTAGCCCTTTGTGCGGCTCTTCATGGCGTCGAAGAAGTCAGTGATGATCTCGGCCAGCGGCAGGTCGTAGGTGAGCTGCACCCTGCGGGTCGAGATGTACTCCATCCCAACGGAGACACCGCGCCTCTCGTGGCAGAGTCCCATTACGGCACCTACATACTCTTTGGGGCAGATCACGGTCGCCCGCACAATGGGCTCTCTGATCTCATCGAAGATCTCGGGTAGCTCGCTCGGGTTGGTGATCTCGAGGAGCCCGCCCTCGACGACGACCTCGTACTTCACACTCGGGGAGGAGGCTATGAGGTCGAGGTCGAACTCACGCTCGAGGCGCTCCTGGATTATCTCCATGTGCAGAAGGCCCAGAAAACCGCACCTGAACCCGAAACCCATCCTGGAGTTTTCGGGCTCGAAGAAGAGCGAGGCGTCGTTCAGTTGCAGCTTGGAGAGGGCGTCTCTGAGCCGTTCGAAGTCGTCGCCCTCCGTGGGATAGAGGCCCGAAAAGACCGTTGGCAGTGCCTTCGAGTAGCCTGGCAACGGTTTAAAAGCGGGCTTCTCCGACCGCGTGACTGTATCGCCGACGCGCAGAGCTTCGATGTCTTTGAGGCCTGCGATCACATACCCCACCTCGCCTGTTGCGAGGACGGGGAGGGCGGTCGGTTTCGGAGAGTAGCAACCGACCTCGAGGAGCTCGAAGTGCTCCTCGCTCCCCATCGCCCTTACCCTGTCGCCCTTCTTCAGCTCACCGTCGAAAAGACGCGCGAGGGAGACGACGCCGCGGTAAGGGTCGTAGTGGGAGTCGAAGATGAGGGCCCGGGTCTCATCGTGCTCCGTCTGCGGCGCAGGAACGCGGTCCACGATCGCGTCGAGGACCCCCGTTACGTTCTCGCCGGTTTTGGCTGAGATCTTGATGATCTCCTCCTCCTCCACGCCGAGGAGTTCTACGAGCTCCTCCGTGACGGCCGGAATGTCGGCTATGGGGAGGTCTATCTTGTTGAGCACGGGTATGATCTCGAGGTCGTGCTCCATCGCCAGGTATAAGTTAGCGAGGGTCTGGGCCTGTATGCCCTGGCTCGCGTCGACGATGAGGAGGGCGCCTTCACAGGCTGCTATGGCCCGCGAGACCTCGTAGGCGAAGTCCACGTGGCCAGGCGTGTCGATCAAGTTCAGGTTGTACTCGCCGTCTCCCCTGTTGTAGAGGACGCGCACGGCCTGGGCCTTGATCGTGATTCCACGCTCGCGCTCCAGGTCCATTGTGTCGAGGATCTGGTCCATCCGCTCGCGCTCGGGGACGGCTTCTGTTATGTCGAGCAGCCTGTCTGCGAGGGTGCTCTTACCGTGGTCAATGTGCGCTATTATGCAGAAATTGCGGGTACGCTCGATGATTTTCACCGGGAGATTCTACCATGATTGCCGCTTTGCTCTACTTGTGTTACATTCTCCCGGTCAGGAAGATCCGATCTGAGGAGCCAGCGTGCCCGCACCATCCAAGCGCGACAAGCAGAGCGTCAAGCGTGGCGCACACAACAAGGGTGTCAGGACCCGCCTTCGTAACCTCTCCAAGAGCTTCTACAGGGCCGTCGATTCTGGGGATGAAGAGGAGGCCCGCCGGATCCGGGACGAGTCCCAGAGGGAGTACAACAAGGCCGCGACCAAGGGCATAATCCACCCGAACAGGGCTGCTCGCAAGGTGAGCCGCCTCGACAAGGCGCTCGCGACCGACAGGAGCGAGTAGAGACCAACCCCCAAACTCGTCGGGGTCGTTCCCTGGGGACGATCTCGGGAAGAATACGCCAGGATGTTCGCCCTGACGCCAGGCGACCTCTCTGGCACGATCATCGACTGCGCCGCCGGTCCCGCTAGCTTCAACGTCGAGCTCTCCGCGGAAGGGCACGAAGTGATCTCTTGTGACCCGCTCTACAGCCTTACCGCAAACGAGATACGGGCCCGCATCGAGGCGACCTTCGACACCATGGTAGCCAACGCGCGGGCGGCCCGAGACGAGTTTGTTTGGCACGACATTACGTCACCCGAGCATCTGGGCGAGGTACGCATGGCGGCGATGCAAAGATTCCTCACGGACTTCCCGAAGGGAAGAGCAGAGGGACGTTATCTGGACCAGGCGCTCCCGCATCTCGATCTTCGCGACGATGCGTTCGATCTGGCCCTCTGCTCGGCCTTTCTGTTCACCTACACAGAGCAACTCTCCGCGGACTTCCACATCGCTGCTATCGGGGAGATGTGCCGGGTCGCGACCGAGGCTCGCATCTTTCCACTACTGAAGAGCTACGGGGGACCGTCGCCGCACCTGGAGCCGGTGGTTGACACTTTGCAGAAGCGAGGCTACAGAGTAGAGATCACAGAAGTTCCCTACGAGTTCCAGCGGGGTGGAAACAAGATGATCGCGGTGAAGAAGCCAGGATCAACGATTGCAGGTTGAGATAGGACAGTCAAAGCACTGACGAAGGCCACAGTGTGTACAGGGCCCGACGCATGCCGAGTCGTAGCTACAGCAAGCACGACACGAGCTTCCACAGGCCGTTCAGCACGCTACGCCCTTCGGGCTTCGCTTGTCAGCATTTCAGCTGTTATTGCTGTTGGCTGGTTGGGCGATTCGTGTACGTCCGCGTGGCTCGAGGCAGTAGGCGGGCAACGTGCGGGAAAGTGCTTGCGCTTGGTATTATGGACCGATCGAGGAAAGGAGTAGACCGTGGGCGAACGTGACTACGCGGCCAAGGAGGAGGCGTTGGAGAGGCTCTCCGAGCCCGAGGGTGACCATGAGCTGCACTCCGTTCTGGAGCGCATGAAGGTGCATCACCCGCACCTTTGGGAGGTGCTGCACAGGGTGCACTTCTCACGCGAGGCCGGCCCCTCGCAGCTCGAGGATTGGCGAAGGGCACCGGATGGTAGCCAGGAGGATATCTGGGCTCAGCATTATGATGAAGCCATGGGCGTCCTCCAGATGGGGCTGCAGTAGCTTCATAGCTGAGCGCAAAGAGGTGAGACCTCTTTGCAAGCACTTCAGCATTTCAGCTTCCCAAAGTGACTGTCTTAAATAGTGGGGACTTCGAGGTGATGCGTGTGCTCGCAACTATGGGTTACTAGGACTTCAGCCTTCTTGGATGTGTATGGGCTTGGCCATGGTGATGCTCGTTATGTTGTAGCCCACCTTTTCGTAGAGTGCCTGCGCCGCGTGGTTGTGGCCGAATACGTGTAGCTCTACGCTCCTGGCGCCTAGTTCTTCGGCTTTGTGCTCGACGAGATCCAACGTGCTGGAGGCGTAACCCTTGCGCCTGAAGGTCTCGTGGATGATGATGTCGTAGATCCAGACAGACCGGCCGACGGCCGAGTCCCTGAGCGCGAACCATACGGTGCCGACTTCGGCCGGTACTGCGTCGTCCCTGAGGGAATAGAGGAAGTGGTTGCGTGTGGCGGGTCCCTCTGGCAGCAGTACGTCCAAGTCCTTCGCAGCTCTGTTCTCTGCGTCGGCCGCTGACCAGGCGCCGGCGCGAACTTTATCCGCTGCGTAATCGCGCACCAGATGCTTTCTGTACTCACGGTATGGCGCATCGCCGAGATCGACGAGCCTGAGGTTGTCCGTACCTTGCGGGGTCATGCTGATGCCTCCGACAGCCCGAGCACGGTCATCTCGACCTGAAGCTCGTCGGAGAGGCCGCTCCCTCCTTTGAGGCCGCTCTCGAGATCCTGGATCAAGACCAGGGCACGGTCCACGTCTTCCTCGTCGAATTTGCGCCCCTGCTCCTCGAGCTTGCGCGCCACGAACGGCGGTACCTTGAGCCTGCTCGCAAGCTCTTTCCGCGGCGTTCCGCGGTCGATGAGGGCGCGGGCGCGGGCGACGAGTTGGAACTGGCGACGGATCATGAACGTGAGACGGAGCGGAGGCTCGCCCGTGCCGATCAGGCCCTCGAGCAACTCGATCGCTCTGTCTCGTTTCCCGGCGGCCAGGGAGTCGACGAATGCGAAGATGTTGGATTGGACGTCGGGTGGGCACAAGGCGGCTACGTCGTCGTGGGTCGCTGTGCCTTCACCGACGTAGAGCGCCAGCTTCTCCGTCTCCTGCAGCAGGCGCATCTTGTCACCAGAGCAGCGGTTTGACAGGTCCTCTGCCACGTCCTCGGGGAGATCCAGGTCCCGTTTCTTCGCGTGGCCGACGAGCCATTTGACCAGGGCCTTGCCTGTCGGCTGCTCGAAGGTATGGACCTCTCCCGATTTCTCGACCGCTGCGAGTAGCCTCTCACGGGCGCCGAGCTTCTTGCCGAGAAGGATCAGGTCAGATCCCGGCGAAGGGTCCTCGAGGTAGTCAACGATGACTGCCTTCTGGGCAGCGTTCCAGGCGTCGAGGTCCCTCAAGACGACGAACGGTCCCTCTCCGAAGAGCGAGAAGGAGTTGCAGGCCGAGACGAGGCTCTCTGGGCCTACCGCCGAAGCATCATAAGCCTCGACCGTCCTTCCGGCGCGCAGCTTCTCGACGCCGCGGGCCTTCCGTTCCTCATCATCTCCCAAAAGCAGGTAGACAGTCACACGAGTATTCTAAACGCTACAGGCACCGAGATGCAGCGTAATCCGGTGGATTGCTTAGAGCAGCATCAGGTGTCAGGTATGTGTTTTCGGCTGACTGGAGTCTCCGAAGAGTTTGGAGGTGTCAGGGCGGGTGAACATGTCGATGGTCCAGTCGGCGAGCACATGCACCCGGTTTAGGTCGTAGCCCAACTCGTAAAGGTAGACTGCTTTCCAGACGTACGCCCCGAGCAGGCCGCTGAGGTTTACTCCGAGTATGTCGACGAGGGCGCTACCCTCTCCGAGGTCAACCAGCTGGCCTACGGAGCGGTAACGGAATGGGACGGGCGCTTTGTCCTCGATCTCTGCTGCGAGGTTCGACGCTGCCAGCGTACCCTCCTGTTCTGCGGCCTGGGCGAGGGCGGGGACAGGCGGTCCGTCGTACTGGATGCTGGTGCAATCACCCACAGCGTAGACTTCGGGGCTTCCTTTCACCCGCAGGTACTGGTCGATGAGGATCCTACCGCGATGGTCCTTTTGTACGTCCAGGTTACCGACTAGAGGCGGGGGTTCGATCCCGGCGGCCCAGATGGTGGTGCGGGTCGGAATGGTGCGTTCGTCTGAGATCACTACGGCATCGGGCCTGACCTCTTCGACCTTGGCATCGTTGATGGCCTCTATTCGCTGGGAGGCGAGCCTGCGCGTGGCGGCGTGTACGAGCGCGGAGTCGAGGCCTTTGAGGATGCGATCTCCGGCGTTCACCAGCACGACACGCACACTGTCGAAGTCTACGTTGGGGTAGTCCTCTTCGAGGACTACGAAGATCAAATCGTGCGTGTCGGCCGCCGCCTCCACCCCTGTGGGACCTCCGCCGACGACTACGAAGGTGAGCAGGTCCTCAGGAGCACGGTCCTCGAGGTGCTCGGCTTCCTCGAAGCGATCGATCACGTGGCTGCGTACGCGCAGGGCGTCACGCAGACCCTTGATATCCATAGCGTTCTCTTCGGCGCCTGGGGTGCCGAAGAAAGTGGTGCGGCTACCTGGGGCCAGAACAAGGTAGTCGTAAGGTTAATCGCGCTCGGCCACCTTTAGCCGACGCGTCTCGAAATCAACCTCTTCCACCTCGTCCTGGAAGAACTCTATTCCCAAGGGTTTGAGGATGCGCCGGAGGGAGTGTGCCACGTGGCGAACCTCCGCGTTGCTTGGGATGACCGAAGGTACCATAGGCCAGAAGGTTGTGTAGTTCCTGTGATCCTGCAGGGCGACACCCACATCTTTGCTTCCGTCGAACATGCGCGCCAACCCTCTCGCCACGGCGAGTCCTCCGAATCCACCGCCGACGATAAGGATCTTAATCGGGGCATCCGCGAATCTGCCTTCGAGCGAGGTGGGTCTGCGTAGCCTCCTGTAAGCTCCCAAAGCTGCTCCAAGGAGCAGTCCGCCAATCGCCAGTTTGCCTTTCATCTCATCCTCGTGTCAGCATTTCAGCACGCTACGCCCTTCGGGCTTCGCTTGTCAGCCCGGCGGCTCCGCCGCCTTGTCAGCATTTCAGCTTAGCATGTGATGGGGGGCTGATGGCTCGTGGTGACCAGGGCTCGAGTATTATGCTCGGGGTGTCAGATGCGGCCGGCGGCGACTAGTATCAGCCACAGGACCGACCATGCTAGGAGGAGTGCCGGCCACAGGGACTTGTGATCACTGGAGAAGGCGCGTTCGGCGATTATTGGGGGCATGCATCCTAAGTAGAACAGGGCGACTAGGAGCAGGGGTACGCCCGGCGTCGTTACTGAGGCGAACGGGAGCGAGGAGGCTACTCGTGCGGTCTGTATCAGGATGGTTACCAGAAAGCCGTTGCAGGCGTTTAGCGGGTAGGCGAGCAAGGGGTAGATGTTTCCGGCAATGGAGCCGAGGAGCCCGAGGATCAGGATCGGCCCTGAAAGCGGCACGGCAATAAGGTTCGTAAGGACTCCGACGACAGAGACCTGGTCGAAGGTGGCTGCGACTATGGGTGAGGTCGTTAGCTGGGCCGCCAGAGAGACGGAGATCAGGTTCGAGACGGGCTCTGGCGGTCTGGCGAAAGGTTTGAGCAGGGTGCGCGCTACGAGGGATTTTATTGGTTTGGTGAGGAGCAGGATCCCGAAGACGGCGGCCACGGAGAGCTGGAAGCCTGTGCTGTAGATGAGTTGCGGGTTGTATGCGAGCACCAGGGCCAGCATCGTCGTCATGAAGTGCAGGGCCGAGACCTGGCGCCCGAGGAGCGGCGCGGCGAGCACGAACGTTGCCACGACCCCGGCCCTGATGGCTGAAGGAGGGGCGCCGGCGATGAGGATGTAGAGCCAGATCAGGCCAATCGTAACGCCTGCGCGTATGGTGGGAGGTATGGCGAAGAGGCGGAGGGCGAAGTAGATAACGGCAGCAAGTATCACGACGTGCTGGCCGGAGATGGCGAGTACGTGGGTTACACCCGAGCGCTGAAAGGACTTCTCCAACTCTTCGGGCATGAGCGAGCGATCCCCGAGTACCATCCCCCGCACGACGGCGGCCTCGCGCGGCCTGAGGCCGTATCCGAGCGCAACGTCCGTACGGCGGTGTACCTGGCCGATCCAACCCCGCTCCTCCCCGACCGGTCTCACACTCGTCGCTTCGACGAGCGCGCTGATCCTTTTTGTCGCGAGGTATCGGCTGTAATCGAAGCCGTCCTCACCAATCTGGGGGCGTGAGATCTCACCGTGAACCATTACCCTGTCGCCTACGCCGAGGCTGAGGTCTCCGGCGAAGACCTCGACCCCTCCCCCGCGCAGGACCTCCTTGTCCTGGTACCAGAGCCTCTCGACCCTGAGGTCTGCCATGTAGCCGAAGCTGCTGCTTTCGGGAGGCGAGGATATCCGGCCGACGAGCGCGACCTCCCCCGGCTCCATGGCCGCCAGATCGGCGAGTGGATCCGGTGTGGCCGCGTGCAGCAGTGCGATCGCGACGCCTACGGCAGCGAAAATGGGTGCCAGGATTGCCATCAGACGCCATTCGGTGGGGACGAGAACCCTCCACAAGAGCGCGCCGATCGCGACTATAGACCCGGCCACGAGGAACCCTGGGGCGAGGGGTGGTGCTACAGTGCCTAAAGCGATTCCCGACGCGAGCAGGATCGCCCAGAGGTCCAACCTCACTGGGGGGCTGAGATCCAGGTCAGGTCCGGCTCGCCTCGTCTCCCTAGACCGTGGCAAAGGGTGCTATCTTCTCCAGGGTCTCGGGCCCGATCCCAGGTATCTCTTCGAGTTCGTCTACCGAGGAAAACTGCCCGTTGGACTGCCTGTACTGGAGGATGCTCTCCGCAGTGGATGGCCCAACCTCAGGCAACTCGTCGAGCTCCTCGACGTCCGCGGTGTTTATGTCTATCTTGAGCGAGTCCTGAGATTCATCCTCTATCACTTCCAGGGAGGCGGTGTAAACGACCCTCGGCGCTCCTTCCGAGAGGCGCGCCGTGTAAAGGGCGCCGCCGACCAGCACGATCATGACCAGCATCGACACGATTACGTGCGGCCTGTAACGTGCAAATGCTCCGGTCTGTGGTCGCCGCGCACCAGGACCACGCGTGGCCGTCTCGAAAACGTCGTCTCTCACCGAACGTGTTATCGGGACACAGGGAAGATAGTTTTAGTTCGCGTACCGCCCCTACAAGGTGCGCCTTCAGAGATCTCTGAGCTTGCTGCTTTCGAACCTGCTGAGGACCTGTTCCATAGCGTCGGGGCCGATTGTTATGTCGCCCTTGAACGGGAAATCGAGGGCGGCAACCGTGAAGAGTACGAGGGAGATGATCAGGGCCAGAGCGGCTACCATGAGAAGGTGGACCAGGGTGCTATCCAGGCCGAAGAGATATGTGAAGCTTACGACGATGATTCCCCCGACTATCAGCACGACCCAGAGGATAGCGGGCAATCCCTGCTCGGCTTCGAGCAGCCGGTCTCGCCTGGCGTCCGCGAGATCGCGCATACGCTCGAACCCCTGTTCGTAGAGCACCTGCTGTCCTGGGGTGGATGGTTCGAAACTCTGCAGGTCGACCCTTATCTCATCCAGCAGGTCCCACGCTCTCGGGCTCGACTTCTCCTGTTCCATAAGCGGCCACTCCTCGTTGACGACCACCCTGGCGTAGGAGCGGACCAGTTCCTGGATGTGGCGGCCTTCCGACTCGGGCATCCTATCGGCTATCCAGAAGATCTCGGACAGCGAGCTGGCTTCGTCATCCGCTGTGTGTGCGGCCTGGTTCCATTCCTCCCACACCGCCACAACCATTAGCCCGAGCAGCACGGCGTATACCACCCCGAGCACCGCGTAGATAAAGCCGGCAACGTCGTTGTGTTGCCTGCGCACGCCGATCGGTACCAACCGCTCCACGAGTATCAATCCACCGACCGCGAGTGCCATGGCTATGCACAGCAGTAGCAGACCTAAAGGAATGCTCATGGCGGGCCGCCTTTCTGTGACTCCGGTAGATTCGGAGTGGTCAAGATACTACCTTGCTGACCATGGAGCAAACCAAGGGGCCCTCCGCAATGCCAGGCGCCGGGTATCAGGCAACGGCTTTCAGGTTTGGTCCAACAGGCAATCAGGTACATTGATGGCTCGACCGATCCTACCTGCCTCCTCCTAGCCCGGGGCCAGCTACCCTGCTGCCCTACCGTAGTCACGCGCAGGCGCTCCGGTGCCGCGAGAAAGGCAAATCCGTCGCGAGGCGGGGGCGCAAAGCCACGGACCTCTTAGTAAGAGACAGCCGGGCTACCGAATGGAAGGGAGGCGTGGCATGCCGTTTCATAGATCTATCCCGTAAAGCCAGTAGACCAACAAACGGCTTCGGGATGCCGCAAACACCCCGAAGGGAACGGGAAGGGAGTCATAGATGCAGGATGTGCTCGCTAACGGTGGGAGTAAACTCACAGGACGTCTGGTTTTTCCCGATAGCCCGGACTATGAGAGCGCTCGTCTCCTCTGGGCCCGACAATTCTCTACGTTCCCCCTCGTAATCGTCTTATGTCAAAATGTCCAGGATGTCGTTAATGCTATCAGTTGGTGCCGAGAGCACGATGTCGCCTTTCGGCCGTGGGGTGACGGCGCAGGCACTCACCATCGAAGTATGCTGGACGATGGGCATCTCCGAAGTGGTCCTGCGGTGGTCAAGGCACCCGCGCCATGCGAAGATGAGAGCAGGATGCAAGATTCGATCAGCATACCAACAGAGGCTTCTCCCGCTCGAATAGGCAGCCGCGAGGATGCCATCCAGTGGGCGCGCTCCCTCTTGTCGGGGGGCGAGTTTGTGGTCTTGGACTCGGAGACCACAGACCTTGGCAATACCATAGATTTCGTTGAGGTCGGAGTTTTATCCAGCCGGGGAGAGCCTCTCTTCGACTCGCTGATCAAGCCCTCGTGCCCCATAGATCCCGGGCGTCCCGGGTACACGGCTATACGGCCGAGAGCCTAGCGGGTGAGAGGCGCTTTTTCGAAGTCTATCCGGATCTTCTGGATGTGCTGTGGGCGAAGCGTGTTGTCGTCTACAACGCGTCCTACGACCGCAGGGTGTAGGATACAGCAGTTGGACGTCTGGGGGCGCGGGCGGCGCTAGCCGGGGAGCTTGTGTCCTGAGAGTGCGCCATGCGGGCGTTTGCGGTCTACGTGGGCGAGCGCTCAAAGAGGGGTGGTTACAAGAACCAGAAGCTGCCGGGCGCCAACCACACGGCCCTTGGGGACGCGCGGGCCACTCTGTGCCTGATCGAGCGGATGGCCGAAGGAGCCTTGTCGGACCAAGAGTCTACGAAGTAGAGGCGCATCCCCTCATCTAGAATAGACCCGTATATCATCGTCATGAGCGTCATCATCGTCATGAGGGCGAGAATGCAGCTTACCTAAGCCTTTCCCTCGATGACGATGAACATGACGATCACGTGACGGTCACGAGAGAGCGTATATGCAGCGTCACACAGTAACTCGATAAATACGGGAAGCGTGCCGACGGTGACGCTCATGACGATGATTTGCACTGCTTTTCTAAGAACCACCTACGCCTGCATGGCGGCAACCAACGAACCGGGCGGTCGGGGACGCCCACATCACGGCTGCATGTGCCACAAGCGGTCTCGGACGGCCGCACGAGCCTGCTCTGGAGCAGCTAGTAGATAGAGCCACCACAGTGTAAGTGCGATCGCTCCTGTTGATCTAGGAAAAAAGGAGGTCTATAGATGGGCGGCACCGGCAGCGGACGCTGGAACTACCACAACAAGAAACGAACCGTCGAAGAGTGCTGGGCGATGAGCATCTCCGAGGTGGACAGGGTCCTCGATTTTTCCAAGCCCGGATCGATCTCCCACCTCTTTAGGCCAACGATACCGAAGACGGGCAAGAGGATGTCGCCCGTACGGACAAAGTCGAAGGTCGGCGATGACGGCGAGCCACTGCTCGGGCC
>CADCVF010000029.1 GCA_902806095.1 uncultured Rubrobacteraceae bacterium
GGCGTTCCACGACGACGCGCGTGGATACCGACGAGTTTCTAGAACGTCGGTCATGTATTCTCATGTGGGGTGGTAGCATGGTGGCTCACAACTCATCCTTCGCTCAGGAAGGGAGCAGCACCATGCGTCCAGCCCTCTGGCAGCCACCTCTCGAGCCGTCTGTCGCCGAACTAGCGGTCCTCAACCGCATCCGACGCGCCAAGCTCTTTGTCTTTCTCCGTCATCATCGGCATACCCTCTTCTCCGATGCCTTTCAATACGAGTTGGCTGCGCTCTACAAAGCTGCTCCCCAGGGCCAGCCACCCGTGCCGCCCGCCCAACTCGCGCTGGCGCTGATCCTTCAAGCCTACACCGGTGTCTCCGACGACGAAGTCATTGAGGCCACCACCATGGATCGCCGCTGGCAACTTGTCCTCGATTGCCTCGACACGGAAACGCCGCCCTTCAGCAAAGGCACCTTCGTCGCCTTTCGCGCTCGCTTGCTTGCCCAGCACCTTGATCGACGCCTGCTGGAACGGACGGTTGACCTCGCAGCCACGACGGGTGCCTTTGGCTCGCGCCACCTGCGCGCGGCGCTCGATAGCTCGCCGCTGTGGGGCGCCGGTCGCGTCGAAGATACCTATAACCTTCTGGGGCACGCCCTGCGCAAGGCTCTGGGCGTGATCGCGCGTCAGCAGGGGTGGGAGCTGGCGGATGTGGCACAGGATGCTGGGGCTGAGCTGCTTGCGGCGTCGAGTCTGAAAGCAGCGCTGGATCTGGATTGGGATGCGCCGACCGCCCGCGACCAGGCACTGCACCTGGTCCTTGAAACCCTGCTGAGCGTTGAACGCTGGGTCGGAAGCCATGCGGACCTGGTCACGGCCACGCCACGTGTGGCCGAGCAGATGGCCGAGAGCTTGGCGGTTGCGCACCAAGTGTGTGCGCAGGATGTGACCCTCTCTGCCTCCGGTGGTGCGACGTTGCGCGAGGGAGTGGCGCCGGAGCGGCGTATTAGTGTGGAAGATGGTGAGATGCGCCACGGGCGCAAGAGCCGGAGCCAACTGGTGGACGGCTATAAGCGGCATGTGCTGCGCGATCTGGACAGCGGGCTGATCCCGGTCGTCGGCATCACGCCGGCGAATGTGCCGGAAGCGCGTGTGACTGACAGCATTGAGCAAGACCTGGCAGCCCAAAAACTGACGGTGCGCGAATGGCACATCGACCGGGCCTATCTGGCAAGTCGGGTGGTGCAGGAGCGTAGCGCCGAGGTGGCCATCTACTGTAAAGCATGGCCAGTGCGACGTGGGCCCTACTTTGCTAAGACAGCCTTTCAGCTGGACTGGGAGCGGCAGGAGATCCGCTGTCCGAACAATGTGGTGCTGCCGTTTGAGGTGGGCGGGCAGGTGCAGTTTCCAGCAGCACGCTGTCGGGAGTGCCCGGTGCGAGAGCGCTGCACACGCAGTGCTCAGGGGCGAAGCGTGAGTATCCATCCGGATGAGAAGTTGATGGAAGAGTTGCGCGAGCGGCAATTGACGGCGCAAGGGCGAGCAAAGTTGCGGGAGCGGACAGCGGTGGAGCATGGCCTTGCGCATGTGGGCTATTGGCAAGGAGACCGTGCGCGCTATCGCGGGGCTCGGAAGAACCTGTTGGATTTGCGGCGGACGGCAGTTGTGCATAATTTGCATGTGATTGCACGCTACCAGGCGGCTACCGCGAAGGCTGCCTAATTCTTGACCGACGCTCTAGGGTGACGGAGCCTCCATAGTCGTCGTCGGAGTCGCGACCGACCAGGGCGGACGGGAAAGC